>DASWXD010000110.1:0-98085 GCA_036405675.1 Sediminibacterium sp.
TTTAGGGATTAGCTCGTGTACATCGTCAACGATGGATTTAGTAATTGTTAGTTCTTTTTCGTCTTTCAAATTGTCATAGAAAAAGCCTAATGCCTCTAGAATTGTTGTTTTTCCACTTTCATTTAAACCTACTAAAGTAAATATTTTGGATGCAGGTGCTCTGTTATCCAAATTAAATATTAGCTTTTGAATTCCCTTGAAATTTTCAATTGTAAAATTTAGATATTGCATCTACTATAGTATTTTTTTAGAACTACGCCCAACTTAGTTGTACGCGCTCATCTATTGCAGCAATACAACTATTTAGTTTGTCTTTTCGTATCCAACTATCGCATACTGAATATAGGGAAAATATAGTATAGGTCATCGAAAGGTCTTGTGCTTTTACCCTTCCCCAAAGACTTTCCCGGCAGGCACTTTCGTTTAGCCTTACCAATCCCTTGAGAATCAACCGCATTATATTTTTTTGCCAAACAAACTGCTCAATGATCGTTGGGTACTACCAGGCAAAGAGCCCCCAGTGAAAGCCTTTTGGAAAACGCAGGGAGTTCCGTTTATAATAAATCATCGTACCCCATACACTGCCGCATCCACAGCCAGAGCTACCTTGCACCCACTTCTTCGCAGTTTACCTGTAACACATATTAACTCCAGACTCCAGACTCCAAACTCCCCAAACCGGTTCCCTTACAACAACAAATGCATTTTGTTCCAAAGGCCGGAAACAAGCCATCAGTAAGCTGATTACCACGCTTTGATAAACCACCGCTAACCCATGGATAACCATCCGGCTTCTGCGGCATACCCTGCGGAGAAGGAAAATGGAAGTGCCGGATCAGGTTACCCGGAAATGGAACGAGGCAACAGGCCCGAATTTTACACGCCAGGCTCCGTATCTAAGGTAAACGATAGATATTTACTGCCAAATAGCAAGTATGTCCAAGCTAAAAGATATCAGAGAGCAACAGAACCTGACACAGGAGGAACTATCAGAAAGATCCGGCCTATCCGTAAGAACCATTCAGCGAATTGAAGCCGGGAAAAACCCCAAAGGATACACACTTAGAATATTATCAGCAAAACTGGGCGTTCCGGAAATCAGCTTACTGAAAAAACAACCTGGCATCGACAATAAGGAAGCGCCCTCCCCAACAACACAACATGAAAACCCGGTCTTATTTAACTACGCATTAATCAGGGTAATCAATCTATCGTCAATACCCTTCGTTATACTCCCGCCCTTGAATATTCTGCTGCCACTCATACTAATGTATACTACCAAACAGAAGAACCCTATCACCAGGCAAATAGTTTCTGTACAAATCATGTGGACCATTGTAGCACCCCTGTTGTTCTTATTGGGTGTGTTTATGAAGTTGGGCAGTGGTTTTACCCCGGTACTCATGCTCCTGTTGGCCGCATCCAATGTGTACATCGTTCTCAGGAACGCGGTTGAGATAGATAAAAAAAATAAACTATACTATAAATTGGATTTCAATATGATATAAAGCTGTCGGCCTATTGTCAGGTTATTGGCGGGGTTGATTTTTTTGTGTTCTGAGCGCAGTTATCAACTTTGGCAAAAATCACAGTTATGCCAAAAAAACAATTCTTGTGTGCCCTTTTTATGCTAACCGTAAGCCTTACCAGCCAGGCCCAGATTTCAAAAGACAGTAAGCTATACAGAACCATCCTTTCTAAAGACAGCCTGCTTTTTAATGTAGGGTTCAACACCTGCAACATCGCACAGTTTGAGGCCCTGGTAAGTGACAAATTGGAATTCTTTCACGACCAGGGGGGCTATGCTGATAGAACTAAATTTCTGAATGATCTACGAAACGGGCTCTGCAAAAGCCCGGCTGATTTTCAGGCAAGAAGGGAACTCTTGCCCGAAACAACCGAAATTTTTGCCCTGTACAACAATGGAACCCTGTACGGAGTAATTCAGCAGGGGATGCATCAGTTCTTCGAAAAACAACCCAACAAACCTGAAAAAATGGGAAGTTCGGCCAGGTTTACACACCTCTGGCTGTTGGAAAACAACGAATGGAAACTTAGCAAAGTATTAAGTTATGAGCACCAGGAAAAGCAACCTGCTGTTGCCCACACATCCCTATTTACCAACGATGCAGAAATGGGAAACTGGTTGCGGCAAAACAAGGTCCCTACTTTGGGCATAGGCCTGATCAAAGACGGCAGGTTGAACCAGGTAAAAGTGTATGGCGAACTGCAAAAGGCTGTTGCTGCACCCTATAACACCCTGTTTAATGTAGCCTCACTTACCAAACCCATAACTGCCATGCTAACTTTACAACTGGTAAGCCTGGGCAGGTGGAATTTGGATGAACCCATTTATAAATACTGGATAGACCCCGATGTTTCAAAAGATGAAAATGTAAAAAAATTAACAACAAGGCATATTTTAACCCACCAAACAGGTTTTACCAATTGGCGCGGAAATAACCCGGATGGAAAACTACATTTTGAATTTGCACCGGGAACAAAATACCAATATTCGGGAGAGGGATTTGAGTACTTACGAAAGGCATTGGAAAATAAATTCAGAAAACCACTGAACCAACTGGCAGCTGAATTGATTTTTGAACCCCTGAAGATGAAAGACACGAAATATTTCTGGGATAACAAAACAGACAGTACAAGGTTTGCAGCCGGTTACAATCCCGAGGGAGTGCCCTATACAACTATTAAAAACAAAACAGCCAATGCCGCCGACGATTTGTTAACTACGGTTGAAGATTATGGCATTTTCCTGGCAAGCGTACTGAATGGCAACGGTTTGTCAGAAAAAGTCTTTACTGATATGGTAACACACCAGGTGGCTACCAAAAAAAACAAATATTTCGGGCTCGGATTCGAGATCTATGACCTGGGAAATGGGGAATATGCTTTATCGCACGGTGGTTCTGACAAAGGATGCCAAACAATTGTTTTTCTTCTTCCTGCAACAAAACAAGGGTTGATTATTTTTACCAATGTAGACGATGGTTACAAAGTTTATGAAAAACTATTACTGCATTACTTAGGAAGTAACGGAAGAAAAATTATTGATATTGAAATGAAGCAGTAACCACCGCCGGAAGCGTAGTACCCACGATGGAACTTCTCTTTGCAGAAAAGGCCCCCGTCGGGTACGCTTTGTGTAGCACCACCGATCCTTTGAGCATCAGCCCTGTTACATTTTTTGTTCAACACTAATTGTTCAATGATGGCTGGATGCTACAAAGTGAAGAGTTCCCTGGCGGGAGGTTTTTTGTGAACCGCAGGCCCCTCTGTGAAAGACCCTGTGGAGAAGACAAAAACACCCGAAGCCGGTGTTAGCCACAGGTTTTAACTGATCCAGCTACAGTAGCTGCGTATTTCTTCCCATTTACCATTATTCATTTTGTATAAGACCAGTTGCCCTTCACCACAAAGCCATCCACAACTCTTATCAGCATAGAAAATGCAATAGGTATCATTTCTGAGAAAGATAGGCATGGAGAAACGGCCGAAGCCTCCCCCGATATTCTTATAGAAATAATTCCAGCCATCGGTTTTCTTTTTAAATATGGAATCTATTGTATCGCCGCTAATTAATGTAATAGCAGGGAATAATGACCCACTCCAACGTGTAACTGATGGATATTTTTTTTGCCGGATCAGGTCTAGCTCAGCACTTGAAAAAGTGATGGAATCAGCTAACAGTTTTTCCAAACAATTGAAATAATTAAATGCAAATGGTTTGTCAACCAATATAAACCTGGAATCAGCAAGCTCTTTACCCTTTACTTTTTTAATGAACTCAATAGATTTCTGAACATAAACAATTGAATCCTGCGTATGTTTTTGAATCTCAACCGGATGGGTTTGCCCGAATGAATTCAATAAAGTGATAGCCAAAAGAAATACTAAGTGATTCATTGTTTAAATATGATTCAAAAAAGAAAAGTTTCCATACACCTGCGTTAGTTTTCGTACCTGGCGAAGGTTGGGAAAGAAGTTTTGTTGTTGGTATGGCCACTAAAACCCGGTTAATTAAAGTCAAATTACTGAAGCCTGGCCAGAATTCCTACAGCCGCTTGGCCATATTTGATCGCCCAGCTTTCGCAAAGGTACTGTTGTGCTTAGTGCTCAGTGATTGATCACTTTGGTTGCAGACTTAACGCCAGGTATGTTAAACCAAGATTCGCCTGTTTTAAGAAAATGAAGTTTTCCGGCAAATCCATCTCCTACATAGCAAAACATATATTCTTTCGGCACTGATCCGAAGTGCTTTTCTGCACATTTATTTACATCGCTAAATATTCCATTTTTTACATTATATAACGCAACCATTACAATCCCTCTTGGATCTTCCTCCGGTTCTAAATAATTGAAAATTGTTGCTTCCTGAAAAACCGATCGCGGATCATCTACGCCCATCTCATCAAACCGTTCATAATCCTGCTCTGAAATATCTTCAGGATATTTTGGAAGATTGAAATGCGCTGAAAGCTGATGAAAAGCTTCTAATGCCTGTTCTTCCAAACTTTTGCCGGCTGCAGCTATACGATTTACGATGTTACATAGTTCATCATCACTTTGAAACCAGTTTATAATCGGGTTTTCACTCATTTCTTCGAAATATTGAAGTTTTGCCAAAAACATTACGCACAACGGGCAGGGCCATATGCAGGTGGGGAAATAGGATCCGGTCCGATGGTGCCGCTGCAGATTGAAACTATACTGCTCAAATTAAGTACAAAAATTAAGCACTGCTTGTCGAGCTCAATTGGCATACAACCCCATGTTACAAGTAGTTTTGTTTGCCGTGCTTTCAGATTTTTTTCTGTATTTGCCAATAATGTCCAAAAGGATCTTTAAACATGCCTTGCCTGTAACCATAATCATGGTCTGTGGTCGGGTTAATTTCTGTTGCTCCCGCCTGAATGGCTTTTTGCATTACACCCTCTACATCAGGAACAAACAGGCCAATAACCGATGTTACACCTTTAGCATTGATTGGCTCAAGAGCGTCACGCATGGTTTCGTGAACATGAAAAATGGCCCCATTAATTTCTAATTCAGCAACGTGAATGCTTCCATCATCGTTACGAAAGCAGAAATTTTCAGTTGCTCCGAACTTTTTGTAAAAATCAATTTCTATTGTTCCATTGGGAATATATAGTTCTGGAGCAAACCGGGTTATGTCTTCTGTCTTAATCATACTCCTTTGCTTGTTGTATTTAATTACCTGATATATTTTACTATAAAAGTCGGCAATAAACTGTTACCCCATGGCTTTACTATTTGTCATTATTAGATGGTCGTGTAACATTGCTGGTAACGGTGAGGGCCTGCTGCTGTGCCGGTATTCATAACTCGTCAGCCAAATAACTTACTAAAGATAAATAGAATTACAAACATTGAGGCGAGAAGTGTCAGCCGGCATAACAGAAAACCGATGTTAGTGGCTGGTTTTATTTTGTCCAACCAACTGATTTTTTCCATTGTTCAATTTCTTCTTTTCGCTTTTCAAAATCTGTTGGTGGTGTCTGATGTTCGTTTTTCGCTTGTTTCCGTATAATGTCAGTCTGTTCTTCGAGTGAGTTGAGTCCGATAGATTTTCGCCTTTGGTTTACTTTTGTCAAGTCGTCAAAATCGTTTGGGCTTAATTCTCCGTTTTCATCCCAGTCAAATTGAGTTCCGTAAAGTTGTGCTTTCCCTTCACATACAGCCACCCGGTCAGCCAAATAAGCCAGGTTTTTTGAGTTGGCTTTGTTTTCACTAACAGCTATTTCTAACAATTTCACGCACTTTTTCATAAAGTCAGGTTGTCCGATAGAATGTTGAATAACCAACCAAGTTGCTTCACTTGCTTCTTTGCCTACTTTATCGGTTGTCGGATATCCGATTATGTCAATTATTTCGTTTAAGCTTTTTGCATTCCTGTTGTGCAATTCATTCATTTCTTCATTGTATCCGTCGCTTATTTGTCCGCTTTTAATAAGTTTGTCCCTTAATGCTAAGTCTGCATTTTTCAGTCCAATTATTTTTTCGGCAATTTCTTCGTAATTCATTCTGTGGTCGTGTCATGTTAAACTTGCCACTAACGGTCAGGGCTTTGCGAAGGTTGGGAAATATATTCTGTCGCTTGCTTGGCCACTGTTGACTCGATTAGCAGAAGCCAAATTACTGAAGCCGGGTCAGAATTCCTACGGTTGATGGGCGATATTCGTCAGTCCAGCTTTTGCAAAGCCAATGTTACCTGCTGTACTTTTCTTCAAGAGCTGCCTTTACTTCTTTGTAATCGAAAGCTGGCTGAATAACAATTTTCCCATTTTTATCGATTGCGCCCCACTTGTTCTTCTGCTTAATAAGTGCATAACCACTACTGAAGTCTTCACAGAAATCGAACTCAATAGGAATTGCAACTTTACCATTTGGAAAAATAAACCCAAATTTATTATCGATCCTCGCTTTTGCTACTCCTTCAGCAAATTTCCCGAAGACTCTATATTTAAACTCGGTGAGTTGCTTGCCATTGACATTAAATAAAGCATTGTTTGGCATCAAGAACTTCCCTTCTGCTGAAAGTAATGCACTGTCTACCATAAGTAAAGTGTCATTTAACCAACTTATAGAACTGAACTTACAAGGGATTAACAATTTCCCATCGCTGCTAAACATTCCATACTTGCTTACCACAGACCGAACTTCACCGACGTTGCTTTGCCCAATTATGTTGTCATAATTCTTTGTTACTGTGTAAGCGTTTCGGTACTTAGCTATATAACTGTACTCTGCTGGGATTTTTATTTTTTCGTCTTGGGTCATTACTCCCATAATGTATTCCCCGAAATATTTGGCTCTATAACCAAATAAAAATTCTGTTGTGTCCAATACTCGCAAAAACTCGCAATGAAAAGGAATGATTTGATTGTTCTTTTTGTCAATAACTCCAAATTTTTCATTTTTAGCCACAATGCCAACATTTCCTATGAATTTTGTGGCGTATTGAAACTGAGGCTCAATCTGTACCATCCCTTGTTGGTCTTTGTAACCCCAAAGAGTGTCCACCCGAAACGGCAATAGGTCCTGAGACTGACAGTGAAAAAGTGTCAAAGTGAAAAGTAGTGTAAAAATGATGTGTTTCATAATGAGGAATGCTCAACGTATTACAGGTAACGTTATGGGCTTTACGAAGGGCAGTGGAGAAATCCTTATGCTTGCTTGGCTACTAAAGCCCCGATTAGTTAAAGCCAAATTACAGAAGCTTGATCAGAAATCCAACTGCTGATGGGCCAAGTACAAAAGTTCGCCTTTGCCGCAGTATCTTCAATCAAAGCAATATTTGATAAACAATCTCCCAGTTTCATTTATCTCATAGTTCACGACTGGTGGAATTTTGTCTAATCCTGTTTTTTTACCTAAAGTATATTCCCTTATGAATTTTTCGTGCTCATTATTCTTTAATTCCATCGACATTAGTCCGAGCGAAGCAAATTGTTCTTGTAATAAACTTGAGTAATATTTGCCTGTTTTAAATAAAAGCAGATCTGGTAAAAAAGCTTTTTGAACTATAAAAGATAGTTTGGTGAAGACATCGTGTGAGATTTCGCCATTGATATAGTTTCTAAAAGAGGTTCCAATGAGCTTTGCTTTTTCTATATCGTCTAATTGCTCAAGAAGAACGATTATTTTCTCGCCTACTTTTTGTTTTGCATCTTTTTCATGCTGTAGTTCTTCTGTAAATTTTCTCCTTTGCTCTTTAGGAATAGAATCTAATTCCTTTAAGAAAGTAAGAACTTTTTTGCAGAATATAGCTTCTCGTATTCCAAGAACACTTTTATAACCTTTGTAAAAAAGACCGAAAAAGGGTATTTCCTTCAATAATCCTTCATTTAGAAATGCATCTAAAGCAGTTTCTGCAACATCAATTGATAACTCTTTGATATTATCACTCGAGATTGAGTCGACCAGTGATGTGCCTAAATCCGATGAAGTTGTGGTCATTTTGCTTGTTATATATTGCGGCTAACGGTCAGGGCTTGGCGAAGGTTGGGAAATATATTCTGTCGCTTGCTTAACCACTTAAGACTCGATTAGCAGAAGCCAAATTACTGAAGCCGGGTCAGAATTCCTACGGTTGATGGGCGATATTCGTCAGTCCAGCTTTTGCAAAATCAATGTTGTGCATTGTTTTTATGGTTTCAAAATTTTCACAAGCATCGCACTATTCCTATTATATCTTTCCAGCCAGCGTTTTAAAGCGGCTTGTGCGTCTTCCATAGAATTATATGTATTGAAATCACTGGTGCTTCCCGAATCATTTTTACATTCTTCTTTAACTCTTGGCCCAGTCGTGTTGGCCAACTTTATTAATTCCTGTTGCGTGCAGGTTATTTGCCCGATTTCTGTATGTACAATCATCTTATTTTGGGAAGAACCGATGTCTGTAAGCGGCCTGGAAAAGAAGAAATAGTAGTATGTTTTTGAAACCGGTTTTCCATCTTTAGAAGAGGGTAATGGATCAGTTTGGATATTAATTGTTGAAACAATATTTTGGAAACTGTTATCGGCATTGAAGTACTTTTCGTGTAATAGGTCGAACCTGGTTTTATTATTCACAACTTTCTTCAATGTCTGTTCAAAAAATGCATAGTTTGTACGCACAGTTGGAGATAAAAGCAGCGATTGTATCCATTCCCACATCTTTTCTTCCCCAATCTCTTTTTCAATCGCTAAAAAGAGAAGCGGGGCATAATAGTACACATACAGTTCCCGATTCTTGTAATCGGACTCAATGCGGACCTTTGCAACCGGTGTGGGATTCAGATTGCGCATGGAGCGTACTTTCGATTGTAATTTTTCCCGGTAAAGGCTATCACTGATTAATCTCCGTGTAATATGCAGTGCCAAATACTCTGCAAAACCTTCGGATATCATATCACCAATTTCTGAATTGAAAGCACGAACAGTACCAAAATAATAATGGGCAAGTTCATGCGCCATATACTGTAAAAAGCCCGAACCTTTTTCTTTACTAGTAAAAGATTTCATGCCGTCGTCCCAGCCAACTTTTACAATTGTAGGATAGGAAGCGAACAACCATGAATTATCTTTTGAGACAGGCGTAGTCTGAATGTAAACCGTTTTTCCTTTATACGGGATAGCGAGTTTATTTTCTAAATAGCTTTGGTATGCATGAAGCGTTTTGTCCAGATCGGCTAGCTGCGATTCGCCTGCATCGGGGTTAAGAAAATAGTCGCCGTTTATGGCTATTGATTTAAAGTCTCCGGCAAACATGGTAAGGTCCTGTGAATTGCTACTTGATACCCTCGCATGAGTGCCGAATACAGGCTGGGTTCCATTTATGTATATTACTTTGCAATCATCACAGCTAATATTGAGGTCATAAGTTACCTTCTCATATCTGGTGTCGGTTTTACTATCATAAAGTATCGGGCTCCAGGCACTTTGAATACCATCGGCCCGCAATGTAGTACCATTAAATGCAATATTGCCTCTCCAATCTACTACGCTTGTCGTATCAGTAATTACAGGGTACATCCCCACATAATTAAACCGGACAGCATGTGGGAGGTATTTTCCTGATTCATTCCATCCGGGAATAAAATAAGCGGATGATTCACCCGAAGACAAACTGTCTTGTAGTGATTTTTCGTAACGGAGCGGTAACATAAAGGGTTCTGCATTCTTTATATACCTGATATTCATGCCTGAATTTAGCCGGAAAAAGTAATCGCTAAGCCGTGGCATATTTGATAATGTGAGGTCGCACTCTATCGTTCCTTTTTTAACTGAAATTGTTACATTTCCTTTAACATGAGGAATAGTGTCCTGCCCAGATGTTGTCATTGATAACAGAGAAAAGAAGAGCAGGCTGACAATATAGTTATTCATAAAATGGAAGGTTATGGAATAGGATTTTATAAATTTTAAAAACGGGCACATTACAATTACGCACAAGGTTCGGGTATTTACGAAGGCAGGAAATTCATTGATTGCCCAGCCCGTTACAAATGCCCAATTGAAAATAAGTTATGGCAGTTAAAAACTAAAGCTGAACATACAACCCAGAGCCAGAACTGTTGCTGCTGCCGGCACTGGGCTGATGTTATTGTTTCTATCCACGTTTTGGCAAATAGTATGGTTCTGCGTTCGTACCACTATACCTTGATGTAGATTTTATTGCAAAAGTTTTTCCAATACTTTTTTCCCACCCTCATTCTTAGGATTTAATTCTATCGACTTTTTATACATTTTAATGGCTTCTTCTTTTTGCCCGTTACCTAAAAGCGCCTCGGCGTAACTATCGTAGGCGTTCCAACTGCCGGGAAACAGCTCAACATTTATTTTGAGTGTTTCAACGGCTTGTTTATAAAAATGCTGTTCGGGTAAATGATAAGGATTACTGCTTCCCATAAAATCATAGCCCAAAGAATTCATCTCGTCTTCGCTCATGTAGTAATCAGCAGTGTCTTTCAGTAAGGTTTCCAAAACTTTTTTAGCCTCAACCGGGCCCTTATTAAACAACACATTTCCATAAATCCTGGACACACTTTTTTTCGGCAGATCTACCTTTTTCCCGTTTAAAAGCATCATTACTTTTGTGGCGTTCTCATGGGCGTTGAAATGTGTATTATCAAATAAAATAACGGTTTGCTGTTTGGTAACATTCCGGAGAATATTGGAACTTAACCCCATAGCAGCTCCACTATGATATACCAATTTCCCCATCGTAGAATCCTTCTCGATTTCCCATCCTAACCCAAATACATCTTTATTTACCTGGCCATTATTCAGTTTTGTTGGTACAAATGCTTCGTCTAAAGTTGGCTGTTTGAGTAATGTATGATGATACATGGCATTGTCAAATTTCCATAAATCTCCGATTGTGCTTATATAATCGCCAAACCCGTTAAAACCATATGAATGCCAATACTCCCTTACATAAGGAATGGAATTGGATTTTACAGGTATTGTGTCATACATATGTAAATACACATGCGGATAAGCGTAGTTTTTAAATTGGGCTCCACTGAATTGTTGGGGCAAGGAAAAGAGTGAGGTTTCATTCATTCCTGCAGGTGTAAGAATGTGTTTTTCAATATACGTTTTATAGGGAAGCCCGGAAATCTTCTCAATAACGAGCGCTAATACCAGAAAATTTATATTGTCATAGTTTCCATTTTCGCCAGGCTGGTAAATTAAGGGCTGTTTATTAGCGATAACGCCAGGTAAAAAATCTTTGTTTGTAAAAAGTTTATCCGGATTTTCTTTTTTGTCTTTATCAAAAAAGGCATTGTAAGGCGGTAGTCCCGAAGTATGCGAAAGCAAATGCCTGATGGTAATCTCAGAATAAGGAAATGCCGGCAGATATCGGGTAACGGCATCTGTTATTTTCAATAACCCTTTTTCTTTTAACTGAAGAATCGCTGTTGCTGTAAGAATCTTTGAAATACTTGCAATGGGAAAAGTAATACCTGGTGTATTCAGTGTTTTGGTGGTGTAATCAGCATACCCAAAAGAATTTTCATACACAATTTTATTGTTCTCAATTACTAAAACATTGCCACTAAATTGTTGGTTTTTAACCAATGCGTTAAAATAATCATCAATTACCTGTTGTTTCGATTGCCCAAAAGCAGCTATCTGTGTAAAAATTATAAGCGAAAAAAGAAAACAAAATCTTTTCATGGTTTATCGTTTGGGCCCATTTGAAATTATGACAACCTGCAATGTATGACGCACAACCTGGTTATACCCGCTAAACTATTCCGCCAATACCGCTATCTGGTCTGGCTATGCCTGTAGAACTATCGCAACTGAATATAGAGAAAATTATAGCACAAGCCATCGGATGCTGTTGCGCCAACTCCCTTCGACCAAGAATCTCCCAGCTTGCACGCTTTGTTCAGCATTAGCAATCCCTTGAGAATCAACCCTGTTATATTTTTGGTACAAAACTATCGACGCAATAATTGCCGGGTGTAACTAAGCAAAGAGTTCCCTGTCAGAAGATTCTCTAGAAAAGGGAAAGCAAAATGTTCCAGTTTGGCAGATCACTCCGCATGCTGCAAAACCCTGTCAGCAGTTCGTTGTTTTCTCCATTTATATCTCTCCTCATTTTTTTCAGTGTTTAGTAAGGGCTGCACTTTTATGAACGGCAATATGATCTGTCTTACTGCTTTTTATTTCATACTGAGGGTCATCTTGCGTTGCATGGTGTGTATACCCTTTGTAATTAAAATCTTTGGTATGTATTTTAATGATAGTTCCTGAAACGTTTCCTGCTTCGGAGTTCCAGCTAACTTTGTCGCCTATTTTAAATTTTGTAGCCATTAACAGATTTTAATTACGAATCTGATTCTCGTCGGAATACAATACATTTCCGTTAACGATTCTTGCCGGTGCCGTGTATTTATGTTCCTGCACTTTCCCTGCTGCCATAATGTGTAATACTGTCCAACCTTTCGTTTTCAGATAATCGGACACCATCGAACGGTGGCATCTCCACCAGACTGCCTCGGAGCACATATAAGCCGTGGGTTGTTCCAAAGCAAGATGTTTCAGTTTCAGAATGGCAGTTTCAAATTCTTCGGTTTCCATATAATCGGCATATCCTCTGAAAGAAGCATTGTTCCAACGGTTATTTTTCGAATCTTTTTTCACTTTTCTTCTTCCTCCCAAATCTGTCAGATGTATGTATTGGATACCGGCTTCTTCTAATGATAGTATCAAATTCTCCTTGTTAAATTGTGGAAACTTACTGGAACCGGGCAAACTCCGTATGTCAGCAAGAATTTTAATGTCAAAGGATTGCAGCATGCCCAAAAATTCAGTTATACTATGCGTAGAATGCCCTATGGTATAAATGATATGTGTTCCTTTTTTTGTCATTTCAGATTACTCAATGCTACAATATATTTATCAATATACTGCTGCTTTTCCTTTGATTTGTATTGTTGAATGTATCGCGGATGTTCGAGGGTTTTTAAACGGCCAAACAACTTTACTTCTTCGTTCAGCTTTTGGATAAAACTGACGTTTTTCTTTCCCAGCACAAAAACCTCCGAAGTATCTAATCCCAGACTAATGTGCTTTTTCAAAGACATTATCATAAAGTCTTTCACCATTTCAAAAAGAACAGGGTCGTCATAATAATTGGCATTAAGCCATTGGCCGTTTTTGGTTTGCCGGATAATGGCTAAAGGAAATGGCGAGTTGATATAAAATTGTTTGTAGAAATCTGTTGCTCCACCAAATTCAGCAATCATGTCATACATGAAAACAGAAGAAACTTCGTGCGTATGTGCCGATTGCATTTTGATACCACAGACAGTTTCCAGGCGTTTGGTATCTGTAAATGGCACACCCGTTACCCCGGCTCCATGACGGCTTGGGTTAATCCCGATAATAAATTTCCGTTGTTTTGAATCGTTGTAATATTTATGGTAAAACTGTTGCATTACCTCCATCGTTTCAGGATTATCCAGGTAAGGGTTCATCACCTGAAAACCTTCCGGCAGTTTACCCGGATACTGTAAATGGCAATTGAACGCAATCACTTTATCTGCAAAGGTTTTTGACATAATCATTTCGTTTTCCCTATGCGGCAAATTGTAACAGCCTATTTATCGAAGTACAAAAGAGCAAAGCGCCGGTTACAGCGTTGTCTGTTTTACAATTTACTTTCATTTTTCGGCTTGTCTGTCCTTATCTTATAATGACCGCTGACTTAGTTATACACGTTAAACTATTACACCCATACAACTAGTAAGTTTGACTTTGCGTGTATGACTATCCCGTAACCGATATAGCGGGAATATATGGCAGGTCATTGAAAGCGGTTGTGCCATTCCCCTTCGACAAAGCGTATCCCAGCGCGTACGTTTTGTGTAGCATAACCAATCCCTTGCGCATCAACTCCATTTTTTTACAAACAAACTGCTAAATGATAGTTGTATACCACCACGGGGGAGACTGTCCGGTGAAGGAATAATAGGCCCCAACCCTCACCAGCCTATCATAAAGTATCTAATTGACAATCAATTAGCTTAGCCCAGTTCTGCGTGATATACCAATACCCTTAGCTCCCCCGCACGCTGACAGGGTGTTTACCCAGGTATAACTCATGATTTACCCCTATCTCTTAGCCGGGTAACCCGCCTTTTTAAAGAGGCGGGTTATCTGCGGGTTATCTACGGGTTACTGGCGGATTATCAATGAATTGTAACAGGCTGATTTTTGGGGGTTGAACAGGACGGATCCGGCAGGTTACAGGGGCTCAATTTCAGGTAGTTGGAAGGTATTTGTCTTAGAGATATCCTGTAAAGATCCCGCATTGCCCACTCACGCTCCACCATTCACCGCAGAGACGCAGCCTGCACTGAGGATTCGCAGAGAGCTACTCCCACAAAACGCCCATATACCACTCACTACTCACAGCTCTGATTCAGAATTTTCCGAAAAAAGATGTATTTTTATTGTTTATCAATAAATATTTATTACTATTGCAGTATTATTTAAAATTCACACACCATGACAAAGAACACCAATATTCTCTTCAGGATCCTGCAGGTGGTAACCTGGATCATCTTCGTAGGCCTGTGCATTGAGGCCGGGGGCATACTTGTTAATTTTATCTACAGCCTGTTCAAACCTTCGGTGGTCCAGTACTTATACCAGAAGGTAGACCTGCGTGCCCTGTACCAGCGCAGCCAGTGGGCCTATTTTGGTATGTATGGTTTTATCATTGCCATTGCCCTGTTAAAAGCGCACCTGTTTTATATCGTTATCCGGCTCATCCACAAACTGGATCTCGCCAAACCCTTTAACAGTTATGTGTCTGAACAGATCTCATTGCTGAGCTATTACACTTTTTCCATCGGGCTCATCAGTTATATCGGGCGGCAAACGGCCAAAACGCTGATACATTATGGGTACGACAGCAGCCCGCTGAACCCTTTCTGGACAGATAGCCAGGCATTTATTTTAATGGCAGCAGTGATTTATGTAATTGCCAGCATTTTTGCCAAAGGGGTAGAAATCCAGAACGAAAACGATTTAACTGTATAAGCCATGCCGATTATTGTCAACTTAGATGTAATGATGGCCAAACGGAAAATCTCTCTGAATGAATTGTCTGAAAGAGTGGATCTGACCTTATCCAACCTATCCATCTTAAAAACAGGGAAAGCAAAAGCCATCCGTTTCAGCACCCTCGAAGCCATTTGCAAAGCCCTTGACTGCCAGCCGGCCGATATTTTAGAATACGTGGCTGATAGTAAATAAAGCATGAAGCGCTAACCATACCCTCCTGACTTTCTATAAAAGCAGGAGGGTGTTTATGGGGCTGGTCTATGTTCATTTTTGCATCTTTTCTTCGGAGAAGGAAAACCTATACCACTGATTTACTCACGACTGACGACTCGCGACTCACGATTCACCGCAGAGCCGCAGCGCACGCAGCGGATTCGCAGAGAGCCTTGTTTAAAAGAACTGATCTATTCGCATTTGCAGCATCTACAAAAATAAATACAGCTTCATCATACACATTACCCACTGTTTATGAGGAAGCAAAAAATTGGACAACCCGCCTTAAACACGACTGTTAATTATCTGTTAGCGCACAACTTTCTTTCTGCATAGTATGTAATAAGGAGCTAAACTAAAACATACTATGAAACTGAAATTCATCCTGATGCTGCTGATTGGCGGTACTTTATCTGTCTCTGCGCAGAAAACGGTTGTTGACATTGCCGTGGGTTCTAAAGACCATTCTACCCTGGTAGCTGCTGTAAAAGCTGCCGACCTCGTTAGCACTTTACAAAGCGCTGGCCCCTTCACTGTATTTGCTCCTACCAATGCTGCTTTTGCCAAATTACCAGCCGGTACCGTAGAGAATCTGCTGAAAGCGGAAAACAAAGCTACATTGGCCAAAGTTCTTACCTACCATGTTGTAGCAGGTAACCTGGATGCAGCTGCTGTTGTAAAAGCCATCACCGATGGTAATGGAAAAGCAGTGGTGAAAACGGTAAGTGGTGGCAGTCTGACTGCTTCTTTAAAAGATGGTAAAGTAATCCTGACCGATGAGAATGGTGCCACTGCCACTGTAGTAGCTACCGACCTGAAAGCCGGTAATGGTGTGATTCACGTGATTGATGGTGTGGTATTACCTAAATAATTTTTTTAGATCCCCCCTACTCTGCGAACCCTCTGCGTTCTCTGCGGTTAGAATGAACTTGATTCACCGCGGAGCCGCAGAGAACGCAGAGGGTTCGCAGAGATCACGCCATTATTGGTGTACTGCGCAACAGAAACAGCAGACTCCCTATTCACCATTGACTACTCACCATTGACTACTCACCGCAGAGTCGCAGAGAACGCAGAGCGTTCGCAGAGGGTTACTCCACTTTTACAACCGCTGTTCTTTTACCAACGCCGTTTTCATTAAAGGGCTCTATCTGGAAATAGTAGGGTTGGTCTTTTTCCATGGCGGAGAAATAATATTCATTGGTGCCGTATACCATGATGCTGGTATATAATTTATCCGGTGCGGTACCGGTGTAAATGGTGTAACCTGTTGCAGTTGGGTTTACTTCCCATTTAAGCCAGCTGTTACGGCGCTCGCTCTCGCCGCGCAGTACCACAAAATGTTTTACTTCATTTGGCACTTCACCTTTTCCTTTTCCAAACACCCGGAAACCGCTGATGGCAAATTTGCCGGTGGGCATGTGTGTGTTCTCCAGTTTGAGGTAACGGGTTTGTACGGGTGTTGCTAGTTCTAGATATTCGTGAGGTACATCTGTTTTATTTTGGCTTTTATCTACCAGCAATTTCCAGTTTACGCCATCTGCAGAACTGTATAGTTTGTATTGATGATAAGTGTTGGTGTATTTCCCCATCAACGTCACATCCTGATCGGCATAGTTGATCTGCACAGCATGTACGGTTGATAGCGCCCCCAGATCGGTCTGGATCCATTCGCCTTTGTTGGCGGTGGCGGCGCTCCAGTAGGTTTTGATATCCTCATCCACCGCCAGGTTGGGCGAGAAAGTACCCAGTGTGGAAGATACTTTTACCGGCTTCTGGTAATTCAATAACATCCAGCCGGTAAACTGTGAAGCACTATGATCAGCTTTGGACGATGGCAGGTAATGCGGATAATCACCAAAAGCGGTATTGGCCGACAGAATTCCATCCTGATCAAACTGTGCGGGCCAGATGCCGATCCTTCTTTCAAAATTATTCTTGGTACCGATTACGATGGTGGATACATGCCACCACTGATCATATACATCCTGGTAAGTAGCACCATGCCCTGCCCCTCTCGCAAATCCACCGGGTTTATACGAAAAGGGATTGTGCGATTGATAGCGGAATGGGCCCATGGGCTGATCGGCCACATACACCCCATCGCCATAACCGCTGAACTCGGTTCCGGGTGCACCGTATTGCAGATAGTATTTGCCTTTGTGTTTGTTTACCCAGGCACCTTCCATAAAAGGTTTGAGAAAAGTATTATCGTTATGCTCGCCAAAACGTTCCCAGCCATGTACGTCGTCATGCAAACGGATCAGTTCTTTTTTCTCGCCGATAGGTTGTAAGGTTTTGCGGTCTATTTCCTGTCCGTAAATCGGATAAAAATTACTGGAGCCCCAATACAGGTACACGCGTTTATCCTCATCCACAAAAAAGCCCGGATCCCAGGCACCGGCCTGGAATGAATCTACTGCTTCTTTCCATTCGTCTTTCTGCGGGTTGGTACTCATCCACAAGGGGAAATTCTTTTCATGGGTTGAACCAATTACCAGTAAAGTATCGCCCAGCACCAGCGTAGCGGGCGCACACAATTCATCATATACTTTATGCCAGGGTTTGAGAAATTTACGTGATACAAAATTCCATTTCAGCATATCGGCACTCCACCAGTAACCCCATTGGTTGGTGGAGAAGAGATAATAGTTTCCCTTGAACAGCGTAATCACCGGGTCGGCAGTGGCTCGGTGTTTTCCCTGCTCGGAAAAATTGGGGATGGGGCAATAACCGTAATCGATATTGATGGGATTACAGTAGGTTTTCTGTTGGGCGTTTACTGTATGCATCATGGCTAACAGTAAAGCAAGGCTAAAAGCAAAACGTAGTTTCATACTGGATGTAATGATCTCTGCGAAACATCTGCTTCTCCTGGTCTCCCGGTTGGGATAAACTCCATTCACCGCAGAGAACGGGAGAGCGGGGAGGTTTCGCAGCGTTATTTTAGAGGTGTTAAACTGGTTTTTTCGGTGGTTACTTTTTTGATCTTATCTTTTGAGTAGTACGCCGGGAAATACTGGTCATTGGCCCAGAGCGGAAAGAGGTTGCGGTAATAATCACTGTCCGGATCGCCCGACTGGCCGGGGGTATTGATCATAACCGCCTGATCCCAATCGCCCGTATCTACAATCAGTCGGAAGCTGGCACCGGCTACCTGGTTATCGATGCCACCATTGGCGCCGGGTGTATGTCCGTTACCACCGCGGGGCAATGGACCCAGGTTCAGTTTTTTCTTCCAGGTTTCATTCACCACTGTGCCTAAGGGGTGGGTAATCAGTACATGTTTGTTTTTGGCTTGTCCGTACTGCCATTGATCCATGGAGCTGCCGAGTTTTTTGGTTAACTCGTTTACCGTAGTTACAAAAGCTTCTTTCAGGAAAGCATTTCTTCCGGCAATGGCATCAGTACCAAATTTACTATCGGGTTGTTGCAGCCAGCCAATCAGTTTGCTGAGCTGGATATTGATCAGTCCTTTGATGGGATCAGGTACAAACTTTTTATTGGCCAGCAACATCAACTGCCGCTCCCACATACCATAGATAGCGGCGGGAATACTGTTTTTATCCAGCACAAAATTCCAGCCCACTAATCGCGTAGCGGCTTGCTGCACCGCTGCTTCCTCAAAAGAAAGATCCCTGATCATCGGCACCAGTGTTCTGGCCGGTAACGAGAGATAATCGGTTTGCAGTGATTGCATTTTTGCTATCGTCATTTGATCATCAGCGGCCAGCACTTCATTTACACGGTTACCGCGGAAGGGATCTGCCCAGGTATAACCCACTGCATTCCAGTGTGTGTAATCATTAGGCGTAACGTTCTGGTTGGCTGTGGCAAAAAATCCTTTGGCCGGATTGAGCAGGTGCGGTCTTTCTTTGATGGGCAGAAAACCATCCCATTCATAACGGCCATCGCCGGGCACGGGTACCAGTCCGCTATGCGTTTTTCGAACCGGTACAATACCCACCGCCTGCCAGCCGATATTACCTTTTCTATCGGCCCAGATCATATTCTCACCGGGTATATGACTGTAGGCACAGGCTTCCCTAAACTCTTCCCAGGTTTTGGCCTGGTCAATCCGCAACGAAGCCAGGTAAGGTGCCCCACCGGGTTCCAGCCAGGCGCAACGTACGGCGTAGGCTTTGTGGTTAACAGAATCGATATAGGTAACCGGTCCATGCACTGTATAACGCAACGTAACATTGGTTTCCGCTGCATTTTTAACGGCAATGCTTTCGGTAATCGTTTTCATACTCACCCATTGGTCTTTGTAACGGTACTGGCTAAGATCGTTGGGATTGAGATCGTATACATAGAGGTCTTCGCCATCAGTTTCATAAATAGTTAATCCCCAGGCACCTTCTTCATTATGGCCGATAGATACACCCGGTATCACCGGTTCGCCGCCACCAATCACATTCCAGCCCGGTGCCACCAGGTGCACCATATAACGCAATGAGGGTACCGCAATTTTCCGATGCGGATCATTGGCCAGCATGGCATGACCACTGGCAGTTCTGCTGCCACTCACGATCCAGTTATTACTTCCCTCCAGCCCATGTTCTACCGGTTCTTCCCCAACAAAGGGTTTGGATTGATTCAGTTTCTGCAAAACAGCCTGCGGGTCTTCTGCTGTTTTGGAAAGATCGCCGGCTTCAAATGTGATGTCTTTGCGATAGGCGGTATAGAGTTCCAGTATGTTCTGCGAGAGTAATGCTGTATTAATCGCAGGGTCCATTTGCAACACCGGTTCTTTGGGATGGTACCAGGCCAGTTCCTTCACTTTGGCTTCGCCCATTTTGGCAACGGCCCTACCAATATTAAGTTCTTCGGTGATATTACCCAGCAATCCCTGGTGGCGGGAGACCACTACTTCTGGTGTCCATTTACCCGGCTGGATCTTCAGCAAACGAAATTCTACCGGCAACAATTCCGGCTTCTTCAACACTTCATCGATATAGGCATTCACCCCAGCGGTATAAGCCTTGATAATGGCTTCGCCCTGCGGGTGATAATGGTTCAGTTCTTTTTTCAGATCGCCCCGGTATTGGAACAGGCGGGTGCCGATATCGCGTTTCAGTTCGCGCGGACCGAGTATTTCTGCTACGGTTCCCGTTGCCTGCCGGCGCCAGATCTCGAACTGAAACAGGCGGTCTTTGGCGGCGCAATAGCCCTGCGCAAAAAACAGGTCGTGCTGGTTAGCTGCATAAATATGATTCACGCCCCATTGATCGCGGAGTACTTCTACCGGCGCCTGTAATCCTTTTACAGCCAGTTGGGCGGAGGATTGCGCATCGGTTTGAAAAGGAAAACAGAACAACAATAGCGCCAGTAGCCGGGCTAACAAAGAGGCAGGCAGTCGATACATAACAGCTGTTTGGTTGAAACAGTAAGTTAGTAAATATATCAGGAAGAAAAAGTAACAGCAGCTTTTGAATAGTACCCACGCCCTGAAGGGCGTGGCAATAGAAAACTTTATCAACTGTAAACAACATAACTAATTCATCTTGCCACGCCCTTCAGGGCGTGAATAAGAGAATTACTAGCATACCAACTCCGGGACTTTAGTCCCGAGTGTTAGTCATGAAAAAATAAAACTCCTTATCAAGCATGCAATAACCACTCTTTCAACGCTGCAAAAGAAGCTTTCATGGGTACACTCTTTTTCTCCAGCGCGAATAAATGCTGTGCAGCGGCCGGCACTTCCAGTTGTTTTCCGATCATGGATTCCACCGTATCAGGAAATTTAACCGGGTGCGCGGTTTCTAAAATAAAGCCTTTCCGTTCCGGATGTTGCAAAAGATAATCTTTCAATGCATAATATGCAACGGCCCCATGCGGATCCAGGATATATCCTTCCTGCCGGTATACATCAGCGATGGTTTGCCGGGTAAGTTCATCGGTAACCGTATACCCGGAAATTTTTTCTTTGATCGTTTCGTATTGGCTGCCGAATAGTTCCATCACCCGGATAAAATTACTCGGACTACCCACATCCATTGCATTGGAAATAGTAGGCACGGCTGTTTTGGCGGCATAGTTTCCGGTACGCAGGTATTCGGGCACCGCATCGTTCACATTGCAGGCTGCTATAAAATGTTGCACCGGCAAACCACTTACATGCGCCAGTAAACCGGCACAGATATTCCCGAAATTACCACTCGGTACAGCGATCACCGGTGGATGGGCTTTGTCTTGCCATTGCTGCCAGGCAAAGAAATAATACAACTGCTGCGGCAACCAGCGCGCCACATTGATAGAATTGGCCGAAGTAAGTTGCAGGGCTTTGTTCAGATCAGCATCCATGAAGGCATCTTTTACCATGGCCTGGCAATCATCAAAACTGCCGGATACTTCGAGGGCCTTGATATTTTGTCCGCAGGTGGTTAATTGCAGTTCCTGCACCGGGCTCACTTTACCCGAAGGGTACAGGATCACCACTTCCACTCCTTCCACACCCAGGAACCCATTGGCTACGGCACCGCCCGTATCGCCTGAAGTGGCTACCAGTACGGTCACTTTCCCTTTTTGCTGTTGAGAGAAATAGCCAAGGCAACGACTCATGAATCGCGCACCTACGTCTTTGAATGCGAGGGTAGGTCCATGAAACAATTCCAGCGAAGAGATCTGCTCATTGATTGTCACCAGCGGAAAATCGAAACCGATGGTTTCTGACACAATGCGGAACAGGCTTTTTTCATCGATCGTATCACCCACATAGGGCTGCATCACCAGCATAGCTAATTCTTCTTTGGTATAGTCATTACTATTCCTGATCAGCAGCGGATCTATTGTTGGAATGGTTGCAGGAAAATACAATCCTTTATCAGGCGCCTGCCCTTTGATAGTGGCTTCGCGGAAACTGACGTTGGGGGCTTGTTTGTTTAAACTATAGTAGTGCATGGTCAATGGTGAATGGTCAATAGTCAATGTTACTGGTTTACAAAACGTACACCGGTATCATTGATCGTGGTTACATAAGTATGGTGATCGAGCGATAAGGATTCGTAAACGGTATGCATTTGTTGTTCTACAGCTTTGGCAGTGACTTCATCTTTACTCAGCATAAAAATGGAAGGACCAGAACCTGAAATACCGCCACCCAGTGCGCCGGCTTCTTTACTGCGTTGTTTGATCTGATCAAAACCGGGGATGAGGATACTTCTTACCGGCTCTATCAATACATCTTCCAGTGATCGGCCGATAAGTGCATAATCTTTTTGCAATAGCCCGGCTACCAGTCCGGCGATATTACCCCACTGGCGGATGGCATCTTTCAGCAACACCTGTTGTTTCAGGATACTTCTGGCATCAGCTGTTCTTACTTCAATCTGCGGGTGTACAATGGTCACATATAATTCCGGTGCGGTCAGCGGCACAATGTCCAGCGGAAAAATAGAACGGATCAGGGTAACACCACCATAGATACAGGGCGCAATATTATCGGCATGTTTCACACCTGAGGCTACTTTCTCTCCATTCATGGCAAAGCGAACCAGGTCTTCTTTGCTGAACCGATCATTCAGTAAACGGTTGGCCGCCACCACCGCTCCCGCCGAACTGGCTGCGCTGGAACCTACGCCGCTACCAGGTTTGATATGTTTACAGATGCTCAGCTCAAAACCGATGGGTTCGGGAATCTCTTCCAGCATAGCCAGCAAAGCGGCACCCGCCACATTTAATTCTGGCTCCGTTGGTAAGTTAAAGGCATCCAGATTAATGATGGTAACCCCCGGCTTATCTGTAAAACGGATATACATTTCATCATAGGGTTCCTTCACTGCAAAGCCCAGTACATCAAAACCACAAACCATATTGGCCACCGTTGCAGGTGCATGCACAGCCACCATCCCATCCATTGGCGAGTAAAAAAAATTAGCGTCAAAATTCAGTTTCATACTATATATATTTTACAAACCCTCCCTGCCCAGCAGGGAGGGTCGACAAGCGCAGCGATGTCGGGGTGGGTCGAATTCATTTATCTTGCCACCCGGATAATATCCGCAAACACCCCACTCGCCGTTACATCGGCCCCTGCCCCCGCTCCCTTGATCACCAATGGTTGTTCCGGATATCGGTTGGTATAGAACAATACCAGGTTATCCTTTCCATACAGATGATAAAAATCGGATTCAGCAGGAATATGCTGCAGCCCTACTGAAGCTTTCCCATTCTCGTACGTTGCCACAAATTTCAGTTTGCAGTTCTTGGCGGCTGCTGCTTGGTAAATAGCCTGGAAATGCGCTTCCTGTTTTTCCATTTCGTCATAGAAATCCGCTACCGTTCCCTCAAAGCAGGAAGCCGGTAAAAAATATTCATTGCTGATATCATCCATCTCCAGCTGTTGTCCTGCTTCACGGGCCAGGATCATGATCTTACGCATTACATCTGTTCCACCCAGGTCCAGTCTTGGATCGGGTTCGGTATACCCTTCTTCCTGCGCCTGTTTCACCACAGAAGCAAAAGGTTTGGTGGCATCGTAGTTATTGAATACAAAATTGAGTGTACCGGATAATACGGCCTGGATCTTATTCACTGTATCACCACTTCGCAACAAGTCATTCAATGTTCCGATCACGGGTAATCCTGCCCCTACATTGGTTTCGAAGAGGAAAGAAGTATTGAACTCGCGCGACAGCGATTTTAATTTTTTATAGGAAGCATAAGAGGAGGAAGCAGCTATTTTATTACAAGCCACTACCGATATACTTTTTGTTAACAGCGCAGCATATACACCCGCCACTTCTGCATTGGCGGTAACATCTACGAACACACTGTTCCGGAGATTTTTGCTGCAGATCTGTTCTACAAAATCATGAATAGTGCCATTGGGTGCCTGCTGCAGGTCTTCCTTCCAGCTATCCAATGCCAGGCCTTCTTCATTGAGCAGTATCTTTTTACTATTCGCCAATCCGGTGATCTGGATCTGCAAACGCAGGGTATCCTGCAGGTATTTGAATTGTTGCTGAATCTGGCCAATCAGTTTACCACCAACATTACCCGTACCGGCAATAAACACATTCAATTGTTTGTAAGTGGTTTCAAAAAATTCTTCGTGTAATACGTTGATGGCTTTTTTAACATCTTTAGACGATAAAACAGCAGAGATATTTTTCTCAGATGAACCCTGTGCAATGGCCCGTACATTGATACCGTTCCTGCCCAGTGCCCCGAACATTTTACCACTCACACCCGGGTGACTCTTCATCTGCTCTCCTACCAGCGCCACAATGGACAAGCCGGTTTCCACTTTCAGCGGGTCTACTTTACCTGATTGAATTTCATGATCAAATACCTGGTCGATGGAACGTTTGGCTTTGTCGGTGTCTGCTTCATTGATACCCACACAGATAGAATGTTCAGAAGAACTCTGGGTGATCAGGATCACATTCACTTTCTCCTGTGCCAATGCTTCGAACAACCGTTTAGAGAATCCGGGAATGCCTACCATGCCGCTTCCTTCCAGGCTTAACAGGCTGATACGATTGATACTGGAGATCCCACGGATAAAACTATCGGAGCTAACAGCAGATTCATTTTCAATCAAGGTTCCAAAATCATCCGGCGCAAAAGTATTTTTTACCCAAACCGGGATATGTTTTTTCATCACGGGCTGTATGGTAGGCGGGTAAATGATCTTGGCACCAAAATGCGAGAGTTCCATGGCTTCCTGGTAAGAGATGCGCTGGATCGGTTTGGCATTCTGTACCAGCCGGGGATCGGCGGTCATCATACCGCTCACATCGGTCCAGATCTCCAGTGCACTGGCATTGGTGGCTGCTGCATAAATAGCGCCGGTATAATCAGATCCGCCTCTGCCTAATGTGGTGGTATTGCCATTCGCATCACTGGAGATAAATCCCGGCGCTACATATAACTGGTGCTTATGTGCCTGCAGGTAGTCCTGTATATTTTTTTCCGTATGCACAAAATCAACGACCGCATTACCATGGTTCGTATTGGTGCTGATCAGCTTTCGCGAATCCAGCCAGTGCTGGTCAATGCCCATCGATTGAAACCTCGCTGAGATCATCATCGATGATAACAGTTCACCATAACTCACGATCCGGTCTTTGGTACGCGCCGATAATTCGCCCAGCAGAAATACACCATCACAAATGCCTTCCAGTTCATTGAACTGTTGTTTTACCAGACTCAGGGTAGCGCTCTGCTGCTGAATAGGCAGTAAAACACGTACCGTTTCCAGGTGTCGGTTCTCCATTTCTTTCAGCACGGTTTTATATTCTTCACTGGCTTTCGAAGCCAGCTCTCCCGTATGTAACAAACTATCCGTAATACCGCCCAGTGCCGACACCACCAGAATTACAGGCTCTTTTTCAATCGCCTTTTGTACAATACTAACCACCTTATTCATGTTGTCTGCACTGGCCACCGAACTGCCGCCGAATTTTAATACCTGCATATATAAAAACTTATCGTGTAAAATTTATTTGTTGAAAACTACCTGCCATTCCCTTCTCAGAGTAGCAGCTGGTAAAAGCCCGGAGATGATATGATACTGTATAACCCCTTACAGGGTTGTAATGGTAATAATAGCAGTAGTGAACAGCGTAGCTGTTGCAACAGGGTAAGTGATATGTAACTGCTTTTGTGGCATGTGTTTCTAAAACATATTCAAGATAAGGAAAAATCTTTGTCATCATACTAAGTAGCCGAACAAATTATCGTTCTGCTTCAGTTCTGTGTAATTAATATGAAAACGGTTCATGTTCTGCACCAAGACTTCATAATCCGTTTTCGTTCTTAGTTCTATGCCCACCAATGCCGGGCCGGTTTCCTTGTTATGCTTCTGCATGTATTCAAAACGGGTAATATCATCATCCGGACCCAATACATGGTTCACAAACTCTTTCAGAGCCCCCGGCCGCTGCGCAAAACGGATCAGGAAATAATGTTTCAACCCTTCATACTGCAGTGACCTTTCCTTGATCTCCTGCATCCGGTCAATATCGTTATTACTGCCGCTTACCACACAAACCACTGTTTTCCCCTTGATCAGATCCGCATAATCATCCAATGCCGCTATCGATAAAGCGCCGGCGGGTTCTACCACAATGGCGTCTTCATTGTATAACTGCAGAATGGTAGAACATACTTTTCCTTCGGGCACCAGGTGCATATCATCCAGCACATCTTTACAGATGTTGAATGTAACATCGCCTACCCGTTTAACTGCTGCGCCATCTACAAAACGTTCAATATTGTCCAGTGTAACCGGATGACCCGCCCGTAATGCTTCATACATAGAAGGTGCTCCTTCAGGTTCCAGACCGATCACTTTTGTTTTAGGTGAAAAAGTTTTGAAATAAGCACCCACACCCGCACTCAACCCACCACCACCAACCGGTACAAACAGGTAATCAATATCAGACCGGTCTTCCATGATCTCCATACCTACGGTTGCCTGTCCTTCAATGATGCGGATATCATCAAAAGGCGGGATAAAAGTCATGCCGTTTGCCACCGTATACTCTTTGGCAGCAGCGGCACAATCATCAAACGTATCGCCTGTCAATCTTACTTCAATAAATCCCTCGCCAAACATTTTGGTCTGGTGCACTTTCTGGTTAGGGGTTATAATGGGCATGAACACCACCCCTTTCACATTCAGTTTTTTACAACTGTAGGCAAAACCCTGTGCATGGTTACCCGCGCTGGCACATACCACACCCTTCTGCAATTGTTCCTGCGGCAAACTGCTCATCATATTGTACGCACCGCGCAGTTTATAAGAACGCACTACCTGCAGGTCTTCTCTTTTCAGAAAAACATCACAGTGGTACTTACGCGATAAATTGTGATTATACGTAAGTGGTGTGCGGTTCACAATTTTCTGCAAACGTTTTTTCGCGCCCTCAAAATCCAGTGTAGGTGTCTCAGTACTTGATCGGGTATCCATAACTACTTTTTAAACCCCTTCCAACCTCCCCTTCTCTGCGGGCAGAGAAGGGGCCGGGGGATGAGTCAGTTTATTTGGCTGGTTGGTTCTCCGGACGTAAACTTCTCACCGTCCTTCCCGCCTGCCATATTTCACTATCATGTAATTCTTTCAGTTCTGCATCCAGTTTTTCGCGGTAATCTGCTTTGCTGTTGCTTTCGATCGATTTAGCCGCTTCTTTACCGGTAGCTACACTCTCATATAATTCAGTGAACACAGGTAAAGTAGCATCGCGGAATTTTTTCCACCAATCCAGTGCACCACGTTGTGCAGTGGTAGAACAGTTGGCGTACATCCAGTCCATTCCGTTTTCAGCCACCAATGGCATTAAGGATTGGGTTAACTCTTCTACCGTTTCATTAAACGCTTCCGAAGGTGTATGCCCTTTGGAACGCAATACCTGGTACTGTGCCGCAAAAATTCCCTGGATCGCCCCCATCAGGGTACCACGCTCACCGGTAAGATCGCTGTATACTTCTTTTTTGAAATTGGTTTCGAACAGATAACCCGAACCGATAGCAATACCCAATGCCACTACCCTGTCAAAAGCACGGCCGGTAGCATCCTGGAAAATGGCATAACTGCTGTTCAGACCACGACCCTGCAGAAACATTCTGCGAAGAGAAGTACCGGAACCTTTCGGCGCCACCAAGAACACATCCACATCGGCCGGCGGAACAATACCAGTCTGATCATTATAAGTAACACCAAAGCCATGAGAGAAATACAAAGCTTTACCGGGTGTTAAATGTTTTTTTACTGTTGGCCACATAGCAATCTGTGCAGCATCGCTCAATAAATAACAGATAATGGTTCCTTTTTCAAGGGCTTCTTCAATTTCGAATAAGGTTTGTCCGGGTACAAATCCGTCTTTCACTGCTTTGTCCCAGCTTTTTGAATTCTTACGCTGACCTACGATCACATTGATCCCGTTCTCTTTCTGGTTCAATGCCTGTCCGGGCCCCTGTACACCATAACCGATCACGGCTACTACTTCATCCTTTAATACTTCCTGCGCTTTTGCCAAAGGAAATTCATCGCGTGTCACTACATTTTCTTCTACCCCACCAAAATTTAATTTTGCCATTTTGTAAAGTTTAACGGTTAATTGGTTTTGTTTTATTGATTTGGTTGCTTTTACAGTTTGTTCTTTCCTCCTCTTCGTTGTGTCACTCACTTGTACTTCCGGTTCGCTATTACGCAGTGAGTAGTCAGTTGTCAGTAGTGAGTATATATTATCTTTGCACGCCCCATACTACTCACTACTCACTACTCACATCGTAAACACTTCATCCTGCTTATCCAGAAACTCATTCTCCACCAGTTCTTCCCCCGGTTCGGCCTGTTCAAATTCTTTCAGTTTTTCATGAAAGCCCTTACTCTCTTTGATAATGGCCACCCGTGCACTACGCACAAATTCGATGAGTCCGTAGGGAGCCAGTACTTCTACCAGTTTATCGGTTTCCTCGCGGTGACCGCTGGTTTCAAAAATGGTATAGTCTTTTCTGATCACCACCGCTCTGGCACCATGTTCGCGAAGCAGTCTTTCTACTTTTACTTTTTCGGCTATCTCATCGGTAGGCACTTTATACAAAGCCAGCTCCTGCCAAACAATTTCATCATTGTTGTTATAGTAGGCTTTCAGTACTTCTACCTGCTTCTCTATCTGGCGTGCCAGTTTGCGTACCACGTCTTCGGTTTCGTTGATCACGATCGTAAAACGGTGAATGCCCTCCGCTTCGGATGGCGAAGTATTCAGGCTCTCAATATTGATCTTCCTGCGCGAGAACATGGTGGCAATACGAACCAGTAAGCCAATATGGTTCTCGGTATATACGGTGATGGTAAATTCCTGTTTTGTCATGTTTACCCCCTAAGCCCCTTACGGGGAATTGGTTATTCAATTCGGTTAATAGTATTATTTCAATCGCACTTCACTCACACTGCAACCCTGCGGCACCATCGGAAACACATTGTTCTCCTTACCCACCATCACTTCCAGCAGGTAAGAGCCATCATGTTCCAGCATGGTTTGCAAAGCCGCTTTCAGGTTGGCACGATCGGTTACTTTATTGCCTTCTATGCCATAGCCTTTGGCTACCATCACAAAATCCGGACTGGTTATATCCACGAATGAATAACGCCTGTCGTTGAACAACTGCTGCCATTGGCGCACCATGCCCAGAAACTCATTGTTCAGGATCAGGATCTTTACCGCGACGCCTGTTTGCATAATGGTTCCCAGTTCCTGGATGGTCATTTGCATACCACCATCACCAATGATCGCCACCACGGTTCTTTCGGGTGCACCAAACTTGGCACCTATGGCTGCAGGCAAACCAAAACCCATCGTACCCAAACCACCGGAAGTGATATTGCTTTTGCTCTGGTTAAATCTGGCATAGCGGCAGGCTACCATCTGGTGCTGGCCCACATCGGTTACGATAATGGCGTTACCGCCGGTAAGGTCGTTCAGGTTTCGCATCACTTCACCCATCGTCATTTTTTGGGTAGTGGGATGTAATTCTTCAAAAATCACTTCCTTATTTTCTTCCGCATCGCAGGCGCGGAATTTCTCCACCCACTTTGGATACACTTTGGTGTTTACCAGTTTGGTTAACAGGGGCAGGGTTTCTTTACAATCGCCCCAAACACCTACTGTGGCTTTTACATTTTTGTCAATTTCTGACGGATCAATATCCAGGTGTATCACTTTGGCCTGTTTGGCATATTTATCCAGCCTTCCGGTAACACGATCATCGAAACGCATACCCACGGCTATCAATACATCACATTCATTGGTCATTACATTCGGACCATAATTACCATGCATGCCCAGCATACCCACATTCAGCGGATGATCGGTTGACAAGGCACTCAATCCCAGAATGGTCCATGCAGCAGGGATCCCGGCTTTTTCAATAAAGGCTTTGAATTCTTTTTCTGCTTTGCCCAGTATCACGCCCTGGCCAAAGATCACAAAGGGTTTCTCTGCGGCGTTGATCAACGCTGCTGCTTCCTCTATGTATTCTTTCCGCACAATCGGTTTGGGTCTATAACTGCGCACATGGTTACAAGGAGTATATCCTTCGTAACTGAATTTCTGCATCTGCGCGTTCTTGGTAATATCGATCAATACCGGACCGGGCCTTCCGCTGCGGGCGATATAAAAAGCCTTCGCCAATACAGCCGGGATCTCGGTGGCATCCGTTACCTGGTAGTTCCACTTGGTAACCGGTGTGGTAATATTGATCACATCTGTTTCCTGAAATGCATCGGTACCCAGCAGGTGCGCAAACACCTGGCCGGTAATGGCTACAATGGGTGTACTGTCAATCATCGCATCTGCCAGACCCGTAACCAGGTTAGTAGCTCCCGGACCACTGGTAGCAAACACCACACCTACCCTGCCAGAAGCACGGGCATATCCCTGCGCAGCATGAATACCTCCCTGCTCATGGCGAACAAGGATATGTTTCAGTTTATCGTTATAGTCGTACAGCGCATCATAGATCGGCATGATGGCACCACCGGGGTAACCGAAAATGGTATCCACCCCTTCTATCAAACAGGCTTCCAATACTGCCTGTGAACCGGTAAGCTCACTACCCTTATCAGAGCAGATCACTTTGGGTGCGGGGTTAGTAGTTGTTTTTATTTCTTCAATTGTACTCATACAATCTGTTTTTCTTTTTTAATTCCCTTCGGGGGAGATGAAGTTCAGGCCTCGTCTGTTACACAGCCTTCCGAAGCATCTTTCACCTGTTGTGCATATTTGAACAGGATCCCTTTCGTTGCTTTCAGAGCAGGCTGCTTCCAGCTGACTCGGCGCTTCGCGATCTCTTCCTCACTTACTTTCAATGTCATTTTTTTAGTGGCTACATTCAGCTCAATGATATCATTGTCCTGCACCAGTCCGATCAGTCCCCCTTTAAACGCTTCCGGCGTTACATGTCCTACCACAAAACCATGGGTACCACCACTGAATCTTCCATCGGTGATCAGGGCCACGCTTTTACCCAACCCCGCACCAATGATCGCAGAAGTAGGTTTCAGCATTTCCGGCATGCCGGGTGCACCTTTCGGGCCCACATATCTGATCACCACCACATCGCCATGTTGAATACGGCCGCTGTTAATGCCGTTGATCAGTTCATGCTCTCCATCAAACACACGCGCCGGACCTTCGAACAACTCACCTTCTTTTCCGCTAATCTTGGCTACACTTCCGCCTTCTGCCAGATTTCCGTATAAAATCTGCAGGTGACCCGTAGCTTTTACCGGATGTTCAATCGGTAGTATAATTTTCTGCTGGTCAAAGTCCAGATCAGGTACGCTGGCTACATTTTCAGCTACGGTTTTACCGGTTACAGTCAAACAATCGCCATGTAACAATCCTTTCTGTAATAAATATTTCATCACCGAGGGTACACCGCCATACTGGTGCAGATCCTGCATCAGGTATTTACCACTGGGTTTAAAATCTGCCAGCACCGGCACCCGATCGCTGATAGCCTGGAAATCATCCTGCGTCAACGCTACATCCACACTTTTGGCCATGGCCAGTAAATGCAATACGGCGTTGGTACTGCCGCCCATTACCATCACCATGGTAATCGCATTTTCAAATGCTTTCCTTGTCATGATGTCTTTGGGCTTGATATCTTTTTCGAGCAATAACTTGATGGCTTTGCCTGCGTCTAAACATTCTTTCTGTTTCTCATCACTCAGTGCAGGGTTGGAAGAGGAATAAGGTAAACTCATCCCCAATGCTTCAATGGCCGATGCCATGGTATTGGCCGTGTACATACCACCACAGGCACCTGCACCCGGACAGGCATGTTTAACAATGCCTTTAAAATCGGCTTCATCCAGGTTACCGGCCAGTTTTTGTCCGAGCGCTTCAAATGCAGAAACGATATTCAGATCCTGCCCTTTATAATGCCCAGGTGCAATGGTTCCGCCATACACCATAATAGCCGGACGGTTTAACCTGCCCATGGCAATGATGGAGCCCGGCATATTTTTATCACAGCCCGGCAAGGCAATCACCCCATCATAATATTGCGCACCACAAACAGCTTCTATCGAATCGGCAATAATATCTCGGCTCACCAGCGAGTAACGCATACCATCGGTTCCATTACTCATACCATCGCTCACACCAATGGTATTAAAGATCAATCCCACCAGATCATTTTCCCATACACCCTTTTTTACCAGTTGTGCCAGATCATTCAGGTGCATGTTACAGGTATTGCCATCATACCCCATACTTACCACACCCACCTGTGCTTTTTGCAGATCCTCGTCTGTTAAGCCAATGCCATATAACATCGCCTGTGCAGCTGGCTGCGTTACGTCCTGTGTTAATGTCTTACTGTACTTATTAATTTCGTTTGCCATGATCTCTGCGGGGTTCTTGTTTTCTGCCCTTTCGGATGAAAGGGTTTATTTTCTTATGTTTTATTTCTAACGAAACTATGTTCGTCAATAGTCAGTAGTGAGTAGGTAGTTTGTGAAACTGCTCTCCCCCCTCCCTACTCACTACTGACCACTCACTACTCCACTCCCAACACTTCATTTACCAGTACTCCTTTTTTTTCAACAACCAATGCTTTATATGCATCCTGGATCTGTTTGCTCACGGTATCCTCCCAGGGCATGGTAAAGGGCTGGTCGTCCAGTGACTGCATGCCGATCACTTCGGCTGCGGTACCGCAGAAAAATGCGGCATCGGCGCCATACATATCTTCTTTGGTGAAGAGTTTTTCTTCTACCGGTATATGCAGTTCTTCACAGATCTCCAATACCGTTGCCCTCGTTATTCCGGGCAAGATATTACCCAGTGCCGTGGTATATAAACGGCCTTCTTTTTCAAAAAATACATTCGCACCCGGACCTTCTGCTACATTGCCGTTCATATCGCTCAGCAGGGCTTCATCAAAACCATTTGCCTTGGCTTCCTGGCTGGCGAGAATGGAATTCACATAATGTCCCGCTGCTTTGGCATGAATCTTAAATCCTTTCGGATTGGGACGCTGGAAAGAAGAACTCATCACGCGTAACAGTTTATCTCCCAGGAACGGTGCCATTTCCCATACTTCGATCACGATAAAAGATTCCGTATTCAGGTTAAAACTCATATTGGCCGGCGCATATACCACGGGGCGGATATAGGCATCCTGCAGATTATTTTTAGCCAGCAATTCATAGGTAGCTGCAATCAGCTCACTGGCAGCCCAGGTATATGGCATATTCAATGCTGCAGCTGAATTTTTCAGTCGCTCATAATGCGCTTCTGCCTTGAAAATTTTGGTTTCGCCGGTTACGGTACGATAAGAACGGATTCCTTCAAAAACAGAATAGCCATAGTGAAACGACTGGCTGTAAAAATCCATTTTCGCCTCCGACGCTTTTACAAAGCTGCCGTTGAGGTAGAGTACCGTGTTCTCGTTGTAATAATTTGCCATACACTTGTTTTAGTTGACAACTTTTTTTGAAAGTTTAAAAACTTTCCAAAAGTTACCGGATAATAAAAAAGCCCCGCCTTTTTGGAGGCGGGGCTTATATGCTTAGTATCTTTTATACTGTATAAACTCATCCTCCATGCAGTGCAGGAATAATAATGACGATCACAATCGCAATGACTGTAATAACCGTGTTCACATTATTTGTTCTGCCTCTTAACATGGATGATGTATTAAATCAAAAGTACTCCCACCATCGCAAAAAACAAAGAACTCTTTTATTTATTTTGAAAACACCTGCTTGTTTTTCACAAACGTGCGTTAGTATCAGATGATCGTAGACTGGTTCAAACTCGCATTGCTGCTGCGTCTGCCGCTGTCTCTGTGGCGCTCTATATGATCCACGATCAGATCGCCGATAGCGGTAGTGGTATAATTATTCACCGGGTCTATATCTTTTGAAACGAAACCATGCGATAAGGTCCAGGCCACCGCTTCGCGTACAGCATGCGCTTCTGCTTCCATGCCGAAATGATCCAGCATCATAGCAGCCGACAATACAGAACCCAACGGGTTGGCAATATCTTTTCCCGCAGCCTGCGGGTAAGAACCATGGATCGGCTCAAACAAAGCCGATTGATTACCTACGGAGGCAGAAGGCAACAATCCCAGTGAACCACTTAACACACTGGCTTCATCGCTGATGATATCACCAAACATATTTTCAGTTAATACCACATCGAACTGTGCCGGATTCAGGATAATCTGCATAGCTGCATTATCCACGAACATATAATCCACCACCACATCTGCATACTGCCCGGCTATCTCCTGAATCACTCTGCGCCAGAGACGGGAGGTTTCCAGCACATTGGCTTTATCTACGAGCGTTAATTTCTTTTTCCTTTTCTGTGCATACTGAAAAGCCAGGTGTGCTACTCTTTCTATTTCGGGCTTGGTATATACACAATCATCGGAAGCACGGGTCTGGTCTTCGCTCAATTCTTTTTTTCCGAAATAAATACCACCGGTCAGCTCGCGGAAGATCACAAAATCGATTCCCTTCAGCTGTTTCGCTTTCAGGGGCGATAAATGCTGTAGCGCATGATAGGTAGTAATGGGACGGATATTGGCAAACAACTGCAGCTCTTTGCGCAGCTTCAGCAATCCCTGCTCGGGCCGCACTTTGGCAGTTGGGTCGTTGTCATATTTGGGATGACCAATAGCTCCGAATAAAATCGCATCGCTGGCCAGACAGGTAGCAATGGTTTCATCCGGTAACGGATTGCCCGTTTTATCAATCGCATCTGCACCCATAATGCCATAACTATATACAAACTGATGTCCATAGCGATGCGCAATGGCGTTCAGTACTTTGATGGATTGTTGCGTCACTTCCGGACCAATGCCATCTCCTAATATTACCGCGATCTTCTTTTCCATATCAGATAGTATTTCTTCGTTTTATGCTGCTACCCTTCCCTGCTCCAGTTGTAGACAACGGGTTACACAGGAAGGGATTTCTTCTGAATAATGACTTACGTATACCAGTGTTTTCTGCATCTCCACACAGATCGTATTCACCAATGCGATGAAACGTGCCGTGGTGTCACTATCCAGTCCCTGGCAGGGCTCATCCAGTATCAGCAGGGGTGGATTCTTCACCAATGCCCGGGCCAGTAATACCAGTCGCTGCTGACCATTGGATAACTGTCTGAAATATTGTTGACTGATCGTATGTAAATCCAACACGGCGATCCACTGCTCAACAATGGAACGTTGTTGCTGTGATAACTGCCTGAATAAGCCAATCGTATCAAACAAACCCGAAGCCACTACTTCAAAAGCAGTAGCAGCCGAATCGAAATAGTGATGTAATTCAGGAGACACATACCCGATTTTCTGTTTGATGTCCCAGATACTTTCTCCGCTGCCTTTACAGCGGTCAAAAAGATAGATCTCATTCGCAAATGCCTGCGGGTTATCGCCATTTACCAGGCTGAGCAAAGTGGATTTACCGGAACCGTTATGTCCTGATACACTCCAGCACTCTCCTTTTTTCACTTCCCAGTTGATATGACTGAGGATGGTCCGGTTATTATATACCACACTCGTATTTACCATACGGATGGCCACTGAAAAATCAGGATATGTGTATGCCGGCGGAATCGTTTTGCAGGAAGCGATGAATCTATCACTTACGGCATCATTGTATTTGATCACAGCGGGTTGGACAACATACGCTGCACGGCTGATCATATTACCCAGTTTACCTTGTGCCAGTACCGCCACATGGGTAACAGAAGCGGGTATATCATTATCTGCTGTTACCAGCACATAATGAATGCCACGCGCTGCCAGCGTATCCAGTAACTCATTCAGCAGGGCTCGGGCAGCAATATCGAGACCTGTATACAGACTATCGAGCAACAGCCATTCTGCATTTTGCAAAACAGCCTGTGCCAGTTGAAACCGTTTGTGCTCTCCGTTAGATAACTGTATCAAACGGGTATCAGCAATATGAGCGATCTGCAGTAAAGAGAGGATTTCTTCGAGTAAAGCTTTATCCGAAGTGATCTCCGATAACACTTCTGTTACCGTAGGTGCATCTTCTGCATCATTCGAATTAAATCGCTGCTGGTAATAAAAAGAGTTGAGATTGGATAAATTTTTGAACTGGTGCTGTTGTGTAATCACCGCTATTTGCGGTCTGCGATTGTGCTGAAAAAGAATTTCTCCGCGGGAAAAACACTGCCCGGCCAACGCTTTGATCAAACTGGTTTTACCGGAACCGGACGCACCGATCACCGCCAGTTGCTGACCGGCTGTTATACTGAATGACAGATCCTGCAACACAGGCCTACCCGACAGCTGTACTGTAAGGCCTGTTACCTGCAAAAGAGGAGCTGCTGTCATAAAAAATTAAGATTGCAATTGCGCTTCGAAAGCTTCGATCTGTGCTTTATTGCTGATGAGATAATCAATATCATCATAGCCGTTTAACAGGCAGGTTTTTTTATAGGTGTTAATATCAAATACTTCCTGTGCACCTGTTGCATCGATGGTGATGGTCTGGGCAGCCACATCAATACTGATGGTAGCTTCGTTACCCAATGCAAACAGTTCTGCCAGAAAAGCATCACTCACTTTCACCGGTAATACGCCATTGTTCAATGCGTTATTCTTGAAGATATCGGCAAAAAAGCTGGATACCACTGCTTTAAAACCATAATCCTGCAGGGCCCATGCCGCATGCTCGCGCGAAGAACCACAACCGAAATTCTTACCAGCGACCAGGATCTCGCCACTGTATTGCGGCTGGTTCAGTACAAAATCTGCTTTGGGTTTAGTTTCATCATTATCTACATAACGCCAGTCGCGGAACAGGTTCTTGCCAAACCCATCACGGGTAGTGGCTTTTAAAAAACGTGCCGGAATGATCTGGTCGGTATCCACATTTTCCATGGGAAGCGGAACAAAACGGCTATGTATTTTCTGTAAAGGTTTCATGGTATATGCTTAATGCCAAACGCTGAACGCGCAACGCTTTTCTTTTTTATTAAATCAATTCTCTTACATCTGTAACCACACCTGTAATGGCAGCAGCGGCAGCGGTTAACGGACTGGCCAAAAGCGTTCTGGCACCAGCTCCCTGTCTGCCTTCAAAATTCCGGTTGCTGGTACTGATGCAGTATTCGCCCGCGGGGATCTTGTCTTCATTCATGCCCAAACAGGCACTGCAGCCCGCCTGACGTATTTCAAATCCGGCTTCTTTAAAGATCTGGTCCAGGCCCTCTGCCTGCACCTGCCTGGCTACCTGTTGCGAGCCCGGCACAATCATCACCTGCACTTTTTCATTTTTCTTTCTGCCCTTGACCAATGACGCTACCAAGCGTAGGTCTTCAATACGCGAATTGGTACAGCTGCCAATGAATACATGCTGCACCGGCATACCCAGTAAGGGTTTACCGGATTCCAGTCCCATATATTTCAAAGCCTTGATAATATTATTTCTTTCGCCCTCATCCGGAATCGTATCTGTAACAGGAATGGTTTCGTTAATGGCGATGCCCAGACCGGGGTTAGTACCATACGTGATCATCGGTTGAATATCTGATGCATTGATATTGATTTCTGCATCAAACACCGCATCCGCATCACTATACAATTCTTTCCACTGCGCTATTTTTTTATCCCATTGCGCCACACCAGGTGCAAACTGGCGGCCTTTGATATAGTTGAAAGTGGTCTCATCCGGTGCGATCATGCCACCGCGGGCACCCATCTCAATACTCATATTACAGATGGTCATTCTTGCTTCCATGGATAAAGCCCGGATAGCAGAACCGGCATATTCTACAAAATAACCGGTAGCCCCACTCGCTGTGATCTGCGCAATGATATAGAGGATAATGTCTTTGGATACCACACCCGGATGCAGTTCTCCTTCAATATTGATCCGCATCAGTTTGGGTTTTGTCTGCAGCAGACACTGCGAGGCAAATACCATTTCCACTTCGCTGGTACCGATCCCAAAGGCAATGGTACCGAAAGCACCATGGGTAGATGTATGACTATCGCCACATACAATGGTCATGCCCGGCTGGGTAATACCCAACTCAGGCCCTATCACATGTACAATGCCCTGGAAAGGATGCCCGAGGCCATACAGTTCAACATGATGTTTCTTACAATTCTCGATGAGTTGCTGTACCTGTAAACGGGAGAGTTCGTCTTTGATGGGTAAATGCTGGTTCTGCGTAGGTACATTGTGATCGGCAGTAGCTACTACCTGTTGCGGACGGAATACGGTGAGCCCTCTTTTTTCAATTCCGTTAAATGCCTGTGGACTGGTTACTTCGTGTATAAAGTGTTTATCGATATACAATACAGAAGGGCCGTCTTCTATTTTCTGTACTACATGTTTGTCCCAGATCTTATCAAATAATGTCTTTGCCATACAAATTTAAATTAAGCGTGGTGTAGAAACACCACGCTCTCAAACTAAAACTATACTGATGAGAAAATCCTATGCGATGGCTGGCTCCGCTTTGTACGCTTTGGCCAGCTGGTGCAGGTCCTCTTCCTCAACTTCCTTTTTCCTGTCTGCTACCTGCAGGAATGATTCATAGAGAACATCTATATCGTTACGTGTAAACTCATAACCGATTTTCTGGAAACGGTGTGCCAGTGCACTGCGTCCGCTCCGGGCAGTTAATACAATTTTACTGCCTTCTGCTCCCACTTCTTCGGGATTAATGATCTCGTAAGTAAGCGAATCCTTCAAAAAGCCATCCTGGTGAATGCCGGATGAATGCGAAAATGCATTGGCACCCACAATGGCTTTGTTCACCTGCACAGGTACCCGCATGGTATCAGCCACTTCGCGGCTGAGCGGGTTCAGCATTCTGGTATTGATATGGGTATATAAACCCAGGTGTTTGTGTTGTTTCAGCACCATCACCACTTCTTCGAGTGAGGTATTACCGGCTCTTTCGCCCAGGCCGTTGATGGTACACTCGATTTGCCTGGCACCGGCTACCACACCCGCGATGGAATTGGCGGTGGCCAGTCCCAGATCATTATGGCAATGGCAGGACAGGATCGCTTTGTCTACATTGGGCACATGGTTCATCAGGTAAGCAATCTTTTCGCCGTATTGCTGTGGCAGGCAATAACCGGTAGTGTCCGGGATATTGACCACGGTAGCACCGGCTTTGATCACAGCTTCTACCACACGGGCCAGGTATTCGTTATCGGTGCGGCCGGCATCTTCGGCGTAAAACTCTACATCGTCTACAAAATTCTTCGCCCATTTTACCGATTGAACGGCACGGGCCAGGATCTCCTCACGGGTAGCATTGAATTTGGCTTTGATATGGTAATCAGAAGTACCAATACCAGTATGGATGCGCGGACGTTTGGCATATTTCAGCGCCTCGGCGGCCACTTCAATATCTTTCTGCACCGCCCGGCTGAGTCCGCAGATGGTAGCGTTTTTCACTACTTTGGAGATCTCGGTCACCGATTCAAAATCGCCGGGGCTCGAAATAGGGAACCCTGCTTCGATAATATCCACACCCAATGCTTCGAGGTGCAGGGCCAGGGTTAGTTTCTCTTTGGTGTTGAGTTTGCAACCGGGCACCTGCTCGCCATCGCGGAGGGTAGTATCGAATATGAAGACCTGCTGATCCATTAATATTTTTTAAGCTAATTTTCAGATGAAAAGGCAGGCTATTACTTTTGTTATCGATTGCCGTTAATAACAAAGCTCATAGCCTGCCATTTTCGAATGTACTTTGTGTAATACAGGAAATAAGTCCAAAATTGACGGTATTTTACACTCTATAAACCCGGTAAAAACCCATAAAACCCTTACCGGTACTGGATTTTAGTTTAAAAAAAATACGATGCCTAACCGTTCCACCGATGCTTTATTTCAACTGATCCAGTCACTGGAAAGATCAGAGAAACGGAACTTTAAGCTATATATGACCCGGAATTCGGGTTCCGGCGACCTGAAAGTGATCCAGTTATTTGATGCACTGGATAAAATGAAGCTATACGATGAAGAACAGTTGTTAGTTAAAAACCCCTCGATCCAGAAACAGCAGTTATCGAACCTGAAAGCCCATCTCTACCGCGAGATCCTGGTGAGTCTGCGACTGCTGAACCAGGAAGAGAATATTGACCTGATACTGCACGAACAACTCGATTTTGCCCGGCTATTATACAATAAAGGACTATACCTGCAAAGCCTGAAGATCCTGGACCGGATCAAGGATCTTGCCCGCAGTAATAACCAGGTAACTTACCAGCTGCAGGCATTGTTTCTGGAGAAAAAGATCGAATCGCTGCATATTACCCGCAGTATGCAGGACCGGGCAGAAAAACTGAGTTGTGAAGTAAATGAAGTGAACCAGCGCCTGGAACTGATCAGTGTATTGTCGAACCTCTCGCTGCAGCTCTATAGCTGGTACATCAAAAACGGTCATGCCAGAAACGAAGAAGATACCGCGGCTGTAGATGCTTTTCTGAACGACCCGGCCATTCTTCGTGCCAAAGATGTAAAAGAATTTTACGAGCGTTTATACCTGTACCAGTGTTATTGCTGGCACGCATTCATCACCCAGAACTTTCTGGGCTATTACCGTTATTGTCAGAAATGGGTAGACCTGTTTGAGGCCCGGCCGCGGATGATTGAAATTGAAACAGCGCATTATATCAAAGGCCTGCACAATTTGATGGGCGCCCATTTTGACCTGCGCAATTACCAGAAATTCAACGATACCCTGCAGCAGTTTGAGCAGTTCATGCAAACACCAGTGATACAGCAGAACCGCAATAACCTGATCCAGACCTTTATTTATCTCAATATTTCCAAACTGAACAAACATTTTATGGAAGGCACTTTCAGCGAAGGACTGGAACTGGTGCCGTATATTGAAGAGAAACTGGATGCCTTTGAATTGTATCTTGACCGTCACCGTGTGCTCGTATTTTATTATAAGATCGCTTCCCTTTACTTCGGTAGCGGCGATGCTGATAAAAGTATCGACTACCTCAACAAGATTATTAACTGGAAAGTGGATCTGCGAACAGACCTGCAATGTTATGCAAGGTTGCTGCACCTGATCGCCCATTATGAACTCGGTAATTTTGAACTGCTGGAATACCTGCTTAAATCGGTATACCGCTTCATGTACAAAATGCAGAACCTGAGTACAGTGGAAGAAGAGATCTTTGGGTTCCTGCGCAAATCTTTCCGCCTATCACCCAAACAACTGAAACCGCAATTCGAAACCTTGCTGGCTACTTTGAAACCCCTTGAGAAAAGCCGGCTCGAAAGTCGCGCCTTTATGTACCTCGATATTATTTCCTGGCTGGAGAGTAAGATCAATCATGTGCCGGTACAGACCATTATCCGGCAGAAATACCTCGATGCGTTGAAAAGGGCAGAGGTATAGGTCTTTACAGCTTTTGTATATGGATAATTTTTCGCGCGAAGACACGGTTGAGATAGAAATGATTTCGGTACTTTCAATAACCTAATTAAACTGATATGAGAAAAATTCACTTCACCCTGTTGCTGGTAATGACTGTTGTTATGTCATCCTCTGCGCAGATAGCCAAAGCACCCGAGCGGAAAGAAGGTATGGGGCCCTATACCCAGCTCATCATACGCGGTGTTACCTTGATCAACGGTACCGGTGCGCCGCCCATGGGGCCGGTAGACATAGTAATTGAACAGAACCGCATTGTACAGATCAGAACACTGGGCAATCCAGATAGTAAAATAGATCCCGCCCGGCGCCCGCAACTGAAAGCCGGTGGCAAAGAGATCAATTGTGAAGGTATGTATGCCATGCCCGGATTGATAGACATGCACGGACATATCGGTGGCACCGAACAGGGTACCCCTGCAGAATATGTATTCAAGTTATGGATGGCCCATGGCATCACTACGATCCGTGACCCCTCAACAGGTAATGGACTGGACTGGGTACTGGACCAGAAAAGGAAAAGTGCCGCCAACCTGATTACCGCCCCCCGGATACAGGCTTATACGGCTTTTGGGATGGGAAGCAAAACACCAATCGTAACCGCAGAGCAGGCCCGGGAATGGGTACAGCAGAACGCCAAAAACGGGGCCGATGGGATTAAATTCTTTGGCGCATCGCCCGAAGTAATGGATGCCGCTATTCGTGAGAATAAAAAACTGGGATTACGGTCTACCTGTCACCATGCCCAAACCGATGTAGCCCGCTGGAATGTGCTTAGCTCTGCCCGTGCAGGAATGACCAGTATGGAACACTGGTATGGTTTACCCGAAGCGCTCTTCACCAATAAAACCATCCAGAACTATCCGCTGGAATACAATTACAGCAACGAACAAAACCGTTTTGAAGAAGCCGGTAAATTATGGAAGCAGGCGGCTGAACCTTATAGCGAGCATTGGAACAAAGTAATGAATGAATTGCTTTCATTGGACTTTACCCTTGACCCCACTTTTAATATCTACGATGCCAACCGTGATCTGATGCGGGCACGCCGCGCAGAATGGCACGAAAGTTATACCCTGCCCTCGCTCTGGAAATTCTATGAACCCAGTCAGCAATCGCATGGTTCTTACTGGCATAACTGGGGCACGGAACAGGAAGTGGAGTGGAAAAACAATTATCGTTTATGGATGACTTTCATCAACGAATATAAAAACCGCGGTGGAAGGGTAACCACGGGTTCTGATAACGGGTTTATTTACCAGACCTACGGTTTTGGCTATATCCGCGAACTGGAACTGCTGCGTGAAGCTGGTTTTCATCCGCTGGAAGTGATCCGCTCGGCTACGTTATACGGGGCACAGGCCTTGGGGTTAGACAAAGAGATTGGTTCGGTGGAAGTAGGCAAACTGGCTGATATTGTGATCATCAATGCCAATCCCTTAAAGAACCTGCAGGTACTATACGGCACCGGTGCCATTGAACTGACCAAAGACAATAAAGTGGTACGTACCGGTGGTGTATTGTACACCATCAAAGACGGCATTGTATACGATGCCAAAAAATTACTATCTGATGTAAAACAGTTAGTAGATGAAGAGAAGAAAAAAACCGGCTGGCAACTGAAGCAACCCGGTCTATAGCTTATGCAAACACTTCCTTACTCAAAGGGAAAGTAATATACAGGCCGCATCCTTTTCCGGGTGCGGTTTGTATATCTACCACGCCGTTATACACTTCTGCGCGGCTGATGATATTATAAAGACCGATCCCCTTCCGTTGCTGGTTGCTGTCGAAGCCCACACCATTATCTACTATTTTAAGATAGATCATGTGGGTATTACGCATCAGCTCAAGATTAACCTGTGTAGCATGGGCGTGTTTGATGATATTATTCATCTGCTCCTGTACGATACGGAAGATGCTTAATTTGAAATCGTATTTGATATCATCTTCAAAAAAAGTATCCGCCGTAAGATCGATCTGCAAAGTGTTTACCGCTGCAATATCATCCAGTAATCCTTCAATCGCCTTGCTCAATCCGAAATGTTTGATCAGCGGGGTTACCAGTGTCTGGGATAATTTCCGGATCTCTTCAATGGCGTGCAGAATAAAACCGGAAGATTGTTTCAGCAGTCCTGATTCATCTTTGAACTTCTGCTCTGCCGATGCGATATACATCATAGCTACGGTCAGCTGTTGATTCACGTTATCATGCAGTTCGGTACTGATCTCGTACCGTTCTTTTTCCTGCACCCGGATCATGGCTTCATTGATCTCTTTCTGCTTCAGTATTTTCTGCTCAGCCAGTTTTTCTTCCAGCCTTACTTTTTCGGTAATATTATTATGGATAGCCAGAATAGCCGGACGGCCTTTGTAATCGATGCGGTGCGAAGAAATATCCAGGATCAAAGCCTCCCCGTTTTTTTTCACATGCTCCCAGATCCCCGATTTTTTCAAGGTATCTGTTTGCTGAAATTCTTTGGCAAAAGCCCGGATCTTATAATGATGTTCAGGCTTACACAGATCCAGTACGCTCATTTTTAACAGTTCTTCTCTTGTATACCCATATTCTTCCTGGGCAATATCATTCAGTTCCAGGATGGTCAGGGTTTCAATATCCCAGATAAAAATAGGAAGCGGGTTGTTGAAGAACAGGTTCCGGTAGCTTTCATTACTTTCTACCAGGCTCAAACGGATCCGGTTACGCTCAATACTGTACTGTATAGATTTGGCCAGCAAACGCTCATCATATTCACCCTTTACCAGGTAATCCTGCGCCCCCTGGGCCATGGTTTCCAATGCCAGTTCCGTATCGGCCAAACCAGTCAGCACTATGATAGGCACATCATCGGCATATTCATTTACCTGGTGATAAGAGTTAAATCCGGAACTATCCGGTAAGGAAAGATCCAGCAGTACCACGCTTACTTTCTGCTTCTGCAGAGATTTGATTGCTTCGGCGGCACTGGTTGCCTTCAATACCTCTTTAAACGGCAGTTTGGTGAGTCGGAGTGTTTCTTCGAGCAAAAAAAGATCACCCGGATTATCTTCTACAATCAGGACGGAAAGCGAGGGTTGTGTTTCTGTTATTGCCATGATGGTGTCTTCTGCTTAGGAGTCATCCGGTATTCCGTCAGAGCTCTCTACAATTAAAAAGTCTTTATAAGCGGTAGTCTTCTGCTGATTTACTGATCGTAAAGTAAAAACAACTGCCATGACCCGGTTCAGATGTTACCCAGATCTTACCGCCATGTCTTTCTACGATCTTTTTACACACCGATAAACCGATTCCTGTGCCACTATATTCATTCTTATGGTGCAGGCGCTGAAACAGCACAAAGATCTTCTCAAAAAAGATCGGTTTGATTCCGATTCCATTGTCTTTTACGCTGAAAAGATAATGCGAATCTTCTTCTGTACCATTTATTTCGATCAAAGGTGATTCACCGCTATGATATTTCAATGCATTTCCTACCAGGTTCTGAAATAACTGGAACAGCTGGATCCGGTTAGCCGTAATGGTAACGGGTAACTCTCCTACTATCACCGTTGCTTTCATTTCTTCAATCCTGCCCATAAAAACATTAATCACTTCGTTTACCACCAGGGTAGGATCTACCGGTTCAAAATTACCTTTATTAGAACCCACACGCGAATATTCCAGCAGGTCCATGATCAGTTTCTTCATCCTGTCCGCCCCATCCATCGCAAAATGAATATACTGCTCAGCTGTTTCATCAATCTGGTCCTCATATTTTTTCTTGAACAACTGCAGAAAACTGGTGATCATCCGTAACGGCTCCTGCATATCGTGCGAGGCAATATACGCGAAGCGCTCCAACTCGATATTGGATGCGGCCAGTTCATCGGCACGCTGCTTTAACCGGGTATTCAGCTCCAGCAACAGGGCCTCACTTTCTTTCCGCTCTGTAACATCCCGCGTAGCACCCAACAGCCGCAAGGCTTTCCCTTTTTCATCCCGGATGATATACCCCCTGTCGAACACATGCGCATACTTGCCATCACTTTTCTGAAAACGGTATTCATCTTCCCAGTATAAACGTGCCGGATCAGCAATAACAGCTGCCCTGTTGGCCAATAACGCCCCCAGATCATCCGGGTGTACCCTTTTGTTCCAGAAATCGTTGTCTTCAGAAGCTTTTTTCGGATCGTACCCGAAAAAGATCTGTAAGCCCTGTCCGGTTCTGATGACTTCACCGGTCTCAATGTCCCAATCCCAGATAGCATCATTGGTGGCGAGCGCCACCATATCGTAGTTCCGGTTACTGGATTTTACTGCTTCCATCGACAGCTTATTTTCCAGGATGATCATGAGCAGGTTCTTGGCCCTTTCGAGGGTACTCTCTTCTTCTTTGGTAGGTGATTTCAGTTTTTTATAATAGATCGCAAACGTACCCATTACCTGGTTATGCGAATCCATGATGGGAAAAGACCAGCAGGAGCGAAGCCCTTCTTGAGCAGCTATTTCACGGAAATCGACCCAGAGGGGATCGTTTTCTATATCAGTTACCACTACTTTCTCTTTTCGGTAAGCAGCTGTTCCACAGGAACCAACCGCTTCTCCGATTTGCACGCCCTCTATAGCTGAAAGAAAGGCATCAGAAAGACCGGGAGTAGACCAGTTATACAAACGGTTACCCTTTAAACGCGAAACAGAACAGATCATTCCGGCATGTAATCCCTCCAATTGTTTCAGGTAAAAATCCAGCGTATTCTCCAATACACTATCCGGCCGAGCATTCATTTCCAGTACTTCCCTTTCCAGTTTCTCGAGAATACGCAGGTTTCTTACTTCAGTTACATCTTTGATATATACTGAGTAATTCTTATCAGAAGGAAATACACTCACATCTGCCCAAATCTTATACTTCGGAAAAAACTCGCGGAAGCGGATAGACCGATTCTGTTTAACCAGCGTATCAAAATCAATTTCCTGTTGCAATACCACCAGATCGGGAAAGGATTCCCAGAGGTTCTGACCTATCAGCTCATTTTCGGTTTTCTGTAATATCTGTTCGGCGGCCCTATTAAAAAAGACAACATTCCAGTCTTTGTCTGTAATAAAAAAACCATCTGTTACACTATCCAGTACGGTTTCGAGCAGTTTGCGGCTGTCTTCTTCCTGCTGGTGAAGTTTCTGGGTGTCTTCGAGCAGTTGGGTAAGTTTCTCTTCCTGCTGAAAAATATCGGTGATATCAGCGCCAATAATACTGGCAAATTCATTGCCCTCGGCATCCTGTATAATAACAGAAGATATTTTGAGCGGGAACCTTTGTCCGTTTTTACGGATCCCCGTAATCACACCTTTGATGGTTTTACTAACCGCTCTTTCAGCCATCAATTGGTGAAAAGCAGGCTCTTCCATATCAACCAGTGTGGTGCTCCCCAGGTTCTTTAATTCATCCACGGTATAGCCGAACATGTCGGAAGCCGCCTGGTTCGCTTCCTGTATAATACCATCCGGTGTTGCAACGATCAATGCATGAAGAGAAGATTGAAAAAAAGATTCATATAGAGAGGTCGCAAGCATAGCACTCCGGGGTGGATATTTGATTCGGTAAATACTGCAGTCATTGTCTGTATCTGCAGCCGGGTTCAAGTTCGGTAAGATTTACTTTTCTTCCAAGATTTGTTTTATTATGTACAACAGTGTCCCATACAAAAACGTCCCGCTGTTGCGGGACGTTCGTACATAGCTTCTTATCACCTCCTGTATCAGGCATAAATCCGCTCAATGGCATCTTTGAATTTTTCCATCACTACTTTCCGCTTCAGACTCATTTTAGGTGTCATTTCACCGGTTTCAATCGTCCATTCGCGGGGTAATAATTCAAATTTTTTGATCTGTTCCACATGGTTAAAAAACTCGTTAAAGCTTTCTACCAGCTCGCGGTACAATTCCAGCACTTTGGGATGGTGTATCACATCTTCATTGGTAGTGTATTTGATACCTTTTTCACGCATCCACTCCAATAAGGTCGGGAAGGAGGGAACAATCAGCGCACCCACAAACTTACGCTCTGCACCTACCACCATTACCTGCTCTACAAACGGACTTTCTTTCAGTTTGTTTTCAATCGGCTGCGGTGCCACATATTTACCACCACTGGTTTTGAAAAGTTCTTTTTTCCGATCGGTGATCTTCAGGAATTTATCATCCTGAAACACGCCTATATCTCCCGTATGCAGCCAGCCATTGATCACGGTTTCTGCCGTCAGATCAGGACGTTTGTAATACCCTTCCATCACGCAGGGACCAGATACACAGATCTCTCCGTCTTCTTCCAGTTTTACCTGGATGCCATTAATAACCGGGCCAACGGTGCCAAACTTCATTCCTCCTTTTTCCTGGCGATTTACACTGATTACCGGACTGTTTTCAGTAGGACCATATCCTTCGTATACCGGCACCCGGGCTGCATTAAAGATGCGCAGCAGTTTTACCTGGCAGGCGGCTCCACCGGTAACAATAAAGGAAACATTGCCTCCCAACGCTTCTCGCCATTTGGTAAAAATGAGTTTATTGGCCAGTGCCAGTTGCATATTATACCAAAGTCCCCCGCTGATGCGGTTATCGTATTTTTCTGCAAGGCCTACTGCCCAGAAAAAGAGTTTTCGTTTGATGCCGGTCAGTTCATTCCCTTTTACCATGATCCGCTCATACACTTTTTCCAGCAGTCTTGGCACGGTGGTAAAGCCATTGGGTTTTACCTCACGCAGGTTATCGCCGATGGTTTCCAGACTTTCGGCATAGTAGATGCCAATGCCACTGTACAGATAGATATAGGTACAGGTTTTTTCAAAAATATGGTTCAGCGGCAGAAAGCTTAGCACATGCGTATCAGGTGCATCATTAAAGGGGAAACTTTCTTTGGAGAACTGCACATTGCAGTAAATATTTTTATGACTCAACATCACCCCCTTGGGTGTGCCCGTTGTTCCTGAAGTATATATGATAGTAGCCAGGTGCGAAACGGGGATGGATTGTTTGATGGCAGCCACCTGTTGCAAAGCATCCGCATCAGCAAGGGCTGTTACTTCTGTCCAGTGAGCCGCGCCCTCCAGTCTGTCAAATGTGTATACCCCTTTGATGGAGGGCACACGTGGTAACAATGATTGTATTTTCTGCAATAACTCTTCATTGCTTACAAACATGTATTTCACAGCGGCATCGTTGAGGATAAATTCCAGTTCCAGCGGATTGGTGGTGGGATATACCGGCACCAGTATGGCACCGAGTTGCTGCACTGCCAGATCAGTAAAAACCCATTCGGGTCGGTTATTGCTGATGATCGCGATCTTATCGCTGCCCTCGGGCGTCATATCATTGCCGCTGACCCCCAGTTTTAATAAACCTGCACTGAGTTGGTTAACCGTATCGGCTACCTGTTGGGAACTATAGGTAATCCACTGGCCATTTTCTTTTGCGGCCAGCATATCTTTTTTGGGGAAATGCTGCAACTGGTGATCTACGCAGTCAAAGAGTCTCTTAATGGTCATGTGCAATCGTTAATCGTTCAGACAAAAATCTGCTATTGCGGGTTTTCTGCCAAACAATAGCCATTCCGGAGGAAACTATGTTCCGGCCATCTACGGCCAGTAGCTTATTCTTTTTCTTTCAGCTTCTTAAACTCTTCCGAAGCCAGGTCCTGCCGGGTACCCTGGTAAGCCCCAAAATACTGGAAACCCAGTCCCAGGCCCCAGCCCAGCATTACCCATACAGGCCAAGGATAGGCCTGCGAACCTTCTATCCGTCCGGTTGTGATCCACCAGATGGCCCATAAAAAAGCATTGACCACGAGGTAGCTGTACAGACTTTTTTTAAACATCGCCCTTTTACGGGCTATGCGCCAAAGTCTTTCATCGTTCGACTGTTCCATAAGCAGGCAGTATTAAGACAGTCAAATTAGGCAAATAAGCACAAATAAAAAAGCCGATGTTCTGTACACCGGCTCCTGTATAACTGTTAAGATATTAACGCGAAAAATAATATTCTCCTGCCGGCAACTTAAACACCCGGCTTTGCTGAAAAGCGGTATAGCCGGCTGCTTCTTTGGGATGCTGTTGCAGCCAGCGCTGGTAAACTTCTGCACCTATCGAAGGTGCCATCAGCCAATAAGTATAGGCTTCAAACAAACCCTGACTCAATAAATATTGCTGGTGAGCAAATAAGGTAAATGGATATTTTTTCTGGTTTACAGCCATCCATTCTACTGCAAAGCGGGTACGTACAGATAAAATATCTGCAATAGATATGGCCGCAGCTGGTTGTTTGGCAGCTTTTCCCAATACTGCCAGTACTTCTTTCTCAAAGGCAGTGGTTGTTTTCTGTTCTTGTAACTGCTGTATTTTTCCAGGCGTCAGCAGGTTGGTCCAGCTGCTGTATAACTGCCCTTTGATCTCTTCAGTGCGGGTGGAATAACTTTCCAGGTTCAGGAACAGTTCTGCATATAAAGCGGCCCGCAACCAGTTACTCTTGCGGGCATGATACATGGCTGCATTATAATAATTACTACTATAACCAGGATCTGATTCAATTCCTTTTTCCCATTGGATAATGGCTTCTTCCATCTCGTTCTCCAATGCAAAAGTTTCTGCATATTCATTATAGATCACCCCGCTGTTAGGAAACTTACGCAGCGCCGTACGGTACAATTTGCCACAGTCTTTATAAGAAGCAATTGCCTTGTACGCCATCCCCAGTAACTGAAAAGCCTGGGCGTCTGCATCGGCCTTTTCTACCAGTTCTTTGCCCGCTTCTATCGCTTTTGCAAAATCGCGCTTCAGGTAGGCGGCAAAACAGAGGTCTTTCAGAATCCCGCTATTATTGGGCTCCTGCTGTTTGGCACGTTCCAGGATTACTACCGCATTGTCGTAATCACCTTTCTGTACCAGGGTGCGGGCTGTTTCCTGTAATAATTTTGCGGTCTGCTGCTCCTGCGCAGTTACACTGGTAGCAACAGCCAACCAAACCCCTAAAAAGAGCCAATATTTCATGATTGTATTTTAATCCATCCCAGCCGCAGGGCTGTTAATGGTTATTCGTAGATGAGATGCGTTAACAGGCCATCCCTGAGTTTGGGTTCAAACCAGGTACTTTTGGGCGGCATTACATTACCACTGTCGGCAATATCGAACAGTTGATCAATCGTAACCGGATACAAACTGAAAGCCGCAGCCATTTCGCCACTGTCTACTCTTTTTTCCAGTTCTTCCAGTCCGCGGATACCTCCCACAAAATCGATTCGTTTATCGGTACGCTGGTCTTTGATACCCAGCAGTTTATCCAGTATATTGTTCGACAGGATGGTAACATCCAGCACACCAATCGGATCATTGGTGAAAGTGCCCGGTTTGGAACTCAGTTTATACCAGTTCTTATCAAGATACATTCCAAATGTGTGCTGGGTTTCGGGACGGTAAGCACCACTCGTAAATAATTCTACCGTGAACTGTTTACTGAGTTCTTTGATCAACGCCGCAGGCGATAAGCCGTTCAGGTCTTTCACCACCCGGTTATAATCCATGATATATAACTGGTTGGAGGGGAAAAGCGTGGTAAGGAAATAATCCGCACCTGCTGTGGCGGTATCTCCCAATGACTTGCGCACTTTAGCGGCCGATGCGGCACGGTGGTGACCATCTGCGATATAAGTACAGGGAATTTCTTTCTCAAAAATTGCTGTGATCTGGTTGGCCACTGTATCATTGTTCACGATCCAGATCGTATGCTGGATACCATCATCGGCCACAAAATCATACACAGCCGATTTGGTTTCTTTCCAATTATTGATCAGGGCATCTATGCCATCATGGTTACGGTAAGCCAGAAAAACATTCCCCGTTTGGGCTCCGGATGTTTTGATATGGTTGATCCTGTCCTGCTCTTTCTCCGGACGGGTAAACTCATGTTTTTTGATGATATCATTCTCATAATCATCCACACTGCTCACGCAGACCAATCCTGTTTGTGCTCGTCCGTTCATGATCAGCTGGTAGATATAATAACACTCTTTGGATTCACGGAAGAGGATATCCCGCTGGATAAAAGCGGCCAGGTTTTCTTTGGCCTGTTCGTACACAGCTGCATCATGTACATCTACCGTATCGGGCAGGTCTATTTCGCTTTTGGTGATATGTAGAAAAGAACTGTGATTTCCCTGCGCTTCGGTTTTAGCTTCTGCGGAACTTAATACATCGTATGGGCGACTGGCCACCTGTTTGGCCAGTTGGGCCTGTGGTCGTAATGCTTTGAACGGTCTGATACTTGCCATTGCGCAAATATCAGTAAATAATTATAAATGAAAAGTTATGAACTGACCGAAAGGGAGGGTCAATTGTCTATTCTATGGCCCTAACAAACATTTGTAACAGGCGTTGCGCCTTATCGCTTCGCTGCAGAATCCACTGAAACAGGTAAATGCCTGCCAGCGCACAGAGTATGCCGGCCAGTACATCCAGTACATAATGATGGCTGTTATAAACCGCTGCGAACCAGATTCCGGCCATCACTACACCAAAGAAAAGCCTGATCCAGCCCAGCTGATAGCGGGTGGCATAATACAGCACAATCAGCGGATAAGAGGAGTGCAGCGATGGCATGGCAGCAAATACATTGGAACTTTTGCTATATAAGGAATGAAAAATATCTGCCTTAAAAAAAGCATCAAAGCGTTCCAGTCCGCCGGTATTACCCGGTGTAGAAGCCACAAAATCAAATCCATGCAACTGCACATACCAGGGTGGTGCAGCCGGGTACACATAATAGATCACAAAACCCAGCAGGTTCACCAACAGGAAAGTGAGTGAGAAATGCAGAAAAGCTTCCCGGTTTTTAAAAAACAGATAAGCAGCAAAAGCCAATGGCACCGGCACCCAGCATAAATAAAAGAACCCGGTTAATACATCCAGAAAAGGATGCTGGTGGGTAATCCAGAATTCATTGGGGGTAACGGTTCGTCCATCATGCGTAATACCGAACAACGCTTTTTCGGTATTATACAGGCTCTCGATATGAACTTCCTGGAAAAGGTAGTTCGGGAACGCTTTCATGAAATCAAAAATGATCCAGAAAATGATAAAGATGGAAAAGCCAGTGATGAATTTCCGGGTAAGGCGGGTACCAAAATACATGGCATTAAAAAGCAGCATCAGGTACACCTGGTCTGTTTTAAAACCAATCAGGAAATAAGACAGCAGCAGATACACCAGCGAGATAGCTGCAACCGCCACAAATTGCCGGGTGGTATAAAAAGAGGTTGGTTGTTCTTTGTCTGCAACATCCATGGCATCAGGGTTTGAACCTTTCCACTACTTCTTTACCGGTGGCCACATCAATCCCTTTCATTTCCATATATACTACATTGGGCGACCAGAACGTACCTCCGTCTACTTTCACAAACAAGCGGTTCAGCTGGGCCTGTCTTTTGTTGATAGTGGCATACACCCGGTATTTATTATCTCTGGGAGAAGGCATTAAAGTAAAAGTCTGTTTACGGTAAGAAACAAAATGCAGTTTATAGGTACCATCGCCCATCGCCTGCGATTTCATTCCATACGCAAATACCCGCTGGATATAATTCAGCTCTTTGCGCATTCCCCCTTCCGGATAACGGATCCAGAACACATGTACCGGCGATTCATCATTCAGTTTTCCGTTTTTGTCGTAATTCAGTTCACACACAATGGTATTGGTATTGGCGTTACGCTGCAGGTAAAATAACTGATGCGGATTACCGGTGGGCACCGGAAATGTATCCTGTGGTTCAATCACAGGAGTTGTATATGTTGTAGCCGGTTTTTTTACCTGTACCGGCCGCACAGCGGTTGTAAAAGCCATACCACTGATCACCAGCACAGCCAGTCCCGAGAGTAATGTTTTACCAGGTGTTTGGGCTGCTGTTCTGGCCGCATCCCTTTCGTCCAGTGTTTTTTTGGCACCGGTCAGTCTTTTGATGGCAGTAAGATTCGTTAACACCGCCATTACAGCAAGCGGGATGGTAAAAATAGACATGGTCTCCAGTACATGAAAGGAAATACCAGGCAGGTACCATTTATAATCTCCACCCAGATAATTGGCAGTAATACCACAGGCTATGGCCGTGATGCCGATCAGGATCACCCGCTCGGGTCTTTGCATTAATCCGTCTTTACATTCAATACCCAATCCTTCCGCCCGCGCTCGGGTATAACTCACCATCATCGATCCGATCATGGCAATAAAGGCAAAAATGGAGCTCAGAAAATAATGGTGTCCCACCAGGTAATAACAGATCCCGAAAAACATCACCAGTTCGCTATAACGATCTAACACGGAATCATACAATGCCCCAAAAGTGGAACTCATATTACCCAGCCTTGCCACCTGGCCATCCAGCATATCAAATAAACCGGCAAAGAGGATCAGGGCACCCGCCCAACCTACATAGGAAAGATCTCCGCGATGGCCTCTTTCGGCACCTTTGATAAAGATCACTGCTACACCGATATTCAATATAAAACCAATAGTGGTAACCGCGTTGGGTGTGAGACCCGCTTTGATAAGCAGCTTCACAAAAGGATCTATCACTACATAAATCCCTTTCTGTATCCGTATTCTGAGTGGAACTTTTTCCATTAACCTTTTATTTCTATCGTAAAATATTAAAAATCGAATTTAAACCTGGCCCTTACACCCAAACTGGCTACATAGGGATTTTCCAGGTAATTAAATCTTTTTACCAGGTCTACCCTGATCAGTTTAAAAATATTGGCAATACCCACACTGCCTTCGATATAAGGTTTCTTATTCAGGGCAAAGGTAGTAGCCGATCCATCAAATATGGGATATTTGATCAAAGAAGGATCCTTGGCAGGATCATTCTCATCCCTTACCCCACCATACAATACTTTCACAGACACTACTTCGCGCAGTTTCAGCTTTTTCAGCAGGGGTACGCGGTTAAAGAAGAGCCCGTTAAAGTGGTGATCAATCGAAACGCCCAGAAAACGATCACTTACAAATTCCTGGAAATTCATCAGGTTATAAGAATTGAGCTGATAGGCATAGGTCTGGTTGGCACGGTGTACCGTCATCAGCGGGTAAGGAATCTTTCCAAAAATATATCCACCCTCTATTACCAGATCGCTGTAACCCAGCTGCGACATATACGCGCGTTTTTCAAAACGGGCACTGATGTTCTGGTAATTGTATTCGCTGTTCATCAATCCTTTTACACCGGCAATAAAGCGCAGGGTAAATATGGGATATTTATTGATGATCGGAATCCGGTATACTTTACCCTGGTAAAACTGCTCTTTGGGTGCCCAGCGTAATTCGCCTGAGAACTCGGAAGTGATAAGTTTATTTACATTCACCAGGCTTCCGTTTACCTCTTTGTTATAAATGATAGCACCGGCCGGTTCCTGTTTCCAGTTTTTGAAACCAAGTGAAAAAGAAAGGTGATTCTCAAATTCTTTTACAAAATCAATTTTGAAATTACTGTTGTATAACCATTTATCGTTCTTACCTCTTTTGAAAGAGAGGAGGAAGTTATCTTCTGCCACAAACTGCAGTTCCTGTCCGGGAATTTTGGTATCGTGCTGGTAACTTACCCGCACATAATTCAGCGGGAAAGAATAGATCGATTTATTATTAAGCGAATACGTGGTACTCAGAAAACCTTTCCAGCGTTCATCTTTAAATCCATATGCACCATAGGTTTCAAAGTACAGGCGTTTGCTGAATTTAGGAGTCGTTCTTCCACCCAGTCGCAGTTTAAACCCTTCTACCGGGTTAAAGCTGTAGAAAGCAGCGGCAGGCCCGATCTCAAATGGCCCTACAGAAGTATAACCTGCCAGTAAAAAAGTAGCAATGGCCAGGGTTCTGCGGAAAGAGGGCATTTTTTCCAGGCTGTCGATATTGCTGTACACTTTCGACTCGGTATGCGTAAGTGTATCATGTCGTCCGGCTTTCCAGAAATCATCCGGCAGTTTATCAGCTTTTTCTTTTTTTACCAGTGCCGGTCCGTCGTACACACTATCCGGCAAAGCCTGGTTGATCTTGAATTTGCGGTAGGATACAGTCCGTTCTCCAAAAAATCCTGTTCCCGATCCTTTGGTTACACTCGCATCTGCCATGATATTACTGCGACTCAGATGGTAACGGCTGTCTTCACTTTTTTCAAAGTCGAGGTCAATATGCAGTTCCCTGACAAAATTCAGGTTGGCATTTTTACTCAGGAACATGTTGATCTTTTCCACCGAATAATTTCCATCCAGTGTTACCCACATGTTTCCACGGAATAACAGGTCGTTCGTGTTTCTCGGTGTAAAATAAATTTTGATCAGTTTGTGTCCATTGGCATCTACCGTGGTATCCCTGATATAATACATATAAAAAGTAGGTGCCAGGTCGGCAATAGGACTCAGGAACTGGTAGGTGAATAGCGGGATATCATTATCATAGATATCTACATCCATATACAGTCGGTTCAGGTAACTGCTCACGCCGGCATTATCAATGTACTCACCAAAATTCACCCGCTTCTCGCCCGTAACAATGGTCTTTGTTTTCTCGGGTTTCTTACGGTAATATTTCTGCGAGAGGGTTTCTTCGAGATACACCGGCAATAATGCCTTACCCTCCAGTTTGGTGGTATCCCTGTTTTCGAAAAGAAATTTATAGTTCTTGAGCAGTTTGGAATTGGCCAGTTTATCAGAAACATTACTGATAGATACCTGCATTTTTTCATACTGCTCGTACTGCACATAATTGTAGCTATCTGTACGGTTAAGCGGTTTATTGGCAATCACCCTCCTGATCAATTCTACGGCCGGATTGCCTTTGTTACGATAAGCTGCTCTTTTGCGGGTGGTTACCGTAACACTGTTGATCGCTTTGGGATCGGTTTCCAGCTCAAAATTGATGGTCTGCGTAATACCCGGCGTAATCGGTTTCAGGATGGTCAGATAACCAATATAGGTTACCTGCAGTGTGGCAATTTTACTGCTGGAAGTCAGCTTATATCTTCCCAGACTATCCGTTACTGTTCCGCGGCCGCCTTTCAGCACTACGCTTACGTATTGAAGCGGTTGTTTGCTATAAATATCGGTAACCACACCCTGCACAACCGTTTGTGCAAAGCTTTGTACAATCCCGGTGAATATTATCAGCGCCAGCAATACACCTCTTCTCAACTGTTTACTTGTCATTTGTTATTATTTAAACACGAATCTTTTTTGCAATACATAATTATACAACACCCCTACCGCCAGCGATACCGTAGCTTTTGATACTACATAGCTGTAACCGGCAAAATGTGTCAGTAAAAAAACACCACCCGATACCAGTACCAGGTTTCCTATCCAGACCAGGATATACCGTAAGGCCTGGAAATGAATTTTTTTACTTTTTGCTTTAAATACCCAGGAGCGGTTCATCAGAAAATTCACCACTCCCCCGCTGATGGTTCCCAACACGCTGGCCAGCAGGTACCAGCAACCAAACACTTCTTTCAATACAATGGTCATTGTAAAATCCACCAATGTGGCCGTGATAGATGCTGCCTGTGCTTTTACAAATGTTGCCATGCAATAATTACTAGTATCAGTTGTAACAATAGGTTGGTATAAATGCCCGCCAGTATATCATCAGCCATTACACCCCAACCTCCGGGTAACGACTCTGCTTTTCGGATATACAGCGGTTTTACGATATCAAAAAAACGGAACAGTACCAGTGCTGCCAATATCCAGGGCCAGCTAACAGGTATAAAGAGCAGGCTGATACACATACCTGCTGCCTCATCAATTACCACCCGGCTGCTGTCTTTACCCCAGTCTTTCTCTACCACATAAGCCGCCCATATTCCGATAACGATGATGGCTGCCGTAGCAGCTATCATCGTTTCTTCTGTAACACCATTTACTACCGCCTTCCACCAGAGAAAACAGGTTGCCATGGCAGCGATTGTGCCGCCGCCTTTGATATACCCGATGCCCAGGCAACTGGCTGTTATTTTTGGTAACTGCATCATAACGCTTCTACCAGATCCTGGTAGTAATCCAATCCCAGGTGTGTGATCAGGTCCTCACCCATGATATGACGCAGGGTATTCTGCAGTTTGATCAGTTGTTTGAAAATATCATGCTCCGGACGCAGGCCCGGTGCTGTTTGCGGCGATTTGAAATAGAAGGACAACCATTCCTGGATACCCGACATTTCTGCACGTTTGGCCAGGTCCATGAACAGAGCCAGGTCTAACACAATCGGTGCTGCCAGTATCGAATCGCGGCAAAGAAAATTGATCTTGATCTGCATGCCATAACCCAACCATCCGAAGATGTCGATATTATCCCAGCTCTCTTTGTTATCACCATGCGGCGGATAGTAGTTAATCCGTACTTTATGATACAGATCACCGTACAGAGCAGGATTGATCTCCGGTTGCAGAATATCTTCCAGCACGCTGAGTTTAGAAACTTCTTTGGTTTTAAAATTATCCGGATCATCCAATACCAGTCCATCACGGTTACCCAGAATATTGGTAGAGAACCAGCCACGAACACCCAATGCGCGTGCATGTAAACCCGGTGCCACGATGGTTTTCATCAATGTCTGCCCGGTTTTGAAATCTTTACCGCTGATAGGCGTGCCGGTTTCTTTGGCCAGTTCCATCAACGCAGGAATATCACAGGTAAGATTGGGTGCGCCATTGGCAAACGGAACACCTAAGCTAAGTGCGGCATACGCATAGATCATACTTGGCGAAATGGCAGGATCATTGTTGCGCAGACCTTCTTCAAATGATTCGATGGTCTGGTGTACTGCTGATTCTTCGATATATTTTTCAGTAGAACCGCACCATACAATTACCACGCGGTTGCAATCATGGGTCTCTTTGAAGTTTTCGATATCATTCATCACTTCTTTTGCCAGGTCATATTTCGTTGCAGCTGTTTTAATGTGAGAACCATCGAGATTTTTCACATAAGATTTATCAAACACCGCTTTCATGGGTTTGATGGCTTCCAGTTCGGGTTTGATGGATTGCAACAGACCGGCTTCCAGTACTTTTGCATTCATGGCAGCTTCGTACACGTTATCGGAATACACATCCCATCCGCCAAAAGCGATCTGGTTGAGATCAGCCAGCGGTACAAAATCTTTGATCAGTGGATAACGGTTCTCTGTACGTTTACCCAAACGGATATTGCCCATCTGTGTAAGGGCTCCGATAGGTTGCGATAATCCTTTGTTCACCGCAATAACGCCGGCGATCATTGTAGTGGCTACCGCTCCCAAACCTGGTAAGAGGATTCCTAATTTCCCATCTGCTGGTTGAATCTGTTCTTTCATATTTTTCGTTTTATTGATGTTGTTTTCCGGATATACGATATTATACAGGATCAGTTTTTAATCCACGGATCAGAATGGCCATGATCGATTCCATACGGGGCTCCAGTCTGGCGTACCGAGCTTCGATAAACATATCCCGTTCCAGTCCGCGCAGCGAGCTTACCATTACCGATGGTAAAATGCCCAGTTCTTTCCCTATCACTTTACTGAATTCGCCATTATTCACCCCGTATTTCAGGATCTCTTTTACCAGTTTGATCTCGTGGGTGTCATATTCCGTGTGCAAATGTTTCATGCAATGCAGGTTCTCCTGCATTTCGCCCTTTACTATTTTGTATAGATTGGCATATTTCTGAACGGCTTTGATCTTGGTAAGTGTGAAGGCGCGCAGTTTGTCTTCAGCAGTAACTGCTTTGGCTACAGCCTGTTTCACCTGGTTAAATACTTCGCCCATCTCTTTCAGGATCACGGCATCGAAGATCTCTTCCTTACTGCAGTAATAATAATAGAGTGTGCTCTTACCCTTACCCATGGCTTTGGCAATGTCTTCCATGGTGGTCTTCTTCACGCCATATTGCCTGAATAGTTGCTGTGCTTCCCGCAGGATCTCTTCACGGATAATATCGTCTTTTGTTGGAATCATACTTTCGACCAAAATCGTTTTTCGGTCCAAAATTACGTCAAAAGACATTACCGCAGCAACCGCTTATCAAATTATCCCTTACGCGATGCAAAAACTTTCATCAGGTCGCAGAAGAACTGTACACTTTCCAGGGGGAGGGCATTATACATACTTACACGTACACCACCTACCGTTCGGTAGCCTTTCACCCCGATCATTCCTTCTTTTTTACAGAGGTCGAGGAAGGGTGCTTCCAGGGCGGGGTCGCTGAGGAAGAAAACCGCATTCATCTGGCTACGGTCTTCCCTGGCTACCAATGCTTTAAATATGGGCAGGCTGTCGATGGTATTATATAACAAAGTAGATTTCTCGATGGTTCTTCTCTCCATTTCTGCCAGTCCGCCCTGCTCCAGTATCCAGCGCAGGGTTAACATACTTACATATACGGCAAAAACGGGCGGTGTGTTCATCAGCGAGCCGGCTTCGATATGTTTCTGGTAGTCCATGATAGTGGGGATCCGGCGACGGATCTTACCCAGGACCTCTTTTTTCACCACTACCAGGTTTACGCCCGCTGCGCCCATATTCTTCTGTGCACCGGCATAGATCAGGGAGAATTTGGTAAAATCAACCGGTTTGCTGAAGATATCACTGCTCATATCCGCCACCAGCGGTATGGATGTATCCGGAAACTGGTGCCACTGGGTACCTTCTACCGTATTATTAGACGTGATATGCAGATATTTTGCATCTGCCGGGATCACCAGTTGCTTCTGTATATAAGTATGCTGTTTATCCGAACTATCGGCCACCACCTGCACCTTTCCGAACAGGGAAGCTTCTTTGGCGGCTTTTTTTCCCCAGATGCCGTTATCGCAATAAGCCGCTGTTTCTCCCTCATCCAGTAAATTCATCGGCACCTGCATAAACTGAGTGGTAGCACCGCCATGCAGAAACAATACTTCATAACTATCATCCAGTTGCATCAGTGTTTTTACGGAGGAGATGGCTTCATTCAATACCTCGCCAAACCAGGGTGTACGGTGTCCGATCTCCAGTATAGATAATCCCGTATCGTTGAAATTGAGAATGGCCCTGGAAGCTTCTTCCAGTACAGATTGTGGCAGAATAGATGGGCCAGAATTAAAATTATGCAGTTTCATATCGATTGCTTGTGATGCGAAAGTAAGGAATTCGGGAGACGTGAATCGTGAGGCGTCAGTCGTCAGTCGTGAGGCGTCAGTAGGTGATTAGCGTTAGGGCGCTTATTACTCTTTCGTTCATAATGGCCGAACATCCTGGCCCCACACGGTCCCAACTCACGTCTCACGACTGCCGACTCACCCCGCTACTCGTGTACATCTGTCACCCCACCCGATACCGTATATTTCATCGCATCAGCCGCGCTGACATGGGGCAATAACCGGATCCGCTCGCGGGGAACGATATAAGTGATGCCGGATATGGCGTAAGAATGCGGCACATACACCGTTACATGCTCCTGCATACCAAATTCGTGGGCATTCTGCTGGGTAATGAAGCCAATCCGCCATACATCGGGCGCATCTACGTTTACCAGTACGGGTTTGTCAAATTTCTTTTTATTGCCGGCAAAAGCTTCCAGGAAATCCTTTACCGAAGAGTAAATGAATTTGATGCCGGGCGTTTTCTCGAGCACCGTATCCAGTAAGGTTACCAGGCGGCCCACCACAAAGAGGGAAGAAACCCAGCCTACAAATAAGACCAGCACAATCACTACCACAAAACCCAGTCCGGGAATTTTACTGATATTACCACCGGCATCTCTGGTAAGCAGTTCCGGCGCCAGTGTGTATACAATATTGGGAAGGATGCCATCTACAAAGTTAAAAAGCCCCACTACCACCCAAAGCGTGATCCCGATAGGTGCCAATACAATCAAGCCCTGGAAAAAAAACTGTAGCAATTTTTTCAGGTAAAATCGGATAGTAACACGGGGTTGAGGCCTTTTCATGCAAAGCTGATTAAGCTGTAAAGTAAATAAGAAATCAGGATTCGGGCGGCTTTATTAGCTTTTGGCAGCAGCGGATTCCGCTGAAAACTAACACCAGTAAGCATTTGCTGCCATCATTCATCCCTACCAGCAACCGCTTAACACAAAAATAATAAAAAAACGAGGCCGGAAACTTTGGTTACGGTTTGAGTTTCCATAGTTTTGCGCTCCCTCATTTTAAAATTAATATGGAACCAAGAGAGCGAATAGCCAATAAGGCCCACGAGCTGTTTATGCGGTACGGGATCCGGAGTGTTAGCATGGACGAAGTGGCCAGTCAGCTGGGAATGAGCAAAAAGACCATTTACCAGTTTTACGCAGACAAGGATTCACTGGTAGCAGATGTGATTGATATTGAATTAGATGCCAGTCAATGCGAGTGCAACCAGCATAAAGCCAAGAGTGAAAATGCGATACATGAAGTATTCATGGCCGTAGACATGTTACAGGAAGTACTGACCAAGATGAACCCGAATGTGCTGTTTGACCTGGAGAAATACCATCCGGCAGCTTTTAAAAAGCACAACGAGTTCAAAAACAAGTTCTTATACACCATTATCAAAGAGAACATGGAATGGGGTAAACGGGATGGATTGTACAGGGAAGAAGTGAATACAGAGATCATGGCCCGTTTTCGTTTGGCGGCCACTTACCTCGTATTTAACCCGGAAATGTTCCCGGTGGGCAAAAACAGTCTTCCTATGGTAGTAACAGAAATAACCGATAATTTTTTATACGGCCTGGCAACAGCCAAGGGCCAGAAACTGATTCAGAAATACAAGCAACAAAGACTAAAATCCATTTAGCTTATGAACAACAGAGGACTTACAAGAATGGCATCCCTGGTTTTGGTGTTGATGACAGGCATTTCGTTTGTCTATGCCCAAACACCCACCAAACATGCATTCACCATACAGCAGGCGGTGGAATACGCAGCCAAAAACAATGTACAGGTGAAAAATGCTTTGCTCAATATCCAGAGCCAGCAACAAACCAACCGTGAGATCACCGCGGCTGCTTTACCGAATGTAACGGGATCAGCGGGTATCACCGATTACATCACCATCCCAACCTCACTGTTGCCGGGTGAGATATTTGGTCAGCCAGCAGGAACCTATATCCCTGTCCGGTTCGGTACCAAATACAATTCCAGCGCCACCATACAGTTACAGCAATTGCTGTTCGACGGGCAGGTATTCATTGCCTTACAGGCGCGGGCCACTTCGATCGAGTTCCAGACCAAGAACAAGGAAGTGACCGAAGAAGTGATCAAGACCAACATTCACAAGATCTATTACCAACTGGTGCTAAGCAAAACGCAATTGGATCTGCTGGATGCCAACATCGCCCGTCTGGAGAAACTGAAACATGATGCCGGTGAACTGTACAAGAATGGTTTTGCCGAAAAGCTGGATCTGGATAAGATCTCTGTACAGCTGGCCAACCTGCAAACCGAAAAAACCAAAGCACTGAACAGTATCAGCATAGGCTACCTCGGTTTAAAGACCCTGATGGGCATGCCTGTAAAAGATACATTGGTTCTGACGGATAAGATCAGCGATGAACAGGTGAAAGAAGACTTTTCAAATGATACTGCTTACCAGTATACAGACAGGAAAGAGTTCCAATATCTTTCGCTGGGTAAAAAACTGAATGAGTTCAATATCAAACGGTATCAGTTGAGTTATATCCCTACACTATCGCTTACTGGCTTATACAGTAAAAATGCACAGCGGAATAAGTTCGACATTTTTGGAAAAGGCGATTGGTTCTCCACCGCCTATGTGGGAGTGAATCTTTCCGTTCCCATTTTTGATGGTTTTGCCCGCAGTGCCCGTATCAAACGTTCCAGGATCGAGCTGAAGCAAACAGAGAACCAGCTGGAAAACCTGAAACTGACCATTGACAGCGAAGTAGAACAAGCAAAGATCAACTTCAAATCGGCACTGGCCACCATGATTACACAGAAAAAAAATATGGAACTGGCAGAAGAAGTGTACAACCAGACCAAAAAGAAATTTGAAGTAGGTACAGGATCCAATACCGAGATCACTGCTGCACAAACAGACCTGGTAACGGCACAAACCAATTATATCAGTTCCTTGTACAGTGCCATCATTGCCAAAGTAGATTACCAGAAAGCAACCGGAAAATTATAAAACCAACAACTAATAAATCTTAGGATATGCAAAAGTTCATACAAGTTATTTTCATCACCAGCTCCCTTGTTCTGGCCTCCTGTGGTAATAACACAGAAAGCAGTGGATCACTGACCGCAAAAAAAGCAGAACTGGAGAAACTGAAAAAAGAACACAATACCGTGGCCGATAAGATCAAGGCCCTTGAAACAGAGATCGCCAAACTGGATACTTCGGCTGTAAAAGAAGAAGTGGCCAAACTGGTAGGTACTGCAGCGATTACCACGCAGAACTTCTCACATTATATCGACCTGCAGGGCAGGGTAGATGCCAATGACATCTCCTATATCTCTCCCCGTTTAGGCGGCGGGCAGGTTCGGGCAGTGTATGTGAAAAGAGGCGACTATGTAAAAAAAGGGCAGTTACTGCTGAAGCTGGATGATGCGATTGTAAAACAACAGATCGCCGCTTCACGTCAGAATGCAGAAGCGCTGAAAACCCAGCTCACGTTTGCCAAAGATGTATATAACAGAAGAAGTAATCTCTGGAAACAGGGTATCGGTACAGAGATAGAACTGATCAGTGCCAGAACCAATGTGGAAGGACTGGAAAGACAGGTGAAAGCAGCAGAAGAATCTATCAAAGTGCAGCAGGAGCAGCAGAGCGGTGCCAATGTATACAGCGATGTGGAAGGAATTGCGGATGAAGTGAATGTACGTGTAGGCGAACTGTTTACCGGTTTTGCGGGTACTTTACCACAGATCAAGATCGTGAATACAAAAAGCCTGAAAGTAGTAACCGATGTTCCGGAGAACTACAGTGGCAAGATTAAACAAGGTTCTGTGGTGGTAGTTTCACTGCCCGATATCGACAAGACCTTCAACACCAGCATCTCTGTTTCAGGCAAAGTGATCGATCCTAATAACCGTTCCTTCCGCGCAGAAGCTTCTTTGCCATCTGATCCGGCTATCCGCCCTAACCAGATTGCCATGGTGCGGATCCTCGATTACAGTGCTGTAAATGCCATTGCCATCCCGGTAAATACCGTTGGCACTGATGAAAAAGGCAAATACGTATATGTATCCGTAACAGAAGGCGGCAAACTGGTGGCCAGAAAAAGACAGATCCAGGTAGGTGAATTATACAATGCACTGATTGAAGTAAAATCGGGTTTACAGGCCGGCGAGAAACTGATCACTGAAGGTTTCCAGAATATTTACGACGGACAGTTATTGAGGACGAATTAATCGGGGAAGTGAGTGGTGAGTAGTCAGTAGTGAGTATAAACACTGACGGCTCACTACTCACCTCTGACGATTCACGATTCACGTCTCACGAACCAAGCTGACTACTTAAAAAAATATAACATGCATCCATTCATAGAAGGCATCGCCAAAAAATTCAAAGAGTTCAAACCTACCAGTTGGGCTGTTGATAACCGTACGGCGATGTATATCATCACCATACTGATCTCATTGTATGGACTGAACAAGTTCAATACATTACCCAAGGAGCAGTTCCCGGATATTGTGGTACCTACCATCAGTGTAAGCACCGTTTATTTCGGAACCTCGCCCAAAGACATGGAAAACCTGGTAACACGTCCCATCGAGAAACAATTGAAAGGGATCAGTGGAGCCAAGGTAAAAAAGATCCAGTCTACCTCACAACAGGATTTCTCGCTCATCATTGTTGAGTTTGATACCGATGTAAAAACAGAAGTAGCCAAACAGAAAGTAAAAGATGCGATAGACAAAGCGCAGACCGATCTGCCCACCGACCTTACGCAGTTACCCAACGTACAGGAATTCGATTTCAGCGAAATGCCCATCATGTATGTAAACGTGAGTGGCGATTATGACGGTATGACACTGAAAAAGTATGCCGACAATATGCAGGATCACTTTGAAGAGTTGACAGAGATCAGCAGAGCCGATATTGTAGGAGCACCGGAAAGAGAGATCCAGATCAATGTGGATCCATTTAAAATGCAGGCGGCCAAACTTTCGTTCACAGATATCTCCAATGCCATCAGTTACGAAAACCGCGATATCAGTGGCGGATTGATTGAAGTGGGTGAAATGAAAAGAACCATCCGTGTAAAAGGACAGTTTGCCTCTGCCCTCGAGATGCGCAATATTGTGGTGAAGAATTTACAGGCAGCTCCTATTTACCTGAGAGATGTGGCCGAGATCATTGATACGGTAAAAGAAACCGAAAGTTTTGCCCGCCTCGATGGCAAAAATGTGGTAACCCTCAATATCATTAAAAGAAGCGGGGAAAACCTGATCAATGCCGCAGACAAGATCAAGGCAATTGTGGAAGAGATGAAAGAAAGGCAGGAACTGCCACCCAATCTGAAAATTGTTATCACCGGCGATCAGAGTGTAAAAACCAAAACCTCTTTCAACGAACTGGTCAATACCATTGTGATCGGTTTCGTGCTGGTATTATTGGTATTGATGTTCTTCATGGGTGTTACCAATGCCTTCTTTGTGGCATTGAGCGTACCGTTAAGTGTGTTCGTGGCCTTTCTCTTTCTACCGGCAGCAGATTCGATTGTGGGTACGCATGTAACCCTCAACTTTATCGTGCTCTTTGCCCTGTTGTTCGGATTGGGAATTATTGTGGATGATGCCATTGTGGTGATCGAGAATACACACCGGATCTATAATAACGGAAGAGTAAAAATTCAGCGGGCGGCAAAAGAAGCGGCGGGTGAAGTATTCATCCCCGTACTGGCTGGTACACTTACTACACTGGCACCCTTCTTTCCGTTATTGCTATGGAAGGGCATCATTGGTAAATTCATGATCTACCTGCCTACCATGCTGATCCTGACACTGGCAGCTTCCCTGATCGTGGCCTTTATCATGAACCCCGTATTCGCGGTAAGTTTTATGCGCCCCGATGGAAGGGAGTTTGATAAGCCGAAAAAAGAGGTATTCAAAAACCCGTTCTTCTGGGCTATGATCTCTTTTGGTATCCTGTTCAATCTCGCTGGCTGGCATGGCTTTGGCAACTTCCTGCTGGTGATGGCTGCCTTCATGGTGCTGAACCGTTTTGTGCTGCGCGATATGATACATACTTTCCAGGAAAAGGTATTACCTAACCTGATGAACAAGTATGAGAAAATGCTGCATTGGGTATTAAAGGGCGCACGTCCGGCAAGACTGATGCTCTGGTTATTCCTCTTATTCCCGATCTCTTTATTCATGCTGATACTGCGGAATAACCCCAAACCGTTTTTCCCCAGCGGAGATCCGAACTTTGTATATGTATACCTGAAAATGCCGATCGGTACCAAAACCACGGCAACAGATTCGGTTACCCGGATCCTTGAATCAAGGGTGTATAAAGTACTGGATAAAGAATTACCCGGTAAAGAAAACGCTATTGTAGAAAGTGTGATCGTGAATGTTGCCGTGAGTGCAAATAATCCGAGAGACAATAACCGTAGTACCCAGAGTAACCTCGGAAGGATCCAGGTTTCTTTTGTAGAATTTGAAAAACGACACGGTAAATCCACCGCTCCGCTGATGGCTGCCATCCGCGAACAGATGAAGGGAATTCCCGGTGCCACGATTGAAGTAAAACAGGAAGATGCCGGTCCGCCAACAGATCCTCCGGTAAACATAGAAGTAACTGGTGACAATTTTGATGAGATCGCCAAAGTAGCCTACGATCTGCAGAACCACCTCGACACCAACCGGATCAACGGTATTGAAGGTTTGAAACTGGATGTAGACCTGCAAAACCCCGAAGTAACTATCAATATTGATCGTGAAAGGGCTTTACGCGAAGGTATCAGCACTGCGCAGATCGGTATGGAGATCCGTGCCGCCGTATTCGGAAAAGAAGCCAGCAAACTGAAAGATGGTGAAGATGAATATAAGATCCAGATCCGTTATAACCAGTTGCAGCGCAACAATATCAACGACCTGATGAATATGCGCATCACTTTCCGTGATATGAGCACCATGGGTATCAAACAGGTTCCGCTGAATGCAGTGGCCACGGTTGACTATACCAATACCTCCGGTGGCGTAAAACGTAAGAATGTAAAACGTACCATTCAGCTGCAATCCAATGTAACTGATCCGTCTTTAACCGGACCGATCAATGCGGAATTGGCCAAGAAGATCGCAGAGTTCAAAGACAAAACAAGGATCCCTTCAGATGTAACCATCAAACAGACGGGTGAAGGAGAGCAACAGGCCGAAACCATGAGCTTCCTCGGAACTTCCATGTTATCTGCTTTACTGCTCATCTTCTTAATCCTGGTATTACAGTTTAACAGTCTGAGTAAACCGTTCATCGTATTGACAGAGATCTTCTTCTCCATTATCGGGGTATTGATCGGTTATGCCATCACGGGTATGTCTATGGCCACTATCATGGTGGGTGTAGGTATTATCGGTCTGGCGGGTATCGTAATTAAAAACGGAATCCTGCTGATCGAGTTCACCGATGAACTGCGTGGCAGAGGATACAAAACAAGGGCCGCCGCCATTGAGGCCGGAAAGATCCGTATCATCCCGGTAATGCTGACAGCACTGGCCACCATGCTGGGACTGTTGCCATTGGCAGTAGGCTTCAATATCGATTTCGTTTCCCTGTTCACCCATTTTAATCCGCATATTTTCATAGGCGGTGATAGTGTGGTATTCTGGGGACCACTTAGCTGGACCATCATCTTCGGTCTGATCTTCGCATTCTTCTTAACACTGGTAATGGTACCGAGTATGTACCTGATCAGCGAAAGACTGAGAAGACCGATGGAGAAATTCTACGGTACCAAGTATGTGGCACTTTTAGGTTTCACCGGACCTTTCTTCTTCATTACGGTTGGTATCATGTTCCTCGTAAGAAGAATCCAGGGTAAAAAAGTATGGCTCGGTAAAATGAAAGATTCACCGGCTGCATAAGATACAGTTGATTTTGGTTTTATAATGGAACCGCCTCCCTTTCGGAGGCGGTTTTTTTGTGGGGAGGATTAGCGGATTGCGGATTCACGAATTACGGATTGGATTTGTGCATTAAAATCCGCCAATCCGTCATCCCCTAATTCGCTAATCGTTCCCGCTCATCACGAAAATATTTTCACACCCGACATAGCTTTCTTATATTCATAAAAACAAAAAAATGTTACAGAACCACGAAATAGACTATCGCATTTTTGGAGAAGAAATGCAGTATGTAGAAGTTGAGCTGGATCCCAACGAAACTGCCATTGCAGAACCCGGGGCCTTTATGATGATGGATGACAATATCCAGATGGAAACCTTATTCGGAGATGGTAGCCAGCAGCAGAACAGCAGCTTTCTCGGCAAACTATTAAATGCCGGTAAACGGGTACTGGTGGGCGAAAACCTGTTCATGACGGCTTTTACCAATGTAGGTAATGGGAAGAGAAGTGTCAGTTTTGCTTCACCCTATCCCGGAAAAATCATACCGTTGGATCTGGCCCGTTATGGCAACAGAGTAGTATGCCAGAAAGATGCATTTCTCTGCGCTGCCAAGGGCGTAAGCATCGGCATCGAGTTCCAGCGTAAACTGGGTACCGGTTTGTTTGGGGGCGAAGGATTTATTATGGAGAAACTGGAAGGCGATGGAATGGCTTTTCTGCATGCCTGCGGACATGTAATTGAAAAACGTCTGATACCTGGTGAAATATTACGCATCGATACCGGTTGTATTGTGGGCTTTACCAATGGCATTGATTATGATATCCAGTTTGTAGGCGGTATCAAGAATACCATCTTCGGTGGCGAAGGTTTGTTTTTTGCAACGCTGCGGGGCTCAGGAACCGTGTGGATCCAGACCCTGCCCATCAGTCGCCTGGCCGGAAGAATACTGCGTTATGCTACTACCAGCCGTAAAGAGGAAGGCAGCATTCTCGGTGGTATCGGCAATATACTTGACGGAGACGGCTGGAGATAATCCCAACAATCTTCATTGGCCACGGGTTCGCAGATAAGCAACTACTATCTGTGGGTTCGTGGCTTTGATTTTTCTGCAGGAAAGCAGATGCGATTCAGAAATAGCATTTACCTTACAGCCATTTATCGCCCCCCAAGGAAATTTACTGCATTGAAAAAACTTTTTTCCCCGATCGGTCTGCTCTTGTCGCTGACCCTTACTGCCCAGAAAAAGAACGACGCTTTCCGCCTACCCATTCATCGAACAAATGTTGCTGTACAGGTCGATGGCTCCATCAACGATCCTGCCTGGGAAAAAGCGGAACGGGCCGACAAATTTTACATGGTATTACCCATGGACACCAGTATGGCTACCGTACCTACCGATGTGCGGATGTGTTACGATGACCATAACCTTTATATCATCGCCATCTGCTACAAAAAAATTCAGGGTGCCAATATGGTAGAATCTTTGAGAAGGGATTTCAATTTCGGCAAGAATGATAATTTTATTTTTTTCATCGATCCGTTTGAAGACCAGACCAATGGTTTCACTTTTGGGGCCAATGCCGCAGGTGCCCAGTGGGATGCAACTTTATACGAAGGAGGAAAAGCCGATCTGAACTGGGATAACAAATGGACATCTGCTGTTACCGATTATCCCGATCGCTGGATCTTTGAAGCGGCCATCCCTTTTAAAACCATCCGTTATAAAAAAGGAATCCGGGAATGGGGTATTAATTTCAGCAGGAACGATCTGAAAACAACCGAAAAATCAAGCTGGGCACCGGTACCCCGACAGTTCCCCACCGCTTCATTGGCCTACACAGGTGTATTGGTATGGGATGAGCCACCTCCCGTGCAGGGACCCAATGTTTCGGTGATCCCTTATGTACTGAGTGGTTTGTCAAAAGATTATGTGAACAAAACGCCCACCCAATACAAATCTGATATCGGACTGGATGCCAAGATCTCGGTAACTTCTTCCCTGAATCTCGACCTTACCTTGCATCCCGATTTTTCACAGGTGGAAGTAGACAAGCAGGTAACCAACCTGGACCGGTTTGAATTATTCTTTCCCGAGAGAAGACAATTCTTTCTGGAAAACAATGACATCTTCGGCAATTTCGGGAACACCAATATCCGCCCGTTCTTTTCGCGCAGGATCGGTTTGGGTGTGCCGATCAGTTTCGGCGCCCGCCTCAGTGGCAAACTCGATAAAAACTGGCGCATAGGCGCGATGAATATCCAGACAGAAAAAGTGGAAGAACGGGGACTACCCGCACAAAACTTTGCCGTGGTTTCTTTACAGCGGAAACTGTTTAAAAGATCATCGATCGGTTTTTTATACCTCGATAAAACTTCTTTGAATTACCAACCTGGCAGCGATCCTTCCAAACCGCAATACAGTTTGTATAACCGTAACCTGGGTTTTGAATACAATCTCGCTTCCTCCAATAATATCTGGACCGGCAAGGGTATGATGATCAAATCATTTACACCCGGTAAAACGGGTAATGATCTGGCACATACAGGCAGTATCAATTACAACAGCCGTATCTGGAACATTACCTGGCAACACGAATATGTTGGCAAAAATTATACTGCAGAAGCAGGTTATGTGCCCCGGCAGGGTTATATCAAATTCAACCCGGTGCTCATCCGCAACTATTTTCCGAGAACAGGTAAGGTACTGAGTCATGGTCCGCAACTGAGTGCTGCCATGTACTTCACAGAAAAAATGCGCAGAACAGACGACTGGTTCAATGTATCCTACCTCGTAACACTGCGTAACCGTATTACTTTCACCGGTTCTTTCCAGCGCGATTTTATAGAATTACTGACCCCCTTCGATCCTACCAATACCGGGAAAGATTCACTGGCAAAAGGTACGCGCCATTCGGCCAATACCTATGGGTTTGATGTGGTATCGCAACCCCAGCAACTATTTACTTATTCTGCTTCTATTCGTTACGGCGGTTATTATGCAGATGGCACCAAATTCTCTTTGTTATCAGATATCGGGTATCGGTTCCAGCCTTACCTGAGTCTGGCAATAAGCACCAGTTATAATCAATTGAAACTACCCCAACCCTGGGGCAATGTTTCCTTCTTCCTCATCGGACCCAAAGCGGATCTGACCCTTACCAATAAATTGTTTATTACCACTTATGTTCAGTACAACGAACAGCAAAAAAATGTGAATGTAAATGCACGCTTACAGTGGCGCTACAAACCTGCTTCTGACCTGTTTATCGTGTATACAGACAATTACTTCCCCGGCCCGTTCTCTGTTAAAAACCGTGCGCTGGTGCTGAAGTTCAATTACTGGTGGAGCCTATAAAACTGAGCCTTTGTGCCCTGGTGTGAGAATGGCACACCAAGGCACAGTTGTACGCAGCCTATTTCTATTGCAGGTCAACCAGTTTCTCTATTGCTTTCTCTAAGGTTTCTTCTTTTTTGGCAAAACAGAAACGCAACACTTTATTGTCTTCTCCCTGTTTGTAAAAAGCCGACATCGGAATGGTAGCAATACCATACTCTCTGGTTAAGCGGATGGCCAGTTCCTTATCCGGTTCCTGGCTGAAATGTCCATAACTGTAACACTCAAAATAACTGCCATGCGAGGGTATGCATTGGAAAGGAGTTGCCTTCATCAGCTCCCTGAAAAAGTCTCTTTTCTGTTGCAGAAAAGCCGGTAATGCCAGATAGGCTTCTTTGTTTTGAATATACTCCGCAATCGCTACCTGTTTGGGTGTATCGCAGGAGAAGCAATTGAACTGGTGTACTTTTCTGTATTCTTTCATCAAAGCGGGCGAGCTGATGCAATAGCCGAGTTTCCAGCCGGTACAGTGATAGGTTTTACCAAAAGAGAAACACACAAAACTACGCTCCAGCAGATCGGGATAACGCAACATACTCTGGTGGGCTATGCCGTCAAAGATCAGGTGCTCATACACTTCATCACTCAGGATCATGATACCGGTATCCTTTACTACACTGCGCAATTCCGCAATATCCGCTTCGCTTAATACACTGCCTGTTGGATTATGCGGTGTGTTGATCATGATCATCCTTGTGCGAGCAGTGATCTTTGCACGCACTTCTTCCCAGGGAATGGAGTAATCAGGGTATTGAAGAGAGATCCTCACTGCTATCGCTCCATTGATCTCAATATTGGGGATATAACTATCGTAGGCCGGTTCAAATACGATCACTTCATCTCCGGGCCTCAAAACGGTGGTTAAGGCAGTATAAATGGCATAGGTGCCGCCTGGTGTAACCGTGATCTGTGTATCCGGATCAACCGCTGCACCATACAGATCCGCAGCTTTTTCTGCCAGCCGCTGCCGCAGTAAGGGCAAACCATTCATGTGGGTGTATTGGTTAAAGCCATTTTTCATCGCAGCATCCACCAGAGATGTCAGTTCTGCACTCATCGGAAAATCAGGAAAACCCTGGCCCAGGTTTACGGCCCCCAATTCAGTGGCCAGTTGACTCATTACCGTAAAAATAGTGGTGCCCACATCGGGCAGTTTGGAAACAATATGGGGTGTCATGCTCACAGGTATTAAGTCAGCAATTTAGTTAATGAGGAATAAACTAACACCAACAGAATCATACCCGGTAAAGAAAGGAGGATCGAATTATTTATAAAGCCAATGCACTGGCCAGCCGCTTCAGTTCTATTTCAGCTACTTTGGCTGCATAGTTCAGGTTTACCAACCGGTAGCCTTCGTTTTCAAAACTCTGCTGCGCCTGTTTTACATCAATGATAGTGGCCTGGCCCAACTGGAACTTCTGTAAGATCAGCTCCAGTAACTGGGTAGATAAAGTGTAGTTCTGCAGGGAGGTTTCCAGCTGGGTAAGTGAGTTGGTATACGCCTGGTAAGTACGGATCATGCCGTTTTCATTATCGAGCAGGATATTATCGCGCTGGATCATCGCATTGCGGGTATTGATGGCTGCTACCTGCTGTTGCTTTTTACTGATGCTACCATTGTAGATAGGAATGGCCAGGTTGATACCCACAAAAGGTCCGTAACTCTGGTTGAGCAAACTGAAACCTGCGGCACTCTTGCTGCTGGTAAGGTTATAACCGGCATTGGCACGGAGGGTGGGATATCGCAAGGCCGCTGTTTCTTTCTCCAGCAATTCATTGATCCGGATCTGTTTATCTGCCGCGGCCAGCAATGGATTTTTGGCAAGATTACTGCGTACACTGTCGATATTGATCTTGCGGTCAACAATGATCGTATCACTGATCAGGATCTTTGTATCAGGTTTCAGAAAGATCAGGTTTAACAGATCTGTTTTGGCCTGGTCTATCACCAGTTGCTGCGCCTGCTGCGATTGAATCAGTGCATTCAGATCAAGCTGCGCCTGAAAAATATCGGCATTGTTAGACAAACCCAATTCTTTGCGCGTTTGTAAAACAGACAATCTTTGTTTGGATACATCAATGGATTGCGCAATGGTTTTCAGGTAACTCTGCTGGCGAACTACATCGTAATATTTGGTAGATACCGCTGCAATCGTGTTCTGTACCTGTACACTTAGTAATTGCTGGTTCTGCTGTTGCAGTTCTTCCAGTCTTTTTTTGGCCGCCACTACACGGGAGCCATTGTAGAGTAACATACTTCCCGTAAGACCTACGGTAAGGTTATTGGAACTTACATTATCCCGCTTGGTATCCCTGGCTGGATCGGCAAACTTCTGGTTGATGCTGGTAACCTGCTCATTGTCGTTACCGGTAGCACTAACAACGGGCAAACCACCGGCCACGCCTATATAATTGTTGATGGTGCTGATCTCGATACTGTTTTTGGCCAGCTTGATGTCATAGCTATTCTGTAAAGCCGTATTAATGGCATCGGTGAGCGACATTTTCTGCTGGGTAAACCCTGTAATACCGGTTGTCAGAAAGAAGAGAACAGCTATTTTTTTCATGTGCAGTGAAATTATCAACACGGGTAAAACCTGACTAAATTTTTATATGAACGGGTGAATCAGCTTACCAGGGTGCCCACATTGGCACCTTCTACCACCTGTAACAGGTTGCCGGGTTTATTCATATCAAACACAATGATGGGTAGTTTGTTCTCCATACAAAGGGTAAAAGCTGTCATGTCCATCACTTTCAGGTTCTTACTGATACACTCGCTGAAACTGATCTTATCGTATTTAACCGCAGTTGGGTCTTTCTCGGGGTCGGCATTGTACACCCCATCTACACGGGTTCCTTTCAGGATCACATCTGCTTTCATTTCAATGGCCCGCAGCGATCCGGCAGTATCCGTAGTAAAATAAGGATTACCCGTACCGGCTCCGAAAATCACCACCCTTCCTTTTTCCAGGTGACGCAATGCTTTCCGGCGGATATAAGGTTCAGCCACCTGTTCCATATTAATAGCGCTCTGTAAGCGTGTATACACCCCGATCTTTTCAAGCATCGCCTGCATGGCCATGGCATTGATCACGGTTGCCAGCATTCCCATATAATCGCCATGGGCACGCTCAATACCACTATCAGCCTCGTTCATCCCGCGGTAAATATTACCACCACCGATCACGATCGCTACCTGTACACCCAGTTCTGTTACCAGTTTAATATCATGCGCATACTGTTCAATAATGGTAGGGTTAAAAGGATCACCGTTGCGCTGGTCACCCAATAGAGCTTCGCCGGATAATTTAAGGAGGATACGTTTGAACTTAGGGAGCATGGGGCAGTTGATTTGTATGCAAATAACCTGATTTTTCGATGAGTTGCCAAAAGGAAAAAGAGGACCTTTGCGGGGTCCTCTTTCCAAACAGATAAAAAGGGATCATTTGATCCTTTCGTCAATCTCTTTTTGCACCCGCCGGGTAAATTCAGGCGACCAGATACTCCAGTGATCTGCCCCCGGAATGATCTCTGCCACCAGTGCTGCCTTTGCCGTTTTTGCTTTGGCGGCAAAAGCTTCTACCGCTTTGTTCAGGAAAAAATTATCCGCGCCCCCTGCAAACACATGTATTTTGCCTGATAACTTCTTCTCCAGTTTGGACCAGTTTTGCTGGATAAAGGAGCCCATATCATAAGGCCTCCAGCTTTTTACCACGGCAGGATCAATGACCCCTGTGCGACGGTCAAACAATAACCGCGGTCTGCCCGAAGCATCCGGCACACCAAACTCGGCTTCAAATGCCTGTAGTTGTTCGCCATCACCCGTAAAAGTTTCCAGGTCCGCGAATTCTTTGAGAGAGGATAAAGGTTTTCCGTTGACCAGGTAAAAAGGACGGAGGCTATCTGTTTTGTCTGTAAAAAAATTGACTCCTTTTTCATAGAGATCCACTCCCGTGAAAGCACTGAAATCTACCGGGTCGGGCGAAACAGACCAGCAACCGCCAAATGCATCCGGATAATGAGCCTGTAACCAAAGAGACCCATAACCTCCGGTGCTCTGCCCCATTACAAAATGTTGGGATGGATCAGGATTAATCCGGTACTGCTGTTGCAGATAAGGAATCAGTTCTTCCACCAAGGCCTTACCCCAGGGACCATTTACCCGCGAATCAACAAATGCATGCAAACCGAAGGGAGATTGGTTTTCGGGATTGAGGTACACAAAGATCTTTTCTTTGCCCTCTTTCATTCCATACCGTTTTACGGGCCCACTACCCTGCAAATCATAATGGGTGCCACCCCAGCCCGGTATCACCAGTACCAATGGATATTTACGGGAAGGGTCATTATGGTAGGAAGACGGCAAGAGGACGGCTGACTGTAGAAATACTGGTTTCTTTCTGAAATCAGATAAAAGTTTACTGGCAAGGATCACCTGTTTCAACGAGTCATTCTCCCTGAATTTCCTCGGTTGAACAACAGCGCTAAACAAAATATCGGCAGCACCTTCTCCTTTTTCATTTACATAAAGCAACGCTTCTTTACGGGCATACACATTACCCGGATTAAAGCTGCCCCGTTCGGTGGGATCTGTATCAATAATACCCGCTACTTTATAATAGCCGGGCTGTAATGCAGAAAAATTTACAGGTAGATGGTCTGCCTTACGATTCAGTTCCACTGTCTGTTCTCCCTGCCAGCCTGTAATGTTAAATGCAAACATGGGCTGTTTCGGGTCCGGCTGGTTGGGTATCCCTTTCGAAGTATCTGCTTGTGTGTAGATATACAAACGGCCGTTCAACACGGCATGAATAGAAGTATCGGTCCGTAATTTCAGCACTACCTGTGCAGGTAGCTGGTTTACCAGTAACATGACCCATAAAACTGACAGTAATCGCATAGTGATTGATTTAAGCACTAAATAAACGAATCTTATCGTAGATAAGTTAACAGGATGGCCCGTTGGTTTTCACAGGGGATAAACGGTGGTTCTCATTTACCAAAGGAGGCAATCCCGGCCTCGCAGACTCCTGCTTGCAAAAATGAAGACCATGTAATATATTTATATATGTCAGCACCCCTACTCACACAATGCCTTAACTGTGGAACCCGGTTTAAAGGAAACTATTGTTATCAATGCGGACAAAAAGCTACCGTACAAAAACTGACCTGGAAAAATCTGATAGAAGAGCTTGTTCACTTTTTTACGCATGCGGAACATAGTTTTATGTATACCACCCGCAAACTCATAGTTAATCCTGCATTTATCATCAAGGAATACCTCGATGGTAAAAGGGTAAAAGTACACAAGCCCATCACTTTTCTCCTGATCTGGGCCGCATTGCTAAAGCTGATCAGTGAAGCGTACGGTCATGTTGCCAAAAGCTTTCACCTGTATACATTTGAAAAAGCTACGCCCGTTTTGCGGGTACTCTGGACCGGACCCAAAAATGCCAGCCTGCAGGGTATGGAGAATCTGATATCACTGCTGATACAGGCGCCCATTCTGGTATTGATCGGTTGGATCATGTTCCGCAAAACCAAATACAGTTTCGTAGAAAGCTGGATCGCGATCATTTATGCGTTAGCCTATAGTTTCATCGTTGCCTTATTGATGCAGTCTATCGTATTTATTTTACGCCTCGTTCACGCTCCGGTAAGCACCGGTTTTATCAATGACTTTTATTTTGCCGGTTATTTTCTTTGCGCCGTTTGGGTCATTTTCCGGTTTTACCGTTTTTACCAGCCCAAAGCCTCTTTTCTGAAGCTGTTGTTTATTGCTGTCTGTTTATCGCTATTGGCTAACTATGCCTCAGACCTGATCTGGTATCTGCTTTATAAATTCTTTCCGCCTGGTGCATAAAAAAAGGGAACGCAGTTGCGTTCCCTTTTATATTACAGCAAAGGAGACTATCCTAATGCTACACGTTTAAATTCAGTCACTTTCACATCACCTGCAGATTTCAGGTAAGCTTCTACCGTAATCGCACCGTCTTTCACAAAAGCCTGTGCCAGCAAAGTGTTCTCTTTAAAGAAAGCGTTCAGTTTACCTTCTGCGATCTTGGCGATCATTTCATCGGGTTTACCGGCCATCTTAGGGTCGGCTTTCATGGTATCCACCACAATCGCTCTTTCTCTTTCAATGGTTTCAGCAGGAATGCTGTTGGCATCTACTGCCAGCGGGTTCATAGCGGCAATCTGCATAGCTACGTCTTTACCTGCTTCTACAGCTTCGGCAGACATACCTACCAGTACACCCATACGGTTAGAACCGTGGATATAAGAAGCTACATAAGGTGCTTCAATCCGCTCAAACTTGGCAACTCCGATTTTCTCACCGATAGAAGCCAGTTTATCATTGATCATATCAGACACTTTCGCTCCGTTGATCATCACTTCGTTCAGTTCTTCTACGCTCTTCACATTATTGGCAACAGCAGCATCAGCAATGCTCTGTGCAAAAGCCACAAACTCAGCATTTTTAGATACGAAATCTGTTTCACAGCTGATACATACAACAAAACCAACCTTGTTATCAGCAGAGGTTTTGGCAATGATCACACCTTCTTTCGCTTCACGGTCGCTGCGCTTGGCGGCCACTTTCTGTCCCTGCTTGCGTAACCAGTCAATAGCAGCTTCAAAATCGCCATTGGTTTCCGTTAACGCTTTTCTGCAATCCATCATACCTGCACCGGTAGCCTGGCGCAGTTTATTAATATCCTGTGCGGTTATTGTTACTGTAGACATTACTTAGGAAATTAAAAATTAACAATTAGCAATTAACAATCAGCCATTAAAAACCAACAAGTATTTCATTGTTGATTTTTAATTGCTAATGGCTAATGCATTCTATCAAGATCTGTGTAAAAACAGGGTTCTAGCGTGGTCCACTACCACCACCCGCTGGGCGACGGTTACCTGGTACACGACGCTTAGGAGCACCACCCGGACCACCGGCAGGAGCGGCACCGCGTGAGCGGCCACCACGGGCGGCTTCAGCTTGTGCTTCAGCTTCGAGGCGACGGGCTTTTGCTTCGTTTTCGTTGTTACTGTCGTCAGACTCATCTTCGTCTTTAGAAGCCTGGCGCTCAGCCAGACCTTCTGCGATGGCAGCAATGATATAATTAGTAATGATCGCGATCGATTTGGTAGCATCATCATTTGCAGGAATCGCAAAATCAACTTTGTTAGGATCACAGTTGGTATCAACCATACCAAAAGTAGTGATGCCCAGACGCTTGGCTTCAGACAAAGCAATATGCTCATGACCGATATCAACCAGGAACAAAGCGGCCGGCAGGCGACCCAGCTGAGCGATACCGCCCAATACTTTCTCCATTTTGTCTTTATCGCGGCTCAAAGTCAGACGCTCTTTTTTGGTCAGGCTTTCAGCACTGCCATCAGCCAGCATTTTTTCAATGCTCTGCATTTTTTTCACGCTCTTACGAACGGTGTTGAAGTTGGTTAACATACCACCTAACCAACGCTCGGTAGCATAAGGCATATTTACACGCTTAGCGCACTCGCTAACGATCTCTTTTGCCTGCTTTTTAGTAGCCACGAACATGATCTTCTTACCGCTTTTGGCGATCTGCTTGATAGCAGCTGCAGATTCCTGCAGGTGATCAACAGTTTTGTTCAGGTCGATGATGTGGATACCTTTTTTCTCAGCAAAGATGTAAGGCAACATCTTTGGATTCCACTTCTTTTTCAGGTGACCAAAGTGTACACCGGCCTCCAGCAGTTGTTGTTGTAATGAAGTGTTATTTTCCATTTGTATGAATTATTGTAATGATTTGATTGGGTTAAGCTGTGAGCCAAGAGCTGTGAGCTTAGAGCAAAACGCTCATGGCTCAGGGCTCGCAGCTCATAGCTGATCTTAACGTTTGCTGAACTGGAAGCTTCTACGTGCTTTCTTATGACCGAATTTCTTACGCTCAACACCACGTGGATCACGTTTCAGCTGACCGGCTGCTTTCAGGGCAGGACGGAATTCAGCGTTCACTTCCAGCAGTGCACGGGCAATACCCAGTTTGGCTGCTTCGGCCTGGCCTTTTAAACCACCACCTTGTGCATTGATAACGATATCCACTTTACCCAGCATTTCAGCTGTTTTCAGCGGAGCTTCAACCTGGTTCTGTAAATAAACCAGTGGAAAATAAGCTTTGTAATCTTTGTCGTTTACAGTGATCTTACCATCGCCCTTGCTGATGAAGACGCGGGTAACGGCTTCTTTACGGCGACCAACTGCATTTTTTTGTTTTTCCATTTATGTTGGAATTAGTTGTTAGATTAAGTTGATTAGAATTTCAATTCTTTCGGCTGCTGTGCGCTGTGCTGGTGTGTTCCACCGGCATACACGAAGAATTTCTTGATCATTTTACGGCCCAAGCGGTTTTTAGGAAGCATGCCTTTTACAGCTCTTTCCATGATCACTTCCGGACGGCGCTTCAGCAGATCTTCCGCAACTTCTTCTTTTTTACCACCTGGGTAACCGGAATAGTTGAGGTATATTTTCTGCTCAGCTTTGTTACCTGTAAAAACAACCTTATCGGCGTTGATCAGGATCACATAATCGCCGCAATCTACGTGCGGGGTGTAATAGGCTTTGTTCTTACCACGAAGAACAGAAGCAATTTTCGATGCAATACGTCCTACGGTTTGATTAGTACCGTCAACCACATACCAGTTGTGCTGTACGGTAGCCGCGTTTGCATGCTTGGTGGTGAAATGAAGTTTACTCATAATATTTCTTGTTTTAATGAAGCAGCGCTATCCCGCTGACTTTAAATGGACGGCGAAGGTAGGCCCCACCCACTCAATTTTCCAAGCATTTGAGAAAGTATTTTCTATCGCACCTTTGCAACTTATTGATTTTCAATAATTATTTTGAATCATTTTTAAAATATCTTAATGAAACCGGCGATTTTGCTGCTATATAGTCCCGCCAATGGCGGGATTGCGTCGCACAATTCAGCTGTAGCAAGCCATTTAGCAGCCTGTAAGCAGCAGGTATACACCTGCCGGTTCAGACTCAAAAGTTGGCAATTTGCCAACTTTTAGTATTTTTACGCAGTATTTAACGCAGGTTGCGATAGCAATTGGTTTTTCATGGTTCTTTGATGGTACAAACACCGGCATGATTGTTACCAATATCAGACTCCTATTCCATTTTGCAAGAGAGCATGCTTCTGCACAAAAAAGTTTGTTAACCTGGCAACGGATTACAGAAGAAGCAACATGGAAAAACAAAATGGACATACTCAATTCTTTTCGGGATGCGAAAATGATTAAAAACAACCGAGCAAGGTTTGAAATTCAGCATAACAAATATCGTTTGATCGCTGAAGTGTTATATGATAAAGGCATCGTGGAGATCAGGTTTATCGGAACACACGCGCAGTATGACAAAATAGATCCTTCGACCATTTAAAAATATTTTATGCATACATGGTATCACCTTGAGAACGAAAAAGAGTATGAAAAGGCGATGAGCCGTTTTCAAGAGATCAAATATGCCAAAAAGGGTAGCATTGCTTATCGCGAAGCTATGTTACTTGTAACCCTTATCAATGTTTATGAAAAGAAACATTATTCACTTGGCGAAATTGACCCCATCGAATTCATCAAAATACGAATGGAAGATTTTGGATACAAGCCAGCAGATCTGGCCCGGGAATATGGTGATAAAGGAACCGTAAGCAAAGTCTTAAATTACAAACAGGCACTTTCACTCAACATGATCCGGAAATTCAGTAAAATTCTTCAGATCCCCGTTGACGCATTAACCAAAGAATACAAACTTCAGTAAATTTTGTCCTACCAGAAATTCCAGGCCACCCAACTCTTCACCGGCACCGAACTACTCGGCCCGGAAAAAGTATTGATCACAGATGAAAAAGGAACCATAGAAACCATCCTTGATGAAAAAGAGGCCGGCGAGAACATACAGCAACTGAACGGAGTACTCTCACCCGGCTTCATCAACTGCCACTGCCACCTGGAACTGAGCCATCTCCGTGGCCGTATCCCCGAAAAAACCGGTCTGGTGGATTTTGTGTTCAAAATCGTGAACGAGCGTCATTTCCCCGAAGCAGAAATCCTCGATGCCATATCGGTAGCCGAAGACGAGATGCTGACCAACGGCATCGTAGCAGTGGGCGATATCTGCAATAACACACTCTCCGTTTCGCAAAAAACCAAACAAAAACTGGTCTACTATAATTTCATCGAACTCACCGGCTGGCTGCCGTCTGTTTCGCAAATGAGATTTGAAAAATCATTGGCAGTTTACCAATCGTTTGAAGAAATTAAAAATGAAAAATTAAAAATTAAAAATGGGCTTTCACCACATGCGCCGTATTCTGTTTCAAACGAATTATGGGAACTGATCACTCCCTATTTTGCCGGTAACACAGTTACTATTCACAACCAGGAAACGGCTTTTGAAGATACCCTGTTCACAAAAAAAGAAGGTGATTTTATGCGGATGTACCGCATGATGAACATGGATACCGATTTCTTTTCACCCACAGGCAAAAGCAGTCTGCAATCCTATTTCCCGAAAATGGCATCCGCTGCCAAACAGATCCTCGTGCATAATACATTTACCAGCGAAGAAGATGTATTGTTCGTGAATCGTCAGTCATCAGACCTGAGTTGGTGTATCTGTATCAATGCCAATCAATACATTGAACAGGCCCTTCCACCCATCGATCTTTTCCGTAAACATCAGGGGCGTTTAGTGGTGGGCACAGACAGTCTGGCCAGCAACTGGAGCCTGAGTATCCTGGATGAACTGAAAACCATCACCCGGCATTTTCCGCATATCCCCTTAGCTGAACTGCTGCAATGGTCTACCCGCAATGGTGCACAGGCTTTGCAGATGGATGACCGGTTAGGAAGTTTTGACCAAGGCAAACAACCCGGCATACTCTTGCTAGAAAAGATCAACAACCAAAAGATCACTCCACAATCAACTATAAAAAGGCTACTCTAACCCCACTGAACCATTCTATCATTCTATCATCCTATCATTCTATCATTTTTATTCACTCATTCACTCCCTCACTCATTCACTCATTACTACGAAAGTATCTCCTGCAAAATCGCAAAACTCCGCAGCTCTCCAAAGTCCTGTATATGCAAAGACAGAAACAGCTGATAGGATTGTAACAACTCCCTACGCATATTGCGGTTGAGTGGGATATTTTCCAGGTCATTGTAAAACTGCAGTCCGGATAGATCAGCTGTTGTTTTGGCCATGATGCCTTCCAGGTAATAAGGATGCGAGGGTGTATCGGTTATATACATGCCTTCCTGCAGATCCAACACCGGAGTTTGTTCGCTATAAGTGCCCTGTAACTGAAAACCCAGTTCGCCGGCTAGCTGCAGGGTGAAATAAAGTGGCAGGTTTCCGGTTAGTGTATCATTGCCTTTATCTAGTTGTTTCAAAGTGTCCTCGATCAGGTAAAACAGTTCCGGGTTGGCTTCGGGTTGTTTGAGGCTGTGCTGCAATAATTCTATCACATACATGGCTACCGTATTGCGTACTACATCGAACAATACTTTCTCGTACAGGTAACTCCACTGGTATTCTTTGATGAACTGCAGTTGTTTCTGTTCATTGTGGTATACTTCCATCTCCAGCATGGCCGATGGCTGAAAGAAACCTGCTTTACCCGATGAGGTTTTACTGCTTTGCCGCACTCCTTTTACTATATAACTCTGTATCCCGAACAACTCCGTGTACACGGTAGTGATGATACTGGTATCACCATATTTTACCGTACGTAACACAATTCCTTTGGTGGCGTGGATCATGTAAAAATTGAAAAGTGAAGATAGCGAGTATTTAATATGTGAGATCTACCAGCGGAAAATTTGGTGCAGATGACCTCAACGAACTTATTTTATTTACTCATTCTCTTATATATTTGATCAATATCCATTCAATGCCGATATCCATGCGCGTTTTTTTGTTAGTGCTGTTATTCACTTTGACACAGGGAAGCGGATTGCTGGCGCAGAAAAATACGCCCGTTTTTTATCTCTACGAAGACAGTTCGTCTCACACCAATGCACAGCAAATATGGAAACTTTACCGGAATCATGCTGTTAAACAGGCGCCTCAAAAAGGAAAGAATATCAGTTTCACACGTTCTGTTTACTGGCTGATTTATGAAAATCCTGCTACCTTGCCTGCAGATTCCATGTTATTATACATCGGGCATCATCATATCAACCGCATTCATTTCTATTTTGTTACAGACAGCAGTATCCAGACACAATGGGTAACAGGCGACTATTATCCTTTCCGGCAGAGACCCGTCAATGCCACCGGTTTTTACTTTCCGGTGAACAGAAAAGGAATTTACCTGGCCCGGATAGATAAACGTAACGAGTCATTACAACTTTCCTATCATTTAACCAATATCAAACAGGCTTTGCAGGAAGAGGCAGTTACCAAAACTGTTCTCTTTCTCTTCACAGGAATGCTGCTGATGCTGATTATTTTTGGCGTATACCTTTTTGTGATTGAAAAAGACCGGCTCTACCTGTACTATGTACTGTATATTACTACGGGCTGGCTATGGGTTTTATCGAATGCAGGTTATGGATTTGAATACCTGTGGCCCGATACACCCTGGTTTGCCAGCAAGGCCAGGCCCCTGTTTGTGCCGATGCCGCTTATTTTCGCTTCTCTGTTCCTGGCAAGGTATATCGGCGGAATCAAAAACAAATGGCAATCTTATGCGCTTAGCATCATCAATATTTTCCTTGTCGGGTGTGTGATTTTAGTTCTCTCGCTGGATGACCAGAATCAACTGAACGAAGGGTGGTTGTACATGCAGTATATCATCCCCATTGTTCCTTTGCTGTATATTGTGGTCTCCTTTATCATCCTGATCATCGCCAGCTTCCGGGGAAACAGGCTGGCAGCTTTTTACCTTGCTTCGCAATCCATCCTGCTGATATCTGCGCTATTACAGATCTCCTTTTCGCTCGGAAGCCTTAACCGGTTCGACTATTTTTTCAGTCATTACGGATTGGCTTTCGGTTATGTTGTGGAGGCGATCATCTTAACGGTAGGACTTGTATACCGCTTTAACCGCTATCGCCTCGATAAAGAGGAATTATTGATAACGCTGAACCAACAGCAGAAGGAAAATACCAGGGTGCTGATGCAGGTGCAGCAGGAAGAACGTAGCCGCATAGCCAGCCAGCTACACGATGTGGTGGGTTCGCTTTTATCCGGCGTGAAATTCAACCTCTCCTCGATCAGGGAAAAACAGCAGTTCCTCCAACAGGAGGTTTCTACGCAGTTCGAAAAAACAGAAGAGGCCGTAGGAATCGTATCCGGGATGGTAAGGAACCTGAGTCATGCGTTAAGTCCTGTAATGCTGACGCAGGTCGGTTTTAAATCTGCCCTTGATAAGCTGGTGAGCCTGTTCAATACATCCGGCAGGATAAACATGCAGGTAGAAGTGATCGGCTTTGACCAATACGAGCCCAGGCTGGAACAATATTATCTGACCCTGTACAGCATCATATACGAATTGCTCAATAACATAGCAAAACATTCGGGCGCTACGCATGCACTACTGCAGGTAACAGAACTGGAAGATGTGTTTACCATTCTGGCAGAAGACAATGGCATAGGATTAGCAGGGTATTCGGCAACAGGCGACGGGATGGGTATGGCGGGTATCCGGTCGAAGGTAAATTATTACGGGGGGGTGATAGCCATTGACAGCGACCATAACAAAGGACTGATTATAACCATAGAAATACCCATAGTGCATGATAAAACACAGGATCATACTGGCGGATGACCACCAGTTCATGCTGGAAGGCGTACAGGCTGTTTTGAAAGAGGAGGCTTCTTTAGCTATTGTGGCAACAGCCCGGAATGGGCATCAGCTGATTGATGCCGTAATGCGTGAAAAGCCTGACCTTGTGGTGCTGGATCTGAATATGCCGGGATATGACGGATTACAATGTCTTGAAAAGATCAAACAGGGACTTCCACAGGTGAAAGTGCTGATTTTATCCAATTATTCGCAACCAGATCTGATCAGTAAGATCAAAAAAATGCAGGCAGACGGTTATATCGCCAAGAATTCTTCTGCCAACGAATTACGCAATGCCATTGGAACGGTGTTGTCTGGCAGCAGTTATTTCCTGGAACCGGAAGCTGTTACCGGCATCCCGGAAAATTCTTATTACTTTGACGAGTTCCTGAAAAAATACCAGCTTACCAAACGCGAAGTGGGAATCCTCCGTCTGGTATGCCAGGAAATGACCACCAAAGAAATTGCTTCCACTTTATTCCTGAGCGAACTTACCGTAAATACTCACCGCAGGAATATCCTGAAAAAACTGGCTGTTAAAAATGTTGCCGGCCTGGTAAATTTTGCCAAACAGCATAATATTTTATAAAGGTATCCCCTCCCCCGAAGGGATACCTGATAGGAAAACAAAGGATTCATTAACACGCCGGTTACTGACGCTTATAAACCTTCGTGCCTATTTTAAATTCATTTTTCGAATCCGTCATTGCCAGTCCGATCACACTACCCTGGTACCAACTGCTACCGGTATACGTCTGGTTATAGCCTTCCCAATAACCACCCCGTATTAATTCTACTTCTTTCAGGCAGGTACCTCCCAAGGCAGAAGCCGGGAAAGCAGTACCAATCGCATATACAGTGCCATAGCCCATTCCACTGGCGCTGACCCCGCTGATCCGCATCGTAAAACCTGTTGTCGTTTCTTTCCAAATACCATTGATATCCGAAGCCGAAAACCCACTGGAATTAGCCGCGTCTTCCGCGTCCTTTGAGCATCCGAGTAAGAGAGTGGTAAAGACCGCAAAACAGAGAATCATTTTCATTTTCATAGGTTGGATTTTATGAAAACAAAACTATCCCGGCCGGGTATGCTAACAAATACCTACTAATAAGTATTTATGGCATTTTATCTCCCGAATCGCCTGGCAGCCAATCGGGATAATACTTCCAATGATTATGACAACCGCCAATAGTTACACATGAACCCTATGTAACCATTTGTAAGTATTTAGACCTTCCTTTTACATTGCTGGATGTACTAGTCTTGCCGGTCTGCCGTTACCGGAACAGGAATCAGTTGAATGATCCTCACACGGTTTAATCCCCGCATAATAAAATACGTCAGATCAAACTCGAACCATTTTTTGGCAAAATTGGCATCGTCTTTTGCATAGTGATGATTATTCTGGAATAACTCGCCCATCAGCAGGATGCCCCAGGGAGACGTGTTTTTGGAATGATCCCCATTATCGAAATTGCTGTAGCCGTATTTATGTCCGCACCAGTTTACAATGGCTCCCTGTATTGGCCCCATTAAAAAATGAACCGGTAATAACAGAAACCACCACAGACCGGGCGCAAACAAAATATAAAATCCGGTATAGGCCAGCATAAAGCTGATCCGGGTAAGGGCATGGTGACCAAACTTATCCAGCCGGTCCCATACAGGCAGGTATGCTGCTGTAAACTGCGCATCGGGCAGATTCTTACCGGTTAAAAACCCACGAAAGATCAGGATAGTGCTGCGCATCATCTGGTATACATCTTTAAAAAAATGGGGCGAATGCGGGTCTTGCTCCGTATCGCTGTAAGTATGATGCATTCTGTGCATCACCCCATAAGCACGTGGTACCAAAAAAGAAGAGCCCTGTACCAACCAGGTACTCATATAAAAAACCCGCTCCCAGTTTTTGCTGGTACTGTACATTTTATGCGAACAGAACCGATGCAGAAAAAAGGAATGAAAAAACAATGACAGGAACCAATGGAGCAGAAAAAAACTAAGAATGGCAAACATACAAATCGGTTAGGGGTTAGCTGAGTAAGATAAGCTAATAAAGCCGCCAACTGATGTAACTGTTGAACTATTATATGCAAAAGCCGATACTTTATATAGTCGTTTGTTTTGTGATACGAACTGACCAAATGGTTGTTAAACAAAAAAAGACCCGGTTAGCGGGTCTTTGAAAAAACAGTTTTTAACAGCAGTTACTCAGACAACACCCGTAAACTGCTTCAGAAAACGTATATCGTTCTGCGAATACAGGCGGAGATCGTTTACCTGGTATTTTAACTGGGTGATACGCTCTACACCCATCCCAAAGGCAAAACCGGTGTATTTATTGGAGTCGATCCCGAAATTCTCCAGCACATTCGGATGCACCATACCACTTCCGAGAATCTCTACCCAACCGGTGTGTTTACAGATATTACAGCCATCCCCTTTACAGATCAGGCAGCTGATATCCATTTCGGCACTGGGTTCCGTAAAAGGAAAATAACTCGGGCGGAAGCGCACTTTCACATCATTTCCGAACATTTCCTGTACAAAAAAGTACAAAGTCTGTTTCAGATCCGCAAAACTCACGTTCTCATCTATATACAACCCCTCTACCTGGTGAAAGAAACAGTGCGCACGGGCGCTGATGGTTTCATTCCTGTATACCCTGCCCGGACAAATGACCCTGATAGGCGGTTTCTGTGTTTCCATCACCCTTGCCTGTACACTGCTGGTATGGGTACGCAGTAACCAGGATGGGTTCTGGTTGATATAAAAAGTATCCTGCATATCCCGCGCCGGATGGTCTTCGGGCAGGTTCATGGCACCGAAATTATGCCAGTCGTCTTCGATCTCCGGTCCTTCGGCCACCGCAAAACCAAGGCGTTTGAAAATGGACACAATCTGGTTTCTGACAATATTCAACGGATGGCGGGTACCCACAGGCACCGGATCACCAGGCAAACTCCAATCTATTAGTTGGGAGTTGGAAGTTGGGAGTTGGGAGTTATTTTCTTTTAAGGTGTCGTATTTACCTTCTACAAACAGTTTAAAATCGTTCAGGATCTGTCCGAACTCTTTTTTACGCTCATTTGGCACATTGCGCATTTCGCCCATGATGGTTTTCACCAGTCCTTTGGTGCCCAGGTATTTAATGCGGAATTCTTCTACGGCTTCCGGACTATTTGCCTCAACCGCCGCGATCTCCTGCCGGTAGGCTTCGATCTGTTGTACTAACTGTTCCATATTGCGAAGATAAACGCAGATTGGATATGATTGGACCGCAGATTAAATATGATTTTTAGATATGATTTGTATTGGAAAAGGGGGTGATAACTGTTCGGAACCCTGAAGGGTGTGACACAAGAGGTGATGCCATGTGTTCAAAAGCCGGTAAAACGATGGATTCAGCGATAGCAGATTGTTAAAACGAGCCGAATACCAGCTTATATCATATCTGTCATACCGCAGATTAAATATGATTTTTAGATATGATTTGTATTGGAAAAGGGGTGATAACTGTTCGGAACCCTGAAGAGTGTGACACAAGAGGTGATGCCATGTGTTCAAAACCCGGTAAAACGATGGATTCAGCGATAGCAGATTGTTAAAACAAGCCGAATACCAGCCTATATCATATCTGTCATACCCCAAATCATACTAATCTGCGCTTATTACTTACATTTGTAACTGTAGATGAACAATTTTATGGAATACAATACGGAGAGAAGTCACCTGGGAATGAAAGAATACGGCCGCCATGTACAGAAAATGGTGGAGTTTCTGCTGACCATTGAGGACCGTGCCAAGCGCCAGGAACAGGCCCAGTATGTGATAGAACTGATGGGTTTTGTAAACCCACATTTAAAGAATGTAGAAGACTTCAGGCATAAACTATGGGATCACCTGTTTTTTATGAGCGATTTTAAGCTGGATGTGGATAGTCCTTACCCCATTCCCCAGAAAGAGACCTATAAACTGAAACCCGATCCACTGCCTTATCCCAAGCGTCATCCCAAGTATGCCCACCTGGGTAAAAACCTGGAAGTGGTGATAGACAAAGCCCTGAAAGAAGAAGATCCGGAGAAAAAAGCCGGCTTTGCGCATGCCATTGCTTATTATATGAAGCTGGCTTACAGCAACTGGCACAAAGAGCTGGTGCATGATGATACCATCCGTACCGAACTGAACAGTATTACGGGCGGACAACTGGAATTCAGTAATACCCCTTATATCAAACACCGTAACCAGAATTTTGAGCGTGATGAGTATCCGCGTAGTGGTGGCGGACGCTGGCAGCAGAATTTTGGCGGACGCAGCGGCGGCAGAAGCGGCGGCGGTGGACAGCGCGATAACAACCGAAGTGGCGGTGGCAGAAGCCAGGGTGGCAATAACCGCAACAGCGGTGGTGGCAACCAGCAGGGCCAGGGTGGAAACAGGAGTAACAACGGTGGCCGGCAGGAAGGCAGAGGCGGACAATTTAAGAAACGATACTAGTTTACTGGTTTATTTGTTTACTGGTTTACGGGTAAAAAGATATTTTTAGGCATCGGAACATTCCGGTGCTTTTTTATTGGTTGTATTTGCAGACATGATTACCAATAAACGAATAAACCAGTAAACCCATAAACCAACTACCTAACATGAATGCATTTGAAGTAATCGGTGGAAATAAATTACAAGGAGAGATTGTTCCGCAGGGAGCCAAGAACGAAGCTTTACAGATCTTATCGGCGGTGTTGTTAACAGATGAGCCGGTGAGCATTTCCAATATCCCCGATATACTGGATGTGAACCTGCTGATAGAACTACTGGAAGATATCGGTGTAAAAGTAACGCGTACCGACCGGCATAGCTGCATATTCCAGGCCGATTCGATTGACCCGGATTATCTCGCATCAGATGAATTCAGACGTAAAGGAGGCAAGCTGCGTGGCAGTGTGATGTTTGCAGGACCCATGCTGGCGCGGTTTAAGCGGGCGTATATACCCAAACCCGGTGGTGATAAAATCGGTCGCCGCAGACTGGATACCCATATCATCGGTTTTGAAAAACTGGGTGCGAAATATGAATATGAAGAAACGTTGGGTTGTTTCAAATTATCCTCTCCCCAGCTCAAGGGTTGTTTCATGTTACTGGATGAGCCTTCGGTAACCGGTACCGCCAATATTGTGATGGCGGCTGTGCTGGCAGAAGGTAACACTTCCATTTACAATGCCGCCTGCGAACCCTATATCCAGCAATTATGCAAAATGCTGAACCGGATGGGTGCAAAGATCAGCGGCGTGGGCAGTAACCTGCTGGTGATAGAAGGGGTGACTTCATTGGGCGGCACCACACATCGTATGTTGCCGGATATGATCGAGATTGGGAGTTTTATTGGCCTGGCGGCGATGACACAAAGCGAGATCACCATCAAAGATGCGGGTGTGGAACACCTGGGCGTGATACCGGAAAAATTCAGGCAACTGGGTATACAGTTCGATATCAAAGGCGATGATATATATATTCCTGCACAGGATGTATATGAGATCCAGACCTTCCTCGATGGGGGCATCCTCACTATTTACGATCATCCCTGGCCCGGTTTTACGCCCGACCTGTTAAGCATCGTATTGGTTGTGGCCACACAGGCAAGGGGCAGCGTGCTGGTACACCAGAAAATGTTTGAGAGCCGTTTGTTCTTTACCGATAAACTGATTGATATGGGCGCACAGATCATTCTCTGCGATCCGCACCGCGCCACGGTAATCGGACTGGGCAGAAAAAATAATTTACGGGGCATTACCATGAGCAGTCCGGATATCCGTGCCGGACAGGCATTGCTGATCGCTGCTTTAAGTGCAGAAGGAAGAAGTGTGATACAGAACATTGAACAGATAGACCGTGGTTACCAGTACATAGATGAACGTTTGCGTAATCTGGGTGCAGACATCAGGCGGATTCCTGCGTGATGATTGTTTACTCAAGCAGGTTTCCGGCAACGGATCTGTAAAAAATAAGCTACCACATCCGCGTTCTGCAGTTTGGGTATTTGTTTGATCAACTCGGCCGATGGCCTGGGTTCTGCCATTTGTTCTATCACAAAACCGGTAGCGGTGATCAGATTCACCCACTGGCTTACCGTACGGTTAAAATGCGGGATCCGGAAAACAGGGAGTCCTTGTAATAATTCCGGCGGTGCCGTTGTAAAGATCCATTCATCAATAAAGCCATCCGGATCAGCGAAATAACCACCTATCTCTACGGCATAGGTACTGCACTTTGCATCGCGCAGGTTCTTACGATGCGGGGTGGTGTAACAGGGATGTGAGATAGAGAACTGCAGAAAACCACCGGGTTTCAGCACACGAAAAGCTTCCGCTAATACATTTTCTGTTTCAGGAATATCCATAAAACACATAAAAGCAGTCGCAAAATCAAACCGTTGGTTTTCGAATGGCAAAGCTACTGCGCTGGCCACCTGGTAACGGATCTGCAGCGGCTCGTTCTGCTCCCACTCCTGTGCTTTCTCTATAAATAAAGCTGCAATATCAATACCGGTAACATGGGCACCCTGTTTGGCCAGCAAACGGGTATTATGACCTTCGCCACAGCCGATATCAATCCCTTCTAATCCTTTGATATCGGGCAGCATGTCAAAAAAGGCAGGTGTATTCAGGTAATCTCTGTACACATCGGCGCCGGCACGTACCAGCAGGGTCCAGGCTGCTGCATTCCGGTCCCAGTATTTACCCACTTCTTTATGATCCATTTTGTATGCTCTATTTCATTATATAATACATGGCATGCTGGTTCTCAGTCATTTCGATTGATAGTTTTTTGTCTACGATATGCCTGGTTTGCCTGTAGTGAGCCGACTACAAACTTATACGTTTTTGAGCTATTACCCGGGCGGGATAATAGTTGAAACTTTACAATGTCCAATATCTGATACCTGTTTAGATACAGGTAACATACCATTCATCACCAGGTAAAACAGCACTATGAAACAGGCTATCTTATTACCGGATAACACAGTGCGGACAGAAGAAATACAAAAAATCAAACTGCCCGATAACAGCATACAGGACGAATTTGGTCAGATTGTTCAGTTAGCCAGTACCATCTGCAATACATCTATTACGCTGATCTCTCTCATAGACAGAACGCAGCAGTGGTTCAGGGCCAAAGCAGGTATGGAACCCATAGAAATACCCGGAGAATTCTCCTTTACCGGTAAAGACATTCTGCTGGATCATGATTTTACAGAAGTACAGGAAGCACTGAAGGATAGTCATTTTTTCGACAATCCGATTGAGATATCACCAATGCAGAAAAGGTTTTATACAGGTGTACAGATATTATGCCGCAAAGGATACGCTTTGGGAATGTTGTGTGTCAGCAATGAGAATCCCTACCTGCTAAGTAGCCAGCAGTTACTTACACTCGAAGTCCTGGGCAATCACCTCGTCAAACTCATAGACCTGAAAGTAGCACGCAAACAACTGGAAAAAACATCACAGCAGATTGCTTTACAGAACAGGCTACAGAAAAAAATGCACTCTGTGATTGTACACGATATACGCGGTCCGATCGGTTCTATCCTTTCTGCTTTTCAAATGCTGGAATCAGAAGCAATAGCCGAAGAAGAAAGAAAAATGCTGATCTCCATTTTTGCCAAACAGATAGGTACCACTTTTAACCTGGTGAACAACCTGATTGATTGGGGCACCATAGAAATGCAGGAAAAATCTGTGAAACAGGAAGTAAACCTGAAAGAGCTTGTTGACCAGGAATTTGAACAGGTGCGGCTTTCTGCAGAGGCCAAAAATAACCAGTTAACCAACCTGGTAAATAAAGCAGCTTCCATCACCATTAACCCGAATATGTTACGGTTCATGATCAGGAACCTGGTTACCAATGCCAATAAATTCACACATAACGGACGCATCAGCGTGTACAACGATGTAGCTGAAACCTATCACCGGATAGCCATCAGCGATACAGGTGTGGGAATGGCGCCAGAGATGATCAATAAAATCGTACGCACAGAAAATGTGGTAACCACTACCGGAACCAATGATGAAAAAGGTAGCGGCATGGGTATTACCCTGATCAAGGATTTTATCAAAGAGATCGGCGGCGAGTTGTCTATCCAGAGCAATATCGGTAAAGGCACTACTGTGTTCCTGAAAATCCCTATGTAAGAAACCGGAATGTTAAACAAAAGTTTTCACTATTAATTCCCTGCAGAAGGTTCTACTTTTGCAGTATGAACACATTCGATACCTTACAAAGTATTATCCAGCATAGAAGAAGTGTGAAACCTTCTGATATGAATGGGAAAAAAATAGAGAACCCCCTCATTCAACGGTTGTTGAATCTTGCCGATTGGGCCCCTACCCATGGCCGTACCGAACCCTGGCGTTTTGTGGTTTACGAGCAGGAAGCTGTGCGCAGATTCTGCAAAGACCATGCAGCCTTGTATAAAGCAGCTACTGACCCGGAAAAATTTACCAACGCTAAATTTGAAAAAATAGAACAGCAGGGCAATCAGCTCTCTCATATCATCGTAGTATACATGAAACGCAGTGTGCAGAACAGTATTCCTGTACTGGAAGAGATCGCTGCCGTTAGTGCAGCCATGCAGAATATTCTGCTGGGCGCCGCCTCGCTGGGTATTGCCGCATTATGGAGTACCGGCGGTATGACACATGATATTTCTATGAAACAATACCTCGGCCTTGGCGAAGAGGACCTCGTCATGGGCCTGCTCTTCCTCGGCTACACAGATGCTCCTGTGAAAGAAGGCCAGCGAAGGATTCCGCTGGAGGAGAAAGTGGTGTGGCATTCATGAAGCGTGAGGGGTGAGTAGTCAGCAGGGAGTTTGGTTTATTGCTCACTTACTCCTGCCTACTCACAACTGACTACTGACTACTCACCATTCACTATTCACAATAAAATTGTTTCTTTGCCCAAATCACCACCATGTCAGCAACAAACGGGAAACTGATTATTCTTACGGCACCCTCCGGATCGGGGAAAACCTCTATTACCCGCTACCTGATTGGTAAATACCCGCGTTTGTCGTTTTCCATTTCTGCCACTACCCGTGCTCCCCGCGGCACAGAGAAAGACGGGGTTGAATATCATTTTCTCACTGTGGATGATTTCAGGGCCCGGATCGATGCCAACGAATTCATTGAATGGGAAATGGTGTACGAGGGCAAATACTATGGCACGCTGAAAAGTGAACTGCAGCGGATCTGGAACGAAGGCAAAGTGCCGATGCTGGATATTGATGTGCAGGGCGCGATTCATGTACAACAACAGTTTGCAGGTAATTGCCTGTCTATCTTCATACAACCCCCCTCGGTAGCCGAACTCCGGCGCAGACTGGAAGCCCGCGGCACCGAAACACCCGAAAGTCTGGAAACAAGGGTAAACAAAGCCAGTTATGAAATGTCGTTCAACCACCATTTCACCAAAACCATTCTGAACATAGAACTGGACAAAGCCTGCGCCGAAACCGAACAGGTGATTAAAGATTTCTTAGGTTGGTAAGCTGGTTTTGCTGAAATTGAGTACCTAACTATTTGCATATGTCATTTCAGAACAGAACCGTATTGATTACCGGCGCCAGCAGAGGTATCGGTAAAGCCATGGCCCTGCGTTTGGCCAGAGAAGGTGCCAATATTGTGATTGCTGCCAAAAGTGTAGAAGAAGATCCCCGCCTGGGTGGCACTATTTTTTCTGCTGCGCAGGAAGTAGAAGCCGCAGGCGGAAAAGCACTGGCGGTGCAGGTAGATATCCGTCAGGAAGACCAGGTACAGGCGGCCGTTCAACAGGCGGTAGACCGTTTTGGCGGGATCGATGTACTCATCAACAATGCCTCCGCCATCCAGCTCACACCCACTGAGCAAACCGAGACCAAACGTTTTGACCTGATGCAGAGCATTAATGTGCGTGGTACTTTCCTGATGGGTAAGTATTGCATCCCGCACCTGCGTAAAGGCAATAATCCGCATATCATTACTTTATCACCACCCATCAATCTCAATCCCAAATGGCTGGGCGGACATATTGCCTACACCATCACCAAATACAGTATGAGTATGCTGGCATTGGGTTGGGCAGCTGAGCTGAAAGGCGCCGGCATTGCTTCCAATGCATTATGGCCCAGAACCACGATTGATACGGCCGCAGTAAGAAATTTATTAGGGGGAGAAGCACTGGCCAGGATGAGCCGCACACCGGATATTATTGCCGATGCCGTGTATTATATCCTTCGCAAACCTGCGGCCCAATGCACCGGCAACACGTTTATTGATGAAGAAGTAATGGCTGCCGAAGGTATTACCGATCTCAGTCATTATTCCGTGGTACCCGGCGCAGAACTCTACCGCGACCTCTTTGTTTAATTATTGAAAATACCCTGCATGAAAAAATTATTTCTGACTGCCACTGTATGTGCAGCTGCCTTTGTATTGTATGCCCAGAAAAGCGGAACCGCTTCTTTGAAAGCAGATGCTATCAAAAATATAGACGTCAAATACGAAGACTATAAGAAGATCGCTTTACAGATCTGGAACTTTGCAGAAGTGGGGTATAAAGAACAGAAAAGTTCTGCCCTGTTGCAACAAACCTTACAAAACAATGGCTTCAGTATAGAAGCCGGTGTGGCAGGCATGCCTACCTCTTTTGTGGCAACCTATGGTAGTGGCAAACCTGTAATCGCTATTCTGGCTGAGTATGATGCGTTGCCAGGTTTATCACAGGAAGCGGTAGCCAGCAGACAACCTGTAAAGGGAGTGGATGCGGGTCACGGTTGTGGTCATAATCTTTTTGGCACCGCTTCTGCCGCAGCGGGTATTGAAATTAAAAAACTGATCGAAGCAAAAAAAATCAGCGGTACTATACGGGTATATGGCTGTCCGGCCGAAGAAGGTGGTAGCGGTAAAGTATATATGGTGCGTGCCGGTTTATTCAATGATGTGGATGTGGCCGTACATTGGCATCCTTCCGATATCAATGCCGTTACTATGACCAGTGCATTGGCCAATACTTCCGGTAAGTTTCGTTTCTATGGTCTCTCGGCCCATGCATCCATGGCACCCGAAAAAGGGCGTTCCGCGCTGGATGGTGTGGAAGCGATGGATTATATGGCCAATATGATGCGCGAACATGTACCACAGGAAACCCGGATCCACTATGTAATTACACAGGGAGGAAAAGCGCCGAATGTAGTACCCGATTTTGCGGAAGTATTTTACTATGTACGCCACCCCAAAAGAGAATGGGTGGTAAATGTGTTTGACCGCCTGGTAAAAACTGCCAAAGGCGCCGCCCTGGGTACAGACACCCGGGTAGAATACGAGATCATTGGCGGAACACATGACCTGCTCATTAACCGCACATTGGGCGAAGCCATGCAGCGGAACCTGCAGCAGGTGGGTGGTGTCACCTATACACCCGCAGAAATCGAGTTTGGCAAAAAGATACAGTCATCCTTTACCTACCAGCCACCTGCCATTGAAAAAGCAGCCAGCATAAATCCTTTACAGGCTTTCATTAATGCCGGCGGTGGCTCTACCGATGTGGGTGATGTAAGTTATGCCGTACCCACTGTTGGCCTGGAAGCAGCCACCTGGATTCCCGGAACAGCGGCACATAGCTGGCAGGCCGTAGCCTGCAACGGAACCGAAATAGGTACCAAAGGCATGATGGTAGCCGCCAAAACCATGGCCCTCACCGCCATCGATCTGTTTACAGATGCCAGCCTCATTAATAAGGCAAAAGAAGAATTTAAACAGGCAAAAGGAGATTACCAGTATAAAGCCTTACTCGGAGACAGAAAGCCGGCTTTGAACTATCGGGACTGATTGGGTGAATAGTGAATAGTGAGTTGTCAGTAGGTAGTGTATCTTGCGGAGCAACTACTGCTCTCACGACTCACGACTCACGACTCACGACTCACGACTCACGACTCACGACTCACGACTCACGACTCACGACTCACGACTCACGACTCACGACACACG
>DASWXD010000111.1:0-2223 GCA_036405675.1 Sediminibacterium sp.
CAAAGCGGTGGCCGATCGTTCACAGAACAAATATGCAGAGCGAAGTACGTTACAGGCAGCCAGGATCTATTATTTTGATCTGAAAGATTATCCCAATGCCACTAAATATTTTACACAGCTGAAATCCATTGCTACCCAGCAGGAAAACCGGCTGGAAGCCATGCGCGGCCTGTTACGCTGCCAGTTTAAAGCGCAGTCATGGAAAGAAGCCGCCACCAATGCAGCAGAGTTATTACTGGAGAAAGGGATTGCTACAGACGACCGTATGATGGCCAGCATGGTAGTGGCCAAGAATCACCAGTTGGGTAATGAAGCAGAACCCGCCATTGGCGCTTACAAACAGGTGATCGCTGCCGGTAAATCGGAATATGCAGCAGAAGCGCAGTATCGTATCGCAGAGATCCTGTTGCAACAGAACAAACTGGCAGAAGCGGAAAAAGCAGCTTTTGAAGTGATCAAAAAAATGGGTTCATATGATCATTGGGTAACCCGTAGTTATATTCTGCTGGGCGATGTATTTGTACAGCAGAAAGACTGGTTTAATGCCGAAGCCACTTTTAAAAGTATTGTAGAGAATGCCACCATAGCCGAACTGAAAACAGAAGCACAACAGAAGCTGGATAAAGTACTGGCAGAGAAAGCAAAAACCAACCAAGTTGAACAACAGTAAAGCAGACCCCTACATGAAATATATCATCAGAACGATAGTGATCCTTTTGCTGGCAGCTTTTGCAGTGGGTTCTGTGCAGGCACAGAAAAAGAAGACCCGTAAAAAAGTCCGTACGCAGAAAACGGCCCCCAAAAAGAAAAAGACCAGCCGCAAAACGGCAACGGTAAAACCCGCTGTCAAATCAGCCAGGCCGGCTGCAGAAAAAACAGAAGAGCTGTCTTCGCAATTATCCAAAGAAGGCCTGGGCGATACCGCTTCACCCAAAGTGGTTACCATTACCTCGGCTTTCAAACCCTACCTGAAAAATGCGGCCAAAGTGAATTTTACGGCGGCCACACCAGTCATAGATTCTTCCCGCATGCCGGTGAGTTATACCATTCCTTCGCAAAACCTGTTTTTTTCCTACCAGCCGGTTCCTATCAAACCATTGGCACTGGGTATTGATTCAGGCTACGAATGGGAAAACCACCAGTATATCAAAGTAGGGGCCGGTAATTTCAGTTCTTACCTGGCAGAAGCAGGTTTCTCCTTTGGGGATGGTCAACGCTCCATTACCCAGGTGCGGGCTGATTTTCTTACGTCTACCGGTCACCTCTATGCACAACAGGCAGCTAAATGGGGACTGGAAGTGATTTCCGTATTTAATACGGCTACGGAACACGAATGGACGGCCAATCCGTATTATCGCAGCACCACGCAATACCATTACGGATTTGAACCGAGCACGCTCAGTTTTCCGAAAGACCAGTTACTGGAAAGATATTCCACCATTGGCGTAGACCTGGGTATGCAGAATAAAAAAGCCAATGCTTTCGGCATCACCTATCATCCGCAACTGAAAGTATCCCGTTTCTTTAATAATTCGGAGGCACACGAAAACAGTATACAACTGAAAGCGCCCATCAACAAAGCCTTTGGTGACAAATTTGCGTTTGACCTGGGACTCACGGCAGATATGTCTACCGCCCGTTTCCCCATGATACCGAATGAACTGGTGTTGAAGAATAATCTCTATTATGTCAATCCTTCTATCCAGGTGAATACGCCGAATTTGAAACTGAACCTGGGGGTACAACCTTCCTGGGATAACAAACAGTTTGCAGCTTTGCCCAATCTGACTGTGCAGGCCAAAATGACGGAGATTAACCTGGTACTCGAGGCCGGATGGGTGGGTTATTTCCAGAAAAATACTTTCCGTTCACTGGCCGGGTTTAATCCCTGGATCGGTTCACTAACCGGTTTACAGAATACGAAGATCACCGAACAATATGCCGGTATCAGGGGCGCAGGAGGCGATCATTTCACTTACCAGGTAAAAGCCTCTTTATTGCGTTTCCGTAACCAGCCGTTATTCCTCAATAATAATACCGATGGCAAAAGTTTTGACGTGGTATACGAACCCGACATGAAAGCCGTTCGTTTACATGGCGAAATGAGTTATACGGTGCAGGAAAATATTTCTTTTACAGCAGGAGCGAGTTTTACTGATTACAGTTCTTTAACCGTTAATAAAAAAGCCTGGGGTTTATTGCCGCTGGAAGCCAACGGTTCAG
>DASWXD010000112.1:0-27439 GCA_036405675.1 Sediminibacterium sp.
TACCCAGGCGTTTACCCTGCTGCCAGTGAGCATCGTTATAACCGGGCTGTTCCCATCCCCAGGGGTAAGCCGCTGCATTTACACGATCACCGGGACCGATGACCATATAGGTTCTTAAGCGCGAACCGTTATCAGTAGAGCAGGGTGTATAGGCCGTATCGCGTAACACTTTCCAGCTATCACCCGTATTCACGATCTTCTCAGCATCACCATCACCCTGCAAAACAAATGCTGTCTGGTTACTGATCTGCGCCACCGGGGCCAGCTCTCCCATATTCCATACCAGGGCTGCCAGTGTATTATTGCCGGCCTGCAGGTATGGGGCAATATCAACCGTTTCAAAATACCAGTTATACAGGTCGCCGCGGGCGGGACCATTACAAACTGCTTTGCCATTTACAAATAACCGATACCGGTTATCGGCCGATACATGCACCACAAAACGGGAAGGTTTCTGCGCCAGCGAAATGGTTTTACGGAAATGATATACCCCATACTCGCGCTGGGGTGCATCCGGACAGCTGATCCAGGATGCGGGCCAGCTGTTTTGTAACAAAGCGGGATTAATGGCAACAGGTTCCTGTGCCAAAACAAACTTTGTTGCCAGGCAAAAAAACAGCAGTGTATATTTTTTCATCATGAACAGGGATTGATCTGTTACTATTGTTTCGTCAGCTTTTTAATCAGGTCCACTTCTTCCTGGCGGTAAGGACTGCCGTCTTTGTTGAAAATATCATGGAACCATTCTTTGGGTTGTGAACCATCTTTCAGTGGCGTATCCCAGGCAAAAATGGTATTGGTCTTACCACTCACAAGTCCCCAGTTGATGGCTCCCACATTGTATCTTTTAAGCATGGGCATGATATTACTGAAGTAACTGTTCCTGGTCCGGGCCATATATTCGGTACAGATCATAGGCCGGCCGAATGCTTTGAGCACCTGTATCACCCGGCGATGCTTATCTGGCTCCTCATAATTGTGATAAGTAATGATATCGGAGTTCTGCGCCATGAATACATTGAACTTCTCCAGGCCCCAGTCCCACAATCCCGCACTGATCGGCTGGCTCGGATTCACTTTACGGGCCCATTCAAATACTTTTTTCAATAACACCAGTGAAGAATCTTTTTTGCCGCTGTTACCAGGTTCATTATAGAGATCCCACAGAAGAATACGCTTGTCGTCTTTAAAATGCGTGAGTACATCCGTTACATATTTTTCCAGCATCGGATAGATGGTCACATCATTTGAAGCGGGTTGCCCGGGATCCTGCATCCAGCCTGAATTATGAATACCTGTCTGGGGGTCGGGTTGTTTACCCGGCTGCGGCACTTTGTTCCAGCAGTCATCGAAGAACACAAAAATGGGGGTTATCTTATGTTTGGCACAGATGCCCAGAAAACGATCCACCCGTTTCTTGAATCCTTCCGGATCCTGTTTCCAGGCCAGACTGTGCAGGTATACCCGCAGGGTATTAAAACCCAGTCCTTCCGCCCAGCCCAGTTCCTTATCGATCGTTGCGGGATCAAAGGTATCGGCCTGCCACATCTCCAACTGGTTGATGGCATTGGCAGGGATATAATCCGCTCCTGTCAGCCAGGCGTGCCTGCTGTACCATTCGTTAGCTTTTTCGATAGACCAACGGGGGGATTGGGCGGAAGCATTTGTATACAGAAGTATGAAAAGAATACAACTGTATACGCGGGATTTTTTGAGGAGGAAATGATAGAATGATAGCATGATAGGATGATAGAATGTTTTAAAATTATTTTTTAACTGCAAATTGATATTTGCCGGAACCGAGGGTGAGTTTTACGGAGCCCTCCTGGGTTTCGAGCAGTTTGATGTCTTTTGATTGTGAGAGAGGAGTACCACTTTCTGTGATAGCATCTGCACTTTTGGCGGGAACGAATACGGTTGCGGTTGTATTGGCCGGCACTTCTACTTCCATCACCAGTTGATCACCGGATAATTTCCAGCTGTTGCTGAGCTTGCCGTAATAGGTTTGTAAACTGGCTGAAGCATTGGTAAAGCCACCGCCGATATGCGGTTCAATTTTGCTGTGTTTGTAGCCGGTACCATCTTCATAAGTATCAAGACCAACCATTACCCGGTACATCCAATCGCCGATGGCACCATAGGCATAGTGGTTATAGGAATTCATGGAAGGTACCTGGAACGTACCATCAGGTTTAATGCCGTCCCATCTTTCCCAGATAGTGGTGGCCCCCATTTTTACCGGGTATAACCAGGAAGGGTAAGTTTCCTGCAGTAATAGTTTGTAAGCGAGGTCTACATACCCAAAACGGGTTAACACATGACAGAGATAAGGCGTTCCGAGAAAACCGGTAGTGAGGTGATTGCCGTAATCTTTCACGTTGGCCGCCAGCCTTTCTGCTGCCTGTGCGCGCAGGTTCTCTGGCAACATATCAAAATTCAGCGCCAATACATACGCCGTTTGCGTACTGGATACCAGCCTGCCGGTGGCAGTGAGGTATTCTTTTCCAAATGCCGCTTTGATATTTTTCAACAGCGTTTCATAATTAGCGACTTCCTCCATTTTGCCTAATACCCGTGCCGCATTAATCAATAGTTGTGTGGAATGCGCATAAAAACATTGTGCAATCAGGTACTTGTCTGTTACGGCAGATTTGCCATCATTATCATCGTGCGGGCGATAGAACAACCAATCACCAAAATGGAAACCTTTGTTCCAGAGAAAATCCGTACTGTTATTCCGCATGTACCCTACCCAGGCTTTCATACTGTTGTACTGGTTCTCCAATACTTTTTTATCGCCATAGGCGAGATATACATTCCATGGTATGATGGTAGCCGCATCGGCCCAACCGGCAGAACCCGCCGAGCCGGCACCTAATACATTCGGCACAACAAAAGGAACGCTACCGGTAGGTAACTGATCAGCTTCTACATCTTTCAGCCACTTGGTAAAGAAATTATGTACGTTCATATTAAAAGCTGCAGTGCGCGAGAATGCCTGCGCATCACCCGTCCAGCCCAAACGCTCATCTCTCTGCGGACAATCCGTAGGCACATCCAGGAAATTGCCTTTCTGTCCCCACTCAATATTATGCTGCAACTGGTTCACCAATGGATGTGAGGAAGAGAAAGTACCGGTTGTAGGCATATCGGAATACAGTGCCACTGCGGTAAAATTCTCGGGTTTTAGTTCGCCGGGATATCCTTCCAGTTTGATAAACTGGAAACCATGCCAGGTAAAATGCGGTTCAAATATTTCTTCTTCGCCTCCTTTCAGAATATAGGTATCCTGCGCTTTGGCAGCGCGCAGATTGGTGGTATAAAAATTGCCTGTTTTATCGAGTACTTCCGCATGCGATACTACGATCTTATCGCCTGCTTTGCCTTTTACTTTCAGGGTAACCCAGCCTACCAGGTTCTGGCCAAAATCGATCACTTTTTCGCCCATAGGAGTGGTAATGATCCGTTTTGCCTGGAATACTTCTTTTCTTCGGATTGGTTCATTGTAGGTTGCTACCAATACATTCACCGGGTGCGTAGCGGTTTTTACGCCGCTCCATTGGCTATCATCATATCCGGGTAAGGTCCAGCCATTTTTTTCCTCCCTTGCATCAATGGTTTCGCCATTATAGATCTCACTGTAACGGATGGCGCCGGTACTCGATTTCCAGCTATCATCCGATAGCACTTGTTCGGTACTGCCATCGCTGTAATTGATGGTTAACTGAAAAAGCAGTGCAATATCTTTTCCATATACATTCCTGTTATTAGAGAACCCGATCACTCCCCTGTACCAGCCGCTGCCCAGGGTAACACCAATAGCATTTACCCCCTTCTGCAGCAGAGCAGTAACATCATACGCCTGGTATTGCAGTCTTTTCTTGTACGCCGTCCAGCCGGGTGTAAAATACGCATCACTGATCCGCTTGCCATTGATCTGAGCCTCATACAATCCATGTGCCGTGATATATGCTGTAGCGGATACGATTTTTTTATTGGCAGCAAATTGTTTTCGGAACAAAGGACTGGGACGCATCACAGAATCTTCTGCATAGCCGGGCTCTATCCATTTGGCTTTCCAATCAGTATTTTGTAAGAGGGCCATCTGAAAACTGCCCGCTTCGCTGGAAGCGGGTTGGGTAGTATGGTTATCCCATACCTGTACCGACCAGTTGTATTTTTTCCCGCTCTGCAAAGCTTTGCCTGCGTAAGGCACATAGACCGATTGGTCTGACATGATTTTTCCGGAGTTCCACACCGTATTCTTTTTATTGCCTGCCTCCCATACCTGAATGGCATAGGCTGTTTGCATGGTATTACGCTGTGTGGCGGAAAGCTGCCAGCTAAAGCGGGGTGCCTGTTCTTCTACCTCAACAGGGTTTGATTTATTTTCCGTTAGTAGATGACTCACTGAGGTCTGGGCAAAAGCAGTCGCTACCAAACAGGGCAGCAGCAGGCATAGAATTTTCTTCATGGCAGGAAATGTTTATCGATAGCGTTATAAGTATATACGGAAAACTAAACTAAGTTCTCTTTTAACCATCATGAACTGTGCTGCCCGCGTTGGCAGTTTATCTTCCCTATCTACCCGCTATCCGGTATTTCCCGGTTACCGTAATCCCCGGCCAGTTATCAGTACGGAAAGGCACTGCCGGTAACCCGGATTGGTTAAACAGATTGGCTGCCCCGGCATCATCGGCCCAGGCATACCGCACGGCCACGGGCTGTGTAACTTCTGGCGCACTGATAATTACCTGTTTTCCTGCTATACGTGCAATTGCTCTGTAAAATTTCTGGTCCTCACCGGCTACTTCAAAACCTACCAGCATATCTGCCTGTCCGCGGGTTCTTAACCCCTCATCGTGTGTAAAAGAAATTGCCACTTCTTTGCCGGTTACTTTCATGGATTGATAAACGGGTCCGCTGAAAACCACATTTTTACCATAGGTATGATGCAGGGCCACCAGTGCCAGACGTTTGCCCACATCCTGTTTGTTGCGGGGATGAATATCTTTTGCATTACCGATATCAGTGGTTACGGCCATGCCGGTATTAGGCAAAGAGAGTGTCATGGTTTGCGCTTCGCGCAGTTCGGCCCAGGTACTGCCCTGCTGGCTGTTGCCGTTGGCAGAATTGAAACTGGAGAGTTGTATAAAATAGAAAGGGAAATCGCCCTGTTTCCAGCGGCTTCTCCAATCGTTGATCATCAGCGGAAAAGCTTTCCGGTATTGATAAGCGCGGCCGGCATTATTCTCGCCCTGGTACCAGATGGCTCCCTTGATGGCGTAAGGAATTAAAGGATGCACCATGGCATTGAATAACAGGGAAGGAAAACTATTCGGTCCTACAGAAGAAGATTGCGTAACCGATGCCACCTGAAATTTCCAGGCACCACTCAGTGCAACGGTGCTTCCTTTACAGATTAACTGCAGTTCAGCGGCATTTCCATACAATCCGCCACCGCCACCGGTATCTTCTACCCGGATGGCAATGGTATTGGTGCCCTGTTTCAGAACACCCGGCGGAATAATGTATAATCGTTTCTGGTTATACCCATTGGTAGCACCCACTTTCACGCCATTCACATAGGTTTCCTCATTATCATCAATCATGCTGAGCAAAAGATCGGCGCCGTTAGCTGCCTGTTCGGCAGTAAGTGTGATGGTTTTACGTAACCATACAATGCCATCCAGATCGGGTAATCCCTGCGACTCCCACAGACCCGGCAATTTCATTTCGGGCCAGGATTGATCATGGAAACCGGATTCTTTCCAACTGGCAATAACTGATTCGGCAGGTAAGGCACCCTGTAGTTTTTGTACCCTTTCCTCTGTCTGTTTCTTTTTATTGGCAGCAATAGAATCCAGATTTACCCGCTGGATGCCTTTGTACAAATCCTTGAATTCTTCACTACGTTCAAAAGCTTCGCGACTGGTCCAGGTTTCTACATCGGTACCACCCCAGCTGGTATTGATCAGACCGATGGGGATCTTCAGTTCCTGTTGCAGATTTCTCGCAAAAAAATAACCCACAGCGGTAAAACTACCTACCTGCGCCGGGTTGGCACTATGCCATCCGTTACCGGCCTTGGTATCTATAGCCGGATCTACCGCGATGCTGTTAGGAATTTTATGCTGACGGATCGTTGGATAAGCGGCCGCCGCTATTTCTGCTTCGCTGTTGTTGGTATTGGCTACGGTCCATTCCATATTCGACTGTCCGGAACAGATCCATACATCGCCCACCAATACATCTTTGTATTCGATCTGTGTATTGCCCTTCACTGCCAAACGGTATGGCCCGCCTGCTTTTTCAGCGTCCAGGTTTACACGCCAGTTACCATCAGCACCCGCTACCGTGGTTTTGGATTGATCATGAAACTGAACAGTTATCTTCTCCCCTTTGGCGGCCCAGCCCCAGACAGGAATGGGTCTGTCTCTTTGCAATACCATACTATCACCAAATATAGTAGGGATATGTAACTGGGCATGGGTATCTGTGAACAGGGTAATCAGTAAAAAGGCAAGCAGGATTTTTTTCATGGTAATGATATCAATTAAGTGTAGTTATTTTTTTCTCTGCGAAAACTCCCTGTTCTCCTGTTCCCTGTCTGCCGACAGGCAGGTCTGCGGTGAATGAAACTTACACTAACCGCAGAGAACAGAAGAGCGGCAGCTGTTTCGCAGCGTTATATTTTCTTTTGATCTCCTATGCTCACTTCCTTCTCCCACCCCGTTTCTTTCAGCGCCGGATCATTTTCTTTTTTGAGGAAATCAGCTTCCGATAGAGAAGCCGCATCCCATTGTAACAAAGCTTCATCCGGCACTTTGTTCACCGGCACTTTCCACGACACAGAACTTTCATTGTATGCCAGATTGGATTGGGAACTATAACAGGAAATGATGGACCAACGCGGATGTTCAGACAGATTGGCTTCTGAGCGATGCAGCAGGTTGGGATGAAAGAACAATGCATCACCCGCTTCCAGCTCGCAGTAAACCAGCTCCATGGTTTGCAGGGCATTGTTCACCATTACCATATCTGCCCCCACCTGCTCACCGGCAAAACCATGATTAACGCGGCCCATTTTATGCGACCCCTTGATTACCTGCAAACAGCCGTTCTCTTGATTAGCTGGCGTTAAAGCCACCATAACACTGATCAGCTGATCCGGAAACATAAACTGGTTTTTGTACCAGTATCCATAATCCTGGTGCCATTCCCAGGCACCGCCTACCCGCGGTTCTTTCTGCATTAACTTGGAATGAAAATGACAGACAGGCGCATCGCTATCGAGCAAAGCAGCTACCCCATTTACCATTTTTTCGCTGCGGGTCAGATAACCAAATACATCGTTGCCTGGGGTGAACCAGAGAGAGAGTTTTGTTTTTTTGCCCGACTGGTCGTTCAGATCCAATGCGTTTTTGCGCATGGCATCATCTTCCAGGGCTGTGTTATATAGTTTGTTTACCTCGGGTTTAGTGCAGAACTGTTTGACCAGCAGGTAACCATCCTGGTGGTAGGCAGCGATCTGTGAAGCGGTGAAGGCAAATGACATAAGCCGGTATATAATGGTGAAGCTGTTCGAATCAGCTGGTTCCCCTTTGCGAAATCGTTACATAAAACTATCTGCCTCACGATACGCTTTGATCAGGGCCAGTTCGCCTTCTTTTCCCGGAGCCGCATTACCATGCTCCATCCCTAACACACCCTTGTAACCTTTGCTGTGAACATGTTTGAAGATATTACGGTAATTCATTTCGCCCGTACCGGGTTCTTTTCTGCCGGGGTTATCTCCTATCTGCAGATAAGCGATCTCATCCCAGGCTCGGTTCATATTAGGGATGATATTACCCTCATTGCGTTGCATGTGGTACATATCAAACAAGATCTTACAGGAAGGACTATTGACTGCTTTACAGATGGCATAGGTTTGATCGGAATAACGCAGAAACAGATCCGGCGTATCACTTAAGGGTTCCAGTACCATGACCAGTCCGGAAGGTTCGAGAATTTCTGCTCCGCGACGAAGAAACTCAATCACATTGGCTGTTTGAAAGCCCATGGGGAGAGTTCTGTCGAAATTACCCGGCACTACGGTAGCCCATTTGGCACGGCAGCGTTTGGCTACTTCCAGTGCATCCTTACAGTATTGGATGAATTTATCTTTCCATTCTTTTTTACCTCCGGCCATATTGGTAGAGAGGGGCCATTTATCAAACTCAATCACAAAGACCCCCATTTTCCAGCCCAGTTGTTCCATGATATCTCCAATGCGTTGTTGTTGCTCGGGTGTGCGGCTCATCATACCATTGTCTTCCAGTGCGCGGAAGCCTACTGAGTGAGCAAATTTAATCTGGTCTACAATATCGGCACCGCCATGATTTTTGAACATCCCATCGTGGATGGCATAAGGCAGATGAAAGGGTTCATTATTATCGAGAAGGTCTTTTTTTTGCTGGGCAGAGAACGCAGTGCTGGCTGCAATCAGTGAGCCTCCGGCCAGTAAACTTTGCTGCATAAATTTTCTTCTTTGCATGTGCCTTATTTTTTGTGCTTAAATTTACTGATAACAGTAACAAAACGGATACTTTGCGCAAACTATTCCTTTTCTTTTTTTTCACCTGCCTGACCGGGCTCTTAACCCACGCACAGGAAAGAAAGTTTCTTTTTACCGAAAATAAAATGGGTTCGCCCTTTAATCTGGTACTGGTAACCGATGACTCGCTGAAAGCCGCAACGCTGGCGCGGGCCTGTTTTGACCTGGTAGATACACTGAATAGTCTGTTCAGTGATTACGACAGTACGAGTGAACTGAGCCGCCTCAATAGCAAAGCCGGCAAAGAACCCATGATCGTATCTTCCAGATTATGGAACCTATTGATCAGCAGTGGCCAGGCCTGGTTAGAAAGCAGGCATGCGTTTGATATCACTATCGGTCCGCTGAGCCGTTTGTGGCGGAAAGCGAGAAAAGAAAAACGATTTCCGGATAGTTTGCAGGTTGCACAAAAAAAGGGGCTGGTAGGTTTTCAGCAGTTGCAACTTAACCCTGCAGATCACAGTGTGTATTTACGGCAGCAAGGCATGTTATTAGACCTTGGCGGTATTGCCAAAGGATATGCGGCACAGGCGGTAGTAAATTATCTCACCAGCAAAGGGATCAAACAATCACTGGTTGATGCCGGTGGCGATATGGTGATGACTCAACCACCACCCAATAGCCGGGGCTGGACCATTGGGGTAAACGTACCCGAAACCACTGATGATCTTTTACCCCAAAAACTGTTATTGCAAAACAAAGCCGTTGCCACATCGGGCGATGCGTATCAATTTATCGAACACAAAGGAAAAAAGTATTCCCATATCGCCGATCCGCGAACCGGTTATGGTATTAGTTCGCAAAGAAATGTAACTGTGATCGCTGACAATGGCGCACTGGCAGATTGGTTGGCTACGGCCTGCAGTATTCTTCCTATTAAAGAAGCTATGCAACTGGCGAAAAAAATGAAAGCTGATTTACTGATTACGGAATTGCGGAATAAGCAGGTTCTATACTATGATTCACCGGGGTTCAAGCGATACTGGAAGAGATGAGGAATGTGCTATTAACTATCTGCTATGAAATCTCTCTCTGCGAAAACTCCCTGTTCTCCCGTTCTCTGCGGTTGGATTGCGTTTTTACAGCACCCACAGAGATCAGCGAAGCGCATTTTCACAGAGAAATAAATTCTATCCACTAAAGACAATACCCTGAATTCCACCATATTGAATCCTACATTCGGTTTGATTATTTCAGTATCTTTTCACCACCAAATACTGCTACGTGAAAAGAGTTACTTTCCTGTTATTTTCTTCTTTATTGTTTACCCTGAGCTGGGCGCAACAGCCTACAACTAATTTTACCCGTTACGAACAATCCTTACCCGGCAGCACCCTCCGGTTTACCATGCAGCCCATTCCTGCAGGTGAGTTTGTCATCGGCAGTGCCCCTACAGAAAAAAGAAGAGACGCTGATGAGGGGCCGCAACAAAAAATCAAACTCTCCGCTTTCTGGATGAGTGCCCACGAAGTAACCCGCGATGCCTTTGATGTTTTTTTCAAAGATGAAAATACCAGTGCCAATGTTGACGTTGATGCAATCACAAGACCCAGTCCGCAATACATTGACCTAAGTTGGGGCATGGGCAAAGAAGGTGGCTTCCCGGTGAACAGTATGTCGCAGATGGCGGCACTGATGTATTGTCGTTGGTTATATGATAAAACCGGTATCTTTTACCGTTTACCCACAGAAGCCGAATGGGAATACGCCTGCCGTGCAGGCAGCACCACTGCCTTCTATTTTGGCAACGATAGTACCCAGTTAGACAAATATGCCTGGTATGGCAATAACAGTGAAGACAAGTTTCACAAAGTGGGCGAAAAATTACCCAATGCCTGGGGGCTTTATGATATGCTCGGCAACCTGATGGAATGGACGATGGATCATTATGAAGCCAACCGCTATAATACACTCAGCGGAGCTATTGATCCGATGATGGCACCCAACAAAACGAAATATCCCAAAGCCTTGCGCGGTGGTGGTTTTGCCCAAACAGCCAGCGAATTGCGCAGTGCCAAGCGTTTTGCTTCCCATCCCGACTGGAACATCCGCGATCCGCAGATCCCGCAGAGCAAATGGTGGTTAACGGATGGCAGCTGGGTGGGCATCCGTTTGGTGAGACCTTTACAACAACCTTCCCCCAAAGAGATCAACGATTTTTTTAACAAATACCTGGGTCGATAAACTTTTAAAAAACTGTTATATGCAAAACGATGCTTCCCAAAACAAGTCCAGAAGAGAATTTGTAAAACAAAGTTCGCTGATCGCAGGCGGACTGATGGCTGCTCCCTTTTTAAGCCGCGCCAATTATTTTGCCGGATCGGATGATGTGATCAAAGTGGCCCTGATTGGCTGCGGCGGCCGGGGTACCGGTGCGGCCATGCAGGCACTGAAAAGTAAACAGAATGTAAAACTGGTTGCCATGGCAGATGCTTTCCAGGACAACCTGGATAAATGTTACGAGTCGCTTACCAATGAAGAGGATGCCAAAAGCGCCGATGCCCGCAAACGGATTGACGTACCCGCAGAAAGAAGGTTTACCGGTTTTGACGGTTACCTGAAAGCCATTCCGCTGGCAGATGTGGTGATACTGGCCACACCTCCCGGTTTCCGTCCGATTCATTTTGAGGAAGCCATCAAACAAAATAAACATGTATTCATGGAAAAGCCGGTAGCTACCGACCCTGCCGGTGTGCAGAAAGTATTGGCTACCGCTGCCATTGCCAAACAGAAAAAACTGAATGTAGTGGTAGGCTTACAGCGTCATTACCAGAGCTCTTACCGCGAACTTTACAAACGCAAAGACATGATCGGCGATATCACTTCGGCGCAGGCCTGGTGGAACAATGATGGCGTTTGGGTAAGACCGCGCAAAGCCGGACAAACAGAAATGGAATACCAGATGCGTAACTGGTATTACTTTAACTGGCTCTGCGGCGATCATATTACCGAACAGCATATTCACAATATTGATGTGATTAACTGGTTCAAAGGCGCCTACCCTGTGAAAGCCCAGGGCATGGGAGGCCGTCAGGTACGTAAGGGAAAAGAACATGGGGAGATCTTTGATCACCACTATGTGGAGTTTACCTATGCCGATGGATCGATCCTGAACAGCCAGTGCCGCCATATACCCGGCACCATGAGTAAAGTAGATGAACTACTGGTTGGTACCAAAGGAAAAATTTTCTGTGGTGCCGCCAATATCACCGATGCATCGGGTAAAGTGGTGTACCATTTTGATACCAAGGGAGAACCCAACCCTTACCAGGTAGAACATGACGAACTGTTTGCCGCCATTGCCAAAGGCGAATACAAATTTGCTGATGCAGAGAATGGGGCACATAGTACCATGACCTCTATTCTGGGCAGAATGGCTACTTACAGTGGGCAGGTAGTGAACTGGGACAAAGCCATTAACTCCGGGCTCGATATCATGCCAAAAGTATTTGCATGGGATGCAACTCCGCCGGTATTGCCTGGCGCAGATGGTTTTTACCCGATCGCGACACCTGGTGTGACCAAATATTAAACAACTCTTCAACTACGTCTTTGCGACTTTGCGAGAAAATTTTCACGCGGAGGCGCAAAGGCGCAGTTTTTTTTATGCTTAGAATAACAACACCACTTTTCCTTTTTCCACTGCCGGATCTTCGATCAGTTTGAGGGCTGCATGAATTTCGGTGAACGGGTATCGGTGTGTAATCATATCCGCCACTTCAATCCTGCCCTCACGGAAATGTTCAATGACCACCGGGAATTGGTTATTATGTAATCTCGATCCACGTACATCAATTTCTCTGGCTGTAATACTTAACTGGCTGATAGCAGAAGGCTCTTTGGTAAAGCCCAATGGAATTACCCTGCCTGCGGCACATACGTAAGTGAGTGCCTGTTCAAAAGATCGTACAGAACAAACAGCATCAATGACCACAGTGGCACCATTGCCGTTTGTTAAACGTTTGATCTCTTCACCCGGATCGGTTTGTTTTGCATGGATCACGGCATCGGCACCGTAGCTTTGGGCCAGTGCCAGCCGGGTATCGAGTATATCAGAAATATAACAGGTGGCACCGGATAGTTTGGCTCTTTTGAGTACGCTCAATCCTACCGGTCCCGCTCCCATGATAAACACAATATCTTCTTTGGTGATCTGTGCCCGCCAGCAAACCTGTTCTGCAATGGTAAAGGGTTCAATCATCACGGCTTCTTCCCAGCTAAGCTGCGGAGGAATGAGGTAGATACTTTCCTGTGGTAATACGATGTATTCCTGGTAACCACCATCTACATGTACAGATCTTACTTTGAGTTTACTACAAACATTTCTTCTGCCGGTTTTGCATTGATAACAGTTGCCGCAGTAGATCACCGGATCCATTACCACCCGATCGCCCACAGAAAAATCAGTTACCTGTGTACCGATAGCCAGAATCTCTCCTGCTATCTCATGTCCAATCACCCGCGGATAAGTAGCCACGGGCGATGTGCCATGGTAGATATGCACATCCGACCCACAGATACCTGCGGCTTTTACTTTGATGAGTACTTCATTAGCGGCCTGTATCGCAGGCACCGGTCTTTCCTCGATCACGAGATGGTGGGGAGATTGTACGCAGAGTGCTTTCATAGATACATTGATTTATGGGATCCACTTAACCAGCCAGTTCTTTTACTTTGTTCCAGATCGCATCATCTACGGGTATGCCAAGCTCTGTATTTTCTTTTCTTTTTCTGGCAGCCTGCTCCCCTGGAAAAAAGATCTCATTCCCTTCTTCTGCCGGCACGGCCTGTTTCAGTTGTGCCACGGTTATTTCCAGCACATGATCAATCATCTCCTGTGTGTTGATCTTTAACGGATCAATAGCAATGAACACCTGCGAGCAACCACCACAACTGCCTTTGCCGTTCTGATCAATGCCCGCCGTACACAAACCGCCGGATACCAGTGCCGAGATCAGATCGAGCATGATGGTAAAACCGGCGCCCTTCCAGTAACCGATAGGCACTACCCTTCTGGTTTTAGAAATGATGTCGGGATTATCTGTGAGTTGCCCCTGCTCATCAAAACCTCCCGGAAAAGGCAGGCGTTGGTTTTTCCCTTCCATGCCCCAGATCTTTCCATAGGAATATTGCGACATGGCCATATCAAATACCACATGCCCCTCCTTACGCGGAACGGACATTACAAAAGGATTATTACCCACTGCTTCCGATTTAGCACCCCAGGGTGGCATACAGGATTCGGTATTGGTCCAGCAGATGCCGATAAACCCTTTCTCAGCCGCCTGCCAGCCGTAAGCACCACCGCGCATCCAATGGGTGGTATTCTGCAATCCCACCATACCGATCCCGTTGGTCGCAGCCATTTCAGTGGCACGGTTCATGGCAAACATAGCGTTCAGCACGCCTGGCCCCAGGTTGCCGTTATAGGTTTCCAAAGCACCGAGGCTTAGTACCAGACTGGGATCTGCATCAGCAACTACCCACCCTTTCAACAGGTATTCGATAAAACGTTCTACGCGGTTCAAGCCATGCGAAGCCACACCATCCCGGGAGGATTCTGTATGGATTTGCGCACAGGTATCTGCTTTGCTTTCTGACATACCTGCTTTGATAAAAGCCGTTTTGATGGTTTGCTTCATCTCAGCAAAAGGAACTCTGGTCATATAACTAGTTTGTGTTGATTAATATGTTTTTCCTCTGCGAAAGCTCCCTGCTTTCCCGTTCTCTACGGTTGAATGAACCTCAGACCAACCGCTGAGAACATAAGAAGCGGAGGTTTCGCGGAGCGTTTATTCTATTCATTTCCTCTTGTAATTAGCCAAAAACACACCTCCCATGATTAATACCGCTGCCATGATCTTTGGCGGACTCAACACTTCATGCAGAAGGATCACAGAAGCGATAGTAGTAAAAAATGGTTGTGTATAAATATAAGAACCCGTTACAGCAGCACCCAGTTTATTAATGCTGTAATTCATTAACCGGTACGCGAAAAAAGTTCCGCCGAGCACTACATATACCAGACAAAACCAACTGAGAAAATCGAAGGATACCCATTGCACGGTTGTTAGCGGTCTCCATCCAATGGGTAAACTGGCAAACATACCGAAAAGGAATACCCATTGCAGGATATGATTGGCCTTGTATTTCATCATCAGCGGTTTGATGGAAATGACATAGGTGGAATAACTCAACGCACCCAGAATCACAAACATATCCCCCAGCGACTGGTTCTCACCGGCGATACTGGATACATCTCTGGCAAACACGAGTAAGGCCCCGCCGGAAATCCCCAGTAACAATCCGATTATTTTTAACCGGGTTAATCTTTCGCCAAGGAACCAGGCAGCCAGTATGGTAATGGTAATGGGTGTGGTGAGAATGAGCAGGGAAGCGTGTATAGGACTGGTAAATGCCATACCCAGTACAGAAAAAGTCTGGTTCAGGGTAATACCGGCCAGGGCGCAGAGAAATAAACGGAGATAATCTTTTTTTTCAATGCCGGTTTTTACCGGGTTCAAAATAAACATGGACCAGAAAAGGAAACTGGCCGAACAGATCCGGATCGCTGTGAGAGCCAGGGGTGGAACCAGGTGCGGACTGATATGTTTAACGGCGATCACACTGGTACCGAAGAAAAAATTTCCGAGTAATACGGCGATTCTGGCTTTTTGTTTCTCAGTCATTAGCTGATCTTCTTTTCACCCTTCCCTAAAAAAAGAAAGGGATGATCCGCGAGGGAGTTCCCTTTCCGTTGCTATATAAACCCAACTGCTACTACTAATATTTAAACACTTTTCCACCTGCCATCACTTCCTGTGTTTTTTCATCAAAAGTTACTTTCTCACCGGTGCGGCAGGCCGCATTGGCCATGATGGTGGCGATAGAATGTGTATAGCCTGCTTCTACCGGTGCATTGGGTTGCTTGCGGCTACGGATACATTCCATCCAGTTACGAATATGTGCCGTGGTTAATGCATCACCTCCGGTATTGGCGCCAGCTTCTACTTTCACAACTGTATCGGTCAGATTCAGCTCCGGCAACAGATTGGGCTGCATTTTCATGGCGGCAGCGGCTCCTGCACGCAAACCACCTTTGGGCGATACTTTATTGGTGATCAGATTCAGTTCGCCGCCATTGCTGTAATAAAGCTCAGCCGGACTATCATCGCCATTGTGCATGCGAGACATGAACACCACCTGAAATCCTGTAGTGGGATCATTCGTTGGTCCATAGTCAAATACAGCAGTAGTGGTATCCCAGTTTCTACGACCATCTTTCCATTGGTAAATACCACCGTTAGCGGTAACACTTCTCGGGTGATCCAATCCACTGAACCAGTTAACCGTATCAATCTGGTGGCTCATCCACTGACCGGGCATTCCGGAGGAATAAGGCCAGAACAAACGATACTCGAGGTATTTTCTCGGATCAAAATTCTCATAAGGCCTGTTCATCAGGAAGCGTTTCCAGTCAAGATCTTCTTCGCGGCAATTGGCTACCAGGTCGGGTCTTCTCCAGCGGCCGGGCTGGTTCACGTTCCAGGTTAATTCTACCATGGTAATGGGGCCAAACTTACCACTCTGTATAAAGTCTGCCGCTGCCTTATAGTTGGGCCCGCTTCTGCGCTGTGAGCCGATCTGCACAATCCTGTCGGATGCTTTTACTGCTTTCAGCGCAGCACGGTTATCTTCCATTGTTTCGGCAAACGGCTTTTCGCAATACACATCGCAACCGGCTTTTACGGCTTCGATGCAATGCAGGGCATGCTGAAAATCGGCAGTGCTGATGAAGACCGCATCCACCGCTTTGGCCGCGTACATTTCTTCATTGTTACGGTAGCCAGTAACATCGTGCCCCATTTTATCTTTCAGAAAGGCAACGCCTTCTTCTCTTCTTCTTTTCCAGATATCGGATACCCCTACAATATCAAAGTTCATCTCCTTATAAAACTTCATGAACGGCGGGATATGTGAACTGCGGTGACGGTCAGAGAAACCTACCACACCTACCCTTACCCGATCATTGGCTCCCAAGATACGCGCATAACTTTGTGCACTGATACCTGCCGTAGCAATATAAGTGCCGGCTGCTGCTTTAGCGGTTTGCTTAATAAAATTTCTGCGTGAGTTTGACATATGGCAATTGTATTAGAATGAAAAATTACAGGTTAAAATATTCTTTCGCGTTATGGTAACAGATGTCTTTGGCAATACCTCCGATCCAGGCTTCATCATCCGGCAGGATCCCCTTCTCCATTTCATCCCCTAACAGGTTACAAAGAATGCGTCTGAAATATTCATGTCGCGGAAACGAGAGGAAACTGCGACTGTCGGTGATCATCCCTATAAAGGTACTGATCAATCCCATATTGGATAAGGCATTCAGCTGTTTTTCCATCCCGTCTTTCTGGTCAAGGAACCACCAACCGGAACCGAACTGCATTTTACCCTTGATACTGCCGTCGTTGAAATTGCCCAGCATGGTGGCAAACACTTCGTTATCAGCAGGATTGATATTATAGATCACCGTTTTGGCCAATTGATTGGTCTGGTCGAGATGATCGAAGAACAGCGACATCTGCAATGCCTGCGGAAAATCACCGATCGAATCAAACCCACTATCCGCACCCAGCAACTGGTTCAGGCGGGTATTGTTATTCCGGATCGGGCCCAGGTGAAATTGCTGTACCCAATCTTTGGCATGATACATTTTACAAAGCTGCACCAATACATAGCCCATGAACGCTTCCGGATCTGAATAACTGCCTTTTCTATCAGAAAGGAAGAACTGTAATTCCGATTCCAACTGTGCACTGAATTCGAAACGGGCCGGCATCTGTGTTAATCCATGATCGGAAACCCGACAACTATTGGCATGAAAATAATCCACCCGGTTCTGTAATGCCTGCAACAGGGAGTTGATATCTTTTACCGTAATACCACTGGCCTGTTCCAGCAACGACAGGTTATCAAAAAAACTTTTTTTATTGCCGATCATCAGTACCCGGTCAGGACGGAAAGAAGGTGATACCCGGATAGAGAAATTCTCTGCTGCGAGCGATTGGTGATACTCGAGACTATCCCAGGGCTCATCTGTAGTACCGATATATTCAACATTAAAAGAACCAAGAATGGCTCTTGTTCTGTGCGAGGGCTGTGCCAATAATTCATTACAGCTTTGATACACAGAGGAAGCTGACTTTGCATCGAGATACCCGTTGATGCCAAATACATTCTTCAGTTCCATATGCGTCCAGTGAAACAAGGGATTGCGTACAGTCTGGGGCACTACTTTTGCCCAGGCATGAAATTTCTCTTCATCACCAGCCTCACCGGTGATTAGTTTCTCAGGCACTCCCAGTGTACGTTGGGCCCTCCATTTATAATGATCACCTTTTAACCAGATATCGGTCAGGTTGGCAAACTGCCGGTTAGCGGCAATATCTGCAGGTGACAAATGGCAATGGTAATCGATCACAGGAAGCCCTTTCACATGATCGTGGTATAAACGCCTGGCTGCTTTTCCCTGTAATAAAAAATCGTCCGTTAAAAAATATTTGCTCATGACTTCTGTGTTAATGGGATAAGGATTAGACACCGCTGAATACAGTGAATCCACCGTCTACACCCAGCTGCATCCCTGTAACAAAACGGGACGCATCGCTCAGCAGGTAGATCAATGCCCCTACCAGTTCTTCCGGTTTACCAAAACGTTTGAAAGGGGTGTTTCTGATGACCAGGTTACCACGATCAGTAAAACTGCCGTCGCTGTTGGTTAACAGGGTTCTGTTCTGTTCTGTGAGAAAAAAACCGGGCATAATGGCATTCATGCGGATGCTATCACCAAAACGGTTGGCCACTTCTACCGCAAACCATTGGGTATAACAATCTACTGCCGCCTTACCCATACTGTAACCCAGTACTTTGGTAACCACCTGCTTGGAACTGACAGAAGAGATATTTACAATACTGCCACCGCCGTTTTTCGCCATTACAGCGCCAAATACCTGTGTGGGGATAATGGTACCCCATACATTCAGCACCATTGCTTTTTTCATTCCGTCTATATTCATGGAGAAGATATCCGCATCCGGTTGCAATACCCCTTCCGGCATATTACCCCCTGCACCGTTTACCAACCCATCTATCCGCCCGCATTTCTCCAATATCATATCTCTTGCACGAACCAGATCTGCTTCTTCCAGTACATCTGCTACAACCGCCAGTGCCTTACCGCCACCCGCGATGATTTCCTGTGCTCTTTGTTCTGCTACAGCTGCATTGCGTCCCAGAATCACGGCTGTTCCACCTGCTGCTGCAATTCCTTTTACAAAAGCCCCGCCTAAAATACCCGTTCCGCCAGTTACAACTATTACTTTCCCTTTTAGTGAAAACAGCTCATTCGATTCCATGTCCTTCTTTTATTGATTCTATGAATTTGATTCTTTTTTTCTGCTGATCTGTGATACTGCACTATTTAATTTACGAAAACGATGTAGCGTTAACCTCGCCTACTCGCGTATCATTTCAACTCTTTTAATATCCCTTACAGCTATCCGCACTTCTTTTCGCTTTTTGATAAAGATCAATACACTGTCCTGCTGCTTTTGTATCACTCCTTCTATGAGTACACTATCATTATGGTCAAATACTTTCAGTGGTGTTTTATGTTCTATGAAATAAGTATAGGCCGATGCATTGTAACTGGATACAACGGCCTGTCTGCTTACGCCCTGTCCCTTTTTAGTGGTGATCAGGATCACCCCCGCTGCCCCCTGCGCACCATAGGCCGATGCAGATGCGGCATCTTTCAGTACACTGATACCGTCTACATCCTGCGGATTGATAGCACTGATATCGCCTGAATAAATTGCGCCATCTACTACAAAGAGCGGCGGCTTCTGGTTATTAAAACTACCTATCCCGCGAACAACCACAGAACCACCTGTTTTATCGCTACTCAATGTAACCTCCAAACCAGGCACATCCCGAAGCATCTCAAAAATAGACCTGTAAGTAGTGCCCTTGATGGTTTGCAGCGGTTTTAGCTGTGCCATGGCCTGTAAGGAAATGCAACACAGGCAAACCCAAAAAATGCTTCCGGCAAAAATTCGTGTTTTCATACAATCTATTTTTTTGAAGCCAGTTTCTGTGCCTGCGTAGTGGTGTAATACTTGGCCAGCATATTCGGCACTTCCCAGGCCGGCATATTGTGCCTGGAAAGGTACTCAAGGTATTTCTCCGTTACCCGGGCAAAATGTGATTCATGTCCTTCTTTCAGCACATCCGGAATAATGACTTCCCAACCCTGTGCATTTTTTTTCAAAGAAATCCCTTTGTATTGCTGCGCGATTTTTGCTACTACTTCTGCTGCTGTTTTCTCGTATGCTGCTGTTGCCGCAAGCGGCTCAATGTACAAAGTAGGTTTGAAATTCTGTTCTGCCCCCTGACGGATCACCAGGTTGGCTTTTGTTCCGCGCATAATGGAATAATGGGTATCACCGGTGCCATCGGGCGCTTTGTAATTCCAGATCACCGACACTTTTGCGTGTACCCCTTTCAGGGTATAATTGATCTCGCCATTGCAAAGTACCTGGATATTCTGTTTACTGTTATCTGTATACTTATCGAGATAAGCGGGCATTTCCGGCAACTTGGTTAGCTCTGTAAATTGTGTTTTACTGATAGTAGTGGGCCAGCTTTTCGCAGTCTGAATTTTTATGTCTTTGGTATAATCGAGGATCTGCTCCGGAAAACATTCCCATTGCACCAGGTCTACCAGGTGTGTGGTCACATCCACGATCCCCTCTCCTTCCTGCGCCACATCCAGGAACCAGGCCGGGCGGGTTAATACAGAACCGGATACGTACTTATAAAAATGATGTACACTCTCTTTGGTTACAGCAGGATTGGCAGCAGTACCTTTCTGCAATGTGCCGAACAAAGCCGGTTGTTGAGAGAAGGCTTTTTGGAGAATGGTTGTGATCTCATACCGTTCTGTCATGATATCGTACAGCAACACATTTTTCTTTTTAGCCGTGGCAAAGGCTTGTTTCAGCTGACCGAATCCTTTTTCATTAATCACCATGGGTTTGTCTGAGAACACATGATAACCCGCCTGCACGGATTTGAGAATATAATCGGTTTTCAGTTGGTTGTTTCCTGCCAGCACCACTACATTACCTGCTTTTTCCTGCAGCATCCGGTTAAAAAAATCATCGCCCTCATACACCACTTCTTTCCAGCTGGTGGGAGAAACGGTGCTGTTATTATAGCCCTTGATCTTATCGAGATGCAACTGCAGATCCAGCCCCTTTTTTGCATATACATGCACCGTAGGATCTACCTGCGGGTACATGGATTTCTGCACCAGCGCGGCATGAAAATGCCCCGGGTCCAGTGTAATCAGTTTTACTTTCTGTTGGGCCATCGCAGCATGTAATAGCAATAAACCAAGTCCTGTTAATAATGTAGTACGCATTAGCTGTTGATATCAGTTTACAATTATTCAATGATAGATTAATCCAGTCCTTTTACTTCATACGGAAAACGGTGTGGTCTGTTCAGCATGCTGTTGGCTTCATCATCATTGATGAAACGCTCATTCATCGGATCCCAGTTGATCTTACGTTTCACTTTCATGGAAATATGATGCAGCAAACAGGTAGAGCAGGAACGGTGTCCTACTTCTACTGGTGAAATAGGTTGCTGGCGTGTACGGATACAATCCAGCCAGTTGCCATGCTGCTCGGCACTTTTATAGAGATTGATCTCATTCTCTCCTATCACAGATGTGATGATCTTACCATCACTGGCAGTGAGTGCCTTAGTATTGGCATTACTCTGCACCGGATCACTGGCACTGGCGCGGTAGTTACCACGGGTTACAAAAATCCATCCTTCGGTTCCTTCAAACTTGATACCATTGGGCAATTCATTGCTCACGATCATTTTTACGCCGTTGGCATAGGTTCCCTGGGTTTCAAAAATGCCATGCACATTCCATAAACCTTTGGAAGGGAAAGTTACTTTATTACAAACAATTTCTACCGGACCGGTATATTCTGTGTCCATGCCCCAATGCGCACAGTCGATATGGTGTGCCCCCCATCCTGTAATCATACCGGCACCAAACTGCTCGCAACGCAACCAGCCCGGACGATCATACCCATTTTGCGGGTGTACCCTTTTCTCCGTATAATATACATAAGGGGTTGACCCCAGCCATGCATCATAATTCAAGGTAGAAGGGATGGGCATTTCAGGTTCCTCGTCACCTCCCGGATCGCCGGGTAATCCGATATACACATTTTTCAATGTACCGATACGGCCATTACGAACCAGTTCGGCCGCATAACGGAACTGCACAGAAGAACGCTGCTGGCTGCCGATCTGCAGAATCCTTCCCGTGCGGTGAACCGCATTACTCAAAGCCCGGCCTTCTGCAATGGTTAAGGAAGCGGGCTTCTGCAGGTACACATCCTTTCCCGCTTCCACCGCATGAATACCCAGATATGCGTGCGAATGATCTGGCGTACTGATCAGTACACCATCAATATCTTTATTCAGTAACATCTCGCGATGATCGCTGTACATGGTAACCCCGTCGTAAGCCTTGCCTGTTTTTTTTGTATAGTAATCGTTTACATATTTTTTCCCTTCTGCCAGACGTTTGCTGTCTACATCACAAACGGCCATAATCCGCGCGTGATCATATTTCAGGGTTTCTGCCATATCATGATCACGGGAAATTCTTCCCACTCCGATGGCTGCAATATTCAGTTTATTACTGGGTGCATTTTTCCCGAATACAGAAGCGGGAACAATGGTAGGAAACCCTGTTATGGCAAGCGAAGTAGCTACACCGCCTTTAAAGGTTGTTTTCACAAAATCTCTGCGGTTAAATGGTTTTTTGGCTGACATAGTATTAGTTTTTAAGAGGGTCATCTTTTGAAATAGCATGTGCTTTGGAGTAATCCAGTCCCTTGTAACGGGTAGCAATATATCGGATACCCTGTAATAAATGGTTCTGATATACGGGGTCCTGGTAACTTTCTTTGCTGTGGCCGAGTGTGGTTACCCAGATATTTCCTCCTTCAAACTGCTGGTACCAAACAGCAGGGTAATAATCGGCAAAAGAACCTTTGTTTTTATCGATCAGGTCTGTCTGATCTTTTTCAAGCGAACTCAGCACATGCACCATCAACACTTTCATGCCCGGATAGAGTTCTTTTCCGAAATAACATTCATCGTGTCTGTCCCATATTGCCGGCACATCTTTCATGGAAGGATGTGTGGGATCGATATTCTTCAGCCGGAATACCTGTCCTTTGGCATGCCAGGAAAAAGTTTCGCCCAGCATCTGTTTAAACCATTTCCAGTTGCGTTCCGTACCCGTAACAGAGTGAACCCCTACAAAACCACCACCGGCCTCGATATAGCGGCGGAAAGCAACCCGCTGTTCATCTGTATCAAATACATCATTATTGGTACTCGTAAAAATGAGCAACTGGTATTTCTGCAGATTGGCTTCTGTAAATACAGATGCATCATCAGATACATCTACCGTAAAAGCATTGGCAGCCCCCAGTTCCTTTACACAGGCTACGGCAGAAGCGATATTATCGTGTACATACCCTTTGCCGTTTTTCGTATACACGAGCACCCGGCTGTTTTTCAATTTACCATCTAACCGGGCTACCACTGGCAGTACAGTTAGTAATAAAAAAGCAAAAAGAAGACTTCGGAAAAAGAGGGTACACATGGGTTGTTTTACCATAATCGGATTTTTAATGGATAGATTCAGGTTTGGATGAAGCAAGTAACAATTCCATATAATGGAAATTAACCGCAACCGTGTTGAAAACAAAATCAGGGTGCCATGCAGCAGTCGCAAGGTAGTATTGGTCATAGCCCCTTCTATTCTGAGCAGCGGAAAAAAGGATTACAGTAAAAGAAGGGCGAGATAACCCAGCCAACAAAAAAGCAATAATACACGCTGAAATCCTTTGCCACAAAGATTTTACAGGGACTGTCCATATTGGAACACACAGGTTTCCGGAGAAAAAATTAGCAGTTGGCATAAGCAATCGTTGATCAATTTACCGTAAATAAATTTACTGCTAACCGGGGGTGCAAGGGGGGTTATCTACGAAAACCTTTTCGTAGAAATTGGAAGACAAAATCCGATGGATTGATAAAGACTTGGAAAACTATTATAATTTAACAAACAATTAATGGTTGCTAAAATCAGGGCTGATCACCCTACAACAACTGTTATTCATCAAAACCAACACTTGCTATTATGAAGAAAAAAACGAATGCTTTAAAAGCAGGCCCGTTCACGAGCATACTATGCCTGGTATGTTTTGTGATATTTTCGGGATCCTTCGCAAATCCGGCAAAAGCCGGGAGGGTGGAACACAAGCTATCTGCCCTTAAACCTCCTCCTGTTACTATTACAGGTAAAGTATCTGATGCCAAAAATGCTCCACTCGAAGGTGTGAGTGTGATGATTAAGGGTACTACAAGAGGAGTTACCACCAACGCCCAGGGATCATTTTCGATCCCCAATGTACCGGAGAATGGTACACTGGTATTCAGTTATACGGGCTATGGAACCAAAGAAGTAGCCGTAAAAGGCAAAACCAGTATCAACATTTCGCTCGCAGAAGAAGTGTCTGGACTGAATGATGTAGTAGTAGTTGGATATGGTACACGTACCAAAAAAGACCTTACAGGTTCGGTTGTACAGGTAAAAGCTACGCAACTTGAAAATGAAAATCCACGTTCTGTACAAGATATGCTTCGTGGAAATGCACCTGGTCTGGATGTGGGTTTTGACCCAAGTACCAAGGGCGCCAGTGCCAGTTTACAGGTGCGGGGAAAAGGCACACTGACTGCCAGCTCAGATCCGTTGATAGTGCTGGACGGCGTAATTTATCCCGGCACCATGGCTGATATCAACCCAAACGATATTGCTACTATTGATATCCTGAAAGATGCCAGCTCTGCTGCCGTATTCGGTGCCAGATCTGCCAATGGAGTCATACTGATCTCTACCAAAAGAGGAAAAATCGGCAAACCTGTTATTACAGTTAACAGTAATTTCGGTATCAATAAAGTGGTTAACCAGCCGCATCTGTTAACCGGACCGGAAATCCTGGATTTCCGTGAAGCAGCAGAATGGGCTAAAACCAATTTTGATTCAACTTCCAAGCCTGGCATAAAATATAAGTTCCTTAATCCGGCCAAATTGCCTTCTACTTTTACTGTAGCACAATGGCTGGCCCTGGATGGATCTACCGGTCTTGACCCCACCAATGTATGGTTAAACCGAAATGAGTGGAAACCTATTGAACAAACCAATATCAAAGCAGGTAATTATCTGAACTGGGAAGACCTGATTTATAATAAAAACGCTATACAGAATGATCATACGGTAAGTATTGCGCAAAGAAGAGATGATTATAACTACTATTTTTCTCTGGGCTACCTTACCAATGAGGGTATCACAGTTGGTGACAATTATAAAACCTTCCGCACCCGTTTTAATTTAGAAGCCAAAGCGGCAGACTTTTTAACGGTGGGTATCAATTTCCAGTATTCCAACCGGGATGAAAGTAGTGTACCCGTAAGGTTTGGAGATATCGCATCAACGCCACCATGGGGGTCATTCTATCAGGCAGATGGCGTAACGCTGAGACAAAGTTCCAATGATGACCCGGGTTCCAATACCCATCCATTTCTGGATCAGGCATACACCAAACGTTTATACAAGTACGACGATTTTTTCGCTTCGATTTTTGCCAAAGGAAAATTGCCATGGGGCTTTTCTTACCAGGTTAACTTTTCACCCCGTTACGATGTACTGCGCGAATACCAGCATATCTCTTCTAAAAAGCCGGACGTGGCTTCCAGAAAAGGTATCGTGAACAGAAGAAATCAGACTGTTTATTCCTGGCAGTGGGATAACATTATCCGCTGGAACAAACAATTCGGCAAACATACATTTGAAGCCACCTTCCTTTTCAATGCGGAAAAATTCCAGTCATGGAATACCAATATCCAGGCAGAAAATTTTGCGCCCAATGACAACCTGGGATACAATGCCATACAGGCTGGTACGCTGGCCCCTATTGTTTCCAGTGACGATCAGTACGAAACCGGCGATGCCCTGATGGGACGTATCAACTACAACTATAACCAACGTTATTACCTGACTTTTACTGCCAGACGTGATGGTTATTCTGCATTCGGCCAGTCTAATCCAAGAGCCACCTTCCCTTCTGCCGCATTCTCATGGGCTATTAGTGAAGAGCGGTTCATGAAGAAAACAGCCAATTGGCTTGATTATGCAAAAGTAAGAGTATCCTATGGTGAAAACGGAAACAGGCAAATCGGTCGTTATGCAGCTTTGTCTAACCTCTCATCTGGTACTTATAATTTTGTAACATCAGGTGGTGCAGTGTATAATACTTCTTATGTGCAGGCAAACAACCTGTCGAACCCTAATTTGAAATGGGAAAGAAACAGTTCTGTGAATTTTGGTATTGACTTTTCCGTTTTTAAAGGTATAGTCAGTGGTACATTTGATTTGTACAACAGAACTACCAAAGATCTGCTGGTTAACCGCTCGTTACCTACTGTTACAGGATTCAGTTCTGTTTTGGTAAATCTGGGTGAGGTACAAAACAAAGGATTTGAATTCTCTGTTACTACCCAGAACATGCGGAAGAAAAATATCAACTGGAGCACCACATTTGGAATCTGGAGCAACCAGAATAAAATCATCCATTTATACGGTGCCACTCCGGATTATGATGCAACCGGCAAACAAATAGGTTCATCTGAGAAAGATGACATTAACAATGGATGGTTTATCGGTCATGCTATTTCTGAGATTTATGATTACAAAACAATAGGTGTATGGCAAACTGCTGATGCTACCCTGGCCAAATCATTTGGCTTTACCCCTGGAGACTTCAGACTAAATGACAAGAATGGAGATGGAAAATACACTATTGCGGACAGAGAATTTGTAGGCAATTCTGCACCCAAATTTTCCTGGAACATGAGAAATGAATTTAAACTCTATAAGAATTTCGATTTCTCATTTACCCTATACGCCAAAATGGGGCAGATTACCAGATTCAATGAAGCTACCAACGGAGAAAGGAACCAGGGACTGGTGTTTTATGATCGTGTAAACTTTTATGAAACTCCGTACTGGACTCCTTCCAATCCTACAAATGAATGGGGCAAGTTATATGGCCAGAGAGGTGGCGGTATTACCTGGAACCATTACAAAAAATCTTCCTTTATCAGGTTAAGTAATATTAGTCTTGCCTATACCATTCCCGGAGAAATTACCAAGAAATGGAAAATTGATGCCCTCAAAGTTTATTTCAACATCGTAAATGCGAAAGTATTCTCTAACTGGGATTATTTTGATCCGGAATATCATGGTGCAAATGGAACGACTAATCAAACCCCAACACCTTTGACTTATAATTTTGGATTAAACCTTACTTTATAAGCTAACCTGTTAAAAAAAAGTAAATGAAAAATATTAATAAAATAATCCGTTCATCAGCCATCATGCTACTTGGTGTGATGATCTTAGAGAGTTGTAAGAAGGATTGGTTGGAACCAAAACCACTATCCATCAATTCTCCTGAAAATACCCTGGTAGATGCCATTGGTTTTAATGCTGCCTTAAATGCCTGTGCCCGTAATCTTCGCGACGAATGGTATGGCGATGGTGCCCCCATCATCACAGAAACCATCTTCTCAGAAGTAGCAGTGGAAGGGACAGATGACAAAACCGGTCCG
>DASWXD010000113.1:0-6546 GCA_036405675.1 Sediminibacterium sp.
CTGCATCTGTATAACAAATGATGAAATACCTGCCTTCTAAAAGGTTTTGAGGTATTTGCAAAGTACCGATAGCTGATGGCGAGAGAATCGGTCCCGTAAATTCAGTGATGACATCCCCCGTCGCTTTTAATAATTCAAATTTAATGTTTGAACCAACTTTAGTAGCCCCACTCTTCAGGTAAGCCTTCAGATAAATTGTTTCACCGGCAGTATAGTATTGTTTATTTGACTGACAGTATATACTTCCATCAGGATATTTTTGTTGGGCTTTTGCAAGAATGGAGTCAAAAGTTTGCGCAAAAAGGGACTGATGGGAAACTATTATCAGAATGCAAATCCTGCATGTGATGACTATCTTTTGAAACATATAACAAATAAAATAGTTATTGTTAAGGTACAATTCGTTTGAATACCGGACCTTTTTTAGTTCAGCATTGTATATTCGGTTTTAGCAGATATGCAGGAGTAATTAATTTGTATAACGAATTGATGACTAATTAGTAGAAACTTACTGGTGGCCCCATGAGGTTCACAGCGATTGATCCTACGTATAGTGCGTCTGCCATTTCGCCACCTTTGCTCAGGTACACCAAAGAAAGGGCTCCGCTGCGATGTAACAACTATGCAAATCTAATATTTTATGTTAGATTTGCATAGATGATTAGACGCCAACTGTCAGATACCATCCGTAAAGCACTAAAGCGAAGCCCTTCTGTTGCCTTAATAGGGCCCAGGCAGGTAGGCAAAACGACTATTGCACTGGATGTAGCAGAAACAATGCCATCAGTATATCTGGATCTGGAAAGCAGTCTGGATTTGCAAAAAGTGCGAGATATCGTGAGCTTTCACAATGCCAATCGGGATAAACTGATTATTCTGGATGAAGTTCAGCGATTACCGGAAGTATTCGCTCCGTTAAGGGGAATTATTGATATGGAAAGGCGAAAAGGCCACAAATCCGGGCAGTTTCTGTTTCTGGGATCAGCATCCATTGACCTGCTGCGACAATCAAGCGAATCGCTGGCGGGTAGGATTGCTTATCTCGAACTTTTTGGTATTAATCAATTAGAATATTCCCATGATATAGCTACACTTTGGCTTCGTGGGGGATTTCCGGAAAGTTTACTCGCTGCTTCAGAAAAAGACAGTCTGGAATGGAGACGTGATTTTATCAAAACTTATCTTGAACGAGACATCCCACAATTGGGGCCCCGCATACCGGCAGAAACATTAGAACGTTTCTGGACGATGCTGGCTCATCACCAGGGCACTGTGTTGAATTCGGCTAACTTAGGTAGAAATCTGGATGTGTCTGGTGTTACTATCGGTCGTTATCTGGATTTGATGACAGACTTATTACTCGTCCGCCGCCTGAAGCCATGGACGTTTAATATTGGTAAGCGCTTGGTTCGCTCGCCTAAAATTTATGTACGTGACAGTGGTATCACCCATGCCCTTCTCAACATTGCAGACTATAATCAGTTACTTGGTCATCCGGTTGTAGGTGGAAGTTGGGAAGGATTTGTGATTGAAAACATTCTCTCGGTAGCGCCCGCCGGTGTACAACCTTATTATTACGGCACACCCGGCGGTGCAGAAATTGACCTTATATTAGAATTTTCAGGTGCGGAAAAGTGGGCCATTGAAATTAAACGTAGCTCCTCTCCGGTACTAAGCAAAGGGTTTCACATTGCCTGTGATGATATCAAACCTGAAAGGAGTTATGTTGTGTATTCCGGAACTGATCAGTTTTCTTTGGGAGGGGGAGTCACCGCTATTTCCCTTGTTAGGCTCATGCAAGAGGTAATGAAGCAATCTTAATGGAAAGGGATAGACTGATAAGTATAGAGAAATTCTACTTACTACTTGCAAGCAAACACAACGCAAATCACTCCAAAAAGACAAAACCCACCGAAGCGGGTTTTGTGTAAAAGATTGAAAACAATCAGTGCGGATGGAGGGGGTCGAACCCACACGCCTCGCGGCGCTAGATCCTAAGTCTAGTGCGTCTGCCAATTTCGCCACATCCGCTCAGGGGCGCAAAAATAGGGGGATTTGGGAAAAACCGGCATTTTTTTGGTCCGACGGAAAAAAAGAACCGGGTGGATCGGTATTTAAGGCTGAATCGACTCCAGGATCTTTTTAATCGTCTGGTTCATGGCTTTGTTATCCGCGATCCAGCGAACTACCGCTACCAGTTCATGTTCGGGATCAACATATACCAGGTTATTGCCATTACCAATATGCATGAATGCCGTAGCCGGTGCATCGGGCAGCATTTTCTGATCGGTATTGAGAAACCAGTTCATATAGCCGTAATCTGTTTTGGCTTGAGTAGGCGTAAGCGCTTGTTGAACCCATTGTTTGCTCAGCAGTTGTTGACCGTTCCAATTGCCTTTGTGTAAGGTGAGCAGGCCAAAACGGGCCATATCGTAGGCGTTGATAAACATGCCGCCGCCCCAATGTCCGCCACCACTAACCGATTGAACGGCCTGCCCGTTCAGAACAATCCATGCATTGCGGTAACCCGTCCAGCGCCAGGTATGGGAGGCACCGATCGGGTCCATGATATATTGCTGCAGCACCTGTGGCAAGGGTTTGCGCCATACGCTGGTAGCAGCCAGTGCCAGCACATTTACCCTTACATCATTGTATTCCCAGGAACTGCCCGGTGTATTCCTTTTGCGGTTGTACCATTTAGCCGGATCGGCATCGGGCCGGTCGGCCCAATCGGGTTTGCCCCATAAAGTTCCTTCCCAATCGCTGGTTTGGCGTAAGAGATGATTCCAGGTAATGGTTTTGTTATGCTCTGTATCAAACAAGCGTAATAATTGTGGCTGACCAAACAGTTCTGCGGGTCTGTTTACCGGAAGGGGTGTATATAATTCAATAGGCGGAACATAGGGAGCTACTGTATCGTTCACATTCCGGATCAATCCCTGGTCTACGGCCAGTCCTACCACGGATGATAAAAAACTTTTGGTTACACTATGCGTCATATCGCAACGCTCTGGTTCGCCCCAACTGGCGATGATATAGCCCTTATAAATGATCAATCCGGTAGGTTCACCACGTTCTGCAAAAGGACCGATGGCTTCACCAAAGGGTTCCTTACCAAAACTCTGGTAATGACTGATCTCCATATTGCGTGGATTTCTGCTTTCAGCTGCTTTGGCTATAGCAATGGCTTCGTTGATTTTTCCGGTATTCATTCCCAGTTGTGCGGGTTGCCTGGTTTCCCATAACTGTGGTGACGGAAAATAAATAGCCTCTGTGGTTTTTTGCTGGCTGAATACAATACTGCTGATACATAAGCAGGCTGTCAGGAAAAGATTTCTCAGGTACATATATACTAAAATAAGCGAATTCCACGTTTCATAGACATTCCCTTCACTTTCTGCCTTTAGTAATCAGCTATATCTCCAGAAGCTGCCTCTTATCTCCTTCTTTCTGCAAGTTTCATTGGCATTTATAAAACTGAACTATTATAAAATGACAGTTCCATTACAAAGGGAGCCAGGTGTCTGTTAACATTAAAATAAGCTTTAAGTTGCTGGTATTCATCTGATTGTAGATAAAAATCCATTAAAAATAATCTTCAGAAAAATTAAAGTATGATATAAATCATAAAAACGTTTGATGTATGTCATATTCAAGCCGCTAATAGCGTTATAGGTTTGTGTAAGAATTTAAGCGGAACAAAAAAAACAACCTTACCACTTAAGTAATACACTAAAAAAAAAATTATGAAAAACGTACTACAACCTACACAGAAAAAAATCTTCGCGCTGGGTCTGGGGCTCATCCTGTTTATGGGAGCTTTTGCCCAGGTTAAGTACACTAACAGAAACAATGCGTCTTTAACTGTTAGCGGAACATCTACCCTGCACGATTGGGATATGAAATCTGCACAAGGCAATTGTGAAGCCACTATTACCCTGAATGCAGCCGGTGCTTTAACCGCATTAAATGGCCTTTCTTTTTCTACCAATACTGCAGAACTGAAAAGTGGTAAAGGTGCGATGGACAAAAACGCTTACAAAGCCCTGAAAACCGACAAAAACCCGACTATCACTTATGTTGCGGCAACTTCTACGGTTTCTTTGATCAGTGGTACAGATTACCTGGTAAAAACCGTGGGTAAATTAACCATCGCCGGTACTACACTGGATGCGGAAGTAAGTGCTACCTGTAAAGTGCATCCCGATAAAACAGTTACAGTGATGGGATCTAAAAAACTCAGCATGAAAGAGTTTGGTATGGTACCACCCAGTTTTATGATGGGTACCATTAAAACAGGAAATGAAGTAACCCTGAAATTCGATTTCACACTCAGTAAATAAGTAAGTAACAAACCTATAACAGTAAACAATAACACTATTGTTTATAAACCCAAAACCATTTTTATGAAAATGCAAATTAACAGGTTAAAAACAATGCTTGGTTTCGTTTTGATCGGGGTTCTACCTGTGGCCCTTAACGCACAACAACCAAAAATAGGACACTTCCGTGCATACGACCAGAGTGGTATCAACCAGTTTGAAACTTCTAAAGCTGATTCAGTTAAGTTTGAAGGACTGAAGATCAGATGGGGTTCAGGTTTTACCATGCAGTTCCAGAACCTGAAACACGAGAATGCCGCTTTGAATAATACCGGTACCGGTGCCAACCGTCTCTATCCTTTAAGCAAAGGATTTATGACTGCCCAGGCTAACTTATACATGGACGTACAGCTGGCTGATGGTATCGCAATGAATGTGACCAGTTACCTTTCTTCTCGTCACCACAACGAAACCTGGGTAAAAGGTGGTTATATCCAGTTCGATAAAGTGCCTTTTAAAGGCAAATTCTGGGATGATGTGATGAAACTGGTTACCCTGAAAGTAGGTCACTTTGAAGTGAACTATGGCGACCAGCACTTCCGCAGATCAGATGGTGGTCAGACTTTATACAATCCGTTCATGGATAACTACATCATTGATGCGTTTGCTACAGAGATCGGTGGTGAGGTATATGTTCAGAAAAACGGCTTCATGGGTATGATCGGTATCACCAATGGTATGATCAAAGGAAATGTGGATTCTTCTATTGCCACTACCCAGGATCCTAACGTACGGAAAAATCCTTCTATTTACTTCAAAGGTAGTTATGATGCCAAAGTAGATAAAGATGTAAGGGTTCGTTTTGCAGTGAGCCATTATACCAATTACAGTAATGCAGGTAGTGGTCTTACCTTATATGGTGGCGACCGTACCGGTTCTAACTACCAGAACGTAATGGAAAAAGGGGTACCAGGTGCTTTACCTGCTTCTACTGCCGTTGCTTTCTCTGGCCGTCTGAACCCAGGTTTCAGCAAAAAAATGTCTGCTACCATGTTCAACGCCTTCCTGAAAGCTTCTGGATTCGAACTGTTCACTACTTATGAATTCTCTAAAGGTAGAACCAAAACAGAGGTTGATGACAGAAAAGCCAGCCAGTTCGCAATAGAAGGTGTATACCGTTTCGGTAAAGAAGAGAATCTGTTTGCCGGTATCCGTTACAACACTGCCAGTGCCAGATTAGCTAATTTCACCAGCGATATCAAAGTAAACAGAACTGCTTTTGCTGCCGGTTGGTTCATGACCAAAAACGTGCTGCTGAAAGCTGAGATCGTTAACCAGAAATACCTGGATTTCCCCACCACAGATTATCGTGCAGGAGGTAAATTCAACGGATATGTGATTGAAGCGATTGTAGGATTCTAAATAATTGGGTTTTTTTATAGTGTATGATAGCCGGATGAATTAATTTCATTCGGCTATCGTTTTTTTAGCAAACAGAAAGTGGCGGGGCACTATGAGAAAGAACTGGCTTTACCTGATATTATTATTTGTATTACCCGGGTTTAACGCTCCGGATACGGCTATTACGAGCTGGGTGGTAATGCCGGGTAGCAGTCTGGCCGTGAATGGCAGTACCAATATCAATACTTTCCAGTGTGAGATCACCAATTATTCCCTGCCCGATACGCTGGCTTGCAGCCGAACAGCCGCCCGCGGACAGGTATTACCCATGAATGGAAGATTACAGCTGGACATACAATCTTTCGATTGCCACAATAAAATGATGACGAATGATCTGCGGAAAACACTGAAAGCAAAGACTTATCCGCATTTGTCTATCCGGTTCATCTCCATCAATAGTTTCCCTGATTTCAAAAACCCGACGCGGATCACCGGAGTGGTAGATATTGATCTGGCAGGTGTTACCAAAAGATTTGAGATCAACTACCTGTTTACGGTAGGCAGCGGACAAATGGTACACTTGAAAGGAGACCGCATGATCAATTTCTCGGATTTTAACCTCAGTCCCCCCAGTAAACTGGGTGGCATTATCAAGGCCAAAGATGAGTTAAGTGTAGAATTTAAACTGAACCTGAAACCGCTTGGTTAAGGATTCATTTTCGCAAAAATAATTCCCGCCGCACAGGATTGTAAGAAACCGAAACCGAGCCAGGACAGGACCATGGTTTCGGATACATCTATCTGGCTATAGGTCATCCAGAGA
>DASWXD010000114.1:0-20542 GCA_036405675.1 Sediminibacterium sp.
CAGCAGAAATGAAACATGGCCCCATTGCCTTGGTAGATGAAAAACTACCGGTGGTATTTGTAGCTACCAAAGATTCCTATTACGAGAAGATTGTATCCAATGTACAGGAGATCAAAGCACGTAAAGGGATGGTGATTGCTGTGGCAACAGCCGGCGATGAGATTATTCCCGGAATGGCAGACGATGTGATGCTGGTACCCGATGCAGACGAAGCCATTGCACCTTTACTGAGTGTGATACCGCTGCAGTTACTCAGTTATTATGTTGGACTTGCCAAAGGACTGGATGTTGACAAACCACGTAACCTTGCCAAAAGTGTTACGGTTGAATAACCGGTGATGGTTTCCGTGTATCCATTCCATTCGTTTTATCAAATCTGAAAAGATGTCGCAGCAGAACATAATCTATAAAACCCCCCTGGATGCATTGGGGTATAATTTTGTAAAAGCACCGCACCTCCCCAAGGGAAAAGATGAATATTACCTGCGCGATATGCAGATCAAAAACGGGATCCATTACCGTAAACTGTCTGCCTACGAAATCGAAATGCTGGTACGCAATGGTAATACCAGTGATAACTGGAACAATATTCTCGTATCAGATGCATTCAATCCCGAGCTGGTAAAGAACTGTAAGTTTTATGGCCTTGTAAGGATCGGCAAACTGGAACCTTTCTGCCTGGGCTTCAGCGATCTGAAAGCACCGGTAGGTTTGTATAACTCCACCATCATCAGTTGCGATTTTGGCGACAATGTGGTGATCGATAATGTTAACTATCTCTCGCATTATATCATCGGCAGCGAAGCCATTATTACCAATGTGAATGAACTGGTTACTACCAACCATGCCAAATTCGGCAATGGTATTTTAAAAGAAGGTGAGTCAGAAGACGTACGGATCTGGATGGAGCTTTGTAATGAGAACACCGGCAGACGGGTAATGCCGTTTAACGGCATGTTACCGGGAGATGCTTTTTTATGGAGCCGTTTCCGCAACGATCATGCCCTGCAGGAAAAATTCAAAGCCTTTACCGAACAGAAATTTGATAACCGCCGTGGTTATTATGGTAAGATCGGTGATCGTACGGTGATCAAAAACTGCAAGATCATCAAAGATGTGTGGGTGGGAACCGATGCCTACTTCAAAGGGGCCAATAAACTCAAGAACCTGACGGTGAATTCCGGTCCGGAAGGCCGCACACAAATAGGAGAAGGTTGCGAGATCGTAAACGGGATCATCGGTTTTGGCTGCCGCTTGTTTTATGGTGTGAAAGCGGTCCGTTTTATCATGGCCTCTCATTCGCAACTGAAATATGGCGCCAGGCTGATCAACTCTTACCTCGGTAATAACGCCACTATTTCCTGTTGCGAAGTATTGAATTCACTGATCTTCCCGGCACACGAGCAGCACCATAACAATTCCTTTTTGTGTGCAGCACTGGTCATGGGACAAAGCAATATTGCCGCAGGCGCCACCATTGGATCCAATCACAATAGCCGCGGCGCTGATGGCGAAATCATCATGGGTCGTGGTTTCTGGCCGGGTTTATGTGTGAGCCTGAAACACAATTCGCAATTTGCGAGCTTTACCATTTTAACCAAGGGCGATTATCCGGCAGAACTGAATATACCCATCCCCTTCTCGTTGGTGAGCAATGATATTACCAACGACAGACTGGTAATTATGCCGGGTTACTGGTTCCTCTACAACCTCTATGCACTGGCGCGTAATTCCTGGAAATATGTAGACAGGGACAAACGCACTGAAAAGATCCAGCATATCGAATACGATTTTCTGGCACCCGATACCGTGAATGAAATGTTCACCGCCATGGAACTGATGGAAACAGCCGTTGGCAAAGCCTATGCACGCAGTGGTAAAATGGAAGGCTCCTTCAACGACGATGCTGCTGCCGGCCGTTACCTGCTGCAGAGCGGTAACAGGATCGTGAACGAACTGGAAGTGCTGGCAGACCAGGTAGAGAACAGTAAACGAAAAGTGCTACTGATCAAAGTACTCTCTTCCTATAAAATTTATGAAGAACTGATTGTGTATTATGGCACGATCCGTCTGCTGGATTTTATCCGCAGTAATTCACTCTCTACACTGGACGAAGTAAAAGCAGCCATCCCGGCAAAAAAAAGCAGGGGTACCTGGGTCAATGTTGGCGGACAGTTATTACCCGAAGAGGACCTCACTATATTGAAAGATAAAATCAAATCAGGTAAAATTAAATCATGGGACGGGGTACACGAATACTATACCACTCAGGGAGAAAAATACCCGCTGCTGAAACTGAAACACGCACTGGCCTCCTTATCAGATATCACTGGTATTAACCTGAAAAAAATAGATGCCCACCAGTTCGCCAACCTGCTGAACAGAGCCGTGGTTACCAAAGAATGGCTCACCAAAGGTATTTACGATGCAAGGGCCAAAGATTATACCAACTCCTATCGCAAAATGGTATATGAAAGTATCGGGGAGATGAACGAAGTACTGGGTAAACTGGAAGAAAACAGTTTTATCAAACAACAGATCCAGGAACTCAAAGAATTTAAAACCGGGATCACTTCACTAAAAAAGAAATTCAAACTCAAATCATAGTTGCACCAAACGCAGAACGCTTAACGCCAAACGCATATTAATTGCGTTCTGCGTTAAGCGTTTGGCGTTAAGCTTTTAGAAACGGAAACCTAAACCTGCCTGTATCTGCTGGTTGGTCCATTTGTCTTTATTGTCGATATCATTGATATTCTGCAAACCAATATTGTATCTTCCATAAATCCGCAGAAACTTGAAGTTCAGCTGCGCACCTGCTACAAAAGCGAAGTCTCCGCTTTTGAAAGCCGACTGACCATTCTGCAGCAGTGTATTATCTTTCTTGATCAGGATACTGTACTGAGGTCCTGCATTCAGGGTCAGAATACCACCTACATTATAACGCAGCAAAATCGGGATACTCAGGTAATCCAACTTGATCTGGTTATTGCTATTGAAAGTCGGATTGGTTACACCGGCATACAATGTCTGGAAATTAGAAGGCTTGGATGCAGTCTGGCTCCAGAGTAATTCCGGCTGAATGCCCCATTTTTTATTCAGGTCCAGCTCCAGGAAACCACCAAAATGATAAGACAGGTCAAACCCGTCGTTAAATGACTTACCGGAGATCTTATTGAGACTCGCTCCCGCCTTCAATCCTGCTCTTACACCTTGCGCCTGTGAGATACCTGCCAAAGACAACAGGAATAAGGCTGACAAAATTACTTTCTTCATACAATTGATTTTGTTTAATTGTCTATATCCAATGACCGTGCCAAAAAAATCAATAGAAAAAAGAAAGGTTTAAAAATGTAAAATCTGCAAGTATCTATGACAGCCTGTAAAAAAATTTAACTTTTCACTGCCAGCTCAATCACAGTGATTTCGGGTAAGATACCCACCCGGCCGGGATACCCGATAAATCCATATCCCCGGTTCACATATAATTTCTGGTTACCTTCTTCGTACAATCCTGCCCATTGTTTGTACATCCACTGCACCGGGCTCCATTTAAAATAAGGATTTTCAAGACCAAACTGCATCCCATGTGTATGGCCGGAGAACATCAAATTGATATCGCTGTATTGGGTTTTTACTTCAGCGTCCCAATGGCTGGGATCGTGGCTCAACAACATTTTAAATGGAATTTTTTCCGTGCCGGGATACGCTTCCTGCATTTTCCCGTATTTGGGAAAACGCCCTTTGGCACCCCAGTTCTCAATACCCAGTAAAGCAATCTGCTCGCCCCCTTTCTCAAACAGCACATGTTCATTCATCAGCAAACGCCAGCCCAGTTGTGCATGCACCTGTTTTAGTCTCTCGAGGTTTTCTGCCTTAGCCTGTTGCGATGGCCATGATACATAATCCCCATAATCATGGTTACCGAGAGAACTGTAAACCCCCATGGGTGCTGTAAGCCGGTTAAATACATCCATATAATCCTGCATCTCGTCTGCCCGGTCGTTCACCAGATCGCCTGTAAACAGGATCAGGTCGGGTTTTTGTTGCAGTATCAGATCAACCCCATGATTCACTGCCGCTTTATTCTGAAAGCTGCCGCTATGTATATCACTGATATGAACAATCTTCATGCCTTCAAAAGCTTTGGGAAGGTTTTCGAAAGCCAGTGTCAGTTTTTTTACCTGGTATTTATATTTATTGCTGAATCCATAGAGTAACGTACCAAATAGGCCACCACCGAGTCCCAGTCCGAGCCAGCTCAGGAATGCAGAACGGGGAATCCCCTTGCCCTCACCCATAAAACGCGCACCGGTATCGGGCATCACTTTAGACAACAGGAATAAGGAACCCCGGCGCAGATCATCCGTTAAAAAGAACAATGCACCCACCAGTTTGGCAAAAAACAGGCCTACCAAGATGGCAAAAACATAGTTCCGGAACAGCTTGGAGCTCTGTAATGCCTGGATATAAGGAAAAGACAGTAAGGCAGCCAGGGTAAGCGCCGATATGACCCAATAAGTGATATGAATAATGGTACGCAGCCGTTCATTGGAACTTTGGGTAACCGTTTTCAGGGCCTGGAACACATATAAATCCAGTAATAACATGATCAGGGCTATGATCCACCAGGTGCTGGCATTTCTCATTGACTTGTATTTAGCTGTTTGTGTGGGTTGACGTTTGAGCGGGACATTTATTGCATTTCTCGCCTGTAAAAGAACAAAGATAGGCTTCCTGCTTCCGGGCAGGTTTGCAGTAATTCTTCCACTGTTGAAAACTTGTCTTCTCCCATAACAGGGTTTGGAGAATATTGTTTCGGAAGATGTAGCCTAAAGTGTATTTTTGAAACTTTCTAATCAGGCATCCACATGAAACTGACCTATTATGGCCATTCCTGCTTTCAGGTAAACATCGGAGGAACCAGGATCCTCTTTGACCCCTTCGTTACTTATAACGAATTGGCCAAAAATGTAGATGTAAACCAAATAGAAACAGATTATATATTTTTATCACATGGTCATGCCGACCATATTGCGGATGCCATTTCCATTGCACAAAGAACAGGCTGCCAGGTCATTGCCAGTTGGGAAATACATGAGTGGTTGAATAAACAAGGTATAAGCAATACCCACCCTATGAACACAGGAGGCAAATGGAAATTCCCTTTTGGTACCGTAAAATGCACCGTGGCCCAGCATAGCAGCGGCCTGCCCGATGGCAGTTATGGCGGTAACCCGATGGGATTCCTGTTCAGTACGGCTGAGGGCAATTTTTATTACAGCGGTGATACGGCTTTAACCCTGGATATGCAACTCATCCCCCTTTGGGCCAAGCTGAACTTTGCGGTGTTACCCATTGGCGACAATTTTACCATGGATGTGGAAGATGCCATCCGGGCAGCAGATTTTGTGGACTGCCAAACAGTAGTAGGCGTACATTACAATACATTTGGTTTTATAAAGATCGATGAAGCCGCGGCAAAAGCCTGCTTTGCAGCGGGCGGGAAACAACTCCTGCTGCCGGCTATCAATGAAACAATAACTATTTAACTTTTCATCAAAAAAAGCTCCCGCAGGGAGTTTGGGGGTAAACATGGCGAGAATTATCGGAGTAGCCAATCAGAAAGGCGGCGTAGGAAAAACAACATCGGCAATCAATGTGGCAGCCAGCCTGGCTGTTCTCGAATTCAAAACATTGCTGGTGGATGCCGACCCGCAGGCAAACAGTACCACCGGCGTTGGATTTGACCTGCATAATATCACCAACAGTCTCTACGATTGTATGGTTAACAATGTATCTGCTGCCGATGTGATCCTGAAAAGTGATGTGCCCAATCTGGATATTGTTCCTTCACATATAGACCTGGTGGGTGCTGAAATTGAAATGATCAATTATCCTAACCGCGAGAACGTGTTAAAAGGTATCCTGGATGCGGTACGGGATAAATATGATTTCATCATCATCGACTGCTCCCCTTCACTGGGCCTGATCACCGTTAATTCACTGGTGGCATCCGACAGCGTCATCGTTCCGGTACAGTGCGAATTTTTTGCGCTCGAAGGACTGGGTAAACTGCTGAATACCATCAAAATTGTACAAAGCCGCCTCAACCCCGAACTGCAGATAGAAGGCATCCTGATGACCATGTACGATGGCCGTTTGCGTTTATGCAACCAGGTGGTGAGCGAAGTAAGAAGACATTTCGATGATATGGTATTCGACACCATCATCCACCGGAATACCCGTTTAAGCGAAGCCCCCAGCGTAGGTAAACCCGTGATCCTGTACGATGCAGAAAGCAAAGGCGCGGTTAACTATCTCAACCTGGCCAAAGAGATCCTGCAGAACAATGGTATGACGAAGATGACAAACGAAGAAAGAATCCTGGAATAAATGAATTAGTAATGAGTAGTTAGTAATGAATAATTACCAGCTACGCAAAAGTCGACCCAATTACTAATTACTAATTATTAATTTCTAATTACAATGACTACTCCCAAACAAAACAAAGACCTCATCGGCAAAGGCCTCCGTTCTTTGTTACAGAATATTGACCAGGACCTGAAAACCACCGCAGGTAGTTTAAAAACCGACGTGGTAGAACAGGTTACCCATACCAACCGGATAGCACTGAGTGATATCCAGATCAACCCCAAACAGCCCAGAAGGGATTTTGATGAAACCGCTTTGAATGAACTGGCCGCATCTATCAAGTTGCACGATATCATTCAGCCGCTTACTGTTTCCAAATTACCCAATGGTAAATACCAGCTGATTGCGGGTGAACGCCGTTTCAGGGCTTCGAAGATTGCGGGACTGAAAGATGTGCCGGCCTATGTACGCCAGGCCAATGATCAGCAGTTACTGGAACTTGCCTTACTCGAAAACTTACAGCGCGAAGACCTGAATGCGGTAGAGATCGCCCTCAGCTACAAACGTATGATGGAGGAACTGGACTACACACAGGAACAGGTAGCCGAAAGAATGGGAAAGGAAAGAAGTACCGTTACCAACTACCTGCGTTTACTGAAACTGCCACCGGATATTCAGCTGGCAGTAAGAAACGGTTCTTTGAGCATGGGCCATGCAAGGGCATTGGTAAATATTGACACCATCGATAAACAGTTATTCGTTTACAAAGAGATCAAGGATAAAGGACTGAGTGTACGCCAGACAGAAGAGCTGGTACGCAATATGTACAAAGCCGAGAAATCCGGTGCTGTTAAAAGTTCCGTAAAGTCTGAATTACCGGCAGCCTACAAAAAAATTGAAGATAATTTAGCCTCACATTTTGCCACGAAGGTAAAAATGGTTCATAATAAAAAAGGGTACGGAAGCATTACCATCGAGTATTATTCACTGGAAGAACTGAATAAATTACTGGATGCCATGAATGTTTCTGTGAGTTAACCACTGATGAGATCATATCTGTTCTTCATATTGTTACTGACGGGTCTTATGGTTTTCTGTGAAGCGCAGGCACAGGATGATAAAAAGGCATTGGCCAACAGCAGTGCTTTCAAGACAAATAATGGAGACAGTACCCCCAAACAACCGATAACGCTTAAAAAAGATACCCTCAAAAAACACGATCCCCGTATTGCCACGCGCCGGTCTGCCCTGATACCCGGCTGGGGACAGGCATACAACAGGGAATACTGGAAGATTCCACTGGTATATGGCGTGCTCGCGATCCCTACCGGTTTATATTTTTACAATAACAGTCTTTATAAAAAAACAAAATTCGCTTATGAAGCCCGTTTCAAAGAAGCAGCCGGGGATCCCAGCGATGTGGCCAATATTGATCCACAATTAAAAAACCTCAGCATTACTTCTTTGCAGAGTTACCGCAACGCTTTCCGCCGCGACAGGGATTATTCTATTCTCTGGTTTCTGCTGGCCTGGGGTTTACAGGTAGCCGATGCCACTGTTTTTGCACATCTCAACCAGTTTGACGTAAGTAATGATCTTACCATGGAGCTCACACCGGTATTGAATCCTCTTACCCGTACACCCGGCCTGGGCCTTACCCTGAGCCTCAAACCACCTGCACGAAAACCGGTAACAGTAAGGTAAACCCTGCAGTACCTTCCAAGAAATTTCCTGCAGAAACTTGAATTCTACTTTCTATGTGTTTCCTTTGCAGAATGAATAAGGATATACTATCCTATCCATCATACAAATTCATCAAATCTGCGTTATGAGGATTGCACTGATCGGTTACGGAAAAATGGGGAAAGCCATTGAAAGCATTGCCCTGGAAAAAGGACATGAAGTGGTAATAACCATTGATCTCAATAATGCAGCCGACCTGAACAAAGAGAATATGGCCAAAGCAGATGTGGCTATTGAGTTTACAGGTCCGCACAGTGCTTTTGCGAACGTAATGAAATGCCTCGAAATCGGGATCCCGCTGGTATGTGGTTCTACCGGCTGGCTGGAGCATTGGAATGAAGTAAAAAGTTTTTGCGAAAAACAGAACGGCACACTGATTTATGCCAGTAATTACAGTATTGGCGTGAATCTCTTTTTTGAACTCAATACCCGCCTCGCCAAACTGATGAGTGGTTATCCGGAATACAATGTAGTAATGGAAGAGATTCATCATACCCAGAAAAAAGACGCACCAAGTGGTACAGCCATTACTTTGGCGGAACAGGTGCTGGCTAATATTCCTTCCAAAAAAATCTGGGTAAATCACCCGACGCAAAATCCGGAAGAGCTGGAAATTATTTCAGAAAGAATTGATCCGGCACCGGGTACACATAAGATCAAATATGCTTCTTCTGTGGATGATATTGAGATCATCCATACCGCACACAACAGAACCGGATTTGCCGGCGGAGCCGTACTGGCAGCCGAATTTGCTATGAATAAAAAAGGTATATTTGGCATGAAGGATGTACTGGGTCTGTAAACATACCCCCACTGTTTACGATACCCCGGAAAGTTATTGCAGTTGGAATAACCTTCCGAATAACGAATCCAATCTATCCAGCCCCCATGGGCCTTATTCCGAATCCGTTTTTTTGCTAATTTAACACCATGCTCTCGAAGAAAACACAATACGCATTAAAAGCACTGACCTACATGGCCGAACGTAAAAAAGACGGGCCTGTATTGATTGCAGAAATTGCTAAAAAGAAAAAGATCCCCCTCAAATTCCTGGAGAATATCCTGCTTGAACTGAAGAAAGCCGGGATGCTGGATAGCAAAAAAGGAAAAGGAGGCGGTTATTTTTTCAAAACAGATCCCGCCGAAATCCCTCTTGCACAGGTAATGCGACTGATTGAAGGTCCGATTGCTTTATTACCTTGTGTCAGTCTTAATTTTTACCAGAAATGCAAAGACTGTGATGAAAAAAAATGCGGACTGAACAAAGTGATGAAACAGGTGCGCGATAATACCCTGATCATTCTCGAGAACAAAACCATATCCGATCTACTCGCAAAATAAACCACTAACCAAAAACTAAACCATGAAAAAAATCATTGTACTGCTTCTCTGTTTACCCATGTTCGCAGGAGCACAAAGCCTGATCGGCGGGAAAAATATTCTGCGCTGGAATATTGGCTCTGTAGCCATGCGAAACTATCACTTCACCTATGAGCGCAGTCTCACCAAACATTTCTCTGCCTCACTCAGCTACCGCACCATGGCAAAAGGCAGTCTGCCTTTCCAGGACAAACTGGCTGATGTGATCGACAGCAAAAATATCAACTTCGGGAATTTCCAGATCGGCGGTACCGCCTGGACGCTGGAAGGCCGCGTATACGTAGGGCTGGGACGTATGAAAGGTTTCTATCTGGCTCCTTACCTGCGTTTTGCCAATTTTGATATCTCTGCACCTGTAAAATACACTTATACATCAACCACTGCCCCCACTGCCGGACAAACCTTCTCCAAAGAAGCCAACTTCTCTGGAAAAATCAATTCTACCAGTCCGGGTTTGTTACTGGGTTGGCAGTTCCAGATTGCCACCAAAATCGTACTTGACCTCCAGCTTATTGGCGGACATTATGGAAAAGGTGCTGGTGATCTGAAATTTGCAGCCGCTTTATCCAACGATGAAGTAACCGCACTGAACAACAGTATCAACGACATCAAAAACAATTCTGGCCCTTATAAAATTACCGGTAGCGCCAACAACGCCGGTGCCCTGATCAGAGCCGATGGTCCCTGGTTTGGTATCCGTTCCAATATCGGAATCGGCGTGAGATTTTAATTAACAATTAGCAATTAAAAATTAAAAATTTAGGGGGCTGTTATTTTTGGTGATCCAAAAATAACAGCCCCCCTTTTTATTCGAAGAACTTTTCTTAATTCACTTCCCTATTTTAATTTCTAATTGCTAATTTTTAATTACTAATTACTTCTTCAGATTCTCCAGCATATCCACCGTCATCTTCCCCAGATCATATTCAGCTTTCCACCCCCAATCCCGATGCGCCACGCTGTCATCAATACTCTGCGGCCAGCTGTTGGCAATGGCCTGGCGGTAATCGGGGGCATAACTCATCACAAAATCAGGAATATGTTTTTGGATTTCGGCACCGATCTCTTTGGGAGAGAAACTCATGCCGGAAATATTGTAAGAAGTACGGATCTTGATTTGATCAGCCGGAGCATCCATTAATTCCAGTGTGGCACGGATGGCATCAGGCATATACATCATGGGCAGGTAAGTATCTTCCTGTAAAAAACATTTGAATTTTTTACGCTCCAGTGCTTCTCCATAAATTTCTACTGCATAATCGGTAGTTCCACCGCCCGGTTCAGATTTATAACTGATCAGTCCCGGATAACGGATACTGCGCACATCCACCCCATACCGCTGATGGTAATAATTGCACCAGAACTCTCCGGCATATTTACTGATCCCATATACCGTAATGGGTTCGATCACTGTTTGTTGCGGACAGTTCTGCCTGGGAGAAGTGGGGCCAAATACAGCGATACTGCTGGGCCAGTAAACTTTCTGCAGGTTTTCTTCGCGGGCAATATCGAGTACATTGAGCAAGCCCTGCATATTCAGGTGCCAGGCAAGATTGGGATTTTTTTCGCCGGTGGCGGATAAAATCGCGGCCAGAAGGTAGATCTGGGTAATATTCTGGCGGATCACCTGCACATGCAGCATTTCCTTGTTCATCACATCCAGGCTCACATAGGGTCCTGTTCCTTTCAGCAGCGGATTTTCTTCGCGGAGGTCAGAAGCCACCACATTATTATTTCCGTATTTTTTCCGGAGGGCAAGCGTTAATTCCACCCCGATCTGGCCAGAAGCACCAATCACGAGGATCTTATCTTTTACAATAGACATGGCAATCTTTTTAATCAAGGCAAAGAAACTAAAAAAGAGGTACCAATATCGCATATCCCGTAAGGAATATCGGATGTAGGAAGAGATAGTTTTCCTGCACCCTGGCTGTTTACATTCATCGGCAGGAAATACTTACATTCGCATTTCATTCAATACAGCCACATGCAAGCTTCTTACCTCACAGAATTGTTCAAAAACCAATCTTATCATCCGGATCATTTTTTCCTGATTGCCGGTCCCTGTGTGGTAGAAAGTGAGGAACTGGTGATGGAGATCGCAGATAAAGTATCGGCTATCTGTAAGCGGCTTGACATTCCCTATGTTTTTAAAGCCAGTTACCGCAAAGCCAACCGTACGAGTGCGGGATCTTTTACCGGTATCGGCGACGATAATGGACTTTCGCTAATCAAAAAAGTAGGCACTACCTATGGCCTGCCAACTACTTCAGATATCCATGCACATGAAGAAGCCGCTATGGCTGCCCCTTTCATTGACATTTTACAGATCCCGGCTTTTTTATGCCGGCAAACAGATCTGCTGGTTGCAGCTGCGGAAACAGGAAAGATCGTGAATGTGAAAAAAGGACAGTTTCTGAGTGGCCCTTCTATGAAATTTGCCGTAGACAAGATCAAACTGGCGGGTAATGAAAAAGTAATGCTCACAGAAAGGGGGAACACGTTTGGTTACCAGGACCTGGTAGTAGATTACCGGAATATTCCCCTGATGCAGGAAAACAAAGTACCGGTGATTATGGATTGTACCCATTCGCTGCAGCAACCCAATCAAACATCCGGCGTTACCGGCGGTAACCCACAAATGATTGAAACCATCGCCAAAGCGGCTATTGCCACAGGTGCAGATGGTCTCTTCATAGAAACACATCCCAATCCCGCTGTAGCCAAAAGCGATGGCGCCAATATGTTGCGTCTGGACTTGCTGGAACCCCTACTGGAAAAACTGATAAGATTGCGGAAAGCCATAAAATGATAGTGAAAGTTGCACATTCACTCATTCACTCAATCTATCATTCTATCATTGAATATCTTACCAGTTCCTGATCGGATTTCTTCTCCCCGCCAGGATATAATTCTTGATATTGATCCAGAAAGCAAGGATCATATAGATCACCAATGGGGATCCCATGGTGAGAAAACTGATGTAAATGAACCACAAACGGATTTTGGCCGAAGCGATCCCCAGTTTTTCACCAATTTTAGAGCAAACGCCAAAAGCGCTTAATTCAAGAAATTCTCTGATCTTTTGCATAACACGGGTTTGATTTACCGGGGGATGGTAAATACTGTTCGCAAATTAGACAAATAAGACTAATAAAAGTTTAAAACTGTGTTAACCCCCACCCGTTTTTTCGTAAATTCGCGACTTAAAAGCTTAACGCCGATCGCGTAACGCTTAACGCAGGTTTCTCTTTCCGTATTGGCGTTAAGGGTTCAGCATCCAACGTTCGGCACCCGGAACATACACAAATTTTAAATTTAGACATATGGCTTTTGACATTGAAATGATCAAAAAAGTGTACGCCGAAATGCCTGCCAAGGTAGATGCAGCCCGTAAAACACTGGGACGGCCGTTAACACTGAGCGAGAAAATATTGTTTGCCCACCTGCATGCTGACCAGCAGGCAGCAGGTTTTGAAAGGGGAAAAACTTATGTAGATTTTGCACCGGACCGCGTTGCCATGCAGGATGCTACGGCACAGATGGCATTGCTGCAGTTTATGCAGGCAGGTCGCCCAAAAGTGGCCGTTCCCTCTACAGTACACTGTGATCACCTGATTACCGCCAAAGTAGAAGCCAAACAGGATCTGCAGGTAGCTAATACAGAAAGTAAAGAAGTGTATGATTTTCTGGCTTCTGTATCCAACAAATATGGTATTGGTTTCTGGAAACCCGGCGCAGGTATCATTCACCAGGTAGTACTGGAAAATTATGCATTCCCCGGTGGAATGATGATCGGAACCGATTCTCACACCGTAAATGCCGGTGGTCTGGGTATGATCGCCATTGGTGTAGGTGGTGCCGATGCCTGTGATGTAATGGCAGGTCTGCCATGGGAGCTGAAATGGCCCAAACTGATCGGTGTAAAACTGACCGGTAAACTGAATGGCTGGACAGCCCCCAAAGATGTGATCCTGAAAGTGGCTGGTATCCTTACCGTAAAAGGAGGAACCGGTGCCATTGTGGAATATTTTGGCGAAGGTGCCACCAGCATGAGCTGTACCGGTAAAGGAACCATCTGTAATATGGGTGCCGAAATCGGTGCCACCACGTCTACTTTTGGTTACGACGACAGCATGAGCCGTTACCTGAAAGCCACCGGCCGCGCAGAAGTGGCTACCATGGCCGATGGTATCAGTGCTTACCTGAATGCAGATGCAGAAGTATACGCCGATCCCAAGAAATATTTTGATGAAGTGATCGAGATCAACCTGAGTGAACTGGAACCCCACCTGAACGGACCTTTCACACCAGATCTGGCCACCCCTATCTCTAAAATGAAAGAAGCGGCAGCCGCCAATGGCTGGCCTACTAAAATTGAAGTGGGTCTGATCGGTAGCTGTACTAACAGTTCTTACGAGGATATCAGCAGAGCCGTTAGTTTAGCCAGACAGGTAAAAGAAAAAGGACTTACCCTGAAAAGTGAGTTCACCATCACACCTGGTTCTGAGCAGGTTCGTTTTACCATTGAGCGCGACGGATTCCTGGCCGAGTTTGATAAAATTGGTGCCAAAGTATTTGCCAATGCCTGCGGCCCCTGTATTGGCATGTGGGACCGCGTAGGTGCCGAGAAAAAAGAAAAGAACACCATCGTTCACAGCTTTAACCGAAACTTTGCCAAACGTGCCGATGGTAACCCGAATACATTTGCATTTGTAGGTTCACCGGAACTGGTTACTGCATTGGCCATTGCCGGAGACCTGAACTTTAACCCGCTTACCGACACTTTAACCAACGATAAAGGCGAACAGGTAAAACTGGATGCCCCTACCGGTTTTGAATTACCTGTAAAAGGTTTTGCGGTAGATGATCCCGGTTACCAGGCACCTGCTGCCGATGGTAGTGGTGTAACGGTTGCCGTAGCACCAGACAGCAAGCGTTTACAGTTGCTCGCACCATTTGCCGAGTGGGAAGGAACCGATCTGAAAGGATTGAAACTCCTGATCAAAGCCAAAGGAAAATGTACCACCGACCATATCAGTATGGCAGGTCCCTGGTTAAAATTCCGTGGTCACCTCGATAATATCAGTAATAATATGCTGATTGGTGCTGTAAACTATTACAACGAGAAAACTGATAACGTAAAGAACCAGCTCACCGGCGAATACGGTCCGGTACCTGCTACCCAGCGCGCTTATAAAGCTGCAGGCGTAGGAAGTATTGTAGTAGGTGATGAGAACTATGGCGAAGGAAGTTCACGCGAACACGCTGCCATGGAGCCCCGTTTCCTCGGTGTACGTGCGATTCTGGTAAAATCATTTGCCCGTATTCACGAAACTAACCTGAAAAAACAGGGTATGCTGGCACTTACTTTTGCTGATAAAGCGGATTACGATAAAATCCAGGAAGACGATAGCATCGATATCATTGGTCTTACCAGCTTTGCACCAGGTACACCATTAACACTGGTATTTACCCATGCAGATGGCAGTAAAGACACCATCATCGCAAACCACACGTATAACCAACAGCAGATCGAGTGGTTCAAAGCAGGTGCTGCGCTGAATATCATCCGCAAACAGGTAGCCGGTTAATATCGGTAGGACCGCTATCGGTCGGGACGCTACAGCGGCCTGAACGATAAACGTAACAACCGCTACATTATCAAAGAACTACCACTCATTCAATAAAAAACCCCGCTTCTGCAGCGGGGTTTTTTATTGCCTCTCCCTGCAGAAAAGAGACCCCCTGCTTCTGTGAATAATACAACCATTACCAAAGCATCTATAACAACACCCGGCCTACAAACCGGAACTTTGCTCTTCTTCACTTACAGGAGAATGCTTGTACCAACAGGCAACTGTAAGTTTTACTTATTAAAACTAATCAAGAATGAAAAAAATCACCACCCCGTTATTTCTGTTTGTTTTGGCTGCCATAGTAACAACCGGCACATTGACATCCTGCAAATCAAAAACAGATGCTGTAACCACCGAAGATTCCATGACAGCTGTTGTAGCTGCCGACGAAGCAGCTGCTTTACAAAAAAGGCAGATGGATTCGAGCATGAGAAGCGAAAAACTACCTGGCAAAGCCATACCCAACCCCGCTAAGAAAAAAGGCAAGGGAGTGATTGTATTACAATCCGACTGGCAGAAAAATTATGACCAGGAATACGCCAATCTGGTAATTGAAATGGATAAGGAAGGAATTTATAACAGGGCTGAAATCAAACCCAGTTATCCCGGTGGAGAAAAAGCATTGGCTAAATTTATACAGGAGAATATTGTTTACCCTACAGATGCCATTGACAATGGTGTAGAAGCAACCGTAGATGTAGTATTCGCTGTAGATGAAGCAGGAAGAGTATATACACCGAGAATCAAAGGCGAGAAAGAAGGTTACGGTCTGGATGAAGCATCCCTGGATGTTGTATCTAAAATGCCCAGATGGAATCCCGGACAGATCAAAGGCAAGAATGTAAAAAGTTATTACAGTCTTCCGATCAGTTTTGTGATCAACAACTAATACAGTTTTATGTAAATACAGAAAAATCCTGCTTTACCGGCAGGATTTTTCTTTTAGCAGAATACCTATTTAATTTTTGGGGAAATTCGGATCTGCTTTTACTTCATTGATCTGCTGCATATGACGGTTACTATGGGCACCGATGAAAAGCAACATTTGAAAACTGTCGTACACACCAACTGGTAGCTGGTTAATATGGTTACGCAGGTCATCGTTGGTGGTGTTTACATACTCGATCAGTTTATCCCGGCTATCCCTGAACGAGGCCATGGCCTCTTCTGCTGTTTTAAAAGGCGTATTAACCGGCTCCAGTGGGGCAAAGGTTTTGACTTTGTTACTGCGGTCTTCCACATTTTTGATCACATCCTCATCTTTGAATTTTACTTCCCCTCTTTTTTCGGGAGTGGCAGGTTGTTTTAAATTACCGGCTACCATACCCCATAACATTTGTTCGCTCTGGGCAATATGTTTCAGACAATCCTCCACACTCCATTTATCAGCAGCAGGTTTGAATTGTAGCTGAGCCTGGCTCAGCCCCTTCACCGCCTCCCGGATCCCGTTTTTGGTATCTGTGAGAAAATCAGCAGCCAGCTTTCTTTCCTCTTTGGTTAAACTGGTGTCTGTAGTTGAAAAGGATAACAACAGAACAGACGATAAGAGCAGGAACATTTTTTTCATACAACATGATTTAGATTATTCATTAACAAAAACAACGGGATAACAAGATAAAAGGAATCCATGCAAAAGTCAATAGCAAAATTGATTAAAGGAATCAAACACACAACCGTAGCGATCAAACCAACTACCGGAATACCTGAATAGCAGGTATTTATAACAGGTATTAACCGCAATTATTTGTATAAAAAAGCCCGCTACCTTTCTTAAAAAAAGGGAAACCCCCATCATTCAGGAAAAAATATACCAGATCCGGGGAGAAAAGATCATGCTTGATTTTGACCTGGCTGGTTTATACGATGTAGAAACCAAAGTGCTTAACCAGGCAGTTAAAAGAAATATTGCCCGATTTCCGGAGGACTTCATGTTCCAGTTAACACCTACGGAATACAAGAACTTGAAGTCACAAATTGTGACTTCAAGTTGGGGAGGTTCCCGCAAGCTTCCTTTTGCCTTCACCGAGCATGGTGTTACCATGCTGGCAGGTATTTTACGCAGCGAAAAAGCCATCCATATCAATATCATGGTTGTTCGTGCCTTTATTGCGCTGAGGCAGGTGGCACTTCAATACAAGGAGCTCGCAGAAAAACTGGCCGCGTTGGAAAACACCCATAACCAACAATTCAATGAAATATACCAGGCCCTGAATTTCCTGATCGATAAAAAACAGAAAGAAGAAGACTTCCACCAAAGGCAGCGGATCGGGTTTATCAAATAATGGCTAATATTACAGCTGCAATAATTTATGGAACAACACCACAAAGATCCCCTTCACGGAAAGACCCTGCAAGTAATCCTCACTGAGCTGGTGGCGCATTTTGGATGGGAAACACTGGGATTGCATATCCCTGTCAATTGTTTTACCAATAATCCCAGCATCAATTCCAGTTTGAAATTCTTACGTAAAACACCCTGGGCCCGGAAAAAAGTAGAAGATCTATATCTGCGGATGAAAGAATAAGAATCACCTTTGGGGTTATACCTGCTTTACTTCTTAGCCCGCATATACTGAACCGGCCAATCAATATCCTGCTGTAATTGTGATGCCGCCCGTAACGGGAAATAAGGATCCCGTAAAGATTCCCTCGCTATCAGTACGAGATCAGCTTCTCCCTTTGCGATAATAGCTTCAGCCTCTTCGGCCGTTGTTATCATCCCAACAGCACCTGTGAGTATCCCGGTTTCTTTCCGGATCTGGCTGGCAAAGGGAACCTGGTATCCCGGGGCAACCGGAATTTTGGCATACCCGATATTACCACCGGACGAACAATCGATCAGATCAACACCGGCTTTTTGTAAGCGGGTAGCCAATGCTACCGAGTCTGCCGCCGTCCAACCACCATCCACCCAGTCTGTAGAAGAGATCCGCACAAACAAAGGAAGTTCTTTCGGCCACTCAGTCTGCACCGCAGCCACCACTTCCAGCAATAAACGGATCCGGTTGTCAAAACTGCCACCGTATGCATCTGTACGGACATTACTCAACGGAGAATAAAATTCATGTAAGAGATATCCATGTGCCGCATGAATCTCCACTACTTCAAACCCGGCTTCTCTGGCCCTTTTAGCGGCTGATGCAAAATCTTTGGTTAATTGTTGAATAGCAGCCATACTCATTTCTACTGGTAGCATGGTGCCTTCTTCAAAGGGTACTGCACTGGGCGCCACAATCTGCCAGCCCCCGGCTTCTTCAGACAATTGTTTGCCTCCCTTCCAGGGTACTGCACAACTGGCTTTTCTGCCTGCATGTGCAAGCTGAATACCCGGTACAGATCCCTGTGCTTTGATGAATGTTGTAATCCTGGAAAGTGCTGCTATCTGTTCGTCTTTCCAAAGTCCCAGATCAGCAGGCGTGATCCTTCCTTCCGGCACAACAGCCGTGGCTTCCATGATGATCAATCCTGCACCACCTACTGCCCTGCTGCCGAGATGAACCAGGTGCCAATCGTTGGCAAAACCATCTGTTGCAGAGTACTGGCACATAGGAGATATGACGAGACGGTTAGGAAAAGCAACAGATCGTATCGATAGCGGTTCAAACAGTTTTGGCATGCCGGGGATTTTAGAAAAGATTAAAATATGATGCTAAAATTACTCTTTTAGACGCATTCCCAATCTATTCACGAACAATGACATGCACAACCGGCATGTACTACTTTGATAGACAAATAGTTTTGTTTAGCTTAGAGAAGTGTTCAGCTAATGCTATGAGAAAATCAATTGTACCATGGTTATTGGGTTTGCTGGTGCTGCTGATATCCTGCACCAAAAAAATTGATGACACTCTTGTTATGGGTAACCAGAACAACGGTGCAGGACTGATCAGAAATGCCTTTACAGTAATCCCTTTTGACACCATTGATATCACGGCACTGGTACCCCTCGGCAATCTGAACCCGCCTGCGCATACTTTTCCTACAGATCACATGTATTTTTACTGCTTTACCAACCTGGCATCTCTCAATATCAAATCACCCGGCAATGTGACTATTTTCCGGATCACCCGGATCCGTTATGATGCCGGTGCGCCCAACGAACGGGTTGATTACAGCATTGCCATGGGCTCTGATAAAAGTTATCTCTATTGGTCGCATGTAAGCCAGTTATCACCGCGTTTGCTGGCGGCCGTGAATAATTTTGCTACTGCCAAATGCGAAAAACCATATGCAACCGGTGGCACTTATTTTGAACCCTGCTACCAGGAACTTTCTTTAACAGCTACCCCCGGCGAAGTACTGGGTATTGCCAAAACAAAAAACGGGCTGGCTGGTATCGATTTCGGCGCTGTAGTGAATGGTACGGGCACCAACCCGCTCGATTTTTTTGATGCTTCCGCAAGGGCGCAACTGGAACCCAAGCTGGGTCGGTTCGACGGAAAAGTAAAACGTACCATCGTGCCATTGTACGGAGAATCTATGCAGGATATTCTGACAACTGCCATGGGCAACTGGTACAGACAGGGAATGGCGAGGCAACCCGAGGACAACCATATCGCACTGGTGAAAGATAATATTGATCCTACCAAGCAGGCTTTTTCTGTAGGAAACAACCAGAAGGGATTACCCAGTGGCGTATATTATTTCAATCCCGAGAACAGTGGGTATATTAACCGGCATTTTGCCGAAGTAAAAGCAGATGGTAATACCTATTGTTATACATTGGGAATCCCCAATTTTCCTTTTCCGGGTAATTCCCTGATCCCTTCCACATCTATTATTATCAGAATGGAAAATGGCACTACCCTTTCGCTCGAGAAAAGGAATTGCGATTGCAGTTGTGCCCCTTACCTGTTCTCTGCGAACAAAGCCACTTTTACAAGGTAAATAACTGTTTTACCAGGTTCCTTCCCAGGTTCTGGGGAAACGGTCTGTGACATGGATGGTTTTCATGTGTTTCTGCAGGTTCCAGAGATCCACCTGTGTAAACACCGCTTCTTTCTCCGTTTCCACACATACAGCTTGCCTGAATGGGGCGATCAACCGGTCTGCCGTTGCAGCGAGAACCCTGCTTTTATCGTTTGCCATGACACTTCTTTCAGTAAGATAGTACATAAGGCCTCCTTTTTTAACTGCCTGATACACAGGAAGTTTCAAGAAACAAAGTTAGCGAGCTTCAGAAATCGTCTGCATGATATTTATCAGAAACCTTGGTTTTGGAAAGATTTTCAAAACTTCCAACAAACAGGTCTATGGCTTGCTGAAATGATAAGCTTCGCCCCATCTCTTTACCCAAAACAAAAGAATGAGATCGAATCCCGCACATTCCTGTAAAGAGGTAGATGACAGGGCATAAAAAAAGCCCTTACCAATGAGGTAAGGGCTTTTATCAAACGCTATTCTTT
>DASWXD010000115.1:0-3061 GCA_036405675.1 Sediminibacterium sp.
GGTGTAACTATTTTGTACGGAATACAGGTAACCGGTATAGAAAAACTGTCTGCCAGTATGCAGCTCAACACCCTGCAAAACCAAACTTTTACAGCAGCCCATGTATTACTCTGCACCAATGCTTTTACCAGCGAACTGGCACCGGAAGCCAGAATAGAACCGGCCCGTGGGCAGGTAATTGTAACCTCTCCTGTTCCGGGTTTGCCGATGAAAGGTACTTTCCATTTTGATGAGGGTTTTTATTACTGGCGAAATCTTGGCAACCGGATTTTACTGGGTGGTGCCCGTAACAGCGCTTTTGAGGAAGAAGCCACCACCGACCTTTCGGGTTCCGCTACGGTACGTCAGGCATTGGAAAATTTCCTTGCCCAACACCTGCACCCCTCTTTTGCATATACTATTGAATACCATTGGAGTGGGGTGATGGGTTTTACCACCGATAAACGTCCGTATACCGCACTTGTGCGTGAAGGAGTTACCGCCGCTATTGCCTGCAACGGAATGGGGGTAGCTTTAACCCCGGTGGTAGCCGAACAACTCAGCGCGGGCTTGTTGGATTATTTTTAACGAACCGTACGCCCAACTTATTTATTTTTATCGCAACTTCCCCGTATGAAACAAGTCTTTACCGGTTTTATTTTATTGGGTTTACTGGCAGGCTGCCAGAATGCAGCAACAGAAAACAGCTCCGGTTTACCTGCCGGTAATAATGTACCGGTGGTGATGAATTATACGATCACCAATGTGTATCCGCATAATACCGGTTCGTATACCGAAGGACTGGAATGGCATGATTCTACGTTATATGAAAGCACCGGTAATTACGGCGTAAGTAAACTCGCAAAGGTTTCCTTAACAACTGGCAAAGACATCCAGAAGATTGATCTGCCCAAAGAACATTTTGGAGAAGGCATCACCGTATTCAACAACAAAATTTATCAGCTTACGTGGGAGCATGGCAAATGTTTTGTGTACGACTTCAAGACCTTCAAAAAGATCAAAGAGTTTAATTATGAGGGAGAAGGTTGGGGCATGACCAACGATGGCAAATACCTGATCAACAATAACCGTGGCAATAATCTCTATTACCGCGATCCGGAGACTTTTCAGATTGTGAAAACAGTGGCTGTTACGGATAACAATGGTCCACTCGTGAATATCAATGAACTGGAATATGTGGATGGATTCATCTATGCCAATGTATGGCTCACTAATAAAATAGTGAAGATTGATCCTGCCACCGGTAAAGTAGTGGCGCAGGCCGATTTCTCTTATGTGCTGAACAAATATGCACCCGGCGCCATCAGCGATGAATCACAGGCTACAAATGAGGTATTAAACGGCATTGCTTATGACAGTGTTGGCAAACGTTTTTTTATCACGGGCAAACACTGGCCCAAGCTGTTTGAAGTGAAATTTCAGTAACTCCTTCTATTTTTTAACGAACACATAGATCACCGAACTGCATTTTTTCCGGTTGAAGAGGGCTTTCAGGTTTGAGAGTAACCCATTCCAGGCGGCACCGAAGATATTGGCACTGCCATTGCGGTATTGCTCGCTCAGCATGGATACATAAAAACTATCGAACCACATGGCTTGGGTATCGGCGAGGTGAAAACCATGGGCCCGGCCCAGTATCTCCATGCTTTTGGGAGAGAAATGATACAGATGCCGCGGCACATCATACGCCGCCCAGTATTCGCCATATACTTTTGCATCATAACTGGTATAATTGGGCACGGCAATCAGTAAACGCCCACCCGGCGCCAAAATAGCATGAAACTGTTTCAGGTATCCCTGCAGATCGTGTACATGCTCCAGTACATGCCACATGGTAATAGCGTCAAAGCGATGAGCAGGGAGAGAAAATAGCTGATCGGGTGATGAGAGATCAAGGCCGTATTTATTCTTTGCGTTCTGTCTGGCCGTATCATCCGGTTCCAGTGCAGTAACATCCCAGCCTGCCAGCAACATGGTATGGGAGAAAGCACCTGTTCCGGCACCTACGTCCAGCAAAGTGCCGGTTTCTTTACCAGTCACTTCCTGCACCAGTCTGCGTTTGCTCTTGAGTGTATAATTTCTGACAAGGTGATAGAGGCGGTTTACCAATCCCTTTTCCGTATCTGAATGCGACACATAACTGCTGGATTGGTAATAAGGCCCGATGTCTGCCAGTACCGGAACCCGCTGGGTAAAACGGCCCGTACAATCATCGCAGTGCCAGATCTCGAACTGCTCGCCTGAAACCGTATAGTCTTTTGCCGACAAGGCCGGATAAACCGCAGCAGAACCGCAAATGGGGCAATGAGCATAATGGATCAGTTCAGGCATAAGATTGGGAGAATCAGATATAATAATAGGCAAGTGCACCCAGGCCCAGGATCAGTAAAATAATAGCATAATACCACCAGTAATCTTTCGGGGCTTCTGTCTCCTCTTCATCAAACAAAGCAGCTCCATCAACAGCCCCGATACCTGCGATAGCTACGGGCGGCAACAGTTCCTGCAAATCAGTAGCTCTTTCGAACCGGATCTCATCATTGTCTGCCAGGAACAATGTGCCTACACTCTTCCATGTCGCCGTTTTGTTCTCCTTCAGTTCTTCCTGTAATCCATTGGCAAATTCGAGATAATCGCGGATAGCGGCGGATTCCTCCAGTCCCGTTTCGCGGGTGAGGAATTCAAAAAAAAGTTTATCGGTACCCGACTGGTGCTTCTGTGTGAAATGAATCAGTGGACGGGGTGCCGACAATAGGCCCGTATTTTCCTCGTAAACAGCAGGCTCTTTCTCCACATAAAAAAGTCCTACCTGTGGCACTACCAGGTGGTGATGTAAAACAAGGTATTTATGCAGGATCTGAAACATGATGACGGTTGATTACCGGAACGAATATACAACTCCTCCCAAAATAGTAAAGCCCAGAACACTATATTGGTTCCAGCGCTGGTAAGTGTTGTTGAGTACATTGTTCATCTGTAACCAGAGATTCAGTCGCGGCATCACCGTAAATTCAGCTCCGAGGTTGATATCAGCCACTGCTGCCGCCTTTTTTTCTTCCAT
>DASWXD010000116.1:0-28256 GCA_036405675.1 Sediminibacterium sp.
CTGCAGGGCCGCTGATTCAAGAAACCGTAGTGTACCGGCCAGGTTGGTTACGCCGGTATGTGATGATGTATTCCGGATCTCTTCGCATAATGCTGTGTCTGTTGGGGCACCGATCAGGTACACCTGCAGGTTTTGCGGCAATGCATTCACCAGCTTTATCCATTGGTCTTTGGGAAATTGTTTGGTAAACCATACCGAAGCTGGAGCAATACATACATAAGGCTGCTGCTTCCATTTACGAACTGCCTCCTGATCGGCAGCAGAGGGATATAACCTGGGTTTACCAGCCTTATTGTCTGTGATAGAACGGATCAACTGGTGATTCCTTTCTATCTCGTGCATCGTATGGTCATTCTCGCTGATAATATGACGGATCACATCTGAAAACAGGAAACTGAAAGGATTCTTATCGAATCCAATTGTTTGCCGGGCTTTGGAAAAAGCCGTCAGCAAACCCGTAGCAGCAAAACGCTGTACATTGATCAGGATATCGTAACGGGTTTTACGGATCTGTTTTAATACGGCCAGCAGGTGGGCATATTTGGCTGATTTTTTATCCCAGCAGATCACTTCACGCAGAAAGGGATGTTGGGTAAACAAGCTTTCATTTCCCTTACGTACCAGGATATCGATCTGCGCATCGGGAAAATGAGCATGCAATTTTTCCAGGATCCCGGTTGCCAGCACCACATCCCCGATAAAAGCAGTTTGTATCACCAGTATTTGCTGCATGGTGCAAAATTAATCAAGTACAGGGAGTTGGTTGAAAAGATTTATCGGATAGACCATTCACTCATACTCCAGCTCATTGCTGAAGAATTCCCAATCGAATAAAATAAAACTGGAAGAAATTTTCTGGAGAGATTTGGCCAGCCTGCGTTGCCGGAGAAAGATCTGTCGTTTCCGGTTGGTGCGTATGACATGAGAATCCAGTCCCAACCCAAGGATGGCCTTGAGAAAAGGTTGCATTTTGTTGCTGGGAATATCGATAACGATTCTGGTCATGTTTCTGTAATGCTATAGAAATCTACTTCATATTATTGAAGAATGCAAGCATTTTAACTTTTATCTATAAAATCTTCCTGTGACAGAAACAGGGGCCTGCAACAGACCCGGTTTTTGTACATAAAAGGGGATTTTCCTGTAGTAAAAAATGAAATGATCAGGGGCGGATAATCGTCAGTGTTCCGTTTTTTTCCCATTTAATAATGGAGGAAGGTTTGCGGTATTCGGTCTCTTCCTGGCGGTAGCTGACCACATAATCCATGCCATTGACAATTGCTGGTTCAATATCACTGAAACACATGGGAGATGGATATCCGCTGATATTGGCCGAAGTACTGACAATGGGTTTCCGGAATCGTTTGATCAGGTTTTTACAAAACTCGTCTTCACAGATCCGGATCGCCACAGAACCGTCTTCGGCCAGCAGGTTATCGGCCAATTCAACAGCTCCCTCATAAATAACCGTTGTGGGCCGGGTTACCCCCTTGATATAGTCGAAGATCTGTAACTCGGGCTGGGTAACATATTTCAGGATCTCCCGCTCATCGGCCACCAGCACAATCATGGCTCTGCTGTCTACCCGCTGCTTCAACTGGTACACTTTTTCCACGGCTTCCGGGTTGGTAGCATCGCAGCCAATACCCCATACGGTATCTGTGGGATAGAGTATCAACCCGCCTTCCTGCAATTTCTCCAGGCAATAGTCAATATCGTTACTGAATGGCAGCATAGGTTCGTAAAACCGTTTTAGAATGGAAAATTACTAATTGTGACAGAACAATTACAACACAAAGTTCCCATAAAGTTTTCATACTGTATGTTTGCAAAAAAATACGCATGTCTTTACAAATACAGATCCAGGAAGCCTGGGCCAACCGGGAACTTTTAAAAGATCCTGTTTATACGGATGCCGTAAGGGCCGTGATTGAAGAAGTAGACAAGGGCCGCCTCCGCGTAGCTGCACCCACCGATAATGGATGGGTAGTGAATGAGTGGGTTAAACAGGCCATTCTGATGTATTTCGGTATACAGCAGATGCAGACCTGGAACCTGCCCCCCTTCGAGTTCTATGATAAAATGCTGCTGAAAAGCAATTACAAGGAACTGGGCGTAAGGGCCGTGCCCCATGCTGTTGCCCGTTATGGTGCCTATATCGCCAAAAACGTGGTGCTGATGCCCAGTTATGTAAATATCGGTGCGTTTGTGGATGAAGGCTCCATGGTAGATACCTGGGCCACGGTAGGTAGCTGCGCCCAGATTGGTAAAGGCGTACACCTGAGCGGTGGCGTAGGCATTGGTGGTGTACTGGAGCCCCTGCAGGCCAGTCCGGTAATCATTGAAGATGGTTGCTTTATCGGCAGCCGCTGTATCGTGGTAGAAGGTGTGATCGTGGAGAAAGAAGCCGTACTGGGCGCCAATGTGGTATTGACCCAGTCTACCAAGATCATTGATGTAAGCGGTGCGGAACCCGTTGAATACAAAGGAAGGGTACCGGCCAGAAGTGTGGTAATCCCCGGCAGTTACAGCAAAAAATTCAATGCCGGCGAATACAGCGTCAGCTGCGCCCTGATCATTGGTCAGCGGAAAGCCAGCACCGATCTCAAGACCAGCCTCAATGATGCGCTGCGCGATTTTAATGTAAGTGCTTAATCAAAAAAGGTGGTTCAGGGCATGCAGGCTTTGAACCACCCTATATTCCTTCTACGAATAATCCCGGTTTATGGATAAAAAGATCACGCTCGCCGGTTTTCTCATCACCCTCCTGGGAGCGATCTTTTTCTCTACCAAAGCCATTCTTGTAAAACTCGCTTTCCACGCCACACAGGTGGATGCTGTTACCCTGCTGAGCCTGCGGATGTTGTTCTCTCTTCCTTTTTACCTGCTGGCAGCCTGGCTGGTGGCCAGAAAAGAAAATAAACAGCTGCTCACCCGCCGCGACTGGCTGCTGATTCTCACAATGGGCATACTGGGGTATTACCTGAGTAGTTTATTTGATTTTATCGGACTGCAATATGTTTCTGCCGGACTGGAAAGGCTGATCCTCTTCCTCTACCCCACTTTTGCGGTACTGATCAATACTTTTTATTTCAAAACAAAACTGGGCAGGGTGCAGTTGATCGCGTTGGTGCTCACCTACCTGGGTATCGGCATTGCCTATTTTGGCGAGATGAAACTGGACACTTCCAATCCCCGGTTTTATTATGGTTCTTTCATGATCTTTCTCTGTGCTATCACCTACTCATTTTATCTCGTGGGTACAGGACGTATGGTACAGCGGGTGGGCGTAACAAGGTATACTGCGTATGCTATGCTGGCTGCCACGGCAGGTATTTTCGTTCATTTTCTGGTAACCCACCGGGTGCAGGAAATTCCTTTTACCGGCACCCTGGTGGGATATGGGATTGCACTCGCCATCATTGCCACCGTACTGCCTTCTTTTATGATGAGCAATGGCATGAAACGCATTGGCAGCAACAATGTATCCATCATTACCAGTATCGGCCCGGTATCTACCATTCTGCAGGCGCATTGGTTTCTCGGGGAAGAGATCATTCCGGCACAGATCTTCGGTACTGCTTTGGTGATTGCAGGTGTGATCCTCATCGGCTGGCAATCCAAGTTTGCCGGCAACCAGTAATCCCTGCTTTTTTTACCGACAGTTTCCTGCCACTTACCGGCTATTTCCGGCTAACAGCCTAAAACGGATTGACTTGTCTGCTATTGCCCAATAGTTTTGCTGTATAAAATAAAAACAATGGACAACGAAAAAAGACAACGGGGATTCACCAGCGAAAAACATGACAGGTTCTGGACAGGACTCGTATTAATACTGGTAGGTGCCGCATTGCTGGTACAAAAACTGGGAGCTGATTTACCTGAATGGTTATTCAGCTGGCCCATGATACTGATAGTGGTGGGCATCACCACCGGACTGAAACATCGGTTTGCCAATGCTTCCTGGCTGATCATGACAGGCATCGGTGTATTCTTTTTATGGGATGAAATGATGATCGATACCAATCTCAAACCATATTTCTGGCCCATCATCATCATCGGTGTCGGTCTGATCTTCATATTCCGTCCTAAAAAAAAATGGTACAGTGACAGAATGAAAGACAAATGGGGGCGTTTGGATGATAATCTGAATTTTGGCACAGGGTATGAAACACAATCATCCGAAGATGTGATCAACAGCACTTCCGTATTCGGTGGCGTTAAAAAAGTAATCACATCCAAAGATTTTAAAGGGGGCGAGATCATCTGTTTTATGGGAGGTGCTGAATATAACCTGAGCCAGGCAGATATTACCGGCCCGGTCAGCATCGAGATCATACAGGTATTCGGCGGCACCAAACTCGTGGTTCCTCCCCATTGGGAAATCCGTACAGAAGCCGTGGCTGTATTTGCCGGCATCGAAGACAAACGCCCCGCACAACCCGGCACATTCGATCCCAGTAAAGTACTGATCCTCAAAGGAACCACCGTATTCGGCGGCATCGAAATCAGAAGCTACTAATATAGTTTGGAGTTAGGGGTCTGAAGTTGTTTTACAGCCCCTTAACTATTAACTATTAATTATTAACTACTAATTACTAGCTCCATGCATTGGTACCTCGCAAAACTGGTTTACCGCATCATCTGCGGACCCGGTAACCATACAGCCCAGTTTGATGAACAACTCCGGTTGATCTGTGCAGAAGATGAGCTGCAGGCTTTTAACAAAGCCCAACTGATTGGCAGTAAGGAGCAGGATTGTTTTGAAAACAGTCTGCAACAGGCCGTTCACTGGAAATTCATCAATGTAACCGAACTGCATCCACTCGAAGAACTCTCAGATGGTGCAGAAGTATATTCCCGGATCTACGAGGATCCTGATGGCGACAATTACCAGCATACGGTACAGGTAAAATCAAGATATTTGTCTGAACGCTGTACAGAACAATTTATACAGTCATTATAACCCATGATCAGTCCTGTCACCAACGCCTCCCGTTTCCGCATCACATTTGCCGTCTGGTGGCTGGTATGGGCGTTGGTACAGGTAATGGTGATCAGCAGTTACGGCGCCACGCTGCGGCAAAGTCTGACCGACGGGATCCTCTGCAATCTTTTACTGGCTGCCAGTTGTCTGCTGATCACCAATAACATGAAATACTATCTGCCGCAGAAAGAAAGGTATTGGTATGTATTACTGATGAGTGTGGTGCTGAGTGGTGTCTGGTTATGGGTAATCAAAACCGCCCTGCGTTTTTTCCTGGGGGGAGATCCGGCGTATCTGCGTTTTCTTGACAACTCAATCTACATACGGTATGTAATTGGCTTTCTGATGATCGGTTGCATGGGCATCCTGAGCCTTTTATGGTACACTTTACAGGAACAGCAGGCCGCCGACCGGCGAAAAGAAGAAGCAGAGAAAATGACCAAAGATGCAGAGCTCTTACAACTGCGGCAGCAGCTACAGCCGCATTTTTTATTCAACAGCCTCAACTCTATCAGTGCCCTGGCCGGCAGTCAGCCGGAGAAAGCAAGGCATATGATTCAGCAGTTATCTGATTTTCTGCGGGGCACTTTAAAAAGAGACGATCACCAATGGGTTTCGCTCGAAGAAGAATTGACTCATTTACAGTTATACCTCGATATTGAGAAAGTACGGTTTGGGCAACGATTGCAAACAGCCGTAACCATCGATGATGCTGCCCGTAACATGAAAGTACCTTCCCTGTTGTTGCAGCCGATCGTGGAAAATGCGATCAAATTCGGTTTATATGATACTACCGAAGCTGTATTGATCACCATTGATGCGATTGTAATCAACGAGCAATTACAACTCACCATCACCAACCCTTACGATGAGGAAACAGCCATTAGCACACAGGGAACGGGGTTCGGATTGGCATCTATCAGACGTCGTTTGTATTTATTGTTTGCCCGGCACGATCTGTTACAAACCCATACAACAGGAACCTTATTCACCACCACCATTCTGATACCGCAGTATCATTAATCTTATGAAAGTAATTATCATAGACGACGAAATGCTGGCAAGAAGCATTGTAAAAGAATATCTGCAGGATTTTCCCGAGCTGGAACTGGTGCAGGAATGCCACGATGGTTTTGAAGGCATCAAAGCCATTCAGCAGCACCAGCCCGACCTGGTATTCCTCGATATACAGATGCCCAAAATCAATGGTTTTGAAATGCTGGAACTGATCGAGAATCCGCCGGCAGTGATTTTTACCACCGCTTTTGAAGAATATGCGATCAAAGCTTTTGAAACGCATGCGGTGGATTATTTATTGAAACCTTTCAGCAAGGAACGATTTGGCAAAGCGATACAGAAATGGCAAATGCAAAATCAGCAGGAAAGAAAAAATACAACGGCAGACCTGCTGAACAGTTCCGGCCTCACCCCTGTGCAACAGAACCGGGTAGTGGTAAAAGACAATGGCAAAGTAAAGATCATTCCCACGGCAACTATCCGTTACCTCGAAGCAGCAGATGATTATGTGAAAATCCACACGGCTGATGGCGTTTTCCTCAAGAATAAAACCATGGGCTATTTTGAAGAAATACTGGAGTCTCAGAATTTTATCCGCATACACAGGTCCTATATCATCAATGTACAACTGATTACCAGGATCGACCCTTATGAAAAAGAAAGCCACCTGGCTGTATTAAGTATCGGGGTAAAACTACCGGTAAGCAAGGCCGGTTATTCCAAACTGAGGGAAGTATTGGGAATCTGATATCGGGCTAATCAGTATTGCATCAGGTTTTTCTCTTTCACTTTTTCCACGATGGAAGGGATGAGTAAAAAGTCGCGCGACTTATCCAGAAAGTAATCAGCGCCTAAACGCATGCACTCATCGCGATAGCCGGCAAAAGTATTATTGGTAAGCATGATGACAACCGGTTTGATCATGCTGCGAAGATGGAGGCGGCGTAACATTTCTATTCCACTCATCCCCGGCATATTAATATCGAGCACCATTACATCCGGCTGGTAGCCGTCTAGTAACACCAATGCTTCTTCGGCACTGGTCACAGACTCCGTACTGGAAATATCTTTCACTTCTGCCAGGATCGTTTTGAGATGCTGGAGTATCATCACGGTATCATCAATCAGCAGAACCTTAAGCCCTTTATTTTCCATCATGTAATAAATAGATGCTCCGAAGATAGACCTGTAGCAGAAAATGCATTGTAGCATTGCCCATCGAGCTGTTGTAGTTAATCTACTACCAACACAGAAGTAATTCATAGTGCCCCCTGGCCTGGAAATTTCCTGTTAGCGTATCGAAAAAATAATTCGCCTGATCATACAAAAGAAAAACCCTATAACAAGGAATGTTACAGGGTTATTCAGTTTTGTCCCTTGGTTTTTCTAGGAGAAAATGTTGTGTAAGCAAATGCATTACAATGGCAAGCAACCGGTAAGCATTGATGGAATTTCCGAGGATAGTGAATTCTAAGGATATCGATTGATAAGGTAAGCGGAAAGCGGATTAAATCTGGCCTTCCCTATTATGTAAAGGAAATGATATAAAACGACCTGGAAAATAGTATAATATTGTTATTTTGTAGTTATTGTACTACAACCCGCTTTTGAGAAGCAAGTCCCTTAAATAATATTATTCATGATCGCATACTTTACCAGGTCGGCATTGCTTTGTAAATGCATTTTTTCCATGATCCTGGAGCGGTAGGTACTGATCGTATTCACATTGAGCGAAAGGATCTCGCCAATAGCGGAGATACTTTTGCCTGAAACGATCATTTTGAAGACTTCAAACTCGCGGTCTGAAAGCTGTTCGTGGGGGGCCTGGGTATTATTCTGTTCAATGGAACCGGCCAATACTTCGGCTACTTCGCTGGTGATATATTTCCGGCCACTGAGAATCTGCTGTACTGCTTTCACCAATTCATAAGGGGCGCTCTCTTTGGTAAGATAACCGGAGGCACCGGCTTTCAGTGAGCGAACGGCATATTGTTCGGGAGCATGCATGCTTAACATCAAAACAGGTGTCAGCGGTGCATTTTCTTTGATCTGCTTTAAGATTTCAATACCAGAGTAACCGGGCATACTGATATCTGAAATGATGATATCCCATTTTTCCTGGATCGCTTTTTTCAGCAGATCGGCAGAATCAGACACATCATGTATATCTGCAAACGGAAACGACTCAACCAATATCTTCCTCAAACCTTCCCTGATCAGGGTGTGATCGTCTGCAATCAATATTCTCATTATGGGTACTCCTTTAAAACTTTTGGATATTAACTAAATATCTGTTTGTGCAAAGTTACTGTATTTTGGATATTGTTCTACCGCAAAAAACATCGCATACCGGCTAATACATGCAAACAAAATCCATTCGTTTTAACCCGAATTTTCTTTCTAACTGATTGACTGTCACCAGCTCCATCCAACACCATCCCGCATGCCCATTACCGGCAAAGTAGCGGAAAATGATGTTACAATGACAATCTGCCATACTGAAACAGCTTTTCACTGCATGATTGCACGGGCAATTTACATCATGTGCGGACTACATACAACGCTATAAACACCCTAATACCTGCATAAAACACCGAAAATTTGTGGTAGAAAACAGCGACAGAAAGTCGTTTGGATAAAATAGGCTGCATGCGCTTACCCAGTGAAGGCAGCTGGTGAAAAGAAAAAACCTTATAAACGGGAAGTCTATAAGGTTTTGTGCCCAGAACTGGATTCGAACCAGCACACCCTTGCGAGCGCTGCGACCTGAACACAGTGCGTCTACCAATTTCGCCATCTGGGCAGATTATCATTAATTAATAATTAGAAATTAGTAATTAACAATTGGTGTTTCAGGGCTGCAAATATAAAGGGAATCAGGGATACCAACCAAGCAAATTTTCTCCCTATATTTTTTAATTTTCAATTTTTAATTCTCAATTGCCTTCGAGCATCTACACCACCAACAGGCTACACCCCCTGATATCACTGTTATCCAGCCTGCCCCATACTTCAAAACTGCCATCTTCGTATACCCTGCCCACGTCTTCTGTGGCGATGAAAGAGCAGCTGTATATATTGGCGAGGTCTATGACCTGCAATATGCCCCTCCCCGATTCCTGCACAGCCATGGGATCTTCCTCATCCCGCACCAGTACTTTCATCCAGGGCGGACAGGTAAACCGGCCTTCTCCCTGTGAATAAGCCTGGCTCAGCAGTTCCGTCATGCCATATTCCGAGTGTACCGAACCAACGCCGAGTCCATCCATCAATAAGTGGTGTACTTCTGCACGGGTCAGTTCTTTTCGGCGGCCTTTCATTCCCCCGGTTTCCATTACCACGGTATGTTTGAGTTGCTGCGGATAAGCGGCGGCAAAATCGAGCAGACCGAAAGTGACACCGATCAGCAGTGTTTTTTGGGATCGGGCTTCCAGTTGCTGCAGGGTTTTTGAAAGGCGGTCATGTTCATCCAGGTAAAAACCACTGGCGGGATGACCGCTTAACCGGATCAGTTCATCCACCATCATCACCAGGGATGAATGCTGACGCTCCAGGTAGGAAGGCAGCAAACCGAGAATACACCAGTCTGTTATCTCTCCGTAAAACTGTGTAAACGCCTGCAGAAAACTCTGCCGGTAAATAGCCACTTCTTTTACCAGATGCCTGCTGGTGAGGCTTTGGGTGGTGCCACTGCTTTCAAAAACAGTTTGCGGAACAAAGGAAGTGCTCATGACGTCCCTGCTTTTAAAGAATGAGATGGGCAACGCAGGGATCGTATTCAGCGTCTTTACAGCAACAGGATCTGTTCGGGTAAGTTCGCACCATTCGCGGTAAACAGGATTCTCCTCGTATTGAAACCGGAATGTTTGTAAACAGGCTTCCCGGAAAGCAGCCGGATCGGCGGAAAGAGAGAAAATATTGTTAACATCAATTGCGCCCACAGCTATGTATTGTAATGTTTTAACTAAATTTGAAATGAAAGTGACCCGAATGAAGACAAAATTATTGATACTATTGGCAATCCCGGCGATGTTTTATGCCTGTAAGAAAAATACCTATACCACCAAACCCCAGATCAGCATCAAAAGTGTTAATGCCACTACCCTGAACCAGGGCGATCTTTTGCTGTTTCAACTGGAATTTACCGATAAGGAAGGGGATATTCAGGATACTTTATGGGTGCAGAAATTTTCCCGCAACTGCCCTGCTACCCCGGGTGCTACTTTTATCAGCAAAAACAAAGTGCCTAATTTTACCGGGACTTCAAATCTGAAAGGCACGCTGGAATTTGGGTATGCGTACAACGCCAATATACAGGGATATAGTCCGATTACCGGCTGCGGCACCAAAAACGATACCGCGTATTTCAAATTCTGGCTGAAAGACAAGGCCCAGAATATGAGCGATACTATTACCAGTGGTGATATCATCTTATTAAAATAAACAGGTTGAATGGCTTAACGAGATTACTTTTTTTTGGAAACTATTTTTACGGTTTCTGCACCATTGCTTTATCTATCGAAGCCAACCTGCAGCAGCATATTCCGCTGAACAGTTTTACCTATTACCTGTTTGTTTTTGCGGCTACGGTTTTGTATTACACACATGCCTATATTTCCGAACCGGTAACCGATCCCCTGCACCATAACAAAAGAGCCGCCTGGTATGCCAAAAACAGGGTATTGATTGGCTGGTCGCAGTTGGCATTAACCATTGTATGCCTTACAACCGGCAGTTACCTGCTCCGTGAAAACTGGAAAAACCTGTTGCACCTGGAGGGCTGGCGCTGGCTGCTGGTTCTCATTTTTCCGGTAGTGGCCGCTTTGTACTATGGCAGTGTTTCGCCGGGTTCAAGTACCAGAAACCTGCGCAGAAACGGCTGGCTGAAACCTTTTGTGATCGGTTTTGTATGGGCCGGAGCCGTAACGGTATACCCGGTGATCTTTAGTGATATGGAACATAACCGGCTGGACCCTCCCAACCTGTTTATGTTTCTGCTTACTTTGAAAAACCTCATGTATATCACCATGCTCTGTATCATGTTTGATATCAAAGACTATGCAGCAGATCATAACAGCCAGTTAAAAACATTTGTGGTGAGATATGGCTTACGGTTTACCATTTTCTCGTTGTTGATTCCTTTGAGTCTGGCCGGACTGGCCGTGTTTCTGGTATTTACCACTATCCGTGGGTTTCCTTTACCTACGATTCTCATTAACATGATCCCGTTCCTATTGTTGATAACTGTAGCCTATTCAATGCACCGGCGTAAAAGCATTCTCTATTATCTTGCAATCATTGACGGATTAATGCTCGTTAAAGCAATCTGCGGTATCGCAGGTATGATATTCATAAAATAACCCTAATGGCAAAAGCGAAAACACCCTCTAAATCAAAAGCCAAATCCATTCTCAGCGATGAAGCCATGGCTTTTTTCAGAAATTACATCAATACCCCTTCTCCGGTAGGTTTTGAAAGTGGCGGACAGAAAATCTGGCTGGAATATATCAAACCATTGGTAGATACGCATTTTACAGACGCTTATGGAACTGCGGTGGGTGTGATCAACCCTACAGCCCCTTTTAAAGTAGTGATAGAAGCCCATGCGGATGAGATCAGTTGGTTTGTGAACTATATCAATGAACAGGGATTGATCTACCTGAAACGCAATGGAGGTGTGGATCACCAGGTGGCACCCGCCAAACGGGTATGGATCCATGGTAAAAAAGGGCCTGTGAAAGCGGTATTCGGATGGCCCGCTATCCATACGCGCATGAGCAACCCGGAGCAGAAAGAACCGCAACCCAAGGTGGATAACCTGACACTGGATTGTGGTGCCCGCAGTAAAAAAGAAGTGGAGGCACTGGGTATTCATATCGGTGCAGTAGTTACCTATGAAGAAGGTTTTGACGAACTGGCTTATGATTATTTTATCGGTCGCGCTTTTGATAACCGGGTGGGTGGTTTCATGATCGCCGAAGTAGCCCGTTTGCTGAAGCAGAACAAGAAAAAATTACCCTTTGGTTTATACATTGTCAATGCCGTACAGGAAGAGATCGGTTTACGCGGTGCAGAAATGATTGCCCGCCGGATCAAACCTGATATTGCCATCATCACCGATGTAACCCATGATACCAGCACCCCGCTGATCAGCAAAGCTATCGAAGGCGATATCCAGTGTGGCAAAGGCCCTTCTTTAGCCTATGCCCCGGCCATTCATAACAAACTGCTGAAAGTAGTGGAAGACGTAGCCACCAAGAACAAGATTCCTGTACAGTTCAGAACCCTGAGCCGCAGTACCGGAACCGATACCGATAGTTTCGCTTATGCCAATGATGGATGTCCGTCAGTACTGATCTCCATCCCCCTTCGTTATATGCATACCACGGTTGAAATGCTGCACAAGCGGGATATAGAAGAAACCATTAAACTGATGTACGAGACTTTATTGGCCATTTCACCTAAAACCAATTTGAGCTACTTGTAGGAGTCTGGAATAAAGAGTTAATAATTAATAGTTAAAAGTTAATAGTTGATATTACAAAAACAAGTGCCCCTTACTATTAACTTTTAACTATTAACTACCAACTTTTAAAAATCCCTATTTTCGCGGCTTATGAGTGGCAAAGAGAATACATATGTGCGGGTGGCGATCCTGGATCTGTATGAGGGTCAGGCCAATCAGGGTATGCGTTGTATCAGGGATATCCTTTTACAATGGGAAGCGGCGAACCAGATAGAACTGATCTGCCAGGAATTTGATGTGCGTGTAAAAAACGAAGTACCTGATACTTCCTTTGATATTTATATCTCCAGTGGTGGGCCGGGCTCTCCCTTAGAAACCGTGAACACCGAGTGGGAAAAACAGTATTTTACCTGGCTTGGCCAGATAGAAGAATGGAACAGGCAGGCAGAGGATGCTGCTAAAAAACATGTTTTTTTTATCTGCCACAGTTTTCAATTAGCCTGCCGGCATTACGGAATTGGTACTGTTTGCAAGCGTAGATCAACCGCCTTCGGGGTATTTCCGATTCACATGCTCGAAGATGGCAAACAGGAAAAAGTATTTGAAGGACTGAGAGATCCCTTTTATAGTGTAGACAGCCGCGATTTCCAGGTAATAGAACCCAATCATGCCCGCTTACGCGAGATGGGTGGGAAAATACTGGCCATAGAAAAAGACCGGCCCCATGTACCTTATGAAAGGGCTATTATGTCTGTGCGGTTTAATGACCATTTTCTGGGAACCCAATTTCACCCCGAAGCAGATGCTACCGGTATGCATATGTACCTGCTGCGCGAAGACAAAAAACAAACGGTGATAGAAAACCATGGCGAAGCAAAATGGAAAAGCATGGTAGAGCAGCTGCAGGATCCGGAAAAGATCATGTGGACCTACCAGCACGTGCTGCCCAATTTTCTGAATATGGCCATTGAAGAAATGGCGGCAGTCTGATACCTACGTTATTCTTCCAGCCGTATCCGCAATCCCTGCACCGCAGCCGGAAGGATCAGGGTTTTGTTCCCCTCTTTTTGTAACAATCCTTTTTGTAGCAGGAATGATTCAGCAGCAGCCAGTGATTGCACCTGCACCACCAGTTCCTTAACTGCATTGTAATGGCCTTTTTCTACCAGAATGACGGGCCCATCTATCAAACGAAAACCAAGATCGGCCAAACGTTGAACGCCGGGAATACTGACCCAGGCCTGTAAACTCTTTGCTGCATCGGTAGTAGTCAGAATGATTTTCTGTACTGACCGTACACCCAATGCTCCGCCCTCTTTTTCCGCAAATACTTTTTTAGCGTTGGCCCTTTGACTGGCAAAGAAAGCAGGATTGAGTGCATCTGCGATAACTACCTGTAACCATTCTGAACAGAGATCGCGCACACCAATCGTTTTCCAGTTACATTGTTCTCCTTCAGTACCTGGCTGGGTAATTATGTCAGGAGGATTCAGTGAGATACCAAAGCCTGTCAGTGTCTGTATCAGTGCTTCACCGTGCTGCAGCGGTTCCAGTGAAAGCTTGTTGAAAAAGGCCGTGTCTTTATCTGAACGGGTAAAAGACACCGCCATATTGCCCAACCAGACCTTTCCGGTTTCGGCTGCACCTGCTGGCTGATAACGAAACAACACCGGCAATTGAAAAGTATTGGCAAACAGGGAATATATAGTCTCCGCTTTGCCAGCCTCAACAGTGATATTATCTACACGCAACACCTGCGCAGATCCTGTCAGCAGCAGGAAAACGGAAAAAAAGGACAAGAAATATTTATTGCGCAAGAATACCATGTACAGACATTTGAAAAATAACAGAATAACTGCTTAGCTGTTACTGGAAAATACAACTAATCAGTCAGCTAAAAAATCTTTCGGGTATTGAAAAGGATTTTTTACTTTCAGGCAAAGCCAAATACAGCTATATGGTACCTTCTGTCAGAAAACATTTCAACGAAAATTTCACCACGGAGAAATACGAAGCATACCTAAGGGAATTACACAGTAAACACCCGGGAGCCATCGAATTCCGTGTGGCAGAAACACCGGTGTTTATTGATAAAATTTTTAAAGATAAAGTCCTGTCCGCCTGCGAAAGTATTGTAGACGTAATTACACAGTTTAACTTCAGTTCCATCAGTGCACATGCCATACCACCGGAAGTAAAAGTGCCGAATGAAAATGCGCATACCCATTTTATCGCTTTTGATTTCGGGATCTGTGAGAATGCAAGTGGAGAACTGGAACCCCAGCTGATCGAAATGCAGGGCTTTCCTACCCTGTTCGCTTACCAGATCTGGCACGATGAAGTAACCCGGAAACATTTCGACATCCCGGCCAACTATCATACTTACCTGAATGGATTTACGAAAGAGAGTTACCAGCAGTTACTCCGCGAAGTGATCTTGGGCAAACACCAGCCGGAAAATGTGATCCTGCTGGAGATCCTGCCCCATCAGCAGAAAACCAGGATTGATTTTTATTGCACTACGGATTACGTTGGGATTCCTGTTGTATGTTTAACTGAGCTGATACAGGAGGGACGGCATTTATTTTACCTGAAAGATGGAAAGAAAACAGCGGTACACAGAATCTATAACCGGATCATATTCGACGATCTGCAGCAACAATCAGCAGTAATCCAGGAAAAGGGAAAATTACTCTTAAGCGATCTGGATGTGGAATGGGTGCCACATCCCAACTGGTTTTATCGCATCAGTAAATACACTTTACCGTTTATCGATCACCCCTATGTTCCAAAAACCTGGTTCCTGAATCAGCTAAGCGAGATACCTGCTGACCTGGAGAATTATGTTTTAAAACCCCTGTTCTCTTTTGCCGGACAAGGTGTGGTGATTGATGTGACCAAAGAAGATATTGCCAAAGTTTCCGACCCGCAAAACTGGATCCTGCAGAAAAAAGTGCAGTATGCAGCCGTTATACCTACCCCGGATATCCCTGCCAAAGTAGAGATCAGGATTTTTTATTTCTGGAAAGAAGGAGAAGCCAGACCTGTGGCTACCAATAACCTTGCAAGACTCAGTAAAGGGAAAATGATCGGAGTGCGCTATAACAAAGATAAAGAATGGGTGGGTGGTAGTCTTGCCTATTTTGAAACGTAGCCACATCAAAGAAATATTTTTTTTGTATCTTCATTTGAATGAATCCTTTCTGGACAAAAATCATTACAAGAACCATACTGCACCCCAAAAATGAAAACGAACGGGGCGAAGCAGATTATTCTGATTATGAACTTGCCAAAGGATTCCGCGAATTGAAGATTAACCTGTTACGGTTAGTCAGGGATATCTTTTTTATGGCAGCAGGTATCATGTCTGCCGCGTTTGGCCTTGAAAGCTTTCTCTTACCCAATGATTTTATAGATGGCGGTGCCACGGGTATCTCACTATTGATTTCAGAGCTGTCGGATATACCGTTGTACATTCTACTGATCACGGTGAATATCCCTTTTGTGTATCTCGGCTACAAAGTAATTGGCCGGAATTTTGCCATCAAAACAGCCATCGCTATTACCGGTCTGGCTATCACAGTTGCTTTCGTGCATTTTCCGCAAATCACCCATGATAAATTATTGGTTTCTGTTTTTGGCGGTTTTTTTCTGGGCGCAGGTATCGGACTCTCAGTGAGAGGTGGCGCTGTGATAGATGGTACAGAAGTACTGGCCATTTTCCTGAGTAAGAAACTGGGTACTACCATCGGTGATTTTATCATCATGTTCAATGTGCTCGTTTTTTCCGCGGCCGCCTATCTCCTTTCTGTTGAAACTGCCCTCTACTCCATGATTACCTACCTCGTTGCTTCCAAAGCACTGGATTTTGTAATTGAGGGGATTGAGGAATATACCGGTGTAACGATTGTATCGCCCCATAGCGAAGAAATCAGGATGATGATCATGGAAAAAATTGGTCGTGGGTTAACCGTATATAAAGGAAAACGTGGATTTGGAAGCCATGGCGAAAGGAATGATATCGATATCATTTACACAGTGGTTACCCGACTGGAACTGAACAAACTGAATACCGAAATTGAAAAAATTGATCCGCACGCATTCGTCGTAATGAACAGTGTGAAAGATACCCGGGGCGGTATGATCAAAAAAAGGGCACTGAAACACTAAGCGTCCGCTCCGTTAATTTACAAAGTTCCACCAGAGACCAAAGCGGGTCCAGAGCCCCGTTCCCGGATTGTAAGTGGTCATAAAATTGGGTTTATTGAAAGAGAACCCATTCTTCACATTCAATGTATTCAGATTCTCTACCCGTAGAAATCCTTTGAAACTTTTGATCCTGAAATGCATAAATGCCGTTATATCCGGCCGGTTGGAAATGGTGTTGGTATTCTGCACAAAATACTGGCCGATAAAGGGTGAATAATCATCAGCCTTATACGCGGTTGTATAGCGGACTTCCAGGCCGGTAGACAGGAAAAGATTCGTTGCAAAATTTCCTTCAAATGCAATTCGGTTGCGGGTTAAGATAAAAGGAATATTGACAGGCGGCTGTCCGGTGGTTTGCTGCAGATGTATTTCTGTATACCAGTTCCAGTATTTAGAAAGACGGAATTTTTTCTCTGCGGTCAGGTGCAGTACATTAAAGAGTGTGGCATATTGTTTGGCTGAAAAGAAACTGTCGAAATACATATAGTTGTTCACGGCAAAATACTCTCCGCCCAGTTTCCAGCCATTTCGCGGGTTCTCGTATAATGCAAAAAAGCGGATCACATTCTCTTTCCCATAAGCACCCTGGTTAGCCACCGGAAACCGGCTGATCGGGTTAAGAATAAAGGAAGGTGCCCTGTTCACATTCTGAAACCCGATATTCAGGTAGCCCAGCTTTTTCCCCAGCATCCGCTTCATACTGATATACGCTGCATAATCGCCTGAATGAAATCCATTCACATATAACTGACCGGTTGCTTCAATATCCCAGACCTGATTACGTGTCCGGTTACGGTATTCACCCAGTAAAGAAAAGTTGTACAACGATATCGTCTCTACCGAATCATCAAAAGTTCCTTTCAGGTTCTGCAGGGCAATGCCGGCTTTCAGAAACTGTGAAAGATTATTCTTATCGGGGAAAGAAATCAAACTGAATTCATTGTAGAGATCGCTCCAGGCATCTTTGAAACTGATGGGCTGATTGTCGCGCGTAGTATAATTGAAATATTTTTGATACCTGGCCGAGTCAACGAACTTATCGAAAAAATTATAGTTACTGGTTGTGTAGCGGAACGTATGTTCTATGCGGAACCGGGGATAGAATAACTGGTAGGTAACCGAATCTGTTACCAAAGAATCCCTTGAGCCGAGATCAAAATGATGCCGGTACAGGAAAGTGGTATTCTTGTAGATATTACCGGTATTCACCGCAGTGTTAAAGGGGTTTCGTCCGGCAGTACCGGCTTTACCCAAACGGGTTTCCAGTTCATAGGGATCATTCAGCGCCAGGCTGTCCAGTTTGGCCACATCCTGCAATCCCCCGTTTTCAGAAGAAGCACTTTTGTTAGAGATAAATACGAGGAAGTTCTCGTATTTCTTATTCAGCGTCTGATAGTGCGTTACAAAGCGGAAATTATTCTGACTGGCATTCTGGTTTTTCAGGTTGCCGGGTGCATTATTGAACCGGTACTCTACCGAGAAATTAAGATTACTGTTGCGGTTCTGGGTATGGGTAACACTTAATAACTGTTCCGCTTTGCTACCCAGCACATAAGAAAGTTCTGTATACGGCCGCGTGGTCTGATACAGTTTAGTTCCCTCCACCGTAAAACTGTAGATATCGTATTGATGAAAACCCGCATCAAAACCAGGCTTCAAAATCGGATTGAAAAAATAAGACTGCGACGCCGTTGAATAATTACCGAGTGTATGATAATAATAGGGTAAGGGAAAACGGGTAGTAAAATCATTGATCGAGGAATCAATCGTACGCAGCCTGCTGGAATCAAAGTATTTATAGAAAATAGTGATCGAGTCAGCATTCCTGTCTCGCCGCTGCAAAGAATCATTGCCGGTATTCTTTTTCATCGGTCTGCCCTGGCTGTCGTATGTAATCGGGGCAGTATTTGTCTGCAGATTGCCCGTTTGTCCAAAACGGGACTGTGCCTGCAGCGCACTGTTTCCGAGCAGGAGTAACAACAGCCCCAACCATATTTTCCGACCTGACAGTAGACGCATGCTTGCAAATGTGCTGTAAAATAAGGGTAAAGCTACTAAGGATGGCGTTAAAATAGTCTGCAGTCAGGAGTGGGAGTCTGGAGTGGCTTGTGAAAGACTCCAGACTCCCAACTCCCGACTCCTGACTCTTACAGGCTTTTTACCAGTTCGGTAAACAGCAAAGTAAGCTTGGGTTCTGCTTCTTTGGCTGCCTGTAATACTTCTTCGTGGGTGATGGTATTTTCCTCTTCGCGGATCCCGAGGTCGGTGATTACGCTGATGGCAAATACCCGCATGCCGCAATGAACGGCAGCAATGGTTTCCTGCACGGTACTCATACCTACGGCATCGCCACCCAGGATATGGATCAGTTTATATTCAGCACGGGTTTCGAAAGTAGGTCCGGTTACACCGGTATATACCCCCTGTTGCAGCGAAATATTGTTTTTTGCTGCGATTTCCCGCGCCAGTTTGATCAGTTCTTTGCTGTAGGGCTCACTCATATCCGGGAAACGGGTACCCAGTTTGTCTTCATTTTTGCCCAGGAGCGGGTTTACCGTAAAGAGGCTGATATGATCGTTAATGATCATCAGATCACCGATACCGAATGCGGGGTTAACGCCACCCGCTGCGTTAGACAATAACAGGGTTTGTACCCCCAGTAAACGCATCACCCTTACCGGAAAAGCAACCTGCTGTGCGGTATAACCTTCGTAAAAATGAAAACGGCCTGCCATTACCCATACTTTTTTACCGCCCAGCTCGCCAAAGATCAAGCGGCCCTTATGCCCTTCTACGGTGCTTACCGGAAAATGGGGAATATCGTTATACGGGATCTCTTTTTCTGTTACGATTACATTAGAGAGGTTACCGAGTCCGCTACCCAGGATGATCCCGGTAGCAGCTTCTCCACTCACCAATCCACGGATATAAGTAACGGTTTCCTGCAATTGTTGCATGGTATCTGACATATACTGTTTTTTTTAAGTGTGCAAAGATAACGATATGGGGGGAATCGGGAGTAGTGAGTGGTGAGTAGTAAGGGTATGATACTGCTGCCGGCTTCCTCCAAACAAAAAGGCCACTACGCTGAGCGGAGTGGCCTATAGTAGGTTAAGAAAGTTCAGTGATTAGCTTAAACGTTTCACGTTAACGGCATTTAAGCCTTTACGTCCTTCCTGTACATCAAAAACGACTTTGTCGTTTGCTTCGATCTGATCGATCAAGCCATTGGCATGTACAAAAGTTTCTTTACTGGAGTTATCATGCTTAATAAATCCAAAACCTTTTTCTTCGTTAAAGAACTTTACAGTTCCTGTGATTTGTGTGTCCATTTGTAAAATTGTAAATAATTAATGGCCGCAAAGGTAACACTTAAACCCTTCCCCTCCTAATAATTATGGTTCTGAACTGTTAAATAAGCGCCAATAGGCGGCTTTTACAGGTATAAATGCCTAAGTGTCAGCTATACATTTCATTCATCCGTTCATATAAGAGAGGAGGCAATGTAGGTGTAAACTCGTTTGCAGCACTTATCTTAGCTAACTACATCTGATCTGTTAAATCTTCTGTTTATGATGAAAAAGCTGTTTATATCTGCGGTACTTCTTGTTGCTGTGATAACCGTTGGTGCCCAGAAAGTTTCTTACCTGGTATCCTTTCCCAATGCGGTGCATCATGAGGCACAGATTGAACTGACCGTTTCAGGCATTCCTTTAACCACCGCCCAATTCCGGATGAGCCGCTCCTCCCCCGGCCGTTATGCCACGCATGAATTTGGTAAAAATGTGTATGATGTAAAAGCTACTGATGCGGATGGCAAAACCCTCTCTGTAGTAAGAGTAGATGGCGATATCTATGAAGTGCCCACGCACAAGGGAACGGTTACCCTCTCCTATACCTTATATGGCAATTATGCCGATGGTACGTATGCGGGCATTGATCCCGAAAGCATACACCTGAACATGCCCGCCGTGTTTATGTGGATGCAGGGATTGGAAAAAGCGCCCATCACTATCCGTTTTGTGTTGCCGAAAGAAAACCGCGGAATAGTGGCCACCCAGCTGGTGACGACTGCAGACCCTTATACGTTCACCGCTCCGGGACTCCAGTATTTTATGGATAGTCCTACGAAGATCGGCGACATTCATTTCCGTGAATGGCCCCTCAGCAATCCTGATGGCAGTAGGTATACCATGCGTATTGCACTGGAAGCCAAAGCCACCGAATCTCAGTTTGATGAGCTGGCAGATAAGATCCAAAAAATGGTAACAGAAGCCCGGGCCGTATTCGGTGAATTTCCGAAATACGATTACGGCAGTTACACTTTTATTGCCAGTGCCAATCCCTATGTGCATGGCGATGGGATGGAACACCGCAATTCAACCATGATTTCCATCCCGATGAGCAGCTTTTCGGCGGGTGGTCTGCTGGGTGTATTCTCGCATGAATATTTTCATAACTGGAATGTAGAAAGGATCCGCCCGAAAACACTGGAACCCTTCCGCTTCGATAAAAGCAATATGAGCCATGAATTGTGGTTTGCAGAAGGATTTACCCAGTATTATGGAGAGTTGTTGCTGGCAAGAGCCGGATTGTCGCAACCCGCTTCCTATCTCTACCAGCTCGCTTCCCTGATCAATACCAAACAGAACACCGCAGGTGGAAAATTCTATTCACCGGTACAAGCCAGTAACCATGCGGTTTTTGTAGATGCTGCCGTATCTATTGACAGGAATAACTATGCCAATATGTTCAGTTCCTATTATACCTACGGAGCAGCTATTGCATTGGCACTTGACCTGGAAATGCAGACAAAATACCAGAAAACACTGGACACATTTATGCAGGCCATGTGGAAGCGTTTTGGCAAAACCGAAACGGCGTATACCATTGCCGGCATGCAGGAAGCGCTGGCTTCTGTAACAGACAATAATTTTGCAGCCGCTTTTTTCAGCAAATACATCAACGGGCACGAGATGATCGATTATGCCAGCTTATTTGCCAAAGCAGGATATGATCTGGTGAAAACAGGAGAAGGCAAAGCCTGGCTGGGTGCCAACACAAGAGTGAACGGAAGTAAGCTCGTGATCGGGAGCAATACCACCAAAGGTAGTCCAGCTTATGAAGCTGGCCTGGATATAGACGATGAGATCCTGAAACTGGATGACACACCCGTAAAAAGTTCCATGGATATCAACAGTTTTCTTTCTACCAAAAAGCCGGGTGAAGCTATTACTGTTACCTATAAACACCGGGATACAGAAAAACAAACCCGACTGGTGCTGGGAGAAAATGCAACTGTTTCTGTAGTGTCTATTGAACAATCCGGCAAAACGGTTACGGAAGCCATGCAGCAGATCAGGGGAAGCTGGTTCAGCAGCCGGGTGAAATAGTATCCCTTTTAATCAAAACAAAATCATCAACTAACTGACTATGTTTGGTTTGAGCTATCTTGATATTTCAGGTGCCATGGGACTTTGTGCCACCGGACTGCTGACCTTTAATTTTCTGCTGGGCATGCTGTTGAGTACTGCCTATAAACGTTCGGTGTACTGGAAAAAATTACCTCCTGCCGTACAGCAGATCAGTATCGATGACCTGCATAACTGGACAGCATATATTGCTTTATGCTTTGTAGTACTGCATCCAGTATTTCTGCTGTTGGATAAGGAACAACAGTTTACCTGGCAACAGGTACTCTGGCCTGTGAATGCCCCCAAACAAAGTACGGTGGTACTGCTGGGAACGATCAGTTTTTATGCATTACTGCTCGTGATCATTACCACACAAAAAGTTATTAAAAAGCAACTGGGATTCCGGTTGTGGAAGAATATTCACCTGGTATCCTATGCCACTGCTTTACTGTTTCTGGTGCATGGATTATTAATGGACCCCTTGTTAAAAGACAGGCCTACCGACTGGCTGGATGCAGAAAAATTCTTTTCTGAATTTTGTTTTCTGCTGGTGATAGCGGCGATCATCATCCGCTTCAGGTATTATTTGCAGGTGCAGAAAAAAACTGTTTGATATTATCTGTTTAGTCCGTCAACGCTTTCCGGAACCGGATCAGTAATACCAGCATCAGGAGAAAATGCAGAATCACCAGCAAAGGGGTTCCGGCGATATAGCTGTCTTTCCACCATTCCATCGACAAGGCATTTTTGAGTACCCATCTTTGCCAGAATACACCAAACAAGAGTGGACCGATACAGAAACCTGCTGCATACCACCAGCGGTTCTTTTGGGGTAAGCTTTTAATGGCTATCCATAGGGGTGGTAAGCAGAACAACATTACCAGGGCTGCAGCCATCACTTTCAGCAAGGGAAGTGAAAACTGTTCTCCCCATACCATCACCAACACTGTTTTCTCATCTCCCCCACCCATACAGGCGGTGAAAATGCGGGCAAAGGGTAATGTGGCAAAGAGCAGTGCTATACCCAACTTGTTTCTCTTTGCATTTGCCTGCTTCAGTAAAAACAAAGCCGAGAACCAATACACAAGATAGGAGAAGACTGGCCCCATGATCGTAGCCCAATAGGCCAGAGATGGATTGGCGCAGGTATCGCAGGTGGTCCAGACATTAAAATCACGCGGACCATAACAGCCGCAGATCAGGTAGCCCATCTGAATATGTGCCTGCTCATGCAGCTCGCCCATGATCATATTCAGGGCTATAAAAGCGATGAGATATTTCCAGGAAATTTTTAATGCCATGTAACAGCTTTATCTGTGAAAGTAATACAGAAAGGTACTTCCTGCTATCACATAACCATGTGACCCCTAAAAGATATCTCTCGCTACGCGGTACCTGCCGGATCTTTCTCTGCACGCAACACTACATAGGCCCAGATAGCACTGCCCAGCATAAACAGGAAGCCCAGGAAAAAAGAAGAACCGGGAAAATAAATGGGTGCATTTTTTCGGGTGAAGTAAGCAAATAGGTTCGTCATAATCAAAGGACCGACAATGGAAGTGGCACTCATAAGACTCGTTAAAGCCCCCTGCAATTCGCCCTGCTCGCTGGGTGGCACATGGCCTGAAATGATGGATTGCAGTGCAGGACCTGCGATGCCTCCCAAACAATAGGGAATCAGAAACACAAACATCATCCAGCTTTGAGAGGCAAAGGCAAAAAGCAGCAGTCCCAACGCATATAAACCCAGACCGATATATACACTCCGTTCATTACCGATGCGGGGATTGATCACCCGTACCAATCCGCCCTGTACCAGTCCTACCAGCAACCCTACCGCACCCAGGGAGAAGCCGATCATTTTAGGTGACCAATGAAATTTTTCAATATTAAAATAGCTCCAGTTGGTCTGCACAGCATGTGCACCGAGGTATACCAATACAAAAGAACCTACCAATCCGCCTACGGCCGGGTATTTGCGCAGTTGCAGCAAAGAGCCGAGTGGATTGGCCCTTCTCCATTCAAAGGGGCGGCGGTGTTCCTGGTCAAGCGATTCAGGCAACACAAAGTAGCCGTATAACCAGTTGGTGAGTGCCAGTCCGGCAGCCACCATAAAAGGCACCCGCGGCCCCAACTCGCCCAGCAAACCACCGATCAGTGGACCGATGATGAACCCGAGTCCGAAAGCGGCACCGATCATCCCGAAATTCTGTGCCCGGTTTTCGGGGGTACTGATATCGGCGATATAGGCAGAAGCGGTAGTAAAGCTGGCGCCGGTAACCCCCGCAATCAAACGACCCACAAAGAGCCAGATAATGGAAGGAGCAAAAGCCAGAAAAATATAATCGATCCCGAATCCAAAAAGCGAGAAGAGCAAAACAGGTCTTCTTCCGTATTTATCGCTTAAGTTACCCAGTACAGGTGCAAAAAGGAACTGCATGAAAGCATAGGCAAAGGTTAACCATCCGCCATATTGCGACACTTTACTGATATCATCGATCCCCAATAACTGTTCTATCAGTTTGGGCATAACGGGAATGATCACACCAAAACCTGTTACATCAATCAACAGCGTAATAAAGATAAAGCCAATAGCAGCTTTGCGGTTTGTGGCCATGTATGGGATTTATTAAAATTGAAAAAGGGAACAAATCTAATAAAACTTATAGATCTTCTCTGTTAACTCCCGGAATCTCCAGTACGAGGTCGGCTCCATAGGCCCCTGCGGGTGTCTGGTAACCTGTTTTGAAATTACCCTCTAACACCTTTCGGGTAATGAGCAGACTGCTGATAGCGGTTAAGGTATATCCTTCCGGACAACGCATACGAACCGAGCGGGTTTCACCGGCTGGGTTTTTCACTTCTCCCCAAACAAGGCTCATGGCTTTGCTGCGCATATCGTCTGAAGGACCGGCCGGTTTCTGTTTGATCTGCTGTTTGGCTCTGTTTCGGATAAAAGAAGTGCGCAACAGCCAGTTATAGAGAAATTGCCATTTTAAAAGCTTGAAGGTTTTGGGAGCCACACCGGTATAGGTTTCAATATTGGGGATGCCGGTGGTGGAATAAGCAGTAGACACATCTCCCCAGGGTATGCACATCACAAACATTTTCTTCACTCCGAAATCGATCCATTGCCCTTTATGTCCGAGTGGCTTGCGCACAATTTTTCCGTTCTCCCTTACCGCGCCACCCTCGCCCAGTCCTTCGGCCATGGTAGTGGCGGTTCCATGCGAAAGTTTTCCACCCAGTGTGGCAAAAGCCAGCTGCAGGTGGGTAGCGTTGGGCAATTGATTTTTCAGGTATAAAGCCGTGCAATCAGTAGGCACTACATCAAAACCAACACCCGGCATCACCATGATACCCACATCTGCCGCCTGGGCATGGTATTTTTTGGCCATTTCAAAAACGCCGATCTCTCCGGTAATGTCGAGATAATGGGTATGTGTAACCAGGCAGGCTTCGATCATTTTGCGGGCAGTAAACTGGAAAGGCCCTGCAGCATGTAGCACAACCGGCACTTCGAGTAACGCTGCTTCCAGGGCTTTGGTATCAGACAGATCAATGACCCGGTAGGGATATCCCAACTCATCAGACAGCTTGCTGAGTGCCACTTCGTTACGGCCGGCCAGAATGGGTTGCAAGCCATAGTCTGCCGCCATACGGGCTATCAGCTGACCGGTATACCCATTGGCACCATAAAGCAGGAAAGTATTGTTTTGCATAAGGAAATGTACAAACAATCCGGCGCATAAAAAAAGGGAGCACCGGGCTCCCTTTTCTGTTATTCTGATTGATTACTTACGAAGCGTGATAATGCCAACAGAAGTTTCGCCTGTTGCTTTTACGGTAATATTGTTTAACGTAGTATCGAAATAACCATTGGAAGCATTCACATAAAGCGAATAATTACCTTCCTTCAGTCCTCTCATTTTAAAATAACCTTCCTGGTTAGGTAGCGCGTAAGCAGTATCTGTCTGGTTATACAGGGTGATCACCGCTTTGGCTTCCTTAGGGGTAACTTTTCCGGCCACCATGGCTGAATTATTCACCACAAAGAAATGGAACACAGGTTTGAGGAAGAATTTGTTGTTATTCTCTACGATCGAACGGGCGATATCGAAATCAAGCCAGAGGCGTTTTTTGCCGGGAGCGTGTTCCTCGCACTCTCCACCTTTTAACTTGATGAGTACATAGTTCTTATCGTTCGGTGGCAGTTGTACGGGGTAGGTTACACTGTCTTTTACCAGTGTATTATTGGTTCCCAGTTCAATTTTGATCAAACGGATAGAACCTTTGGTGATGCCCGCTGATGCGAGAATGGTATCGGCACCATTCCTGAATTTCAGGATATCATAGATGCCGGGTTTGATGCCCAGATCTTCCCATACAAAAGAAGAATCTTTTTTCTTATCATCCTCTCCTCTCCTGTCCCAGTCGTCATTATCATGCCTGCGGGTATCTTTACTGGTATCTACCAGCACTTTTACCGAACGGATATCAATGTACACATTGTCGAATACACCCGGACCATCCGTCAGATACAATGACAATTGCTCTTTACCTGCCGCATTCGACTCGGCAGAAGTACTCTTGTTACAGGCTGTCATCACAGCGGATACAGCCATAGCCAGCAAGGCGGCCAGAAAGATGTTTTTTGTTTTCATAGTGGTTGTTTTAATGATGTAGCATTCTGCCATACGCTGATCCCTTTACTCGCGGAAAAGCAATAACCGTGCGGACTTGCCTCAATAATTTGTTAAAGAACTTTTTGTACCGATAAATGTCTACAGATTTTGTAGTAGACAAAGCAGTGCCTAAGCATACAAGTTGCTGAAACATTACTCCGGGGATTAGTGTTTACGATTTCTTTACAGGTTTTGTAAAGCAGGCAATTCTTACTTAACTTGGTGGCTCTCAATTAATGCCACATGAGTAAGATACCAGCCTTTGTTCTGGCGTTGCTTCTAAGTCAGAATATTTTTTCGCAACCTTTATCCGACGCTGAAAAAAAACTCATCAGTCATATCAAACTTCACCTGCCCGCTACTGAAAAATTGCTGGAAGAAGTGGTGAATATCAATAGTGGTACCCTCCATATTAACGGGGTTAAAAAAGTGGGAGATGTTTTTGCCCGTGAATTTGCAAAAGCCGGGTTTCAGACAGAATGGGTGAGTTTACCTGATTCGCTGAAGAGAGCCGGACACCTGGTAGCTACCCGCAAAGGGAAAAAAGGGAAAAAACTGTTTATCATCGGTCACCTCGATACCGTTTTTGAACCCGATATGGCTTTTACACCCTATACCCGTTTGAATGATTCAACGGCTACCGGACAGGGGGCCAATGATATGAAGGGCGGAGATGTGGTGGTAATTGCTGCCCTGCAGGCTTTGCAGGCGGCGGGTTTACTGCATGATACCCAGATCATCGTTTATTTTACCGGCGATGAAGAAAAATCGGGACAACCCACCAGTGTAAGTCGCAAAGATTTTATAGAACGGGCCAAAACCTGCGATCTGGCATTGGCATTTGAAGGAGCCAACGGCCTCAACTCCATAGCCACGGCCCGCAGGGGTAGTAGTGGATGGCAACTGCAGGTCAGCGGTAAAACTGGTCATTCATCCGGCGTATTCAGTAAGGGTGCCGGATATGGTGCTATATATGAGGCCGCACGGATCCTGAATAGTTTCCGCGAGGAACTGAGCACAGAAAAATACCTCACGTTTAATCCCGGTCTGATACTCGGTGGCTCTGAAATGCAATACCAGGAATCCAAAGCCCGCGGTGAAGCCATGGGCAAAACCAATATCATTTCGCCCGAAACAGTGGTAACCGGTGATCTCCGTTTTTTAACGGAAGCGCAGAAAGATGCTGCCAGAGAAAAAATGCGCAGGATCGTTGCCAATAACCTCAACGGCAGCAAGGCAGAGATCAGGTTTCAGGACGGCATCCCCGCCATGGAGCCAACTGCAGGAAATAACCAGCTACTTGAAGTGGTGAGTGGAGTTACCGAAGCCATGGGGCTTGGTGCTACCAAGGCCGGCGACCCTGGTGCAAGAGGTGCCGGTGATATTTCTTATGTGGCCCGGTACATGAAAGGAAGTATTGACGGATTGGGTGCTTCCGGACGGGGAGCACATGCACCGGGAGAAACCATTAACCTGAA
>DASWXD010000117.1:0-38146 GCA_036405675.1 Sediminibacterium sp.
TAACGAAGGCAGAATTTACCGGGTACGTTTTACCGATTTGCTGGAGTGGATCCTCGAGATCCCCAACTTCGATGGCACCCGCGAGCAAAGCACCGAAGGGCACCTGGAAATGATCCAGAGCAGTTGGGTATACGAGTGGAGGGATAACCAGAAATAGTTGTTTACTGGTTTATTGGTTTATTTGTTTGTGAGGCTTATGCTATTCCCAATAAACTAATAAACCAATAAACGAATAGACTAATCAACCAACCAATCAACGAGTAAACCAACAACCCCATTGCTTCACAAATTCAAACATATCACCACTTTTGTTTTTGATGTTGACGGTGTATTAACCGATGGCAATCTGTTGGTCTTGCCGGGAGGTGTAATGGCCCGCACCATGAATATCAAAGATGGCTATGCATTGCAGCTGGCTGTTAAAAAAGGGTATCATGTGCTGGTGATTTCGGGGGGTAATTCTCCCGAAGTAAAAGACAGGCTTGAAAAACTGGGTGTAACCCATGTGTGGATGCAGGTGAGTGATAAACCCGCTGTATTAAAAGAATATATGCAACAGCATCAACTGGCTGCAGAAACTGTTTTGTATATGGGAGATGATATCCCCGATCTGCAGGTAATACAACTGGCTGGTTTACCCTGCTGTCCCGCCGATGCTGTGCAGGAGATCAAAGAAAAATCGGTGTATATTTCCCATCTTACGGGAGGAACGGGTTGTGTGCGGGATGTGATAGAAAAAGTAATGAAACTGCGCGGCGATTGGGGAGAAGACAGCAGTGTAAGGGCACAATAACCACATCGCGGTTGCGCGGTGATCGTATATCGTTAAATACAGATTTTGAAAATACTCGCTGCTTTTTTCCGGCTGGTTCGCTGGCCCAATCTGGTCTTTATTGCACTTACGCAGGTGCTGTTCGAGTATTGTGTCTATCGGGGAATTTATGCTCCACTGGGAAATACACCCGGAGAAACCAGGCAGTTTATTTTTCTTCTATTAGCCTCCGTATTGATTGCTGCTGCGGGTTATATCATCAATGATTATTTTGATCTGAACATAGACCAGGTAAACAAACCCGATAAAGTAGTGGTGAATGTGATCATCAGTCGCCGCTGGGTTATTTTCTGGCATATGTTTCTGAGTTTACTCGGATTGTTCTTCACCATATCTGCGTTACCGATAGCCGATTACTGGCACCTGGTACTCGCTAACTTTGCGAGCATTATTCTATTGTGGTTTTACTCAACCAACCTGAAAAAACAATTACTGATCGGCAATGTGCTGATCTCGGTACTAACTGCATGGGTAATTCTGGTAATCTTTTTTGCAAAATATCCGCTCAGCATCCGCTCTTTGTTACTGGCCGATCATAACGAAATCCGGTTCTTCCGTTTTGCGATACTGTATGCATCTTTTGCCTTTATTATTTCACTGATCCGTGAAGTGGTAAAAGACATGGAAGATGTGGAGGGCGATCGCAAATACGGTTGCCGTACCATGCCCATTCTCTGGGGCATGAATGCAAGCAAAGTATTTGTGGCAGTATGGATCATCGTATTGGTAGCCGTGCTCAGTGTGCTGCAGGTATATGTGATCCCGTTTGGCTGGTGGCATAGTGTTTTGTACTGCCTGTTGCTGATCATCCTTCCCCTGCTCTGGGTGTTGCGGAAACTGTTCAAGGCCAAAACACCGGAAGACTTTCATCAGCTCAGCACTGTTGTAAAGCTGGTTATGTTTACCGGTATCCTCTCCATGTTCTTTTTCAGAATTTACTTCTCCCGATAAACCAGTTGTCGTATATGCAGCATATTATCCTAGCCTCCCAATCGCCCAGGCGTAAAATGTTACTGGAATGGGCCGAAGTTCCGTTTGAAGTGATTGTACAGATTACCGATGAATCTTATCCGGAAGGGATCAGTCTGGAAGATACGGCCATTCATATTGCCCGTAACAAAGCACTGGCGGTGAAAGACCATGTGAAAGATGCTTTTCATGGCGAATACCAGGGAAAAACCATTCTGGCAGCAGATACCATTGTGGTGCTTGACAACCGCGTAATCGGCAAACCCACCGATCGGGAAGATGCCATTGCGATACTGCGTGCGCTATCCGGACAACAACACCAGGTGATCACCGGTGTGGTGTTACTGCACAAAGAAGGAGAAATCGCTTTTGCTGATTGTACGGAAGTAAGCTTTCATCCGCTTACAGAAGAAGAGATCATTTTTTATGTAGATAAATATGCACCCTACGATAAAGCCGGCGCCTATGCTATTCAGGAATGGATCGGCGTGGTAGGTATTGCTTCTATCAAAGGCGATTTTTATAACGTGATGGGATTGCCGGTCAGTCGGGTGGTACAGGCATTACATACAATAAATTCCTGAACGAAAATCAGGTATTTATACCGTAGTTTTCCTTTGTAATTTTTCATTTGGCCGCAACAAAAGCGGTAGTATATGAATGAAAGATTACTACAGTTCATCTGGCAGTTCCAGTATTTCCAGAAACAGGCATTGGTGACCACTGCCGGCGAAAAATTACAGATAGATAAACCCGGTGTATGGAACCACCACCAGGGCCCCGATTTCTCAGAAGCCGCTATCCGCATAGAAAATACCCGGTGGATCGGGAATGTAGAGATCCATATAACTTCTTCAGACTGGTTTAAACACCGGCATGGTGCCGACAATCATTATCGTAATATTATTCTGCATGTGGTGTGGGTTGACGACAGGCCGGTATTTGATGAGGTGGGCAACCGGGTACCCACACTGGTATTGCAATCCCTGATCCCCAAACTATTACTGGAACGTTACCGCGAGATGATGGAAGCGATGGTAGTGATACCCTGTCATAGTTTTTTGCCCGCGCTGGACCAGCTGGGCTGGTTTGCCTGGAAGGAAAGGCTGGCGGCAGAAAGACTGGAGCGCAGGGCCCGGCAGATCCTGGCCATGCTGGAGGGGAATACCCACCATTGGGAAGAAATTTGCTGGTGGTTACTGGCCGCTAATTTCGGCACCAAAGTAAACAGCAGTTTGTTTGAGATGGTGGCGAAGAGTATTCCGGTGCAGCTACTGGCCAGACATAAAAACCAGCTGCAGCAACTGGAAGCGCTCTTACTGGGGCAGGCTAACCTGTTAAGCGGGAAATACCAGGATGATTATGCGCTGTTGCTGCAGCGCGAGTATCGTTTTCTGAAAAAGAAATACCGGCTGCAGCCCGTACAAAAAGCACCCGCTTTTTTGCGGATGCGGCCCGCTTCTTTTCCTACCGTTCGGCTGGCGCAGCTGGCCATGCTGATACATACACTTCCGCATCTTTTCGCCACTATCAAGGAAACGGAGGGGTTGGAAAAACTACAGGCCTCTTTTATGGTTACGGCCAATGATTACTGGCACTATCATTACCGTTTTGATGAAGAAACCGCCTACCAGCCCAAACACCTGGGTAAACAGATGGCAGAGAATATATTCATCAACACGGTATTGCCTTTGTTATTTGCCTATGGCTTATATAGCCGGAATGACAGCTACCAGGAAAGAGCGATGCAATGGATGTATGCCTTACCGGCTGAAGAAAACCAGATCAGCCGCAAGTGGCAAAGAATGGGCATCGCGCTGCGCGCCGCCACCGATTCGCAGGCATTGATAGAATTAACAAACCATTATTGCCTGCACAGGCGATGTTTAGATTGTGCGGTAGGCAACAGAATACTGCGAAATGACGTCTTGTAGTAGTGAGTAGTGAGTAGTGAGTAGTGAGTAGTGAGTAGTGAGTAGTGAGTAGTGAGTAGTGAGTGGTCAGTAGTAAGTATCTGTTTCGTTATATATACTCCCTACTCACTGCTGACCACTCACTACGGACACTCACCAATTAAATTGCATGTCCAGTTCCACATCCGGGTGTAAGGTTCTTTCAACCGGACAGGTACGGGCAGTTCTTTCGAGGATCTCTTTTTGTTTGTCGTCGAGTTGCAGGGTGTCGGGGAAGAAGAGGTGTACGATGATTTTGCTGATCCGGCGGGGATCACTGGCCATCACTTTGGTTACATCCAGCCGGGTACCATCGAGTACAATATCCATGGTGCGGGCTTTGATGCCCATGGTGGTAATCATACAGGCGCCAAGGGCGGTAGCAACCAGATCGGTAGGGGAAAATAGTTCTCCTTTGCCCTGGTTATCAGTAGGTGCATCGGTTTCTATAACGGAGCCGCTTTGCAGGTGAGTAGCGGCTGTACGGAGCTCACCTTTATAAATAATTTGTGAAGTCATTGAATCATTTTGCCATAAATTTACAAGTAACAAACCAAATGGAAGTGAAGAAGCTATTTTTAATCGTAGGTATGCTGGGTATGCTCTCTGTTTCTGCACAGCAGAATGTAAAGTCTGCCAATGCAGATGCCAGACAGCTGAAAAAAGCAGAACGTCGCGAAAAGATCAACCAGCTGATCAAACAGGAAGAAGAAGGGGCCCTGATCTTCCAGAAACAAAGTGCATTTGGTTTTAAATTCAACACCGATGCCTGGAGTATGTTCTATGAACATGGCAAGTATAAAACCATCAACAAAACCAATCTCTGGTGGCTGGAACTGGGCGAGAGAAAGGATCGGAAAGAAGAAAAAGTTCCCACCCTCAGCGCTTCGCAGGGTTTCCTGGTGATCTCCAGTTATATTTACGGTAAACGGAATAATTTCTATTACCTCAAAGGGGGCCTTGGCCAGCAATTACTGATTGGCGGTAAAGGCAATAAAAACGGTGTGGCGGTATCTGCTATTTATGGTGGCGGTTTTTCGGCCGGTTTGCTGAAGCCTTACTATATTGAGATCCAGAACCCTTCTACCAATGCCCGGGAAGAGATCAAATACGATGTTACCAACGAGAACCTGTTCCTCGACCCCAGCATTATTATCGGAAAAGGAGGCCTCACCAAAGGTTTTAACGAGATCCAGTTTGTACCCGGTGCCCATGCCCGTGCAGCCCTGCGTTTCGATTATGGCAGGTATAATGAAGTACTTTCCGCCATGGAAGTGGGCATTAATGCCGAATATTACTCTAAAACCATGCCCATCCTGTTGTTGAACAAGGAACGGAAGTTCTTTTTCAACGCCTATATCGCTCTTGTTTTTGGTAAGAGAAAGTAAGCTATTTTTGCAAAAAAGTTAGGTACCCGGCGTCAGGGATAAAGAGTACTATGAAGTAGTATTCCAACTCCGGACTCCCAACTCCTAACTCCTAACTGAATCAGTGCCCATGCAAGAATTACCTGTGGTAGCGAAAGTGAACGCTGCGGAACCCGCCCTGAAAAAACCCAATTGGCTTCGTGTAAAACTGCCATTGGGCGAAAGCTATAAACATGTACGTGGTCTGGTAGATACCCATAAACTGCACACTATCTGCGAAAGCGGTAATTGTCCCAATATGGGCGAGTGCTGGGGAGAGGGTACGGCCACTTTTATGATTCTCGGTAATATCTGTACCCGCAGCTGCGGATTTTGCGCCGTGGCTACCGGCAGGCCGGAAGCGGTAGACTGGGACGAACCCCAGCGTGTGGCCGAAGCCATTCACCTGATGAAAGTAAAACATGCGGTGATCACCAGTGTGGACCGTGACGAACTGAAAGATGGCGGATCGATTATCTGGTACAATACGATTGAAGCAGTGAAAGGTCTGAATCCGGGAACCACCCTGGAAACCCTGATCCCCGATTTTCAGGGTAAGGCAGACCAGATCCAGCGCATCATCAACGCAGCCCCCGATGTGGTAAGCCATAATATGGAAACTGTTGAGCGTATGACACGTCAGGTACGCATACAGGCCAAATACCGCCGTAGTCTGGACGTATTGCATACCCTGAAAAAAGGAGGTATGCGTACCAAAACGGGCATTATGCTGGGACTGGGCGAAACCAAAGAAGAAGTGATCCAGAGCATGAAAGACCTGGTAGCCGTAGGTACCGATGTATTAACACTCGGACAGTACCTGCAACCCACTAAAAAACATTTAGCCGTACAACGTTTTGTGCATCCCGATGAGTTTGCCGAACTGCGCGCCATCGGGTATGAGCTGGGATTTGATTATGTAGAAAGCGGTCCGCTGGTACGTTCGTCCTATCACAGCGAAAAACATGTGATTCCCGGATATGGTAAAGCTAAATGGGAAGAAGAAAAACAAATGGTAACTCTTTAATTATACTGAACGCCCGGTTTAACCGGGCGTTTCTTTTATCATTGCAATATGAAAAGATGGATCATTTTTTGCATCAGCATTTTGTTCTCCGGCCTGGTTTCGCAGGCCCAATGGCAATGGAAAAATGTAGACTCTTTATACCAACCGCTTCCGAAAGGCGTGCATGTGTATAAAACAACGGATGAAACAGAAGGCAAACCGAATATTGCCTATTATGTAACTGCAGACCTGCATGAAAAATCCCTGCAGTTTTCTACGCAGACAGGAAACGGGAAAAGATTAACCCCCACTCAATATTATGAACAGGAGAACCAGCCGTTGCTGGTAATGAATACTACTTTTTTTGAGTTTGTGCACAACAGTAACCTGAATGTAGTGATCAAAGACGGTAGTTTGCGGGCTTACCAGGTACATACAGTTCCGCTGAAAGGCAAAGACACACTTACTTACCGGCATGTATTCGGCAGTGCTATCGGTATCTCCAAAAAACGCAGGGCGGATGTGGCCTGGCTATATACCGATTCAGCTGCCAGGTATGCGTATGCCAGCCAGCAGCCTGTTACACCATGGAAAGATTCTATTCCGCATCACCGTCCGCAGCGAATGTTGCAGTCAGGTAAATTTTCCAAATGGAAAATGGCAACGGCAGTAGGTGGTGGTCCGGTACTGGTTCAGAATGGAGCGATCAACATCACCAACAATGAAGAATTGAAATTTGCCGGTAAAGCCATCAACGACAAACATCCCCGCTCGGCCATGGGATATACGGCTGAGGGTCAGCTGATCTTTCTTGCCATAGAAGGCCGTTCCCCGGGAAAAGCTGAAGGTGCCACACTTACCCAGGCTGCAAAGATGCTGCAGCAGATCGGTTGCATAGAAGCACTGAACCTCGATGGCGGTGGCAGCAGTTGTTTACTCGTGAACGGGAAACAAACCATTACCCCCAGTGATAAGGAGGGACAGAGAGGGGTGCCGGCGGTTTTTATAATTAAAAATTAGCAATTAGAAATTAACAATTGGATTGGGGAGAATGGGATTTCAGGGATTTGAGAATGGCAACGAGTAGTTTGAGTAATTCTTCGCAGTCCTGAATCATAGAATCGGCTGTTTTTGTTTCCAGCATACTACTATCTCTGAGTAGCCTTAGCCAGTATTTTGTTTCGCGGGCTTCTTTGTGAGCAATGTCCAGCTTTGCTCTGAAATCATTTCTGGAAGAACCGCCCATGGCTTCTTCAATGTTTGCACCAATAGATGTGGCTGAGCGAAGGAGTTGTTTAGAAAGATAATACTCCTTCTTTTCTGTTTGTAAATACCGGAATAGCGAAACAGCTTGTAAAGAAAACTGGTAACTCTTATCCAAAACAATATTATCACCTCTCATAAAAAAAGCATTTGCTACCAAAGTAGCAAATGCTTCAAAATCGTCATAGCGTATTTATACCTAATCCTTAATTTCTAATTGCTGATTTTTAATTGTTAATTACTATTTCAGCTCCCAAACCAACGCACTCGCCCCCAGGATCGCTGCGTCAGATTCTTTCAGGTGGCTGACAAGGATCTTTACTTTATTCTGGAATACCTGTATCAGGTTGGCTTCCATGTGTTCGCGGGTGGGTTTGAGGATGAGGTCGCCGGCTTTGGTTAAACCGCCGAATAAAACAATGGCCTCCGGACTGGAGAACATCACAAAATTAGCCAGTGCCATACCCAGGATTTTACCTGTGTATTCAAAGATCTCTTTGGCCAGTTCATCACCTTCCATGGCGGCATCGTATACTTTTTTCGAATCCAGCTCGTCTTTTTTTACTTTTCTGAGCAGGCTGGGAGTATCATTTTTTTCCAACAGCTCCAGTGCCGTTAAACGAACACCGGTGGCTGATGCATAACTTTCTAGGGATCCTTTTTTGCCGGTGCCATCGTGCATACGCCCATCGGGAATGATAATGGTATGTCCCAGTTCGCCTGCAAAACCATCATGTCCGTAAATGAGTTTGCCATTGGCCACGATACCGCTGCCAACGCCGGTACCCAGTGTGATCATGATAAAATCTTTCATGCCCTGCGCGGCTCCATACATCATTTCGCCAAGGGCAGCTGCATTTGCATCGTTGGTGAGTACTACAGGCAGTTTAAATTTCTCCTCAACCATCTTGGCCAAAGGCAGAATTCCTTTCCAGGGAAGATTGGGCGCATATTCAACGGTACCGGTATAGTAGTTCCCGTTGGGTGCACCCAAACCAATGCCTTTCATCCTGCCAATTCCACCTGCCTGTTCAATCATGGGTACAAGATTCGTATGCAGGTCATCTATAAAAGTTTCTACTTCCTTGTGTTTGCGGGTAGACATTTCGCTCGAAAAAAGAAGGTTGCCAAGCCTGTCAACGATACCGAATTTTGTTCCGGTACCACCGATATCAATTCCTATTGCTAACTGTTCTAAACTGGGTTTTGTTCTTGGCATATAACTTGAATTTTCCTTTTCTATAGAGAGCAGGTTTGTTTAATAAAATTTAGTGACCTCCGCTTGTTTTGATATCATAATCAATTCCCTGTGATCGCAAAATAGCTTTACAGCGGATGGCATAAAAAGCCAGGTAGGCAAAACAAAGTGCGCCTACAATATAACTGAACTGAATACCCAGCAGATGGTCTGCGGCTACATAGCCTTGTAACCAGCTGATGATACCGCCACCCATGATCATCATGATCAGCAGACTGCTTCCCTGGTTGGTGTGCTTGCCCAATCCGGCAATGGCCAATGTGAAAATACAGGGCCATAAAGTACTGCAGAATAAGCCCACGCTGGTAAAAGCGAATACACTGGTCATTCCGGTGGTAAACATGCCGATCACCAAAGCAATGATACCCATAGTTGAAAAAATCAGTAACATTCTTGCAGGGTTACCCTTGCTCAGGATATCACCTGCAATCATGGCAATGATGATGAACCCATATACATAAAAGGAACTGATATCATGCTGTGCAATCGCATTCACTGCTAAGAAAACGCCAAACGCGAGGTAAGGCATCAGGAAGTTCAGAATTTTTTTGGCGCCGGCACTTACGTCAAAAGCACCTACGGCCCCTGTCCATCGGCCCATCATCAAACTCGCCCAATACAGAGAGATGTAGGGAGCCATCTGGTTGGTTGGCATATTCAGATGTTGCTTCATATACTCGGGAAGGTTACTGGCTGTAGCAACCTCCACACCCACATATACGAAGATGGCAATCATGCCCAGAATCAGCTGCGGGTATTGAAATACAGATGCTTTATGCAATACTTTACTATCGGTTTCTGCTTCACTTTCTGCAACTGCATCCAGGTCTATTTTATTGGGAATACTTGAAAATTTAAAGAAAACAGCTACCAAAACAAAGGCAACACCTAAAACGAGATAAGGTGTTTTTACACTTTCAATACTGGCTTCTGTGGATCCGGCAGCCACACTGCCGAAAATGGCAAAACTTACCAGCAAAGGACCGATAGTGGTTCCGAAATTATTAATACCACCTGCCATATTCAAACGCTGCGAACCTGTTTTCGGATCGCCAATCACAATGGCTAATGGATTAGCTGCAATCTGCTGCAGCGAAAAACCCAGACCTACAATGAACAAACCTGTAATCATTAATGTAAATGAGCCATCATTAGCAGCGGGATAGAACAATAATGTACCAATCGCCGAAATAATTAACCCCAGTGCAATACCGTTTTTATAACCAATTCTGTTCAATACATCACCACCCATCATTTTGGAAACGCCGAAGTAAATCAGGGAACCCACGGTATAGGCAACATAAAATGCAAGAGATACCAACTGGCTTTGCGCCTGGGAGAGATCAAAAGCTTTTTTGAAAACCGGGATCAGGATATCATTGGAAGCAGCTACAAATCCCCAGAAAAAGAAAACAGAGATAAGGGTGCCAAATTGGGACCAGTTGGTTTTTTGATTCATAAGTAGTCGTTAGAGGTTTTTCTTATTATGACAGTCTAAAGTAACTACATTTTGCATTTTTAAAAATTTTAAATCTTTAAGCACTTATTCATTAAATTCATGCGGAAATAGGCTAGATCATTAAATAACGATTATTCTCTTATGGAGATCATACATGTCAGTGCAGAATGTTATCCCGTTGCCAAAGCCGGTGGACTGGGCGATGTGGTGGGAGCGCTGCCAAAATACCAGACCAAAGCCGGGCATATTGCTAAAGTGGTGATGCCGATGTACCGGACCAAATTCCTGTATGAAAATGATTGGACAGTAGATTTTAAAGGATCGGCCAACCTCGGTAACTGGTTCTTTGATTATACCATCATCAAAGAGCCTACCAATAAACTGGGGTTCGACCTTTTCCTGGTGGATATCAATGGCCTGCTGGACAGGCAGAAAGTTTACGGGTATGAGGATGATAGCGAACGTTTTACTGCTTTCCAGATAGCAGTGGTAAACTGGATGAGCAGCTGGGAGCATAAGCCAGATGTGGTTCACTGTCACGATCATCATACGGGTCTGATTCCCTTCATGATGCGGTATTGCTACGACTATAGCTCACTGGCAGTGGTACCTACTGTATTCACCATCCATAATGCACAGTACCAGGGACAGATGGGATGGGATAAGAGCCGCTATATTCCCCGCTGGGACCTGTGGAAAAGAGGGATGCTGGAATGGGCAGATGCGATCAACCCACTGGCTTCGGCTGTGAAATGTGCCGACAAAGTAACCACCGTGAGCCAGAGTTATATGGGCGAACTCCGCTATAACTCCAATGGACTTGAGAAACTGTTTGAATACGAAAAAGGCAAATGTCTCGGTATCCTGAACGGGATCGATAACGAAGTGTGGAATCCCGCTACCGATAAATATCTCACTGATCACTTCCATGTGAAAACGGTGACTAAAGGAAAACAAAAAAACAAAGAAGCTCTTTGTGAAATGTTCGGCCTGGATGCTAACAAACCTTTGTTTGTTTTTATTGGCAGACTGGTAGGAGAGAAAGCCGCAGAGATTCTTCCCGATGCGATTAAGTCGGCCATTCACCACACACAGGGTCAGGCCAGTTTTCTGGTACTGGGCAGCGGCGAAACCCATATTGAATGGGCATTTCAGCAAATGGTACAACCTTACAAGGGATTATTTAATGCTGTGATTGGTTACGATGAAACCCTGAGCCATAAAATGTATGCCGGTGCAGATTTTCTGTTAATGCCGAGCAGGGTAGAGCCTTGCGGATTAAACCAGATGTATGCGATGCGTTATGGAACAGTGCCCATGGTGCGAAGTACCGGAGGCTTGCAGGATACGGTGGTGGATATGGGGGATACGGATGGTTTTGGCATCCGGTTCAACAATGCTACCGTGTCAGATGTTGATTACTCCATAGGCCGGGCTGTGGCGGTTTACCAGGACAAAACCCAGATGGAGAAAATGCGTAAGTACATGATGCAGATCGATCATAGCTGGGAAAGTACGGTTGATCAATACACAGCTGTATACAAAAGTTTAGGTTAGATATTGTAAATTCATAGTCATTCATTAGCCATCATACCGATAAACAAACTCTTAAATTGTGCATATGAGAACTATTTCAAAATCAGTGGTTGCTGTGATCCTTGGCGGCGGTGCAGGTAGCCGCTTGTATCCTTTAACAGCCAGCCGTTCCAAACCTGCCGTGCCTATTGCAGGTAAATACCGGTTGGTCGATATTCCGATCAGTAACTGTATCAATAGTAATATCAACCGCATGTTTGTGTTAACACAGTTTAATTCAGCATCGCTCAATAAACATATCAAGAACACTTATCACTTCAGTGCATTCAGTACGGGTTTTGTAGACATCCTGGCGGCGGAACAAACGCCTGATAATGCAGGATGGTTTCAGGGAACGGCAGATGCGGTAAGACAATCTCTCCGCCATATCTCTAACATGGAATTTGATTATATCCTGATCCTCAGTGGCGACCAGTTATACCAGATGGACTTCAGCGAAATGATGGCTGCTCACAAAGAAAAGGGTGCGGATATCTCGATTGCCACTATTCCGGTAGACGACCGCGATGCACCTGAGTTCGGTATTCTGAAAACCGACGAGAACAATTTCATCACTTCCTTCATCGAAAAACCCAAAAAGGATTTACTACCTGATTGGGTCAGCGATACCGGTGCCGAAATGCAGAAACTGGGTAAACATTACCAGGCATCCATGGGTATCTATATTTTCAGCAAACAGGTATTATATGATCTGCTGAATGATAAATATCCGAACGCTACCGATTTTGGTAAAGAGATCATACCGGAATCCATTGTTAACCACAAAGTGGTAGGTTTCCAATATGATGGTTACTGGACCGATATCGGAAATATATATTCTTTCTACGAAGCCAATCTGGCTTTAACACAGGAGATTCCTCCCTTCAATTTATTCGACAACACCAAAACTGTTTATACCCGTGCCCGTATGCTGCCTCCGGCCAAGATCAGTGGTACCACACTGGAGAAAACCATTATCGCCGAAGGTTCCATCATTCTGGCGAGCAGGATGGAGCAGAGTGTGGTGGGAATCCGTGCCAGAATCGGTCATGGTACCACCGTGGTAAATACCTATATCATGGGTAACGACTACTATGAAACCATTGATGAAATGGCGCAGGATAAAAAGAAAGGCATACCTCTGATCGGCATCGGCGAACGTTGTTATATCAAAGATGCGATCATTGACAAGAACTGCCGAATCGGAAATGATGTACGCATCAACGGTGGCGCACACCTGGCCAATACGGATCATGCTTTGTATACCGTAAAAGATGGGATCGTGGTAGTGAAGAAACAGGCAGTGTTACCTGATGGCTTTGTGATTTAATGCGTGAGACGTGAATCGTGAGTATAGCTTCCTATTCACTACTCACCACTGACGACTCACGATTGACGTTCACGAAAACATCCTCCGGGATGTTTTTTATTGTATTTTAGATGACGTGTAATTATTACATGATATTTTAAACGATTGCTATGTCAACCACCTACGCTGGTGCCAAACCCCGTTTGGGATTCTGGCAGATCTGGAACATGTGTTTTGGTTTCTTCGGGATCCAGTTTGGCTGGAGCCTGCAGATGGGAAACATGAGTGCCATCTATGAATTTCTCGGTGCTTCTCCCGAACAGATTCCCGGCCTTTGGCTGGCCGCTCCCATGACGGGCCTGATTGTACAACCCATTATCGGTTACCTGAGCGATCGTACCTGGCATCCGCGGCTGGGAAGGAGAAGACCTTATTTTCTGATTGGTGCCATCCTCAGTTCACTGGCTTTATTTGTGATGCCCAATGCCTCTGCCATCTGGATGGCCGCCGGTACTTTGTGGATCCTCGATTCCTGTATCAATATCAGCATGGAACCTTTCCGTGCCTTTGTGGCCGATAACCTGGATGAGAAACAACGTTCCTACGGTTTTGCCATGCAGAGTATGTTTATCGGGCTGGCTTCTTTTGTGGCAGGTTACCTGCCGCAGAAACTGGTAGAATGGCTGGGCGTTTCGCGCGATAAAACGGGTGGCGGTATTCCGGAGAATATCATGTACTCCTTTTATATCGGTGGTGCTGTGTTTCTTTTATCTGTTTTGTATACCGTATTGAAAAGCAAAGAATACCCACCGGCTGATCCGGATTGGAAAGAAAAACTGCATGCATCGGGTCATGGTTTTATGGGCGGTGTAAAAGAGATCTTTTCATCGATGGTGCATATGCCCGATCAGATGAAACGCCTGGCACTGGTTAATTTTCTTACCTGGCCCGGCCTGTTTCTGATGTGGTTTTATTACAGCACGGGTGTGGCCGCAGATATTTTTGGCGGCGATCCCAAGAACAGCAGCGATGTGTATACGAAAGGATTGGAATATGCCAATACCACATCGGCCATCTTAAACCTTGTCACTTTTGGATTTGCCTTTACCCTTCCTTTCTGGGTAAGCAAACTCGGGAAAAAATATACCCATACTGCCTGTCTGCTCTTAGGTGGCATCGGTTTGATTGCGGTGAATCATATTACGGATCCCGCCATGTTATATGTGGCCATGGGACTGGTGGGCATTGCCTGGGCCTCCATTCTGTCGATGCCTTATTCCATGCTGGCCGGTTGTTTGCCCGAAAACAAGATCGGGATCTATATGGGCATCTTTAATTTCTTCATTGTGTTACCCGAGATCATTGCCTCCCTGTTTTTTGGAAAGATCATGGAGAACGTATTGCATAACGATAGGCTGCTGGCCGTACAGATCGGAGGTTGTTTGTTATGCCTTGCTGCTATTGCCTGCGCCGTTATTGTAAAAGAAAACAAACCCACCACTTAGTATGAAAAAGATTGTATTGTTCGGTTATGCCATGCTGGGAATGGTGCTGGTATCTTTTGCGCAGTATGCGAAATTATATCCCACCAACTGGTATACCGGAATGAAATGGAACAAAGTGCAGGTATTGGTGCGCGGTGAATATGATGGGTTCAGTAAAGAAAAAGTACGTATCAATTATCCGGGAGTTTCGCTAAGTAAAGTGAATACTTTTGAAAATGGAAAATACCTGGCACTCGACCTCACTATTGCGGCTACCGCTAAACCGGGTACTGTAACTATTGAATTTCTGAATGGCAACAAAACACATGCGGTAAACTGGCCATTGAAACCGAGGCGTGAAGGCCGTAGTAAAAACTTTGCGCAGGGCGTTACCTCTTCCGACTTCATTTATTTTCTCATGCCCGACCGGTTCAGTAATGGTGATGAAAGTAATGATCGCATAGCGGGACTGCGTGATCAAAGCCTCAACCGCGATTCCATCTTCCATCGCCATGGCGGCGACCTGCAGGGGGTGATCAATCACCTGGATTACCTGCAGAACCTGGGTGTAACAGCTTTGTGGATGACGCCCGTGTTGGAGAACGATATGCCCAACCGCACAGAACACGGGTATGCATTTACCGATCATTACCGGATCGAATCCCGTTTTGGTGGAGAAGCCGCGTATAAAAAATTAAGCGATGCCCTTCACCAGCGCGGCATGAAACTGATACAGGATGCTGTGTACAACCATGTGGGCAGTTATCATTTTATAGTACAGGATGCACCGGCCAAAGACTGGTTACACCAATGGCCCAGCTTTACACAAACCAGTTACAAAGACCAGCCCGTTTTTGATCCCTACGGCGCAAAATCCGATGCGAAAAAAACAACCGATGGCTGGTTTACAAGGGAAATGCCCGACCTGAACCAGCAGAATCCTTTTGTGGCCAATTTCCTCATACAACATGCGCTCTGGAGTGTGGAAGAGTTTGGGGTGGATGGCTGGCGTATTGATACCTATCTCTACAACGATCTTCCTTTTATGAACCGTTGTAACAAAGCACTTACAGATGAGTATCCCCGCATGACCATGTTCGGTGAAGTCTGGGTGCACGGTGTAATTAACCAGGCTTATTTTGGAGAGAATAAAATGGATGTTCCTTTTAAAAGTAATCTGCAGGGACTGGTAGATTTTCAAACCCTGCTGTATGGCATCCAGCCTGCGTTGAACCAGCCCTTTGGCTGGACGGAAGGCGTGAACAAACTCTACAATACACTCAGCAACGACCTGGTATATAAAGATCCGATGCGGAATGTGATTTTTCTCGATAACCATGATATGACACGATTCTTCAGCACTGTAAACGAAGATGTGGCCAAACAGAAAATGGGACTGGGCTGGTTGTTTACCTGCCGGGGTATTCCGCAACTGTATTATGGTACCGAAGTGTTGATGAAGGGAGTGGCCAATCCGGATGGTTGGGTAAGACTGGATTTTCCGGGGGGATGGAAAGGCGATGCAAAGAATGCTTTTACCGGCGAAGGACTAACTGAAACGGAAAAAGAAGTACAGCAATACACCCGTACACTGGCTAATTTCCGAAAAGGATCTGCTGCATTAAAAACGGGTAAATTCATGCAATACCTGCCTGTGGATGGTCTGTATGTGTATTTCAGGTACGATGCGGGTCAAACCATTATGTGTATCATGAATACATCGGATACGGAAAAGAAGATAGAAATGTCGGATTATGCCGAACGTACCAGCAGGTTCGGTAAAGGCAGGGATGTGGTTACAGGCTCGGTTTTGGCAGGAAGTTTTACCATCCCCGCCAAAAAAATTACTATATTAGAACTACTTAAATAAAAAATAACACCATGCAAACAGGAACAGTCAAATTTTTTAACGAAGCCAAAGGCTTTGGATTTATCAAGGCAGATGATGAAGAAAAAGAATATTTTGTTCATGCCACCGGACTAAACGGAAAAGTCAGCGAGAACGATAAAGTCCAGTTTGAAGTGGAGGAAGGTAAAAAAGGACCCATGGCTGTGCGTGTTACCAAGGTAGGATAAGCGAAAAAGATAACTATTAAAAAGGTGTACCAACTGGTACACCTTTTTAGTTTCCTGTAGCGTTTCTTTTATAAAGAAACAATCCAGAGTCGTTTATCAGCTTCCTTGCCCCAGTCTTTAAAACCCTTTTTCAATTCAGCATACAACTGTTCCCAATTCACTTTTTTCCCTTTCTGCACCGGATTCAGTTGTGCAGGAGTAGGCTCTGTTAATTCTACTTTGGTAGCAAACCAGGTAGTGTATAACCTGGGCACGGCCAGTCCGAGAATCATGCCGGGTAAACCGCCAAAACTTTCGGGTCCGCTGCTTACCGGGATCTGGTCTGTATAAAAAGCAACCACATACACAGAATCACAGATACGTGTCACTGCTTTTCTGCATTCAAAGCCGGCGATCTGCCTGGTTTCATCAGTGATCCGCCATTCCAGGTTACGCAGACTGTCTTTGATCACATAGGTATTTTCAAATACTTCCCGCTGGGTAGAAACGGTCTTATTATCAAGGTCCTGTACCACGCCATCTGTTTCAGTTGGTTTGGTGCCCCACATGAGGTATTTGTTATCATTGTTTTCTTTCGCCAGTTTGTAGCGCGATCTGTTGCTGTCAAAACGGAGTTCGTAGATATCGGTGATAGTCTTGGGATAGGCTTTCAGCATGGTCTGCATCCAAACACTGCTTTCGGCCTGTTCTTCAATGCCTTTGTGCTGGTTGAGTTTTTTCTCGTATTCCACACGTCCTTTAGTAATGAACTGGGTTTGTGCAGAAGCCGTGAACATACAGCCGAAACAGGCAATAAAAAGTATTTTTTTCATATTAAAAACCGCTGGTTGGTTTGCCATTTTTACTAAAATTATAAATCAGAGAAAGAAGGAAATAACGTTGTATGGTCTGGTTGGTGGTTTCCGAAATGAAGTTGCTGCTGGCACTCCGGTTAACACCTCTGTTCTGGTTAAACAGGTCATTCACATATAATTTGGCTTCCCATTTATCATCTTTAGAGATCACTTTTCGGATGGAAGGGTTGAAAATATAGATATTCTGCTGGTTGGCAAATGCCGCTGTTTTCTGGAAGATGGTAGCTTCCATGCCCATGTCAATAAAGGTTTTGATTTTTTTGAATTTCAACTGCATGTTGGCATACGTTCCATATTGCCAGTATTTGGTTACTACATCCGGGCGGATAGATGATTTTGAATTAACATAAGTGGCATTAAAGTTCATCCAGAAATTGATCCACTTATCAGCCCAGTAACCGGAGTAGATGCCCAGGTTAATATTGTTATTCTCTGTTTCATTCTGCAATCCATTGATCTGGTTTACATACCTGTTTTTACTCGGTCCCACATTAACACCCACATTCAGCGAGGGTACCAGGTCAAAACCATAACTGATATAAGCATTGGCATTATAATTACCCGATACGTTGATGGCCTGGTTAATTCTTCTTCCATAGTTATCTACTGTTGATGCATTTGAGATAGCATTATCAATAAATGAATAATTCATGCTGAAAGAGATACTCCGGCTCTTGAGTACCTTATAATCAGATGCCCTGAAATTGAAGCTGTGGTTAAATGCCTGCTTCAGGTTCGGATTACCGATGGTGATATTCAGCGGATCAATATTATCGAGAATCGGCTGGATCTGCTGCAGGGTAGGGTTACGCGTAGTACCGTTATAGTTGAAAGTGACCCTTCTTTGCTGTTTGGGTGTATAGTTCAAGGAAATGGAGGGTACAAAATTATTGAAGGTTACATTACGCTCTGCATTCTTACGGATATCCGTCATGTGATAAGTAGAGGAACCATATCCTGTACCGATAGCGAAATTGAATTTCTTTACATTATAGCGTATGTTGAAACCCGCCTGGTTACCGGTAGTATTAAAGATAAAATGGTTACTCAGGGTATCTACATAGTTTTCGTATTTACCTGCACCGTTTTTGCTGAGGGTATTTCTTTCTGCATCGTTCCGGGTCAGGTTCAGACGGTAATTCAATACCAGGAAAGTGTTCTTCCACAAAGGTTCTGTATAGGTTAACAGCGAGTTTACGGTAGAACTGTTCTGTTTGTTCACTTTCATCTGGTCTACATTGTCCAGCTTTACCAATGCCCCATTGGGGTCATAGAAACTGTTGGTAGCCAGCAATAAAGTATTCTCGGCACGATCATTAAAATTCAGATCCGTGTTCCAGGAAATGGTACGGCCGCTTTTCTTGAATTTCTTACGCCAGAAAACATTTGCATTCAGTGTTTTATTCTCGTCAGTAGAAGAAGTGGTCCGGTTACTCTCATTGATCACTTTCCCATCTTCACTGATCGATTGCCCCAGGTAAGTACTGACACCATTGCTTCTTACAATAGATGGACGTGCAGTAATTTTTAAGGAACTGGATGAATCGATCTGCCACTCATAAAAGCTGGTAAGCTTATGGCGGTTACGCGAAGCCTTCTGACTTTGGGAAGTGGAGTTGATGAAACTGGTATCGGGCAGGATATTCTGTGTTTTACTGGTAGTAATACTGTTCACATCCAGGTCATTGTATTGATAGGTGTTGTTACTGTTATGTTTGTCTTTGTTCCACTTGTTACTGAAGTGCAGGCCCCCGGTAACTGAATTCGGATAACCGCGTCCCCAGCTGAATTCATCTCCACTGCTCCAGATACTGATACCTCCATCATCACCGATCTGTGTGGTGGTATTGGCATCACCGGCATAGTTCCGGTTTTCATCCCAGTTCAGTGATTCAAATTTGGTATTGTCGGTTGTGATATAACCTGAGATCTTTCTTTTTCCTTTAAAAGCATTGGCCAATGCCTTGCCATAACGGTATTTATCAAAATCAGTACCCGCTTCTACTTTACCGAAATAGCCTTTCTTTTTATCTTCTTTCAACTGTATGTTCAGGGTCTTGATCTTTTGTCCGTCATCAATTCCGGTAAAAGTAGCCTGGTCGCTTTTTTTATCAAATGCCTGGATTTTATCCACCGCATCGGCACGGAGATTTTTGGTAACTACGGCCGGATCATCGCTGAAGAACTCTTCTCCATCTACCAGTATCTTTTCTACTTTATCACCCTGGGCCGTTATTTCGCCCTTGCTATTTACCTGAATGCCTGGCATTTTCCGCAATAGTTCCTGTACATCTGCATTGGCGCTAACATGAAAACTATCCGCTTTATATTCGGTGGTGTCTCCTTTTACCCTGATGGCACCTACCCTTTGCCTTACAATTACTTCCTGCAGCAGGTTAGCTTTGGTAATCAGCGGTAAACTGCCCAGATCGCGGTCTTTGCCGGCTTCCAGACTGATTTTGTCTACATAATCAGCATAACTGGGATAGGTTACCATTACGATAAAATTACCCGCCGGAAGATTCTTCAATTCAAAATTGCCCGTTGCACTGGTTCTCGTAAATTTAACGAGTACTGAGTCTTTGGCTCTGAGAACAGAGATGACGGCATTGGAAAGATTTTGTTTGTTTAGGGTATCTGTTATGGTACCTTTAAGGGAAACAGGCTGGGCAAATACAGAAACAGTAGCTGCCAGGCAAAATACAACAAGCAGGATGGGTAATTTTCTCATTGGTTAGTAGTATTGGCTATGGTTGCAATGGGATGCAAAATCCATATTTGTCTATTGGTAACTAAATTTTTAGTTGTAAACTAATGTTAAAAAAAATTATTATTTGATAATCACTGTATTATGCCTTCAAAAAACAAAGCTGCCACAGATATGAATGCTTCTTCCGGAAAAAAACAGACAGATACAGGAGTTAAGAATAGTACAAAGGTTGGAAAGTCGGCCCCTGAAAAATATGAAGAGATCCATTTCGTGGATAAACGGCAAGCTGTATGGAATTATTCCCTGTTTTCGGATGAAGACATCCGGAATTTTCAGCAGGGTACCCACTACAGCCTGTATAATTTTTTTGGCAATAAACAACTGCAGGTACTGGATGAATGGGGCACTTACTTCGCGGTTTGGGCACCCAATGCCACATTTGTATCAGTGGTAGGTTATTTTAATAACTGGGATAAAGAATCCCATCCTCTCAAAGTCAGGTTGGATAATTCAGGGATCTGGGAAGGCTTTATCCCGGGAGTGGGTGCCGGTGAAGCCTATAAATATCATATTCACGGCTACCAGGGCGTGAAACTGGATAAGGGCGATCCCTTTGCGCATTTCTGGGAAAAACGACCGTACACCGCTTCCATTACCTGGCAAACCCAATACGAATGGAAGGATGCCGAATGGATGAAAACAAGGAAAAAACACAATTCCCTTTCTTCCCCTTACTCTGTTTACGAAGTACACCTGGCCAGTTGGATGCGGCCCGATAAAAATGATGAAGAAGTATATAATACCTATGCACAGATCACCGAAAGACTAGTGCCTTATGTAAAAGAAATGGGTTTTACACATGTAGAATTCATGCCGGTGATGGAACATCCCTTTGATGGCAGCTGGGGTTACCAGGGCACCGGTTATTTTGCACCCACTTCGCGCTTTGGCTCGCCGCAGGACTATGCCGCCATGGTAGATGCCTTTCACCAGGCAGGTATTGGTGTGATCCTGGATTGGGTACCCTCGCATTTTCCGTATGATGCGCATGGACTATTCATGTTCGACGGAACACATACCTACGAATATGCAGATATGCGCAAAGGATATCACCCAGACTGGAACTCGTATATCTTCAATTATAAAAGGGGTGAAGTAAAATCCTTTCTTATCAGCAGTGCCCGTTTCTGGTGCGATCAGTTTCATACGGATGGCATCCGGGTAGATGCGGTAAGCTCTATGTTACGCCTTGATTACAGCCGCAGCGAAAGCCAGTGGGAACCCAACGAATACGGTGGTAACGGAAACATAGAAGCCATTGCTTTTATCACAGACCTGAACGAAACACTGTACCGCGATTTTCCGGATATACAAACCATTGCAGAAGAAGCCACCGACTGGCCCAAGATCAGCAAACCTACTTTTGAAGGTGGGCTCGGTTTTGGCATGAAATGGATGATGGGCTGGATGCACGATACACTGGATTATTTTAAAATGGATCCCTTGTTCCGCCAGTTCCACCAGGATAAATTCTCTTTCAGTATGATGTATTTCTATGATGAGAATTTTATGCTGCCCCTTAGTCATGATGAAGTGGTGCATGGCAAAAGTCCGATGCTGTACAAAATGCCGGGAGACGAATGGCAGAAATTTGCCAACCTGCGCGTGCTATATACGTATATGTTTACCCACCCAGGCGCCAAGCTGTTGTTTATGGGCGATGAGTTCGGGGCCACCAACGAGTGGAACTACAAAAGTGAACTGCAGTGGGAATTATTGCAGCACCCGAGCCATGGTGGCATGAAATACTGCGTACAGAAACTGAATGAACTCTACCGCTCAGAGCCGGCACTCTATGAAAAACAGTTTGAACCCGGCGGGTTTGAATGGGTAGACCTGAACCACCGCAGCGAATCAGTGCTGGTGTACATGCGTAAGGGCAAAAAGGAGAAAGACAATATGCTCATTATCCTCAATGTAATACCGGTGGTAAGGCATAACTGGGAGATCTATGTACATGGCAAAGGCAAATGGACCGAGGTCTTCAACAGCGACAGCAAAGAATTCTGGGGAACCGGGGATGTATACAATCCTGCAGTCAGCAGCGAGCTGGTAGATAAACCTTCTAAATGCTATAAGATCAGGGTAAACCTGCCCGCCTTGGGTGCTATTGTGCTGAAATAAGCGGGAACCGGTCAGAGGAAGGGATAAGCGGGAATCATTTTTTTTCGGACAATAGTAACTTTACTGTCTGATAACCGTTACACCCCAAAAGAACCTATGAAAAAGATAGCAATCTCCCTGGCCTTGGTACTGATCAGTTTTGTTTCGGTGCAGGCACAGAAAGTAGTGTACGATGACCATGCCGAAAAAAGAGCCATCGGCGCTTTTCATGCCATTGAAACCTCTTCCGGTATTGAAGTGGTGATCAGCAAAGGCGATAAAGAAGAGCTGGCCGTAAGTGTGGGCAACCAGGAATATATGGGCCAGGTAAAAACAGTGGTGGACAATGGGGTACTCAAAATTACCAGAACCAGTGATGACTGGAAATTCTGGAACAAATGGAAAAACTGGCGGGTAAAAGTATACGTGTCATATGTAACCCTCGATGCCGTGAAAGCCACCAGCGGTGGTTCTATCAATGCTTCCGATATCAATCTGTCTTCTTTAAAAGCCCGCCTCGGCAGTGGTGGTTCTATTTCGCTCAGTGGCAAAATCGATAACCTGGATGTGGATGGCAGCAGTGGTGCTCAGTTCAGAGGTTATTCACTGATTACCCAGCAATGCAAGGCTGAAGCCAGCAGTGGTGCGGGTGTGCAGGTTACCGTAAACAAAGAGATCTCTGCCAAAGCCAATAGCGGCGGTTTTATCCGTTTCAAAGGCGAAGGACTGATCCGCGATATCAACGTAAACAGTGGCGGCAGTGTAAAACGGCAAAATCAGTAAGGAACGGAGGAACAGATGAACAGACGAACAAGGAACCGATGAATTAAAGCGAGAACATAGAACGCAGAACATAAAACATAAAACCAGGAATACAGCATCCAAAGTAGGTAGAAAGAAATATTGACTACTCTCTGTTCATCTGTTCCTTGTTCGATATTCTTTTGTTTCCCCACTATTCACATCTTATGCACCTTATTTTTCCGTTAACATTTCAGTAATACACGATTTCATTGATTCTGTTGTCTTTATAGGAACTTTACACTATTAAAAAGCATCAGCTATGAAAACGAGATCGTATCAATTACTGGTGAATGCAGCAGGACAGATGATTCAGCAACATGCTTTTGATCATTTGCCGGATGCGAAGTTATCGCGGATGTACAGTTGTTTCCGTTGTATCGGTGAATCAGCCAATAATGCTGAGATCATGGATGCAGAAACAGAATTGCTTCGTTTGTGCAGTGAAGCTAATCTGTATGTAGAAACAGCCACCCCGCAATCCATTCAGCAATGGCAGACGGCTATGAGTTATTTTGGGCTGACGCCTGCATCGCCTGTGGTGGAAGAGGGAGAATAATCCGGAACGTGGTTCCTTTACCGGGCTCACTCCATTTTACAAAGAGTTTTCCTTTGTGATACTGCTCAATGATCCTTTTGCTGAGCGAAAGGCCAAGACCCCATCCTCTTTTCTTGGTTGTAAAACCGGGTTTAAATACTTCTGTCACATTTGTTTTTGAAATTCCTTTTCCGGTATCCGTCACATCGATCAGTAAATATTTTTCATTGGTTTCTGCACTGATAGTGATATTGCCGTTGCCCTCAATCGCATCCAGCGCATTTTTGATAAGGTTCTCCAATACCCAGTCGAAGAGGGGAGGCGATAATAATATCACTGTATTCCTGATCGGGGTATCATCAAACACAAAACTTACCTGGCCGCCCGTTCGCCGCTTCATATACTCCATCATATGATGCATCTGGTCTGCTGGCCTGTGCATTTCTAACTGTGGCTCGCTGCCTATTTTGCCAAAGCGGTCGGTAATGAGTAAGAGCCGGTTAATGTCTTTCGCTATTTCAGGAACAATGTCCTGGTTGCCCTCCCGTTCCTTTAAAATCTCTAACCAGCCCTGCAGGCTCGATACGGGTGTGCCCAGCTGATGGGCAGTCTCTTTGGCCATCGATGCCCATAACTGGTTCTGTGCGCTTCTGTACGAGGTTTGCAGCGCCAGTATGGCAATAGTGATGAACAATGCCACTATGATCAACTGCACCAGCGGATATAACTGCACTTCTTTCTGCAGATCACTCTCTCCGTAATAATAACGATTGGCCGTATAAGGGTCTTCCTTTAAAACAATAACAATCGGTTTGTTATTATAGCGTTTGAATTCAGCCAGTTTTCTTTTGAGATAACCGGGGTCGGCCTTTACCAACTGACTGTCGAGGTTGATATGGTTACCCGTAATACTATCCCGCTCATTCGTTTCAATGATCGGGATCCGCGTATTTTCTGTAGAGATTTTGGTAGCCAGGTTAATACTGGCACTGTCTGATGAATTCAGGATAGTGCGCTGCGCTTCCACCCAGGCTTCCACATTTTTTCGCTCCTCCCTCGCTATTTTACCCGACACATACTGCGAATAAAAAATCGTACCACTTACCAGTACAATGGCAATACAGGTGAGTACGATTTTCCAGTTAAGCCATTGAGGGGACATAGGGTAATGAGTGAATGAGTGGGTGAGTGAATGAGTGAATGGTGAATAGTGAATGCGATCTGTCTGGAAGTAAATTTAATGGATTATCGGATTCCATCCGCTCCTCTCTAATCCGCGAATCCGTCATCCGCCAATCCGTTAATCAACACAAAAAAAAGGCAGCTACACATAGTAACTGCCTTTCCCGTTAAAAGCTGAGAGCATCTTAACTAAACAGTCCTCCTTTTTTCAAGGTTTTCACGCCCTGGCCAATTTTGAAGCCGTTGTTATAGATCTCGATGGTATAGTTCCCTTCTTTGTATTTCTCGTTTTGTCCGCAATTAAAGCTAACCGGAGTTGCTTTACCCTGCTCGTAGTTCACACTTACTTTGCTGGAGAATGCTTTGGTGCCTTCTTCGCGGGTATTAAATGTGCCGCCTTCGCCTACTACTTTACCGTCTGGTCCGGTTACAATTACATAGATATCTTTAGTACCGGTAGGGGTAACGCGGTTTTCATCCAGCATAAATGCTACACGGATCATGTTGGCGCGTTTGGCAGTGCTGGTCTCTTTTTCTTTACCGCTGCTGCTTACTTTAATAGCTACCACACCGATAGAAGAAGCATGCAGGGTAGAAGCTACGTCTACTTTGTCTTCCAGTTGTTTTTTCTCGGTTTTGGTGGTGGTCAGGTTCTGTTCCAGACTTTGTTTATCGGCAGTTAACTGTGTTTTTTCAGTGGTCAGTTGCTGGTTGGCTGATGTTAACTGCTGGTTTTCCCCCTTTAGTTTATCAATTTCAGCAAACAGGCCATCAATTTTACCATTCAGTTCGCCGATCATCTGTTTGGCCTGGGCCAGTTCAGAATCAGAAGCGTTCTTCTTTTTCAGGATACTGCCGATATTGGTTTTCAGTTTCTGGATAGCCGCATTTTTATCCGCCAGGTCGCCCTGCAACTGGATATTATTCTGGGTTAAAGAATCCGCTTTGGCCGAAACAGAAAGGAACTCCTGCTGGATGGCATTACGGGCACTGTCTATGTTCACGATCCGGGTTTCCAGCAGGGTAACCGTTTCGCGTGTCTGGCTTTTGTCGTAGATAATGTAGCCCCAGGTACCTATCAGGGCCGCTATCAGAATTCCGTATATTAGTTTACGGTTGTCTTTTTGCTGCGGATATTGAGATCCGGATGCGCTGCTAGAGGTTTCTGTGTAACTCATGTGTCATGGTTTTTTGTGTCAGAAAATTATTAAAATTAATCAGATGCTTACAGAACTTTTATTGCTGGATATTGAGACAGTGCCTCAGTTTCCGGCCTTTACAGACATGGATTCCGGCTGGCAAAGCCTGTTTTTGGACAAAATATCCAAAACTGTGCCAGAAGAGGTGTTGCCTGAAGAAAGTTACCGGAAGCGGGCTGGAATCCTGGCCGAATTCGGTAAGATCATCTGTATTTCCACCGCTTTTTTCTATGAGGCCGAAGATGGGCAACTGGCCCTCAAAATGAAAAGTATTTATGGAAATGATGAGGTAGAAATACTGCGTATTTTTACTGATTTATGCAATAAAATGTACCAGCACCACCGGCATTTCCAGTTTGGTGGGCATAATATCAGGGAATTCGATATCCCTTATATCTGCCGCCGGCTGCTCATTAACCGCCTGCCACTGCCCGAATACCTGCAACTCCACGATAAAAAACCCTGGGAAGTGCGGATGTTTGACACCCTGAACTGGTGGAAATTCGGAGATAATAAGAATTATGTGTCCCTGCACCTGCTGGCCAATGTGCTGGGAATTCCTACTTCCAAATCAGATATAGACGGCAGTATGGTGCAGGATGTATATTACGTTGAACAAAATCTGCCCCGTATTGTAGACTATTGCCAGCGGGACGTAGTTGTAACCGCCAACGTGATCCTTCGGTTCAAAAACCTGCCTTTACTTACAGAAGAGCGGATAACGGTGGTACACTCCCCCTAAATAGTAAAAAGGGGTTTGATTGTGGATTACTATGGCTCTTACTCCCGGCACTATTGACAACCAGCTTTCTTATGTTTAAAACTTTCAGCGGGCTTTTTTCGGGATTCGTTCCCGGTACTTCATCTTTGCACCCATGTCGGCAGAAAAGATCATAGGCGAATGGAAAAAAGGGGTATTCAAACCCATTTACTGGCTGGAGGGGGAGGAATCTTATTTCATCGACCAGGTAGTAAACCATGCCGAACACAAAATTCTGAACGAAGCGGAAGCCGGTTTTAATCTCACTATTTTTTACGGAAAAGATGCCGACTGGGCTTCGGTAGTGAATGCCTGCATGCGTTACCCCATGTTTGCCGAGCGCCAGGTAGTGATTTTGAAAGAGGCCCAGCAGATGCGTGATATTGAAAAGCTGGAGAACTATATCGAGAATCCATTGGCCACAACAGTATTTGTGGTGAGCTATAAAGAAAAGAAAGTAGATGGCCGTTCCAAACTGGCCAAAGTGCTGAAGCAGAAAGGGGAAATGCTGACCACCAAAAAAATGTATGATAACCAGTTGCCCGACTGGGCCGGTGCAATGGTGCAGCAGCATGGATTAAGCATTTCGCCCAAAGCCCTGCATCTGCTGGTAGATCATATCGGTAACGACCTCAGCCGGATCCAGAACGAAATAGAAAAGCTGGCCGTTAATCTTGGCACCCGGAAAAATATCACCGAAGATGATATTGAAAATTATATCGGTGTAAGTAAGGAATTCAATGTGTTTGAACTGCAAACGGCTATTGCGCAGAAAGACCTTGCCAAAGCCATCCGCATCATCCGTTATTTCGAGGCCAACCCCAAGGCAGGACCGATTCAGATGATTCTGCCTGCTTTGTATAACTTCTTCAGCAAAGTGTTTATGATTTTCAGCGTACCCAATCCCGATGAAAAATCGGTGGCTACGGCACTGGGTGTGAATCCCTATTTTGTCCGCGACTACTTAGGCGCCGCCCGTAAATACGATTACAGTGGGGTTGAAAAGATCCTTTTATTATTGCACCAATACAATCTTCGTGGTATCGGTGTACACGATGGCGGCACTTCTGATGCCGGTCTGATGAAAGAGATGGCCGTGAAAATGATGGCCTGACCATTCCATTGACTTTTCCTGATAAATAGATACAGGATATGTGAAACCTGTAAGTCTCCCACCTGCTTATGTAACAGCTTTCCGTTGTTTTCTGATCAACTTTACAGGGTTCATTATTTGCAGTTTTGCCTACGCTTTCGGGTGTTACACCTGCTTCACTTTACAATTTGATTTATGAAAAATGTTACCCGTATTCTAACCTGTTTACTGCTGGTACTGGTGGTGGCCAGTTGTTCCTCACTTAACAAATCACAGAAAGGTGCCGTTATCGGAACCGCAGGTGGAGCCGCAGTAGGTGGTGCCATTGGTAGTATGTCCGGGCATGTAGGCTTAGGTGCCATACTGGGAGCAGCGGTGGGTGGTATTGGTGGTGCTATCATTGGTCATAAAATGGATAAGCAGGCAGCAGAAATACAAAATGATCTTCCTAATGCCAAAGTAGAAAGGGTAGGGGAGGGTATTGTGGTTGAGTTCAGCGACAAGATCCTGTTCGGGGTAAACAGTGCCGATCTTTCGGGCGAATCCAAAACCAATCTGGATAAACTGAATACTATCCTGGTAAAATATCCTGATACCAATATTGAAATACAGGGCCATACAGATAATACAGGCTCGAGCGCCTATAACCAGAGTTTGTCTGAGCGCAGGGCTACAGCGGTTAGTAATTACCTGGCGTATACAGGCGTAAATGCATCCCGTTTAACCCGTAAGGGATATGGCGAAGAAGATGCCAAATACACCAACGAAACAGTTGAAGGCAGAATGCAGAACCGGAATGTACAATTCCTGATCTCGGCCAATGCCAAGATGAAAGAAGACGCCAAAAAAGAAGCAGGCACTGGTAATTAGATATAACCTACACAGTAATCTGCAGCATATACAATCAGCGAAGTGTACATAAACACTTCGCTGATTTTTTTTCACCGGTTATGAACCTGTGGTTTTTTTGTTGCCTTGATAAAGAATCACAAGCATGGTATATATGACCACCAGGTAAAAATATTCTTTACTGCTGATCCAATCTTTGCCTGTAAAAGATTGGATGATCATCAGGACTGGTATAAGAATAACCAGTATCGATAAAAAAACAAGATAATTTTTCATATTCTCATGTTTAATCAATGGCTTCAGAATACACACAGTCGCCAAATTCGAATAAGGTGATGGCAGCCCCGATCCATCCTGCTTTTTTTGCCAGCCATTTAGACGTGGCAATTACTACTTCCTGGATACCATCTTTGGCAAGTTTGGTAAGTCCTGCAATCCCTAAAACTCCTGTCGATCCAAGTCCAACCGCCTCTTTCAGGCAATTCCACACTTCATCAACTGTCAGACCCGCTTTATTTACCGCCACCCCATTTGTTTGTGGAAAGATGGGGAGCTGGGCAATGGGTGTTGGCCGACCAAGCCTGTTACTGATGGCTTCTTTTGTTCGCTGCCATTCAAATGCTGTTGATCCTAATCCTTTCTCCATTGCCTTCAGCAAAATCCGCTTTGTTTGCGTCTCGTCAAATTGCAAGAGAAATCTATTCTGATTCAAAAGAGCCAGAATATCATTATCTACCTTATTCTTTAAGGCAATGGCATTGTCAAATCGCAACCCGAATTGTTCATAAACGGCCGTAATTTTTGTTTCATCATCTCCTGCTATTTCCAGTTGCCGGATAAAAATCGCAGGTTGGTTTTTTGCGATATCAGACCGGTGATAATTTACCAATGTCATCAGATCAGGAATAAATGCTTTACTGAAATCATGAAAACTTTGTGTAGTTACCAGATTTTCTACAGCCTGTTCCTCTGTCATAGAATCTGCTGTATTTTTTGTACAGGATAGAATAACAAATGAGGCTACAATAAAAATCCATAGAAAAATGAAATACTTTTTCATAACTGTCATTTTTGGGTTTTGTTGAAACAGCTGTTTGCTGTGTTCCCGTTTCAACTCCGGGTCTTACCTTGCTGTTTTAAAGGGCAAAGTTGTCAGAAAGAATTCAAGCCCATCATTGGCCAAATGATGCACTAAAATTCCAAACCCATCTATCCCTTTCCAAGGAATGGACCGGGAACAATGTCAACCAAACCGACAGATATCTACGGGGATAAAAATACCGTTGAAATACTAGTCCTCATAGCGTGTTTTCACCCTTTTTTCTGATCAGGAAAGCCTGTATTATTGTAAGGTCTGCCACCCTTCCAAAAACATTCGTATGTACCAACGAAGCGAAGAAAGAATGCGTATTGCCCGTAATATCCGGCTCATCAGGGAATTACGTAATTACGACCAGCGTTATGTGGCATCGGCCCTGCAGGTGGGGCGGTCTACTTTATCTACCTGGGAAAACGGGTTATCTGAAGTAAAAATCGAAACCCTGATCAGGCTGGCGGCTGTACTTGGACTTGAAGACTATCGCCAGATCATCGACTTTGATCCGGATGCCCTATTCAAAAAAAGTGATGCAAACAGCAGGTAAGCGAACTATACCAACACAGCGGCAGCTGATAGCTGGTCTTTCTGTAATTGCGATTTCAGTTCTTCCAGTCCATTGAACTTAACTTCGCCACGGAGATAGTGGTGTACATGCACCTGTAGAATTTTTCCGTAGATGTCTTCGTTGAAGTCGAAAATATTGACTTCTATCACCCGCTTCTTTCCATCCACGGTTGGCCGCAGCCCGATATTCATCATGCCCTTATAACTGATAGAAGAAACCTCACTACCTGCTGACAACTCACCACTCACATTCACTCTCACCGCATACACTCCATTTCCCGGAATCAGTTTCTCTTCACTGCTGATATGCAGGTTAGCAGTAGGAAAACCGATCGTGCGGCCCAGTTTATTTCCTTCAATTACCAGCCCCTCAAAAAAATAAGGATAGCCCAGAAAACGGTTGGCCGTATCCGTATCGTTTGCCGAAATAGCCTGACGGATGCGTGTAGAACTGATCACGATCTCGTTCACCAATTGCTCAGAAATCTCCTTTACTTCAAAACCGAGTGTTTGTCCATAGCTTTTCAGTAACTGGTAATCGCCCTCCCTTCCTTTGCCAAAACGATGGTCGTAACCGATGATCACCGTATGCGGCCTGAAATAATGATAGAGGAAATCTTTTACATACTCTTCTGCGGTCTGGTTCGAAAAACGATGGTCGAAGGGAACCACAACCAGATGATCAATGCCTGCCGCTTCGAGTAAGCGTATTTTTTCGGAGAGGGTAGTCAGCAGTTTCACATCGCCGGGTACGGAAGAAATAATTTTGCGGGGATGGGGATGAAAAGTGATGATCACCGTTTCGCCGCCGATCCTTGCCGCTTCTTCCTTCATCTGTGCAATGATCTTCCGGTGGCCCTGGTGTACCCCATCAAATGTACCGATGGTAACCACTGCCTTTGTAAATTCCGGTAAAGACGCTGCCAATTCTCGATGTACCCTCATAATTACCGCAAAAGTAAGGGACTAAATCGGGAATTTTTTGAAATGAGAGAGGGGGAAATTGGTACCCCTATGCCGAATCTGTACCTTTGCCCCATTCCAGAATTTCCCGCCCCCGGGCGGGACCAAAATTGCCAAATGTCTTTATACGCACAACGCGGAGTGTCGGCCCAGAAAGAAGAAGTACATGCAGCCATCCAGAAACTGGACCAGGGCTTATATCCCCATGCTTTTTGTAAGATCTATGCCGATCTGCTTTGCGGCGATCCGGATTGGGTGAATATCATGCACGCTGATGGGGCAGGCACCAAAAGTATCCTGGCCTATCTCTACTGGAAAGAAACCGGTGATGTATCGGTATGGAAAGGCATTGCCGAAGATGCGGTGGCCATGAACCTGGATGACCTGCTCTGTGTGGGCGTAACCGATCATTTCCTGTTTTCCTCTACCATCGACCGTAATAAACTACGGATACCCGGAGAAGTACTGGAAGCCGTGATCAACGGCACCCAGGAATTTTTTGACCGGTTAAGAACTTACGGCGTAAACATCCATTACCTCGGCGGCGAAACAGCCGATGTGGGTGATGTGGTGAGAACCATTGCTGTGAACGGCACCATGACCTCACGCTGGCCCAAAAACAAACTGGTAACGAACGATAAGATAGCGGCCGGTAATGTGATCATTGGATTTGGCAGTTCGGGTAAGTGTGCATACGAAAATACTTATAACAGTGGCCTGGGCAGTAACGGATTAACCAGTGCCCGGCACGATGTACTCTCCAAATATTATGCAGAAAAATACCCGGAAACCTTTGAACCCTCGCTCAGCAATGAAGTGGTGTATATTGGTGCCAACCGGATGACGGATGAGATCGATGTAAAGGGACAAAGTTTATCCGTAGGTAAATTATTGTTATCACCCACGCGTACGTATGCACCATTGCTGAAAATACTGCTCGACCGGCATTTTGATGATATCAACGGCCTGATCCATTGCAGCGGGGGCGGACAAACGAAGTGTATGAAATATCTGCCCCGTCCGCTGGCCATTATCAAAGATAATTTATTTGATGTGCCGCCCATTTTTCAGCTCATCCAGAAAAATTCGGGTGCCGATTACCGCGAAATGTACCAGGTATTTAATATGGGCCACCGGCTGGAACTGTTTACCCATGAAAAAGCAGCAGCAGCTATGATGGATATAGCAGAAAAACTGGGAATCGAAGCAAGGATTGTGGGTAGGGTGGAAGATGCTGAGAAATCATCCTTACTGCTGAAGGGTAGTTTTGGTGAGATTGTGTATTAATTCTAGTGTAGTTAATTTGTTGGTCAGGCCACCAACAAAGGCAGGGATTGTTAGGAGTAACTTAAATAAGCAGCTAGTTGACTGCTTCTTGTTAACTAATCGTAATTTAGAATCATGTCAGACATCGTAGTATCCATCCATAATGCAGATATTTTTCAGGGAGATAACCTGGTACTGCAGAACGTAAATTTCAATATTACCCGCGGCGAGTTTGTGTACCTGGTAGGAAAAACCGGTACCGGTAAAAGTAGCCTGCTGAAAACCCTGTACGGAGAACTCACCCTTACCAAGGGCGAAGCTTCTGTAGTGGGGTTTGACCTGCGTACCATGGACTGGAAAAAAGTGCCCTTTCTACGTCGTAACCTGGGGGTGATCTTCCAGGATTTTCAGTTGCTGACCGATAGAAACGTACAGGAAAACCTGCGTTTTGTATTAAAAGCCACCGGCTGGCAGGATGAGCGGCTGATGGAAGAAAAAATCAACGATGTACTTGAAAAAGTGGGTCTGAAAAGCAAGGGTTTTAAAATGCCTTTTGAAATGAGCGGTGGCGAGCAACAACGTGTAGATATTGCCCGTGCCTTACTCAACTCCCCCAAATTAATTCTGGCCGATGAGCCCACCGGTAACCTCGACCCTGAAACCAGCGACGAGATCATGCAACTCCTGATGCAGATCTCCCGCGATTATGGCACCGCCGTACTCATGGCCACCCACGACTTCATCGTCATCAACCGCTATCCTTCACGGATGCTCAAAACAGAAGGCGGTAAAGTGATAGATAGCGCTGCGGTGTAGGTATTGGTTTATTGGTCTGTTACTGATGCTGTATTTATCTGCCAACAACCGAATAAACCAGAAACCAGTAACCTGTAACTGGTATCCATCATCCTACCCCCAAATCCACCCCACCTGTTTCTTTGCATTGGCCTCGTTGTTGAACATCGGCGTCAGCAAATGTTTGCGGAGTTCTATTTCGTCTGGAGTAAATGGCTGGTGATATAATTGAGCAATGATATCGCAGAAAGCGTTGGCGTTGGTCCCGATATGGCAGGCGGCTTCCAGACCGCTTCCGGCAATGGTGGCATCATTTACGACACAATGCCGGCCATGAAAGAGAGCATTCACCAGTTTGGTTTTCATACCGGTAGTAGTAAACGAAGGGATCACGTTGATATGTGCTTTCGCGATCATATCCTGCATTTCTTTTTCGGAGGGATTGGCCACCAGGCAGGTATGGTTCTGGGCATGCGCCAGTTCCACCAGTTTTTCGGAAGGATTCTTTCCGGCAATCACAAAGGGCACTTTGATTTTAGTGAATACATTTTCCAGTAACCAGGTAGCGGCTTTGTCGTTGGCATCTACACTCAGATCACCATGGTAAAAACAGTAAGTGCCCATTCCCTCCAGGCAGCTCACTTTCCAGTCTGGGATGTACAGGGAGAGGTGTTCAATATTTTTACAACCCAGCTCTTTGCGGTAAACAGCATCGTCTTTTTCAGTGGTTCCCCAGAACACGGCTTTGGAAGCAATCTTTTTTTCGTAGGATTTCAGCAGCCGGCTTTCTATCCAGTAATACATTTTTTTCAGCAGTGAAGAACTGCTTTTACAGAGGTCGCGGTAGTATTGGTATTCTACATTATGTACCCGCACAAAACATTTCCGGTTGGCAAACCGTTTATCGAGCAGGGGATAGGTACAATGCACACCCTCCATAAAAATGGGATAATCATCCTGCAGCAGGTTCTCCAGCAACTGCTCATTCTTACGGCTCGAAACAATATAGGGCAGGGTATTGGAAATACCTTTGTGACCGATATACCGGGGGTAATACTGCACACTTTCACAATATTTGTTCAATTCGGGTTGTTTGCCGCGGCCATAATCAAAACAATGCAGGTGTATTTTGATACCCTGCTGCTGAAAAGCCGGGAGCTTGTAAAACACATCCATCACCCCACCATAATCAGCCGGGTAGGGAACATTGAAGGAGATAATATGTAAATGCTTTTCCACTAGGTTATTTCTTTATAAAAGCCGATCAGAGCCTGTTCCTCGTTTTCCCAGTTCAGCCGGTCTCTTGCAAACAGGCAGTTCTTTCGTAATTGTTCATAGAGAACATCATCAGACAGCAGATTGTTCAAAGCAGCGGCAATTGTTTTGGGAGATGTATCATCGATCAGGTAAGCAATGTTGAAACGTTGATTAATGGCAGCGTATTCCGGGTAGTTCACACATACCTGTGGTACTCCTGCCATTATATAATCAAAGAAGCGGTTAGCGAGGGAAAAATACTGGTTCATGCCCTTTGATTCGAAGAGGGTGAGACCGATATGGGCAGTGGGGGTTATAGCCAGTAGTTCCTCCGGCGTTACATAACCTTTCAGTTCTACTTTATCTGTTACCTCGTATTGTTTTACCAGTTCGAGTGTCTGGTCATAAAAATTACCCTTGCCACAGATCAGCAAGCGGGCATTTACTTTTTGCATGGCGGGGATCAGAGTTTCAAAACAACGCCCCTCATTTACGGCCCCCTGGTACAGGATCCATTTTTCTGCCGGAGGGGCGGTTGCTGGTAAAGGACTCAGGCGGGGCAGATTTCTGACAACGGTATAACTAACGCCATACCTTTTTTGTAACTCGGCCCGGATACTTTCATTCACTGTATACCCAAGTGGGAACCCAGGAACAGCCAATTTTTCCACTGCCAGCCAGAACCGGTGTACGAGGGGCCGGGATAATACTTCTTTCTGCTCTGTAAAAATTTCATGGGCATCATAGACCCTTTTCTGTTTTTTGAGGATGGTAACCAGGTATACAGGCAGGATGGTATCGAGATCAATAGCACAGATAATATCCGCTGGCTGAAACAAGAGGTAACAGCATAAGCGAAAATTGTATTCGGCATAAAATGCCAGCCCTTTGGTAAAAAAACAACGCAATCTTTTTTGCCGGAAATTTTTGACAGGAAGTTCAATTGATGTTTTTAACTGCCTGCCTATCAATGTAACTGTATGTCCCTCTGCTGCCAATGTACCGGCAATCCGGTGCATGCGTTGGTCGTATCGGAGGTCGTTGGTAACAGTGAAAATAATTCTGGACAAAACAAGAGAGCTTATGCAACAAATATACCGGCTGGCAGATTAACATACTGCATCGGTTGTCTCCAATTTTAAAATAAAGTAAATCAGTTCAACCTATTGATTATAAATAGATTAAAATTGATTTATTGCAATTTTATCTGTTGTGGCTTTACTTCTCCACCTCTTATACACAGCCCTGTTTTCTCTACGGGAATTCTACCCTTTTTACTGTATGTTCGCAGGTACTTAAAAGGGAATATACGTGAGATTAAAGTCATTAGAAATCAAAGGATTCAAAAGTTTTGCTGATAAAACTGTCGTGAGTTTTGATGAAGGGATTACCGGCATCATCGGACCAAATGGTTGTGGAAAAAGTAATATCATCGATAGTATCCGCTGGGTAATCGGTGAGCAAAAAATATCTGCACTCAGAAGTGAAAATTTAGAAGCACTCGTTTTTAACGGAAGTAAGACCAGGAGTCCGAGTGGACTGGCCGAAGTAAGTCTCACTTTCGAAAACACCAAGAATTTATTACCTACGGAGTTTAACACGGTTACGGTTACGCGTCGTTTTTACAAAAACGGGGAAAGCGAATACCGCCTCAACGATGTTACCTGCCGGTTAAAAGATATCCATAACCTCTTCCTCGATACGGGTGTGAGTACCGATAGTTATGCCATCATCGAGCTGGGTATGGTGGATGATATCATCAAAGACAAAGAGAACAGTCGCCGCCGTATGCTGGAGCAGGCGGCCGGTATCACCATTTACAAAACCCGTAAAAAGGAAGCCAAGAATAAACTGGATGCCACCGAACAGGATCTGGCACGTATCGAAGACTTATTGTTCGAGATCAATAACCAGTTAAAAACCCTCGAGAACCAGGCCAAAAAAGCGGAGAAGTTTTACGAGATCAAAAAAGAATACAAGGAAGTAGCCATTGAGCTGGCCAAAGCCTCACTCGAAGGATTTAATATCACCTACAAAAATCTGAACGAGCAGCAGGATGCCGAGAACGATAAAAAGATCCGGCTCGAAGCGGAGATCGCTACAGAAGAAGCGGCCATTGAGCAGGAGAAAGTAGGCTTCATTGAAAAAGAACGTGCTCTGCAGAGTATGCAGCACGAGTTCAACGAATACCTGCAGGAACTGCGTACCCGGGAGAATGATAAAAACCTGGCCACCCAGAAACTGCATTACCTGAAAGAGAAAGAAACCAACCTGAAAGAATTTCTGGAGAAAGCAGAAGGTCAGTTAAAGACCATCGGTGATTCTATTTCTTATACTCAGATCCAGGTGGGAGAAGAAGAAGCTAATTTACTGGAACTGCAGGATAAAGTGGAAACCGCTAAACTGGATGTGGAAGACAAACGCCGCGGTTTTGATGAAAAACGTACCGGCCTGGATTCATTGCGTAACCGTTACCAGCAGATCCAGCGCAGCCAGTTTGATGCAGAGAAAAAAGTGGCCGTTGCCGATACTTCTATCCTGAATCTGCAAAGAGCACAAACCCAGCTGAACGAGGAACAACAGAACCGCGAAGCACAATTGCAGCAACTGGGTGTGGAACTCGAAGAAAAAGAAGCCACCCTCGATGCCAAACGCATAGACCTGCAACAGTTACAGGAACACCAGGAAAAAACCAAAGAACAGATCTTTGAAACACAGGCCCAGCTGGAACTGCTCCGTAACGAACTGAATGAAGAAAACCGTAAACTGGATTCCAAGCGCAACGAGTATAACCTGCTGAAAAGTCTGATCGACTCCATGGAAGGTTATCCGGAAAGTATCAAGTTCCTGCACAAGAACCCTGAATGGAACCATGCCGCACCGATTCTGTCGGATATCATTTATGTAAAAGAAGAATACCGCACCGCAGTAGAGAATGTACTGGAGCCTTACCTGAACTATTATGTAGTGAATAACCTAGAAGAAGGTTTACAGGCCGTTCACCTGCTGGATGCGAATAAAAAAGGAAAGGCCAATTTCTTCATGCTCGAGAAATTCGCTGATTACCGCGTAGACACCCACCAGCCCGCCAACACTATCAAAGCGATGGATGTGATTGAGGTGGATGAACAATACCGCAAACTGGCCCAATACTTACTCGCCAACGTGTACATTGCCGAAAACGACGAAGCCATTGCCAACAGCAACGGAGCCGTGGTGCTGGAGAAAACCGGTAAGTATGTAAAAGGTAAATACACACTAACCGGTGGTAGTGTAGGATTGTTTGAAGGAAAGAAAATCGGTCGTGCCAAGAACCTGGAAAAACTGTCTGAAGAGATCGCAGACCAGGAAGCGGTAGTAAACCTGCTGAAATCAGATATCCAAGCCAAACATAATGAAGTGATCGCTTTCAACGACCAGTTGAAAGAGAATGTGATCAAACAGACCGAAAACGAGATTAACCA
>DASWXD010000118.1:0-33383 GCA_036405675.1 Sediminibacterium sp.
AAGCTGTTTTGATAACTATACTTATCACTTACGATATTTTTAGCCATTACGGCTATTCTTAAAACATGTTGGTGAAAGCAGGTTAACAGAGGAGAACAATTCTTTGATAATGCGAATAACACGATCCGGAATAAGGCATCAGGAGGGTCCTGATAGATCCTTAGGGATGTTGCGTTGAATTTCCATTAGAATCAAAGAATGCGTATACTGGATTGTAAAAGCCAGCTTTTACAAGGATATTGGATTGGATTGTGTCACCGGGTCCGACACCCATAGTAGTGATTACACTACAAATGTACACTGATCAAACGACATTTGTAGTGTTTTACCTAGTTTTTTTGAAAAAAAATCTACAAATAAAAAAGGCCCTGATAATCAGGGCCTTAGGCAAATAATATCTAAATATGTAATTTATACCTTGAAGTGAGAGAAGGCTTTATTAGCTTCTGCCATACGGTGGGTATCTTCTTTCTTTTTGAAAGCGGCACCTTCACCCTTGGCGGCGGCCATGATTTCATTGGCCAGTTTATCTGCCATGGTACGACCATTCCTTTCGCGGCTATAGCGGATCAGCCATTTCATGCTCAGGGAGATTTTACGGTCTGCACGAACTTCAGCAGGAATCTGGAAGGTAGCTCCACCGATACGACGGCTACGTACTTCTACAGAGGGAGTAACATTGGCAATTGCCTTTTTCCAGGTTTCGTAACCATCTTCACCGGTAGTCTTGGTTACTTTATCTACTGCATCGTAGAAAATGTTGATAGCAGTACTTTTTTTACCCTGCCACATCAGGTTATTGATAAAACGGGTAACCAGTTTATCGTTAAAACGTCCGTCCGGAGCGAGAGGTAATTTTTTGGCTTGTGCTTTACGCATGTTCTAATTTTTACTTTCGGCTGAATTTCTTCAAGTATTAAAACTTTACTCAGCCTTTTATGGAGAAATTATTTTTTCGCTTTTTCTTTCTTGGTACCGTATTTAGAACGGCTTTTCTTACGGTCTTTCACACCCGCAGTATCCAGACTACCCCGTACAATATGGTAACGTACACCCGGCAGATCCTTTACACGACCCCCACGGATCAGTACAATGGAGTGCTCCTGCAGGTTGTGACCTTCACCAGGGATGTAGGCGATCACCTCGATCTTGTTGGTCAAACGCACTTTCGCTACTTTACGAAGCGCCGAGTTTGGCTTTTTAGGCGTAGTAGTGTACACACGTGTACAAACACCACGACGTTGTGGACAGGAATCCAAAGCCCTGGATTTACTCTTAGCCCTGATAATTTCGCGACCCTTTCTTACTAATTGCTGTATTGTAGGCATTCTAAACCGTTTAAAATTTCGGACGGCAAAGGTAATGGCTGGATCGGAAAAACCAAAATGTTTTCCAAAGTTTTCCATCTTATCCGCTAAAACAAGGCTGGAATACACAAAAAAAGACCTGCCGGGCCGTCTTTTGTGGATAAGAACCTGCCCCGATTGTCTCCGGAACTTCCTGTCTCTGTCCGGAAGCAAAAGTACAATTACCTGTTTGCCAACCCGTTTTTGCACCCATTTTCGCTGACTCCCTTGTGAACGGTCATGGGGTTCTGTATTTTCAGGTCGTAACCCCTCCCACTGGATATTTCTTCATCTTAAAATGAACCAGATGAGAGGCCTGTTCTGTACCGGGGTCCTTCTGTTGGGCATGAGCCTGTCGGCCGGTTATGCCCAAACAGGTTTTAACCCGGTCATATATACCACCGCAGGTGCTTCCTATAACCAGCATTTTGACGGCTTGCCCGCAACAGGCAGTTTTTCCCTTACGGGGAAGGGACCACTGGCTTTATCAGCTGCTCCCATCAATGCCAGCAACCTCACTGGCTGGCAATTATGGATGATGGCCGGATCCAACACCAATGCCAGCTTTGCCACAGGAACGGGCTCTTCTACCGGTAACGGGGTGTACAGCCTGGGAAACAGCGGCACTGCAGAGAGGGCATTGGGCTCACTTTCGTCCGGCACGGGTATTTATGCATTCGGATTGATCCTCACCAACCAGACCGGCAGCCTGCTGAACAGCTTCACCATCGGTTTTACCGCCGAACAATGGCGGAAAGGAGGCTCTACCAATCCAAACACCTGGACTTTCCACTACAAAACAGGAAATATCAGTGATTTAAACGAGGATAGTCTCCGGGAAGAGAGCCACCTCAACTTTGGTTCTGTGAACACCAGTTCATCAGGCAGCAGCCTGAACGGAAATCTCCCGGCTAACCAGCAAAACATTTCTTTTACCGTTTCAGGAATCAGCTGGCGCGATGGTGAACAATTGCTACTCAGATGGGACGATGCAGACGAAACCGGTAGTGATGATATCATGGCCATGGATGATTTCGCGTTTTCAGCCAGTCTGCAAAGCAGCAAACCCCAGATCAGCGATGTTTCAGCAGATGCTGTAACGGCCACTGCTGCGGTTCTCTCCGCCACAATCCATGACAATGACGCGCTTACCACCCTGCGCATCCTATATGATACTTTGCCTGATCTGTCTACGGCTTTGACCATCTACCCCAACCCGGATACCCTTAAGGCGGGTACAGGCACCAGTTCAACCAAACTAACAGGATTATATTCCGGAAAATCCTATTACTACCGTTTTATCGCCAGCAATATCAAGGGATCCGACAGCAGTACCATTCAGTCTTTTACAACCACCATTAGTTTACCAACCTTAACCACTATGCTTCCTTCCGGTGTAAGTACAGAAACGGCTGAGTTGGGAGGTAACATAACAGCAGAGGGTGGGGCACCGGTTACAGAAAGAGGTATCGTATGGAAATTAGGCGGCATTCCTGCACTCGCTGATAACCGAGTCAGCCTGGGAACGGGTATGGGAAGTTTTACGGGTGCCATAACCGGATTACCCCAGGGAGCTACTATTTATGTTCGTGCCTATGCCATCAACAGCGGAGGTGTGGCGTATGGAAACAATGAAATCTTCCAGACAAAAAATACCGTTCTCGCGCTTGGCAGAACCGGAACAGCAAGCACGAATGCTGGTTCCGTTATTTTCCGTCTGCAGGTAGCTGCTCCTGTAACTGGTATCAGTGCCGCCAGTTTTGCTGTTACCGCCAATAATATTACCGGCGCATCCATTACTTCGGTGCTCGGCAGCAGTACCGTTTTTACAATAACGGTTGCCACAGGAAGCGGAGACGGACGTTTATCCATCGCGTTTGCAAACGACAATGCTGTATCCACCCCCTTTATCAATACTCCTTTTGCCGCAACGGATTTTTATGAGGTAGATAAAACAGCACCCACCATCAAAGAAGTATTACTTCCGGCTATCAGCAGAAAAATAGGAGATACAATACCGGTATCCATCCGTACAATGGCAGATACAGCCCTTCTGACACTTAGTGCCGGTGATCTGGCAGGAATGTCTCTCACGGATTTTACACGCATTAACGATAGCCTGTACACCACAAACTGCCTGGTAACAGCACATACAAATGATATAGAAGCAGCAGATAGTATACCAGTTATCATTTCGGTATCAGATCCCGCAGGTAATACCAGTGTATCCCGGTTACCTGTCCGGCAAAATGCCTGCAGAATAGACAGAACAAGGCCCTCTATCACTTACATGAAATATCCCGGAAAAGGAATATACAAAGCCGGTGATACACTCGTGTTTCTTGCACGGTTTTCAGAAAAGGTATGGGTCAGTGGCGGTGTTCCTTCTCTTACATTGACTATCGGAACAAGATCAAGGATGGCTTTATACACAAGTGGCTCAGGCACGGATAGTCTCAGCTTCGTTTATATTATACAGAGCGGAGAAAAAGATGCAGACGGCATTAAAACAGCCAGTCTACTTACACCTGGTTCCGCTTTACTCACAGATACGGCCGGCAACATAACAATCAATGGCTTCAGCAACAATTTACCTCCTAACAGCCTGCTGGTGGATGCAGTTTTACCTACGGTTACGGCAGTTACCATAGAACCAACTACCACTTATACAACAGGCCAGCATCTGGATCTCACCGTTCAGTTCAGTAAAAATTGCCGGGTTCTTTCTACGGCAAATAAACCTGTGCTGCCAATCACCATTGGAAATAAAATCAGGACTGCAGAATACCTGCAGGGCTCCGGCAGTCAGTTACTCATTTTCCGCTATACCATTCAGGCAGATGATCGGGATACAGATGGCATCAAACCCCTTTCTCCCCTCATCAACAACGGACAATCCATCCGCGATTCAATTGGCAATCCCATAGATACCGTGCTCCACAATATTGCTTCCATGAGTAGGATCCGGATCAATCCACCCACCATTATTTTAACAGAAATAAAATTGCCTGCAGAACGTGTATACGCAGCAGGCGACTCGTTACTTTTCGTAGTAAATTATTCAGAAAATGTTTTTATAGCCGGCACCGAAACACTCCCCTACCTCAACCTTACTATCGGGAAAACAAATCGGAGAGCTTATTACTGCATGGGCACAGGAACAACAGCACTCTCCTTTCTTTACCAGGTGCAGGCAGGAGAAGAAGATACAGACGGCATCTCGGTGGCAGGCGCCATCAGTCTCAGTGGTACGATGATTGCAGATGAAAAAGGATATCCTGCACCAGTAAGTTTTGCACCCATCCTCAACAAAGGAAAAATACAGATCGATGGCATCGCCCCTTTCATCAAAACAATCAAAGTGCCTGCCAATAAACTGTATGGAAGAGAGGATTCGCTCTCATTCACTGTCACATTTTCAAAACCTGTTTTTGTTGCAGAAAAAGATACGGTATTCCTCGCACTGAGAATCGGAAGTCAACAAAAAAAACTGGCTCACCAAAGAAATCAAAACTTATTTCAATTAGTATTCAGCTACCGGATTCAACCGGGAGATCTTGATAAAAACGGGGTCAGTATGGGCACGTCATTATCAGCCGCCGATATTAGTCTGCAGGATAGCATCGGCAACAAAGCAACGCTTACGTATGCTGCCGGACTGGCTGCAGGAATCAGGATAGATGCTGTATCACCGGAATTTTTCAATACAACAGATTCGTTGCTGATCTGCGAAAACAGCCCTTCTGTTTCTTTGGCAGAATGGTTAACTATCAACGATGAAGAAAGCGGCGAAACAGTGTATGGCGCGATACAGGCGGGTAGTAAAACCGATTTCATTTCTCCTACAAAATTCACGACTACCAGCACCGGTAAAAAAATACTTTTTCCAGGAATCAGTTACAAACCCATGGCAGCTGCTACAGGCATAGATACACTCACCGCCACAGTAAGCGATGGTATAAATAACTCGCAGAAAACAATATACATCCAGATAACCCCTTCTATCCGCAACAACCAGATCATTGCACCTGCAGTGGTTTGTGCCGATAAAACAACCCCACCCATACAAGGCTCCACTCCCACTGGAGGAAACGGCCAGTATCTTTTTTACTGGCAAACCGCATCTTCATCAGATTCTACCAATTTCAACCAGGCAGCAGGCAATTTTCAAACAGTTCATTATCAACCTGCCAACCTTACAGCCACCAGCTGGTTTCGCAGAATGGTGCAGTCGGGCGGTTGTGTGGATAGCAGCCGTACCGCAAAAATCATCGCGCTGAAAAATGGATTGTGGCTGGGCACGGATAACAGTAACTGGAACCAGTCTGGTAACTGGTGTGGCTCCCTCATCCCCACCGCTACAACAGATGTATTCGTATATCCTGCCACTTTACACCAGCCACAAATCAATGATACAGCCAGTTGCCGGCAACTGACAATGGCAGAGAATACTTCTCTCCTGATCGATGGCATTTTACAGGTGTATGGAAAACTGGAAGCGAATGCCAGGCAGCTGCAGACTGAGAAAGGCACAATGGTATTCAGTGGGCAATCAATGCAGCAGGTCTCCGGAAAAAATTTCAGGCAGTCCACCATTAATCATCTAATCGTGAATAATCCGAATGGATTACTGGTTACAGATACCCTTCTCATTACCGGAACACTAAAACTAAATGCCGGCAAACTTTACACGCGCAACCTGGTATGGTTGAAGGAGAATGCCTGTATTGGCCCTTCTGCCGCGGCAACCGGTATTGAGGGAAATATAATTGCAACAGAACTGATCAAAGGTGGACGGAGAGGTTTTCGGTTACTGGCCCATCCATTTTCGCATCCGATTGGACTTCACATGATCAAGGACAGCATAGATATTACCGGAGAAGGAGGCAGCCTCCGCGGATTCACGCCTACCCAAACAAACGCAGCTTCCGCTTTTTATTTTGATCACCACAATGCGAACGATTCTACGGGTGCAGAAGCCGGATGGTTACCTTTCACAGACACCAATGGCAAACATGAAAATGCCTGGAACCCGATGGAAGGTATCCGGCTGTTGGTGCGGGGAAAACCCGGACAGGGACTGGATGGTACTCCTGCCGGTGATGGCAGCAACGGAACCTATCTGCCACAGCCCGTAAAATTGCAATACGAAGGCGAAATCAAAATGGGCGACCGGGAAAAAATATTGCCGGCAGGCAGTGCAGAAACCTATCATAGCATCGGTAATCCTTACCTGGCCCATATCGATCTTTCACGTGTGAGCAGAACAGCAGGCATCAGCCGGCATTACTGGTTATGGAATCCGCTGCAGGGAAATGAAGGTGGGTATACCAGTTATCCTTTCATCGTCAAAAACATCGTACCCGCATTTGGCGCTTTCCTCATTACCACCCATGCGGATGGGACGCAACAATTATTGTTTAGTGAGAACAGTAAATCGGCAGATCCTGCGCCGGATACCGTTCCCTCTATCCGAACAGATGAATGGTATTATGTGGAGCTGAGACTAGAAACAGATACTATTTTCTGGGACCGGCTGCTGCTGGTACAGATGGATAGTGCCCGTTGGGGTATCGACAGAAATGATGCAGCCAAACTGCTCAATAACGAAGTCAATTTTTACAGTCTCTTACAAAACGGCAAAATGCTTTCGATCGATGCAAGGCCTTACAACAATACATCCACCATCGCGCTTGGTATTGAAAGCAAACAACCACAAACATTCCGCATCCGGGTAAGTGCCACCAGTCTGCCGCCCGGCAATACACTGATGTTGCACGACAAATGGCTGAACCAATGGATGCCGCTTACCAAAGACAGCAGTTATGCTTTCTCCGTTACCACTGATACCACCACACAGGGCAATCAACGTTTTGAGATCAGCAGCCGCAAAAAAAATACAGACAGTATCGGGCAAGAAAAAATCAGGCTTAACATGAGCCCGGTACCGGTCAGTAACCAATTACAGGTTTCGTTTGCAGCAGCAGAAAAAGGCAATACTTCTGTCAGAATTCTCAGTTTAGCAGGTAAACCATTAAAAGTGGTTTCGCTGGGTATGGTAAAGGAAGGAAAGATATTGATACCTGTGGGAGAGCTGTTCAGAGGGATTTACCTCCTGGAACTGCGTTGTGGCAACCGGGTAAGCAGCCGGAAGTTCATCAAGGACTGAGCACAAAAAAGCCACAGATCCGCGGCTAAACCGTGCATCTGTGGCTATGAAACTGATAACTTATATTTTAACCAGCCAGCCATGTGTATCCGGCACTTCACCGTTACGGATGGCATTCAGGCGTTTTTTCAGTTCAGGGGCAACTTCCCAGGTATCTGTGTTAAAGTGCATCACATAGTCCTTATACTTCAGTTCTTTGATCAACGAAATGGTGGCAGCGGTTCCAGTACCAAATACTTCGCGCAACTGGCCGGATTTGTGTGCTTCCATCAATTCATCAACACTGATTTTTGCTTCTTCCACTTCCAGTCCCATTTCCTTTAAAACAGTAATGGCACTGTCGCGCGTAACACCCGCCAGTATGGTACCGTCTTCCAGAGAAGGAGTGATAGCTTTATTACCAATGATAAAGAAAACATTCATGGTACCCACTTCCTGCAGGTATTTGTGTTCAAAAGCATCGGTCCACAATACCTGGTCATAACCCTGTTGTTTGGCCAGTGCGGTAGCATGCATGCTGGCACCGTAGTTACCGGCATTTTTGGCAAAACCAACGCCACCGGGTGCTGCACGGGTATAGGTTTCTTCTACATAGATCTTCATGGGAGCTGCGTAGTAAGGGCCGGTTGGACTGAGGATAATCATGAATTTATAGGTCTCAGAAGGTTTTACGCCGATCACCGGATCTGCAGAAAACATAAAGGGACGGATATAGAGGGAATGTTCTGGTAAAGAAGGGATCCAGTTTTTATCCAGGGCGATCAGTTGACGCATCCCTTCGATAAAGATCTCTTCGGGTACGGTAGGCATCTGCATTCTTTCGGCAGAAAGATTGAACCGTTTGAAATTATCGAATGGACGGAAAATAGCCGCGTTGCCCGCCGCATCTTTATAGGCTTTGATACCTTCAAAAATGGCCTGGCCGTAATGCAGGGCCGCCAGCGAAGGTTCCATCAACAGGGGTTGATAAGGTTTGATCTCCACGTTCTTCCACTCACCATTCTCATAATCCGCTTCCAGCATATGGTCGGTGAAATAGCGGCCAAAAGGGAGGTTCTCCAGCTGGGTTCCGGTTAATTTACTCGTTTCAACTTTCGTGATCTTTATGTCTGCTGCTGCTACCATAGTTTTATATTTGATGCAAATAAACAAAAAAATTAAAAACTAACGACTGTTAATATTCCCAACGGTATGAATGAAGAAAATACCCGGTTACCCGATTTCCTGCTTGCCGATCTGTATAAAAACAGCCTTGTTATCACCCAGGATGCGTTGAAAACAGAGAGAAAACTATCCAGACCGGAGGCTCCGGCAAGCGAACGTCAGTGGTTTCTGGGAAGCAATTTACGAAAAATTACGCTGTTGGTCAGCGAAAAGGAAGCGGTATACCTGCAGGACGAATCCCTCCAGTTCCTTTCCGCTATTCTCGGGGCCTGTAAACTGAACCTGGGAGATGTAGCCATCGTAAATTACCAGAACGACCCCGTAAGCTATCCCCTGCTGAAAGACAAACTGCAACCGGCTTCCCTGCTGTTGTTTGGCGTAACGGCCGCGCAAGTGGCTTTGCCCTTCACCATCCCCCATTACCAGGTGCAGAAATACGACAATTGCCAGATCCTCCTTGCTCCCCCGCTGGATCAGATGCTGGGTACCGGCCAGGAAGCCAAACTCGAAAAAAGCAAACTCTGGCTTTGTTTAAAAAAGATGTTCAACGTATAAATTCCACCTAATACGATCCGCAGAGAAAAGACCCTGTTATGACCAAACTGATCTTCGCCACCAATAACCAGCACAAAGTAGCGGAACTCCGCAGTTTAACCGGACCCACTTTTGACATTATCACATTACAGGAAGCCGGTATTGATATCGACATTCCCGAACCACATGATACACTGGAAGCCAATGCTACCGAAAAATCGCAGACCATTCACCGGCTTACAAAACAGAACTGTTTCAGTGAAGACACCGGACTGGAAGTGGAAGCCCTGAACGGAGAACCTGGCGTAAAAAGTGCCCGTTATGCAGGAGATGGCAGGGATTTTCAGCAGAACATCGACAAACTCCTGGCCAAACTCAAAGGAAACAGGAACCGGCAGGCACAGTTCAGAACGGTTATCTCACTGATTCATGATAACAAAGAATACCAGTTTGAAGGCATCTGCAAAGGTAAGATTACCGAAGACCAGAAAGGGAACAAAGGTTTTGGGTATGATCCTGTTTTTATTCCGGATGGTGCAGATAAATGTTTTGCAGAAATGACAATGGAAGAAAAAAACCAATACAGTCACCGCCAGAAAGCCGTTACCCAACTCATTCAATTTTTACACAGCCTCTAATATGAACCGGATCAAGATAGACCTGCCCGAAACCTTTCTGTTTGCCACTACCCTCCGGATCCGGGTAACAGATCTGAATTATGGCGGACATGTGGGTAACGACAGTTTTCTCTCGCTCATACAGGAAGCCCGCCAACAGTTTCTGCTGTCGCACGGTTACCGCGAGCTGTCTATCGCCGGTGTAGGATTGATCATGGCCGATGTGGCCATCGAATTCAAAAAAGAACTCAACTATGGCGATGAAGTAAAGATCTCTGTTGCCGCAAGCGGTTTTGACAAACTGGGCTTTGACCTTCTCTATAAAATGGAAGTAGTGCAGGACCAGCAGTTGATGTTGGCAGGCAAGGCCAAAACCGGCATGATGTGTTATGATTATACACTGAAGAAAAAAACAGCGGTACCGGAAGAAGTCATTACAAAATTATCCGCTGGCTGATCAGCTGTTCCAGATCCGCCAGCTCTCTTCAGCCTGTAATACCAGCATTTCCTGGCCATTTTGTACAGTAGCTCCCTGCGCTTTCCCATTAGCAAGAAATTGTGTTTCCGCTGGATTATAGATCAGGTCATATAAATGATGTTGCGGGCTAAGAAATCGGTAAGGCAGCGCAGGGCATTCTGTTACATTCGGATACATCCCCAGCGGCGTTGTATTGATCAGCAAATGATGGGTAGACAGTATTTTCTCATCCACCTGTTCATAGGCAATCGCCTCATCAGAAGCCTCCCGCGATACATATTGAACAGCGATACCGATTTTGCGTAACACATATTCCACCGCGGCAGAAGCGCCTCCCGTTCCTAATACCAACGCTTTTGTATGATGCGGTTGCAGAAAGGGTTTCAGCGATTGTTCAAATCCTACTACATCCGTATTATATCCTGTTAATTTTCCAGCTTTGATCTGAACACAATTGCAGGCACCGATGGCTGCAACTACAGGAGAAACTTCATCCAGAAAAGCGAGTACCTGTTTTTTATAGGGAATGGTGATATTAAAACCGCAGAGGTCTGTTTTTTCCTGCAATACCAACGTCAGTTCTGCTATGTTGGGTAACGAGAAATTCTCGTACACACAATCAGTGAGGCCCAATAGGGTAAATTTTTCAGTAAAATATTTCTGCGAGAAAGAGTGCGACAAAGGATATCCCAACAGACCAAAACGGCGCATGGCTTATTTTTTAGTGAGATACAGATCAAACGTGTCTCCTCTCAAACCAATCCGCATTGCTTCCAATGGAATCACTTCATTGGGTGCTATGTTACCGAGGTTTACATTACAGCCGATCAGTTCCAGAAAATACAACTGCTGTGCTTTTTGTGGAGCTTCCCAGATGATCTTTTCGGCAGGGATCTGCGTAAGAATCTCCTGCACCAGTCCTTCCCTTACTTCACCACTTCCGCGATAGATCCCCACGTTACCTGCTTCCCGGGCTTCGGCGATCACATAAGAAGAACCGGCTTCCAGTTCAGCACGCATCAGTTCTATCCATTTGTAGGGAGGAATAATATGGGCTGCATCCTTACTGCCCACTTCGCTCAGCACGGTAGCATGTTTGGTGAGCTTTTCGATATACCCGCATTTCTCGGCATGCGGAATACTGATAGAACCATCACTTACTTCCACATAAGAAATACCATAATCCTTACACACAGCGATATAATCATCAAACTGGTTACGGATCAGAAAAGCTTCGAATAAAGTTCCGCCGAAATAAATAGGAATATTATGGGAATGATATACTTCAATCTTCTCACGCAGATTCGGTGTTACAAATGAAGTTCCGAAACCCAGCTTTACAATATCAATATGCGGTCTTGTTACACTGATAAAATCATGCACTTCGTTAATGCTGAGTCCTTTGTCCATCACCATGGTTAATCCTGATGTTCTGGGCTGTGCGGTACGTTCGGGAATCTGGGTAAGGGTAAAATTCATGGGTACAAACTTTTTTCCGGCGCAAAAATACGTGAAACGGGCGAGTGTAGGATTCAACAATCTGATGACTACCAGAAATTTCTCAAATCTTTTTCCCTTTTTTGTAGCGGGCTACAATATCCACTACCTGGTTATTCTGCAGGATGGCGGGATTGAGATCGATGAATTTCTTCAGCTGTCGCGGCGCTTTCTCCATAGCCATTTCCAGCTTCTGCAAAGCATCTTTGGATTTACCCTGTGCAAAAAGTATGGTGCTGTAATAAAACAGGAATACCGCTTTACCATCTGTGGCTTTCATAGCAGCGATACATTGTTCTATTCCTTCTTCGTAGAGTTCGGCTTTGATAAGGCAACGGATCAGGGCCTCCCAGCCTGCTACGTTTTTGGTTTTATGCCGCACCACGGTTCCAAAATACTGGATCGCATCTTTGAATTGCTGCAGGTGCATTTTACATTCGCCCATGGCCAGGTTATATTCCGGCACTGTCCGGTGAATGCGCATGGCATTCTCTAATTGCTTGATAGCCGGCTGCCACTGCTCTTCCAGCATGTAGGTAACCGCAATTTTATAATGCAGTTTGCTATCATCCGGATTCAGGTGCACCGCTTTTTTATAATGAAACCTTGCCTGCGCATAGTTCTCCATCCGGTGATAACAATGGCCGATAGCTTCATAAATCACGTCTTCCGGACGGGTCAGTTCCAGCACTTTTTCCAGCACTTCAATGGCTTCCTTGTATTTGCGGAGGCGCAGGTAAGCATCTCCCATATTCCGGTAAGCGTAGTCAAATTTTTCATCAATGGCTACCGCATATTGATAGGCATCAATCGATTTTTCATAGAGCTTTAATCCCTGGAAAGCGGCCGCCAGGTTAAACCAGGCCAGCTCACTGAAAGGAAATTCCTCAATAATCTGCTGGTGTAAACGGATACTTTCCTCGTTCCGGCCGGTAAAATCGGTCCAGAAACAGATCTTATACAAGGCTTCCTCATTGTTTGGCTCTGCCTCCAGTATCAGTTTCAGACAGTCGAACACTTTGTCAAACTCTTCATAATCATCATACACATCAGCCAGCTCGAACAGCAGGTCTGTTTTTTCCTCCCCCTCAAACAGATGTAAGGCAGCTTCCAGCAGTTCTACCGCTTTGGCCTGTTGATCCAGCGCCAGGTACGCATCTGTTTTTAAAATATATAAGTTCAGATCGCTGCTATCATATAGTTCAGCCACTTCCAGTATATCCAGCGCTTCCCGGTATTTACGGGTAGCCAGTAACAGGTCGGCTTTTTTGATCATTAACTGGGAAGAATAGGGAAACTGCGACAAACCGGTCTCGGCAGCTTCGAGTGCCTCCGGAAGGTTGTCTTTTTCGTCGTAATAGTCGATAATACGCTCAAAAGCATCCTCTTCGAGGAAAGCGTGGGTTCGGCCATTCTTGAGATTCTGGTACTGCCTGAGTAGTTCTTTTAGCTCTTCGCGGTCTTCGCGATACGGATTTTCTCGCATGGCTATTAGGTTTATACAATTTATGATAAAAAACCAGCTTTTTTGGGGTTTTTAGTAACTTTTTGGACTTGTTAACGTTTGTTAATAAAATCAGAATTGTCTGATATTTAAGAAAAAGGTATTTTTGTAAAAATGAGTATTCGCCAAAATAGTAAAAAAGTCTGCTTTGTTGCCCTTCTGTTGATGGGTATACAGGTAGCTTATGCGGCATTCTCATTCACTGGCAGCACTGATGAAAAGAACAAAAGCAATAAATACTCTTTCAAACACCTGAGTTCTTTATCGCACAAAAGTCTTTCTTTCTCTTCGCTCAAATCAAGCCTGCAATACAAAGGACCTTCTACCACTCTTACCAAAGAGAACGGTTCCGGTTCTGAAGTAAGTTCCATGCTGCGTTTTGATAACGGGAACACCACTTATGTGTATCCTTATAAGTTCAAAGTAAAGGCGCCTAAATTCAAAACGCCTGCTCCTCCTCAAAACTAATTCAGGATACGGTATCCGCTTACGGGGATGTCGAAACGTGAAGCCGGTACAGGGCTAAGGTTGATTTTTGAGGCAGTATACCTGATCTTTTTCCCTTCTGCTTCCTGCGATTCAAATTCGAGTACAAAACCCGGTATGTCTTTAAATTGGTACTCAAACTCTTTTACAGAAGGAATAATGGCTGTGGCATAGTAAAGCGTAAATACAGTGCCGTCTTTCAATTGCATCAGGGCTTTTTTGCATTCATAACCCAGAATAGTTTTGGTTTCAGCCGATAGGATTACCGTCATACCATCATATTTCTTGTTCTCTTCCTTCCATCTCGCATTATCCAGTTTCGTCATAAACCGGTTATTACCAAACTCCCGCAGGATCACGGCAGAACCGGTTGATTTGTTATAGATCAGTGACTGGGTAAAAGTAGGACTCACCAGATCTGTTCGACTATCATTTCCCTTGATATAGACATTCTTGGTACTGGCTTTCAGCGATTCTGTTACATCTTTATCCGCACTGCCTTCTTCGGCACTGATGGTATAGCTGACACTGCAATCAGCTATAACCCTTTGCGCATGCACCTGCGTAAAGCCTACAGACACTGCCAGTAAAACGAGGGTAAAAAGCTTCATGTGTACTTATTTTCAGATGAATAGTTCTCTCCGAAGATACTCAAAATAAAGGCTGGGTATTGTTAAATAAGATCGGGGACCATTGAAACGGATCAAATCCATTGCAACGGTCCCCGATCCGGTTACAGGTATGTTTATTTCTTCTTCTGTGTCTTATCCTTCAGGTCCTGGAGCTTTTTCTGGCTCTCCATCATCTGCTCATAACGCTCCTGCCATTTGCTCTTGGTCTTGGGCGTTTTCCTTTTTACCTCAATCTTAGCCAGGATCTTATCATGATCAATGATATAATTCTGGATCACAAACTGTAATCCCAGGGTTACCACGTTGGATACCGTATAGTACCAGGTAAGTGCCGAAGGCAGTTTGTTAAAGATGAATAACAGCATGAAAGGGAAGATATACGGCATGTATTTCAGTGCCGGATTATCCTGTGTGGGTGTCATGCTCATGTTATAAATCGAAATCAGGAAACTGGTGGCCACCGCCGTGATAGTGAACAAACTGATATGATCGCCAAATGCAGGGATCACGAAGGGCAGATGGGCAATAGAATCGTAAGAAGACAGGTCATGGCTCCAGAGAAATGCCTGTCCGCGCAGACTGATATTCGAGTTAAAGAAACTATACAGGGCAAAGAAGATCGGAATCTGCAACAGGGCAGGAATACATCCTCCAAGCGGGTTAACCCCTGCTTCGCGGAATAATTTCATCTGCTCCATGGCAAATCCCTGCTGGTCGCTGCCGAATTTCTTTTTTAACTCATCCAGTTCCGGACGCAGCACTTTCATTTTGGCACCGCTGAGATAACTGCTGTAAGTAAGAGGAGCGGTTACTATCCGGATGAACAGGGTAAGCAACAATACCACCCAGCCATAATTCTTTACAAAACCTGCAAAGAAATCAAACACATTCATGATGATGTATTTGTTGATAGGGCGAACGAAAGAATACATATCCCGTCCCAGGTTCACGATCTTGTCCATTTCAGGCGCCTGGTTTTTCAGGATCCCATACTCACTCGGACCATAATACAATTGAAAAGGGACACTCACTGAAGCGCTAACGGGCAGTTTGGCCTGCAGTGATACATCAGCCGTTGCGAGTCCTTGGGTAGAATCTGTTTTACGGCTCCAATGGATCTGACCGGTAGTGAAATTATTTTTAGCCACCAGTGTGCTGTTAAAGAACTGCTGTACCACACTTACCCACTGAATGGGTTTCTCAAATTTCCATTCGTTCTTGGCTGAGATATAATCGAACTCATTACCTTCTGAGAAACAGATATTCGACATCTGTCTTTCATAGGCAGAGGTTCTCTCTAACTGGAATGTCTCAGCGCGCCAGTTCACATTCAGTAAACCCTGGCTCAGTAATTTATCCGCCCCGTTCATGGATATATTCCAGTCGAGCATATAATTATCTTCTTTCAGGATATACTGGTGCGTTACTGTTTCGCCATTGGCACCGGTAAGGGTAAAGCTGACTGACTGACTTTTATCTGCATTGGTTACTGGCTGTGAAGCGGCAAAGAAGAGATTATTGGTCTGTGCAGATTGGTTAGCAGAAGTATTGATGGCATAACCGATCTGGCTTTGCTCAGACAGTACCACTTGTTTCCCGTCAACAGCTGATTTGTAATTTTTCAGTTCCACTTTACGCACCTGACCACCCTTGTTGGAGAAAGTAACTTTCATCACTTTGTTTTCCAGGGTAACCAGTTGTTCGGTACCGATGGCAGCGGTGGTAAAATCGCCGGCAGCAGATACGCGGGATACAGAATCCCTGTGCAGAGAGTCGATCTTAGCAGTAAGGGTATCAGATGCTTTGATATTGGCAGCAGCCACCCGCCTGATGGAATCTTCCTGTTTTTGTTTGATTGCCAGCATTTCATTCTGCTGTTTATTGCTGAACCAGAAATAAGCAAAAAACAAAAGGCCAAGCAAAACAAAACCAATGACCGTATTCTTGTCCGTCTTCATACTAGATTTTATTGAGCGGCAAAGGTAGTATTTGGAACGAAGATTGGGTATACCAAGTTCACAACCCGTTAAAATAGACCTAAAACGCCCTAATGGGTTGAAAATGCGGCTTTTTCATCGTTTCTTTAGGGTACTTCAACTACAGGGATATACCCGACTTCTACCAGCCATTCATTTATAAAGCCTTTTTATGCCCGAAAATTCCGTGCCCATCTCCCAAAGGGAGGGGTACACACCTACCCGTTTTACCCGTTTTCTCTGGTGGCTCTCCACCGCCGAGCCTGAAATACTGGCTGACTGTGTGGTTGACCGGAACCGGTATGCCATTGTGGGAATGACCGTTTTGGGCACCTGGGCCTTTGCCACCCTTGCCTGGACCTATTTTTTCAGCACAGTAGTGGGTAACTGGGCGGTGGCTGTTTTGCTCGGGTTATTTATGGGTGCCATGATCCTTACCATCGACCGGGCTTTGATCAAGGGCATCAGCAGGTCGAATAAACGACGTTTTTTACCATTGGCTTTCAGGAGTGTACTGGCCGTGGTGATCGGCTTATTTATGGCACAACCGGCTTTGTTGTACCTGTTCGATAAAGAGATTCATGTTCAGATCTCATTGGATAATGAGCAACGCAAAAAAGACAAACAAAACAGGCAAGACTCGGTATACTTAGCAGAAAAAAATCTCCTGCAGCAAAAAAACAATTCTCTCCAACAGGCGCTGAACAGCCGTTATGCAGAAGTAAGCGCAGCACGCGAGGCTTTTATCCGGGAAACAGATGGTACAGGGGGCAGTAAAAAAATCGGTCTGAAAGATATTGCCCAGGCCAAACAAAGGGAATATGAAAAACTGGATGCCGACTACCGGGTACTGGAGCAAGAGCTACGTCCCCAGATCAGAAATAACGATAGTTTGCTGGCGCTGATCAATACATCGATAGAAAAAGAACAGGCTTCTTTTGCCTTGCTGCTGAATGATGGTTTTATCACGAGGATCGAAGCACTGAATCACCTGGTACAAAACAACACATCTGTGGCTTTCCGGTACTATTTACTGGTGGCCATCTTATTACTGATCGAACTGATGCCCGTCATCTCCAAAACATTGTTACCCGAAGGCAGTTATGACACTAAACTTCGTTTACGCGAAGAGCTGGAAAAACAACTCACCGAAAATAACCACACCCGCGAACTGGCCCTGAAAGAATTGTACAACCAGACCGCATTTGAACAGGACAGCCATTTTATCAAAGCATTTTTCAATCAATCGGAACAGGAAAGACAACAGAAAATGACCACGCAGCTCCAAGCCTGGAAGGAAGGAGAAAACAAAAGCTTCGATGGCTTGTGGGAGGATCTGAAACGGGAGATGCTGACGAAGCAGGAGAACTAAAGAACAGACGAATATCGAACGGACGAACAAGGAACAGACGAACGGAAAAAAATCATCTGCTCATCTGTTCTTTGTTCATCTGTTCGTCTGTTCGCTTTCCCTACCTCGCCCCCGGCGGACAATAGGTTCGCAGGTAATTCGTGTACAACTGGTTCAGATGAGCAGATGTGCCTTTTCCTTCGGAGATGCCGTGGGTGCGGTTGGGATAACTCATTAACTGAAACTGTTTGCCATGCGCAACAAGTTCATTGATCAGTTGTTCCGCGTTATTGTAATGCACATTATCATCGCCGGTGCCATGAATGTACAGGAGATTACCCCGCAGGTTTTTAGCATGGGTGATGGGAGATCCGTTCACAAAATCTTCGCGGTTTTCCTGGGGCAGACCCATGTATCTTTCCTGGTAAATATTATCATACGTAAGCTGGTTGGCCACTGCAGCAATGGCAATGCCGGTTTTATAGATCTCGGGATAATTGAACAGTAAACCCAGGGTGGCAGAACCACCACCACTCCAACCCCAGACAGCAATTCTGGATGTATCAACAAATGACCATTTCATAATTTCTTTGGTGGCCATGGCCTGGTCGCGGAGATTGATCTGGCCGATTTTTCGATAGATGGATTTACGCCACTCTCTACCCTTGGGTGCCGGTGTACCACGGTTATCCATGGTAATGTAGATATATCCGTCTTTGGCCATATTACCGGTGTACATACGGTTCAGGCCGGCTCCCCACTGGTCTTTGGCGTTTTGTCCGGCAGGTTCGGTGTACACATAAAACACCACAGGATATTTTTTAGCAGGATCAAAATTTTCCGGCCTGGCCATCCAGCCATCCATTTCAACACCATCCACTGTTTTTACCTTGAAGAATTCAACATTTGATTTTGATTTGTCTGCTTTCGCTACAGCCGTATTCACATTGTCGCCATTAAAAGTTTTGTGATCGGGCAAACTGATCCATTCACGGGAAGGTGGCGTGTAATAGTTTGAGAAAGAGTGTTGCGCAAATTTAGCACCTGGCGACATATTATACGTATGGGTTCCATTCTGGTTCATCGGCGAAACACGCTCTGCGGGCGAACTGCCATCCAGTTTGGTGCGGTAGAGGTAACGTTGTGTGGCATTATCAGGGGTTGCATTAAAGTATACATATCCACCTGCTTCATCTACCGCCGTTACACCCATGATATCGTAATTTCCTTTGGTGAGCAGGGTTTCTGTTTTCCCGTCCCTGCTGATCCTGTATAAATGGCGCCAGCCGTCTTTTTCACTTGTCCATAAAAATTCTTTGCCTCCATTCAGCCAGAATTTATCTGCGAGTGAAGCAACCGCATCAATCCATGCTGCATCGGTTTCCTGGTAGATAGAAATGGATTTACCGGTTGCCACATCGCTCAGAAGGATATTGCTGGTATTCTGCTTACGGTTCAGGTGCTGCATGATGAGCTGTGTGCTGTTGGCAGCCCATTCCATGCGTGGAACATAGGACTGTAGCACAGGATCAGTAGGAATCTGCATCCAGTTGGTTTTGGCGGTAACAATATCCACTACCCCGATTTTGTAGGGCGAAGGTGCTTCACCTGCAACGGGATATTCGAGTGGAACAGGAAAGGGATAAATGGAATCGGTGGTATTCACCATCAGGTAACTCTTCACTTTGGAAGCATTGATCTGCCAGTAAGCAATTTTTTTACTGTCGGGACTCCACCGGAAACCATCCCTGCAGCCAAATTCTTCTTCGTAGGCCCAGTCGAACGTACCGTTGATGATACTGCGGTTGCCACCGGTAGTGAGCGGGGTAATTTTTCCGGTAGCCAGCTCTTCGAGGTAAATATTGAATTCACTTACATAAGCCACTTTTTTTCCATCCGGCGAGAACTTGGCAAACATCAGCGAAGAGGCCGGTTTGCCTTTGCCCAATTGTTTCAGACTTTTATCAGCGATATTCAGCACCCAGTAATCGCCACGGCTTTCTTCGCGCCAAACCCTTTTGGTATTGGTAAAGATCAATACTTTCTGGTCATCTGCAGAAAAGCTGAAATCACGGATCGCCAGTGATCCTGTATCATTTTTAGGTTTCAGTTGCGATCTGGATACCAACACTGTTTTGGCAAGAGAGGGCAGATCGTTTTTGATGATCTCTCCCCTTTCTATCGAAAAAAAAGCATTGCCTTCGCGTGTCCAGCGGATACCCTGCGAACGCAGTTCGGATACAAACAGTACACACAGCAGCAAGCAGGTAATAATGAACCAACTCCTTCTCATAGTTATCGTTTTAGAACCTTGAAAATACTTAATTCAGTTTATAGTTGTATGAACAATCCTGCATCGGTTTAACAGCAGGATCTATCAATATAAAAGCCCCGGCAACAGATTATTACCGGGGCTTTTGTAATTATTCTTTTATACTCAGATTAACGCATCCTGTAAAGAAGTGGTTTTGAAAGAACTTTTTTTCTCGTTATACTTTTTAGCAGCATCAATAAAACTTACAAATAAAGGAGCCGGTCTCTCCACCGTACTTTTCAGTTCGGGGTGAAACTGTACACCGATAAAAAAGGGATGTGTAGGGATCTCTACGATTTCTACCAGTCCGGATTCCGGATTACGGCCACTGGCCATCATTCCATTGCTTTCAAACTGGGCCAGGTATTCATCATTGAATTCATAGCGGTGACGGTGGCGTTCTGTGATCAGGGTTTCGCCATATATTTTTTCTGCCAGGCTACCGGTTTTGATCTCGCAGGGATAAGAACCCAGGCGCATGGTACCTCCCATCATCTTGATTTTTTTCTGCTCTTCCATCATGTTAATCACTGCATGAGCAGTGCTTGTATCCATTTCGGTTGAGTGGGCATCTTTCAAACCAAGTACATTTCTGGCATATTCAATCACTGCCATCTGCATACCCAGACAGATTCCGAAGAAAGGCAATCCTTTTTCACGGGCGTATTGCACCGCAACAATTTTTCCTTCAATACCGCGATGGCCAAAACCGGGTGCTACCAGCAAACCATCCAGACCATCTAATTTTTCGGCAACATTTTCTGCGGTAATAAATTCACTGTGCACATTCACCACCTGCACTTTCACTTCGTTCATCGCACCGGCATGTACAAAACTTTCCAGAATAGATTTGTAGGCATCCTGCAGTTCAATATATTTTCCGATCAGTCCAACGGTTACTTTGCTTTTCGGATATTTCAGTTTATCGAGAAAGCCTTTCCATTTATCCAGCTGTGGTTCATCATAACCTGTAATCTGCAGTTTCTTCAGACAGATCAGATCCAGTTTTTCGCGAAGCATGTGTAAAGGCACTTCATAAATGGTAGAAGCATCCATCGCTTCAATCACTGCTTCCTGTTTTACATTACAGAACAGTGCGATCTTTCTCTTGATATCGTTATTCAGCGGCTCTTCGGTACGGCATACAATGATATCCGGATGCACCCCTGTTTCGCTGAGCATTTTAACACTGTGCTGGGTAGGCTTGGTTTTGAGTTCCTTGGCCGCTTTCAGGTAAGGAATCAGGGTCAGGTGTACCACCATCACATCTTCTTCGGGCAGTTCCCACTGTAATTGACGAACCGCCTCAATAAAAGGAAGACTTTCAATATCCCCCACCGTTCCACCGATTTCTGTGAGGATGATATCATATTTATTATCCTCACCCAGCAATAACATACGTCTTTTGATCTCATCAGTGATATGGGGAACCACCTGAACGGTTTTACCCAGAAAATCACCAGCTCTTTCTTTATTGATTACTGTCTGGTAAATGCGGCCGGTAGTTACATTATTGGCCTGTGTGGTAAAAATATTCAGGAAACGTTCGTAGTGCCCCAGGTCAAGGTCGGTTTCTGCACCATCTTCTGTTACATAACATTCACCATGTTCATAGGGATTCAACGTACCCGGATCCACATTGATATAAGGATCAAATTTCTGGATAGTTACCCGCAAACCCCTTGCCTGCAGCAATTTTGCCAATGAAGCAGCAATGATCCCTTTTCCTAAACTACTGGTTACACCCCCGGTAACAAATATAAACTTGGCCATAATATGGTAATTAATACGTGTTTATTACAATAATGTCTTTCAAAAAGTATAGCCACACCACCCCGTTTCTGTATAGCATCCATCACTAATCCTGTGCTATACAAAATAGATTGCCGCCAAAAAGCAGTTATTGCTTTTGCGACCTGAAATCAAAGAATATTGACCCTGGAAAATAAACTGTGCGAGAAAAATTTCGGAGGTCATACAAACCTACAGCAAATAATTTGTTCAAAAAAATAGCTGGGTGCCCGTCAACAAATTTTTATATTAAAGTGTTAATTCCACGTGTACATCTTTATTCAAAAAAACATCTATATGAGAAAAATTCTTGTTCTGACCCTGGCAGCTCTTGTATCTGCCGCCTTTCTGAGCCATCGTTACAAAAGTCCCGAACCCGAAATGCTCACCCCCGACTGTTACGTAAGCTGCTATAATGGCGATGTGCGGGAGCAATTCCGCCAGGAAGCCAATACCCTCGCTTTTGCCAGTATGCACGAAGCTCCCAACTATTATAAACTCCAGGCCCCAGCCGGTCATACGGTATCATTTACAGCGGCAGATGGTTCTACCGCCATGGGATATGAGATCAAAAGCAAAACCAAGAGCAACAAATGGATCTTTGTGATCCAGGAATGGTGGGGACTGAACGATTATATCAAGCGCGAAAGTGACATATTAAGTAAAGAACTGGACAATGTAAACGTACTGGCCATTGATATGTATGATGGCAAAGTAGCTGCCACCCCGGATAGTGCCATGAAACTGATGCAGGCTGCCAAAACCGAACGTCTGGAAAATATTGTAAAAGGCGCATTGGCCCACGCCGGTACAAATGCCAAAATTTACACTATTGGCTGGTGTTTTGGTGGTATGTGGAGTTTACAAACCACTTTACTGGCCGGTAAACAGGCAGCAGGTTGTGTGATGTATTACGGCAGACCCGAAAACAACCTGGAAAAATTGAAAACCCTGAATTGTGATGTAATCGGCTTTTTTGGTAATCAGGATCGCAGTCCATCACCTGAAGTAGTAACCAAATTTGAAAGCGATATGCAGACCGTAGGTAAAAAACTCACCGCTTACAAATACGAAGCCAACCACGGTTTTGCCAACCCCAGCAATCCCAGCTTTAATAAAGCTGCCACAGAAGATGCCCATGCCAAAGCAGTAGCTTTTCTGAAAGAACATATGAAGTAACAGACAGGATACTTATAAAAAAGGCAAGCAGCGATAAAACTGCTTGCCTTTTTTTATACATACGATACCTCTTACATATCGTTAACGATCTTTTTATAACTGGTTACGATGCCTTTAATGAGAGAGGAACTAAAACCCTGGTGTTCCATCTCGTTCAAACCGGCAATGGTACAGCCTTTGGGCGTAGTAACTTTATCAATCTCCTGTTCCGGATGTGTATTGCGCTGCAGTAACAATTCTGCTGCACCTTTTACGGTTTGTGCGGCTATCAATGAAGCAGTAGCGGCACTGAACCCGATCTCAATTCCACCCTGGATATTGGCGCGGATATAGCGCATAGCATAGGCAGTACCACAGGCACCGAGCACCGTAGCGGCATCCATTAGTTTCTCTTCAATAAAAACAGATTTGCCTAACTGCTCAAAAAAATCAGCCACATACAAAAGCTGGTCCTGGTTGGCGCCGTGCGCACAGATACAGGTCATACTTTCCTGAATGGCAATCGCTGTATTGGGCATGGCACGGAACAAAGCAAAATCATTCCCCACGATTTCCTGCAGGTCTTTGATCCAGACACCGGTTACCACACTGATCAATGAATGTTTTTTTACATCGAGAAAAGGCTGGATCTGCGTAAGTACTTCTTTTACCTGAAAAGGTTTTACAGCCAGCACGATCCAGTCGGCATATTTTACGGCTTCGGTATTATCGTTGCTCACCATTACACCTCTTTCTTCCAGCGATTTCAATGCGGCGATATTCCGTCTGGTAACGATCAGGTGATTGGGCAAAACAAACCCGCTGTTGATCAGCCCCTCAGCCATGGCGGCTCCCAGGTTACCACCTCCGATAATGGCTATTTTCTTACTCATAACGATTGCTTTCCGTGAAGATAAGAAATAAGAGATAGACAGAGAGACACAGTCTATAAAACTGATAGATAATAGGAATCAACTACAGATATTGTCCGGTCCGCAGGTAACTACGTACATAATCATCCACACCAGCTTCCAGTGAGTAAAAGGGTTTGCTGTATCCGGCATCCCGCAGTTTTTTCATATTGGCTTCTGTGAAATACTGGTATTTATCGCGGATATCTTCGGGCATATCGATGAAAACAATATTCGGGGCCAGGTCCAGTCCGGCAAAAGTGGCTTTTACCAGATCATTGAACGATCGGGCTTGGCCGGTACCCAGGTTATACAAACCATTGTTGGCAATGGTCCATTGTTGGTGGTGCATAGAATGCATGATCCAGCCAATCACACTCACCACATCTTTCACATAGATAAAATCGCGCAGCTGTTCACCGTCTGCAAAACCTTCTTTGTGACTTCTGAACAGTTTCACCACTCCGTCTTTTTTGATCTGGTTAAACGAATGCCAGATCACGCTTGCCATTCTTGCTTTATGGTATTCATTGGGACCGTACACATTAAAGAATTTCAGACCCGCCCAGTAAGGTGGGGTTTCTGTTTGCTGTAAAGCCCATTTATCAAACTCATTTTTACTGATGCCGTAAGGATTGAGTGGATGCAATTTCTCCACCACGGCATGGTCATCATTATAACCCAGTTCGCCGGCACCATAGGTTGCGGCAGAAGAAGCATAGATCAGTGGAACATGATTAGCGGTACAATACTGCCAGATGTCTTTTGAATACTTCACATTCAGTTCTTCATGAATAGCGTAGTTGAATTCAGTGGTATCTGTTCTGGCCCCCAGGTGGATGACCATGTTTATTTTGGGTTGATGTGCCGCTAACCAATCAAACAGGTTATACCGCTCAACGATCTCTGCATACTTTTTAGATTCCCAGTTCTTTCTTTTCTCTTCGATCCCGAAATCGTCTACCAGGATCAGGTTATCCATTCCATGCCCATTCAGGAACTGCACCATACAGGAACCGATAAAACCCGCCGCTCCGGTTACAATAATGTATCCCGAATCAGCTTTTGCAGTATGTGATTGTTGTTCTGTCATGAAAAAGCACCCCTATTTAATCAGTAATCACAGGTTCTTGTGTTCTTGGTTCTCTGTTCTCTGTTCCTTGCTCTTCTGTTCGTCTGTTCGATATTCCCTGTTCGATATTCGATATTCCCTACTCTCCTTCCACCGCCAACAGTTTCTCAATCGCCGTATCATATTTTTCTTTCCACGCACCAATACTACCCCAGTTCTCACCGCTCACTTCAATATTACCCGAAGTAACCGTTCCCAGTTGCGCAATGGTTACACCTGCAGCCTGGGCTTTCTGCGTGATGGCTGCGGCCTGCTGTGCGGTACAGGATACCACTACCCTGCCTTGTGCTTCGCCAAACCAGTATGCATCTTTACGCAGTTCCGTTTTGGCTGCTACCTTGAATCCAAGGTTTTGGTTGAAGCCGCTTTCAAGCAAAGTGATCGCTAAACCACCCTCACTGATATCGTGTGCGCTATTGATCAGTTTTTCTTTGATGATATCTGTCACCAACTGCTGCACAGCCAGTTCTTCCTCCAGGTTAAAATAAGGAGCCGGAGAATACTCCGTTTTCTTCAATTTGTGCAGGTATTCAGAAGAACCGATATCATTTTGTGGTTTGCCAATGAGCAGGATCAGGTCTCCTTCCTGTTTGAAATCCATCGTCATCCGGTTCGAGAAATCATCCAAAATACCTACCATTCCGATGGTTGGAGTAGGATATACAGGACCATCCGGATTCTGGTTATAGAAACTCACATTACCACCCGTAACCGGTGTGTTGAATTTCCGGCAGGCATCGCCCATGCCAGTTACCGCTTTCACAAACTGGTAATACACTTCCGGATCGTAGGGATTACCAAAGTTGAGACAGTTGGTAACACCGATGGGTTCACCACCGCTACAAACAATATTACGGGCCGCTTCTGCCACAGCTATCATACCCCCTACATAAGGATCGGCAAAAACGTATTTGCTGTTACAGTCTACGGTAATGGCCAATGCCTTACCCGTTCCTTTCGCCAGAACGATCGAAGCATCGCTGGGCGCATTGGTAGAGGCGTTGGCGGCTCCTACCATACTATCATATTGTGTATACACCCAACGCTTGGAAGCGATATTGGGAATCTGTACCAATTGCTCCGCCACCGGTTTCAGTTCGGTTACATCGGCAATCGTATTACTATCAAATGCTTTGATCTTCGCAAAATAGGCGGGCTCTTTGTATTCGCGGGTGTACTGAGGGGCACCACCGCCCAATACCAGTTCGTACGCTGGAATTTCGGCTTCCAGTTCGCCATGCATATAGAATTTCAGCAAACCATCGTCGGTTACCTGCCCGATCTCGCTGCAGCTCAGGTCCCATTTCTCAAATACCTTTAATACAGCAGCTTCTTTACCTCTTTCCACTACCACCAGCATCCGCTCCTGGCTTTCGCTCAGCAGCAGTTCCCAGGCTTTCATATTTTTCTGGCGGGTAGGTACTTTATCCAGGTCAATGCGCATACCCACACCACCCTTCGCACTCATTTCGGCGGTAGAACAGATGATACCGGCCGCACCCATATCCTGCATACCGATGACTGCGCCGGTTTCAATTACTTCCAGACAGGCTTCGAGTAATTTCTTTTCCTGAAAAGGATCGCCCACCTGAACAGCCGGTAATTCTTCCACACTGTCTGATGTAATATTGGCCGAAGCAAAAGAAGCCCCGCCAATCCCGTCTTTACCCGTGGCACTACCCACAAAAAATACCGGGTTACCGGTTCCTGCGGCGGTAGCACTCACCATTTTATTGGCCTGCATAATACCGACACTCATGGCATTCACCAAAGGGTTGGTATGATAACAGTCTTCGAAATAGACTTCTCCGCCAACAGTAGGTACACCAAAACAGTTACCATAATGACCGATACCGTGTACCACACCACTTAAGAGACGTTGTGTTTTTTTATCTTTCAGGTTACCAAAACGCAGGCTGTTCAGCGATGCGATGGGGCGGGCGCCCATGGTAAAGATGTCACGCTGTATACCACCCACTCCGGTAGCTGCACCCTGGAAGGGTTCGATGGCGCTGGGGTGGTTATGACTTTCAATTTTAAATACCACACCAAAGCCATTACCCATATCCATTAAACCGGCATTCTCTTCTCCGGCGGCTACCAGCATACGGCCACCATCGCGGGGAAGGGTTTTTAACCATTTAATGGAGTTCTTGTAACTACAGTGTTCGCTCCACATACCACTAAAGGCACACAACTCGGTAAAGTTGGGGGTGCGACCTAATTTCTGTTTGATGAGTTCAAATTCTTCGGCTGTTAAGCGAAGTTGTTCGGCTGTTTGGGCGGTAATTTCCATGATGCCGCGAAGGTAAGAAAGTAGCTGTAAGAGGCAAGATGAAGTTTTGCAGTATCAGCCGGTCGTGTGGAAAATTGGGTTCCTGCACGACCGGCTGCACATTATCCCTGCGACTTTACCAGTCTGCCACTACCCGATACCCTTTTCGTAATATCGGAAGCCGCTCCCTGGTAACTGATATTACCGCTGCCGCTGATGCTGGCATCGATCCGGCTGTTGGCGTTGATCTTGATATTCCCACTGCCACTTACATGGGCAGAAGCATTTTCGGTGATCAGGCTGCTGCAATCCGCATTACCACTGCCGCTGATACGGATATTGACGGCGTTGGCTGAACCGCTGAGACTGATATTACCGCTGCCGGAAATGGCCAGTTCGGCTGTTTTGATCTTATGGATGCCCATGCGGATCTTACCGGAACCGGACAGTTTGAATTCGGTGGCTCCTTCGTTACTGAATTTACCATCTCCCAAAATATCACCACTACCGGATAATGATACCCCGGTTAAACGGGTAAGTGATACATATATAGTGATCTTGTTTTTAGAACGCAGGTTATAGGATTTACGGGCGCGGATCACCAGTTTGCCATCATCTACTTTGGTTTCGATGTATTCGAGCAGGTTTTCATCTCCCTCTACCTGAATAGAACCGCTCTCCCCATAAGCCACCATTACATCCCAGGAACCGGAAGAAGAAATGGCTGTAAAATTTCCTACCTGGCGGTTCTCTTTTTGTACACGGCCATTACCCTCTATTTTCTCCCAGAGGCCCCATTGTGCCATTACCGGCAAGCTTGCCAGAACGGCCAGCAGCATCATTAGTTTTTTCATGTGATTGATTTAAGTGCTGGTGAAACGATAAAGCAGTGGAAAAGTTACAAGCTATTTTGAATCATTTTAAAACGATCATATTAAAACAAAAACAAATTAATATTTATTCTATGTTTTTATTTTTCCACATTTTACCAGATTTTAAGCATATCCGAAGGACTAAAAGTATTTTTTTGAATTAATAACCTGTATTTTTGGTCAGTCAAAAAAAATTAAACCTATGTCTTTACGTTTTTCAGCTATCGAAAACATCTCTAAAGAAAGTGGAGATGCTCCGGCTCCGGCAAGTACGAAGATCACGGCTATTTTTAATGAGAACGTGTTCACATTAAAAACCGCTCGTGAGTTTCTGACGGATGAAGCTTATAAAAGTTTGGTAACCAGTATCCGTGGTGGCAAAAAAATCGACCGCGCCGTTGCTAACCAGATCGCCAATGGCCTTCGTGCCTGGGCTGAGAGCAAAGGGGTTACCCACTATACCCACTGGTTTCAGCCATTAACCGGCACCACTGCTGAAAAACACGACTCGTTCTTTACCCTGAAAAGTGATGGTACTGCCATCGAAGAATTTGATGGCGCCGCCCTGATCCAACAGGAGCCTGATGCTTCTTCCTTCCCCAGCGGTGGTATCCGTGCTACTTTTGAAGCGCGTGGTTATACAGCCTGGGATCCTTCATCCCCTGCTTTTATCATCGAGATCGGACATGGTAAAACATTGTGTATCCCTACCATCTTTGTTTCTTATACCGGCGAATCACTCGACTACAAAGCACCTTTGCTGAAAGCACTGGAATCACTGAACAAGGCCGCAGTAGATGTTTGTAACTATTTCGACAAAAACGTTACCAAAGTAACCGCTACCCTGGGTTGGGAACAGGAATATTTTGTGATCGATGAATCACTGGCCATGGCCCGTCCGGACCTGGTGCAGTGCGGACGTACCGTTTTTGGCGCTTCTCCTGCCAAAGGGCAGCAGCTGGAAGACCATTACTTTGGTTCTATTCCTGAAAGAGTATATGCTTTCATGCGCGATTACGAGCAGGAAGCCTACAAACTCGGTATTCCTTTACGTACCCGCCACAATGAAGTGGCCCCTGCACAGTTTGAGTGTGCCCCTATTTTTGAAGAAGTAAATATTGCTGTTGACCACAATACCCTGTTAATGGATGTAATGAGCCGTGTGGCCAAACGTCATAAACTGGTGGTATTACTGCACGAGAAACCTTTTGCTGGCATCAACGGTAGCGGTAAACACAATAACTGGAGCATGGCCACCGATACCGGTGTAAACCTGCTGGCTCCGGGCAAAACGCCTAAGACCAACCTGATGTTCCTCACTTTCTTTGTGAACACCATCAAAGCGGTACATGATTATGCAGATATCCTGCGTGCGGCCATTGCTTCTGCTCCCAACGATCACCGTCTGGGTGCCAACGAAGCGCCACCTGCCATTATCTCTGTATTCGTAGGTCAATACCTCGCCAAAGTACTGGCCGATGTGGAAGCCCGCGTGAACACCAAATTCGATGAGCAGGACGAAGCCATCCTGAAACTGGACCTGCATCGCAGTATTCCGGAACTGATGCTGGACAATACCGATCGTAACCGTACTTCTCCCTTTGCCTTTACCGGTAATAAGTTCGAGTTCCGCGCAGTAGGTTCTTCTGCCAACTGTGGTATCTCTATGACCGTATTGAATACCATCGTGGCTGATACCCTCCGCAAATTCAAATCAGAAGTAGATGGTTTGATTGAGAAAGGAGACAAGAAAGAGATCGCGATCATGCATGTGATCCAGAAATACATTGTAGACAGCAAAAAGGTATTGTTTGAAGGAGACGGTTACAGCGACGAATGGCACCACGAAGCAGAGCGCCGCGGTTTACCTAACCTGAAAACCACGCCGGTAGCTTTGGATGCTTTATTGACTGACAAAGCCAAACACCTGTTTGCCAGCACCGGCGTTTACACACACACTGAACTGGAAGCCAGACACGAGATCGAACTGGAGAAATACATCAAAAAAGTGCAGATCGAAGCCCGTATCATGGGAGATCTGGCTACCAACCATATCCTGCCCGCAGCCATCAAATACCAGAATGAATTGCTGGAGAACGTGAATGGCTTAAAAGCAGCCGGTTTACCTGAAACGGCCTATGCCAGTCAGCTGGAGATCCTGAAATCAGTGAGCAACCATATCCAGGTGATCCATACCAAAGTACACGAGATGGTAGAAGCCCGGAAGATCGTGAACAATATCGAAAACAGCCGTACCAAAGCCATCGCTTATGAGAGCCAGGTAAAAGCTGCTTTCTTTGATGAGATCCGCTACCATGTAGACAAACTGGAGCAACTGGTGGACGATGATATCTGGACCTTACCGAAGTACCGCGAGATGTTGTTTTTACGCTAATACTTTTTGACTTGAGCCCAATACAGCCCTGTTCTCCTGCGGAACGGGGCTTTTTGTTGGCACCTTAAAGAAAAATTAAGATTGCTTTGCTGCCGACCAGCGGCTACCATCCACCGAAAACATTGGGAAAGGCATTATTTTTTTAGATAGCTTTCGTATACTAAATCCTAAAACAGTACCAGTATGAAAAAAGTAATTGTATGTGTAGCCATTGTGCTTGGTTGCTCAATGACAGCCGTAATGGCCCAGGGAGGCGGTGGTCAGCAAATGACACCGGAAGAAAGAATTGCCATGATGAAGGAAAGACTGAAACCATTGGGTTTATCTGATGTGCAGACAGACTCAGCCGTAGCAGTTATGAGCGACCGCTCCTACATGGCTGGCATGAATTTCAGGGAAATGTCACCTGAAGACAGACAGGCTAAAATGAAAGAGATTGCCGATGCAAGAGAGAAAAGACTGGTAAAAGCAGGTTTAACTGCTGAACTGGCCAAAAAAGTGATCGAAACCATGTCTATGCGCCCGGGTGGTGGCAGAGGTGGTGGAGGTAAGTAATCCTCTGATCTTCCTGACAAAGGCGTTTCTATCGAAGCGCCTTTGTTATTTTAACGAATCCCTGTTTTGAATTGTTCCTATTTTAGCGAATACAAATTGCAAGCGTATGAAAAAAATGAAGATTGCAGGACTGATTTGTTTACTACTAAGTTCGCTGAATGTAACAGTAAGCGCACAGCAAACCGCCATCAAACGCACATCCGAAGAAATCAAAGAGTTGTTTGGTTATTGTGATAAACCGGCACTCATCCGGGAATTAAAGATAACGGCTGATATTGCCGACAAGATCGGGGAGATTGATCATTGGGCCAGGCAACAACAAGCCAGTATTGATGCCAATACCAACGAAGTGTATGCTACAACTGGCGAACTGATGCAGGAAGTGAGCAAACGGTACAAAGCGTTGGGGCTGGCAGCTGATCAGGTGAAATCTCTCAGTGAGGCAAAACGCATTTTTGAGATCAGTACCCGGGCCTGTCCGGTTACCGAATTACACCCGAATCACCTTTTCGACACCCTAATCGCCGCCAGAGCTTTGCAACTCTATAAAACAAAATACCGCAAACAAGTGATCGACAAACTGGGCGTAAATGGTCGTCAGGCAGATATGTTACTGGAAATAGAAGTATGGAAACAAAAAGAAGCGGTGGCTATTGCAGCCATACCTGAATCAGATTTTAACCGCATCCGCAAAACGGTGGCCATGTATGCTGAGCGGCAGCGGAGATGGAAAGTAGCGGGCATCGGCGAAGAACAGTTTGAAACAATGGCCCAGTTTTTTGACCAGAACACACTATAAAATATATTTTCAAAATAGAAAAGCCCCATTTTTCAATGGGGCTTTTTATTATTTCATCTTGAATGATTCGAGAAACTTGGTGGTAAAATTTCCTTTCCGGAAATCCTCATTCTGCATCAGTTGCAGGTGGAAGGGAATGGTGGTCTTCACCCCTTCGATCACATATTCGCTCAGGGCACGATACATAGTATCAATGGCTTCTTCGCGGGTTTGTGCCACAGTGATCAATTTACCGATCATGGAATCGTAATAAGGAGGGATCACATAGCCTGCATATACATGGCTGTCTACCCGTACCCCATGTCCGCCGGGCGTATGTAACACCGTGATCTTACCTGGCGAAGGACGGAAATCATTATACGGATCTTCCGCATTGATCCGGCATTCGATGGCATGCATCTGTGGTTCATAATTGCGGCCGGAGATCTTCTCGCCCATGGCAATTTTGATCTGTTCTTTGATCAGGTCAAAACTCACCACTTCTTCCGTAACACAGTGTTCTACCTGGATACGGGTATTCATTTCCATGAAATAGAAATTGCGGTGTTTATCTACCAGGAACTCGATGGTTCCCACACTTTCATAGTTGATGGCTTTAGCCGCTTTGATGGCCGCTTCTCCCATTTTCTGACGCAGTTCGGGTGTCATAAAAGGAGAGGGTGATTCCTCTACCAGTTTCTGGTGACGGCGCTGGATAGAACAGTCGCGCTCGCTGAGGTGACAAACATTACCATACTGATCACCAGCTACCTGGATCTCGATGTGGCGGGGTTCTTCTACAAACTTCTCCATATAAATACCATCGTTCTTGAACGAGGCAGCAGCTTCCTGTTTGGCGGTGCTGTAAGCTTTTTCAATTTCTTCCTCATTCCATACCACACGCATTCCCTTACCACCACCACCGGCGGTTGCTTTGAGGATGACTGGGTAGCCTACCACTTTGGCAAGGGATTTGGCCTGATCCACACTCTCCAATAAACCTTCGCCACCGGGAACCACCGGAACACCGGCCTTGATCATAGTGTCTTTGGCCGTGATCTTATCTCCCATCTTATTGATCATCTCCGGCGTAGGCCCGATGAATTTGATCCCATGATCGGCACAGATCTGGGAGAACTTGGCGTTCTCGGCCAGGAAGCCGTAACCGGGGTGAACGGCATCTGCATTGGTGATCTCAGCAGCGGCCATGATATGCGGAATATTGAGGTAAGAATCTGCACTGGCAGGTTTGCCGATACAAACAGCTTCATCAGCAAATTTTACGTGGAGGCTGTCTTTATCAGCCGTAGAATACACCGCCACGGTTTTGATACCCATTTCACGACAGGTTCTGATCACACGCAGTGCTATCTCTCCCCTATTGGCTATTAATATCTTTTTGAACATCCTGAGAATTTGAAAATTTGAAAATTTGTCCCGGCTAAGCC
>DASWXD010000119.1:0-20408 GCA_036405675.1 Sediminibacterium sp.
TGTAAAGTGATTTCAGGAAGAGACAGTATGCCAACCAAACAGTACACTTGTATCAGCAGCACGGATTTAATGCGTTGAAAATCAGTTAGTAAAAGTAGGGGAGTGTGCATATGCAAGGTCTAATGGCGATATTATCAAACAGGTACTACTACAGGTGCATACCTTTTTATTGGGAATTCTTAAAAATGGGAGTGGACAACTTCTGCGCAAATGTGTTGTCCAACTTTCAGGTCAGGGCAGAAGTCTGCCAGTAAGTGAGTATACTTTGCCTCATGCTAAAGCATGGGGTTAATAAAATACTTTTTTTCTTCTTCTCAGGTGTCGCTTCGATTCTCTCTTTTACTCTTTCTCTCTTGTCCTTCTCTTAGTGAACCACTCTGTCTATCAGTAACATCGCTGAATACACGCGAGGTTTCAATAAGCGAAGAACAAAGAAAAAGAGGAAAGAATTACAATTTTGTACCTTAATGAAACCGCTTGCTGTTAGTAAAAATGATATCTTTTTATGTAACTTAAAGCTTTCTATTATAGCCTATTGCCCATTCACCATTCACCACCACCCCATGCATCCTGACATTCAGTCTTATCACCAAAAACAAACACCCGCCGATGCCGCCATCTGCAATCTGCTTGCCGAACTGATCTGTGAAAGCCTGCCACAGGCCGAATACAAGATCTGGCACGCGATACCTGTTTGGTTTCTGGAAGGCAATCCCATAGTGGGATATGGAAAACTGAAAAACTGTATCCGGTTATTGTTCTGGAGCGGCCAGTCTTTTGAAGAACCCGGCCTGCAGAACGAAGGAAGTTTTAAAGCAGCAGAGATCCGGTATACATCGGTAGACCAGATAAAGCCCAAAGACCTCAAACGCTGGCTGAAGAAAGCGGAGCAGATCCAATGGGATTATAAAAATATTGTGAAGCGAAAAGGTGTGTTGGAAAGACTGAAATAGGCAGTAAGCATTGCGTAAGAACAAAGCATTACGAGAGCTGAAATAAAAAAAGGTGGCCCGTTAACCGGCCACCTTTTTATGTATACACAAACTAGTGATTAAGCGAGATCGAAACGGTCGAGGTTCATGACTTTGGTCCAGGCGGCTACAAAGTCGTTGATGAATTTCTCTCTTGAATCGGTGCAGCCATATACTTCTGCCAGTGCCCTCAGTTCTGAATTAGAACCAAAGATCAGATCAACGCGTGTACCGGTCCAGCGCAGTTCGCCGGTGGCACGATCGCGGCCTTCGAATACATCCTGCGCATCACTGGCAGCTTTCCAGCTGGTGCGGATGTCGAGCAGGTTGATGAAGAAGTCGTTGCTGAGCGCTTCGGCATGTTTCGTAAACACGCCATGCTGCGACTGATCAAAATTGGTGTTCAGCACACGCATACCACCTACCAGCACCGTCATTTCAGGAGCGGTCAGGGTTAACAGTTGTGCTTTATCGATCAGCATTTCTTCTGCTGATAATGTGTATCTGGCTTTTGCATAATTGCGGAAACCATCTGCTTCGGGTTCCAGTACCGCGAAAGAAGCTACATCAGTTTGCTCCTGCGAAGCATCGGCACGGCCGGGGGTAAAAGGTACGGTAACCGCATGCCCTGCATTTTTAGCTGCCTGCTCAATACCGGCACATCCACCCAGTACAATCAGATCGGCCAGCGAAACCTGTTTGCCACCGGTTTGTGCGTTGTTAAATTCTTTCTGGATATTCTCCAGTGTGTCCAGCACTTTAGACAGTTGTGCCGGGTTATTTACTGCCCAGTATTTCTGTGGCGTAAGACGGATTCTGGCACCATTGGCACCACCGCGTTTATCAGAACCACGGAAAGTGGAGGCAGAAGCCCAGGCGGTACTTACTAATTGAGAAACAGTAAGACCTGAAGCGAGGATCTTTGTTTTCAGCGCAGTTATATCAGCTGCATCGATTAATGGATGGGTAACTGCCGGGATCGGATCCTGCCAGATCAGTTCTTCTTTGGGAACTTCCGGTCCGAGGTAACGGGCAATGGGTCCCATATCGCGGTGCGTTAATTTGAACCAGGCACGGGCAAATGCATCTGCAAACTCTGCGGGGTTTTCGTAAAAACGGCGGGAGATCTTTTCGTAAGCCGGATCTACACGCAGCGCAATATCAGAAGTAAGCATAGAAGGGGCGTGCTTTTTAGATGCATCGTGTGCATCCGGCACTAAACCGGCACCTGCTCCGTTTTTAGGCTGCCACTGGTGAGCACCGGCCGGACTCTTGGTCAGTTCCCATTCATAACCAAACAGGTTTTCGAAATAGTTATTGCTCCATTGGGTAGGCGTAGTGGTCCAGATTACTTCCAGTCCGCTGGTAATGGTATTACCGGCATTACCGCTGCCGAATGTATTTTTCCAGCCCAATCCCTGCTCTTCTATACCGGCTGCTGCTGGCTCAGGGCCAACATATTTACCCGGATCGGCAGCGCCATGGGTTTTACCGAATGTGTGACCACCGGCAATCAGTGCTACCGTTTCTTCATCATTCATCGCCATACGGGCAAAGGTTTCGCGGATATCGCGGGCAGAAGCCAGTGGGTCGGGATTACCGTTGGGTCCTTCCGGATTAACGTAAATCAATCCCATCTGTACAGCCGCCAATGGATTTTCGAGGTCGCGGTCGCCGGTGTAGCGTTTATCGCCCAGCCACTCGCGCTCACAACCCCAGTAAATATCTTCTTCGGGCTCCCATACATCTTCCCGTCCGCCACCAAAACCAAAGGTTTTAAAGCCCATGGATTCCAGCGCACAGTTACCGGCCAGGATCATCAGATCGGCCCAGGAAAGTTTTTTTCCGTATTTCTGTTTGATAGGCCATAAGAGTAAACGGGCTTTATCGAGGTTGGTATTATCGGGCCAGCTGTTCAATGGGGCAAAACGCTGGGTTCCGGAACCGGCACCACCCCGGCCATCGCCCGTACGGTAGGTACCGGCACTATGCCAGGCCATACGGATAAATAAAGGGCCATAATGACCGAAATCGGCTGGCCACCAGTCCTGAGAAGTTGTCATCAGGTCTACAATATCTTTTTTTACAGCAGCCAGGTCCAGGCTTTTAAATTCTTCCGCATAATTAAACTGCTCGCCCATGGGGTTAGAAAGGGCTGAATTCTGACGCAGGATATTCAATTTTAACTGGTTAGGCCACCAGTCGCGGTTTCTGGTACCGCCGCCGGCTGTTTGCGTAAGTTTTGCACCGGAAAAAGGGCATTTGCCTTCGCCGTTGCCAGGTGTTGTATTATTTCCCATAATCTATATTTTACAAAATTGGTTCAATGGATAAAATTACGACAATCTCAATTTACTTACCTGCTCAACAGGGATATTATAAATTATTAACATCAATTGATCCGGGATATTGTTTTTACGACCTGCATCCCTAAACAGAACAGTCATTGAATTGTTTAATGCGGCATGAATTCTTTTGCATAGTTCTGCGGCAATAGCTTTTGGCGTTCTGACGATTTTTTTTCTTTTCTGCAATCCATGATCCTTCTGTACCCGTAAGTGATGGGGTAAACAAATTCATCAACCTTATTTCAACAGAAAATCATGAAAAAGATCGTATTGGTTATTATGTCTGCTTTTGTATTGCAGGCTTCTTATGCACAGAAACCCGTAGAAGTGGGTGGTGCGGCTATGTATGCCACTAAAAACATTGTAGAGAATGCCGTAAACTCCAAAGACCATACTACCCTGGTTGCGGCAGTAAAAGCAGCGGGTTTGGTAGAAACTTTACAGAGTGCAGGTCCGTTTACCGTATTTGCGCCTACCAATGCTGCATTTGATAAACTGCCCGCAGGTACTGTAGCCAGTCTGGTAAAACCGGAGAATAAAGCTACGCTGACAAAAATTCTCACTTATCATGTAGTAGCCGGTAAACTGGATGCCAAAGCCATTGCCCAGCTGATCAAAGAAGGCAATGGTACAGCTGTACTGAAAACCGTATCAGGCGGCACTTTAAAAGCCAGTATGCAGGGCAATAAACTGGTATTAACAGACGAAAAAGGCGGTATGTCTACTGTGACTATTAAAAATGTTTATCAAAGCAATGGAGTGATCCATGTGATTGATACCGTGGTATTACCTTCTTAACCTGTTTTGAGGCAAGCTATGCAGGCCGGTATCGTTGATGCCGGCTTTGCTATTTCCGGAACTTAGGTTTTGTGTTGGGCGATATTTGGTGCAACTTTGCAGCCGGTCGGGACGCTGCAGCGGCCTGAACGGCTGCAAACATCATGAAAAAAATCATCATCACTCTCGACGGCTATTCCTCCTGTGGAAAAAGCACCCTGGCCCGCCAGCTCGCTAACGAACTGAACTATGTTTTCATTGATAGCGGTGCTATGTACCGTGCTATTACCCTGTATTTTTTGCGGCAGCATGTAGACTGGCGCAATGAAAAAGCTATTCACAAAGCGCTGGGTGAGATTACGCTCGATTTTCAATACAATGAACAAACGGGACAGAGTGATATGTTGCTGAACGATGAGAATGTAGAAGCGCTGATCCGCGATATGCTGGTGAGTGAACATGTGAGTGAAGTAGCCGCATTAAAAGAAGTGCGCGAATTTGGGGTGGCACAACAGCAGAAAATGGGAGAGAAGAAAGGCATTGTGATGGATGGACGCGATATCGGTACCACTGTATTTCCGAATGCGGAACTCAAGATATTTGTTACCGCCGATCCGGCTATCCGGGTTGAGCGGAGATTCAAGGAACTTTATGCCAAAAATCCCGCAATCACGGTAGAAGAAGTGAAGAATAACCTGGAAATGCGGGATTATATTGATAGCAACCGCGAATTCAGTCCACTGCGCCGGGCTGCCGATGCGGTTGATCTGGACAATACCCACCTCACCCGCGATGAACAGTTAGCGATGGCTTTGGAATGGGCAAAACAAAAGATCGGTTCCTGAGAAGGTCTCAGAGATCATTGGCTGTTTCAAATAAAATTTTGAACCTGCGCCGGTCAAGGTTATCGGCCGTAAGCCGGAACTGGATCTTGTTAAATCCCTTTTCTCCTTTACTATCAGAGAACTCCGCTTTTTGTGCACCATTGGTGCTGCTGAACCGTTTATTGGTGCTGATGGGAAGGAATACATCTACCAGTTTGGAAAAAGCCATTTCTGCTTCCAGTTGGTTATCAAATTCGAACCAGAGTTTTACATCAAATACCTGCACCCCCTTGGCATCGCTGAAATGCTGGCAATACAGCTCCAGTTTGCCACTGGTAAAAGGGGTGGCAAAGTAGGGATGTTTGCTGAATACAAAACTGTGAATTTCTACATTACTGGTTACCGTTTCGGCAGTGGTACCGTTGGTAACAGGTATATTTTTTTTATCAAAGAGCGAAGGTGCATACGAACGTAAAAAGCCACTGATCGCATTATCCGGCTGGTTGGTATAGATATTAAACAGCAGTTGATGGGTGTATCCGTTAACCGTACCGGATTGCGCGTACAGGCTGGAAAACAGTGTACTGCAGAAACATACGGCTAAGAAACAGTAACGGAACATGCGCAATTTTTACTGAAGTAAGGTACTATTTTTTCGATATCTGAGAATGTGCCAGTGTTATCCGGCTATCACAACACTGCCTAATAAGTGGTTGTCATATTATCCGGTACACAGATGATATAATCAGCCCGGCCTTTATTTTCTTCGAGTAAAGTAGTTACATCTTTCTGCGATACGGTGGTAATGGTGCCGATCTTCAGCTCCGGTCTTTTGTTTTTGAGGTACCAGCCAATGCCTTCATAGTTATCGGAATGATAGGAACCGTTGTAATGAATAGAGAGGCTGCCCTCTTTGTGGTTCTGCAGAATAAAATGGGCCATGGTAGCATCTTTGATGGCCTGTGCTTTGGGCAGGTTCTCGCCGCCATGGCCACCCATCATTTCGATCATTTTTTTATACCCAGGCAGTTCTGCATCATAGGCAATAGGCAGGGGGGCGATCCACTGTTTTTCGCGGGCAGAAAGCGTATCCAATACGCCAAATCCACCTTTGGCAACCATCGAAGCATATCTGCGCGGCACATTGGTAGCTGCAAATACCAATTGGTTGTTTTTGGCAAAGTTGACCAGCGGTGCATAATCGGTAGGATAGTTCTTCCAGAGGCGTGCCATCGAATCCAGTCCTTTGGCTTTGATCTTTCCCTGCAGGTACAGGTTCAGTGCTTCCTGGTTATCCTGTTCAAACATTTCGGCACCCAGTACCAGATCCCGTTTTTCTTTCAGCGAGGTGGTTACTTCCAGTTGCAACCAGTGTGCAATGGGATTGTTATGGTACTCGCCAAACAACACAATATCTTTCTCTGCGAGGATTTTGATCATCTTTTCATACTTCACCTGCTTGCCTTTTGCGTCATACAAGATATAGGCAGGTTTCTGCTGTGCCCAAAGGGCGGTAGTGATGTACAAACAGGTAATACACGTAAAAAACTTTTTCATATTGTACTATTTATTACTGGTGCTGGGTTTGGTAATGCTGTAACAAAAGATCCTCGCCAAAATCATGTTTCAGATCGCGGAGTACCGAATGTACGTGATTGGCGTTATTCTGCGTGTTGTCGTATTCGATCAGGATGCTAGGACCTTTTACCCGGTAATAATGCGGGTGTCCCGGACCGGTAACCCGATCGCCGGCCCAGGCAAAGCGGAGTTTGTCTAAACCTGCCGCCTGGATCTCTTTCAGCATATCATCCGCAAACAGCCGGGTAAAACGGTTCACATATACGTTGACCAGTTGCCGTAATAATTCCTGCTGTGCAGGTGTCAGTTCTGCATACAGAATGCCATCCTCAGCGTTGATCAATGCCTGCCGGTTATTAAAACTCAGTATGTCTTTGGGGGCCTGTGCAGCAAAAATGGTTTGGGTTGTTTGTTCCGGACTGAGTGATTGCAGCAGTGCCAGGGCTGTGGCGGTTTCATCGGCGAGTACCTGTTTGCCTGTTGCCGGACCATTGGGTACAATGGCCGGATTACTTCCCAGAAAAGCTGGGGTGCCTGCTACCAGTTGCTGTTTGTTATAAGAGAAGTTAAAGGAGATATGATGCCCTTCAAAACGCCAGCCCCAGATAGTTGCAGGGGATGGTACACCGAATATGGAAATATGATAATTACCCGTATCACGGTAATGATCGTCAGCAGCTCTTTTTTCGAGTTCTATCAGCACTTTTTCCAGCTGCATGATCGCGGTTGATTTTTCATATCCCGATCTACCCATGCTGGCCATCATCAGTTGCCGGGCGGCTTGTTGCTGTGTGGTATTCATTTCGTTAAACGTGATGCCTTTCCGTTCCATGGGTACGAAATGAAAATGGTAGCGTTCTTCTCCCTCAAAAGGAAAAACAGTGGCGAGCTTTTGTTCGTTACTGAGTGTGTTGAGAAAAAGATTGGCTGCAGTAACTGCATCCTGCGCATGGCTGGCAGATAGCGTAGACAATAATACACAAAGCCATAATAGCTGTTTTTGCATAAGCAGGTTTGTGCAACAAGATACAAAAGATTCTGCCGTGGAGGTATTGGCTGAAATAGAAGCAGGTTTTGCACTGTAGCGTCAGAATCAGCTACCCAAGCGCAAAACCTGCGGGGGATTATTGGGGTAAGGCCGTAATGACCTGTGCATTTTTCTGTGCCAGTAAAGCCAGTTCTGTTGCCAGTAAACAGTGGGCCTGCGTCATGGCGGTTTCTGTGCGGTTCACTACATCGTTCACAAACTGTTCTCCAAAGGGGAGGGGTTCTTTGTTACAGTCGATGTATTGGGTTTCTTTCTGGTTTACGAGGTATAAATGATTGCCACCGTTATGCGGGCTGGCGATATCTATGTTTTTGCGGATCTCGATATAGCCTTCTGTTCCCAGAATGGTGAGACGACCATCGCCCCAGGTTTTTAATCCATCGGGTGTGAACCAGTCTACCCGGATATAACCCGTACCACCATTCCCGCGTAACATCACATCCCCGAAATCTTCAAATTTCGGATACTGTGGATGGTTCACATTACCGATCTGCGAGGCCACCACTTTTGCCTCGGTGGTGCCGGTAAAGTATAAGTATTGATCGAACTGATGAGAACCGATATCGGTGATGATACCTCCAAAACGTTTTTTATCGAAGAACCATTCGGGTCTTGATTGAGGGTTCATTCGGTGTGGTCCCAGGCCAATGGTCTGTATCACTTTTCCGATGGCGCCCGCTTTTACCAGTTCACCTGCTTTTACGGTTGCGCGGTTCTCGAAACGCTCGCTGTACATGATGGAATAAATGCGTTTGGTTTCTTTCTGCACTTTACGCACTTCGGCCAGTTGCTCCAGTGTGGTAATGCCGGGTTTGTCTACGAGATAGTCTTTCCCATGTTTCATTACCTGCACACCCAATGGTCCCCGCTCATCCGGAATGCCGGAACTGAGGATGAGCTGTATGCTGTTATCTTCCAGAATTTCTTTGGCACTACCCGCTACTTTTACCTGCGGAAACTGTTTGGTAAAACCAGCCAGCAGATCGGCTTCCTTCGCGTATACGGCTACCAGTTGTCCGCCACCCCTGATCACGGCCTGCACCATGGAAAAGATATGACTGTGGTTGATATTGATCACCGAAAAGCGGATCCGGGGTTCAGCACTGAAACCGGCGATTGTTTTCTTGGGTAAGGAGGATAATAGCAACAAACCACCGGCGGTAGTGGCGGTATTTTTAAGGAACCGGCGACGGTTGGAGAACAGATCTTTCATATGGAGCAATTTTGGTGGACTTAAATTACTCTTATCAACGCTGCAGATACTGATTTGCCGGCTTTTTATTTGCGAAAACGTTGTAGCGCGTCAGGTATCTATATTCAGGGCAATACCTCACATATATAACCGATCGCTTCCATCAGTTCTATAATTCCGCCTGCATGAATGTTTTCTCCTTCCACACGTAAGATCCTGTCGCAGTCAGACAGATCGAAATTGATCCTGTTCTGCGGATAACGCTGCAACAACTCTTCGATGATCCTGGCAGATTCATCGGGAGCTTCCACATTGGTTTTAAAAACTTCGACCATCATTTGGGATAGTGTTTATCTATACTTTTTTCTCCAGCACCGTTTTCATATTCTGCAGACTGGTCTGCAGGTCTCTGCCCAATGCTTTCGACAGGTTCAGTAACAGATGAAAAAGACACATGATAAAATTCCGTTCACCACTGAAAGTCCAGGTAACCTGTGTTTGTCCGTTACCGGTAGCATGGGTAATGAGCGAAGAAAAGGAAGTACCGGTAAAGGGTTTGATAAAACGAATTTCATAATCGATCCTTTCTCCTTCAATAATCTCTTTGATCTCCTGCTCGCCCTGGCCCACCTGTTTCATCTGGCTATTCCAACGATAGATAAATCCCGGTGTACCATCCGTACCCGAAAATTCTTTGGTAAGGTCAGGGTCTGTCATCACCCATTTGTTATACTGGTCGGAGTGGCGTAACAGTTTCAGGTAATTGAATACTTCCTGCAGCGGTTTATTGATAAGAACCTGCTCTTCGATGGTAAAATGTTTGTCCATAAAAGCCGCCGCCGCCAGCGGGATGGCCAGAATGGCCAACAGGAGGATAAGGTAGATCATGGGTATTGGTTGTGTAGTGTATACCCAAAAATATAGCATATATATTAAACAAAAAAAGTATAAAAGCGACGATTTAGGGGGTGAATGCGACAGAAATTAATGAGTGAATGAGTGGCTGAGTGAACGAGCGAATGAGTGAATGTTTTTTCAGGCGGGGGTGTTACGGCGTTTTTGCCATTTGATGAGTTCGAACCAGGTAACGGATACAAAGCCGGTGGCGGTGCAGGTGGCCAGTTGGGTGAGGGAGAGGGGTTCGAACTGGAAAAAAGCTGCCAGTGGTTTGATAAAAAGCAGCGAACCGGTGATGACGATGGTAATGCCGATGATCAGCAGTACAAGGTTGTTGCGGTAGCCCAGGGTGGTGAGCAGGGAATAATAAAACGACCTGTTTACCAGGGTGAGAAAGATATTGGCGGCGATCAGTACGGTGAATACCATAGAGCGGGTAACAGCTTCGTTGCTTCCCTGTTGAACCGCGTATTGGTAGATAAACAAAGTGCCGGCAGTGATGAAAATTCCCTGCACGATACTGGTGGTAAGTTCTTTCCAGTTAAAGAAGGTGGTGGAGAAAGGTCTGGGTTTTTGTTGCATGGTATTCTGTTCCATCGGTTCATTTTCATAAATGATAGAGCAGGTAGGACCCATGATCAGCTCCAGAAAGATCACATGTACCGGTGTAAAAATATTCGGATAGATCCAGCCCAGCGCCAGCGGCAGAAATACGGTTAATATGATCGGGATATGGATGGAGATGATATACTGGATCGCTTTTTTCAGGTTGGTATAGATCCGCCGGCCCATGGCAACGGCTTCCACCATTTTAGAGAGATCATCTTCCAGTAAGATCAACGAAGCCGCCTGTTTGGCTATTTCGGTTCCTTTCTGTCCCATAGCAATACCGATATGTGCGGCTTTTAAGGCAGGTCCGTCATTTACCCCGTCGCCTGTCATGGCCACAATCTCCTGCTGTTCTTTTAATGCATGGATGATTTTTAATTTGGCATCGGGAAACATTCGGGTAAACAAGCAGGTGTCACTGACTGTTACGCGTAATTCAGCATCGCTGAGTTTCATCAACGCTTCGCCGGTAATACTTTTTTCCCAACCCCTGAAGCCGATTTCTTTCGCAATGGAAGTAGTGGTAGCTGCATTATCTCCCGTTACAATTTTTACCTGAATACCGGCTGTGTAAAAATCCTGTAATACCTGCTGTATATTCTGTTTGGGGGGATCATAAAATGCAACCAATCCTTTGATGCGGAAAGAGAAGTACTGCTGTTTTTCAGGAAAATCTGTTCCCGCAAAATCAGCTTCTGCTACTGCCAGAATCCGGTATCCATCTCTGGCCATTTGTTCGATGGCATTTTCAATGGCCGTTGTTTCTGCACTGTTCAAGTCCGAAATGCTGACCAGTGCTTCCGGTGCCCCTTTGGCGGCAATGATCCTTTTGCCTTCCTTGTTTTCAAAGATATGTGTCATCATCGGAGGTGTACCTTCCAGGGGGTATTCATGTATCATCCGGAACTGCGGACGTTCATCTTCTTTGCGGCTGGAAATATAGGACTTGTGTAAAGCCAGTTCCATCGGATCAAAAGGAATGGGCTCACTGGCCCACATGGCCAGACGTACCAGTTCCCGTTGTTCCTGGCTGTTTGTACCGGCATCTGCAATTGCCTGTGTAGCGAGTACAAATGTTTTGGCCAGACTCATTTTATTCTCCGTAAGGGTTCCTGTTTTGTCGGTACAGATCACCGTAGCACTGCCCAGTGTTTCTACCGTTTTCATTTGTTTTACCAGGATGCCCATCTTCATCAGCCGCCAGGCACCCAATGCCATAAACGTGGTAAATGCTACCGGAATTTCTTCGGGTAAAATACTCATGGCCAGGGTAAGGGCTTTGAGTAAACTATCCAGTAATTGTCTGGAATGATAGAAATTGATACCCCATACCACCAGGAATACAAGGGTGCCCAGTAGTACCATTTTTTTTACAAACGAACTGATCTGTTGTTCGAGTGGTGTGGCTTCTTCTGTAATACTTTCCAGGCTCTTGCCGATCTTTCCCAGTCTGGTTTCATTGCCAATGGCTGTGATTACCGCAATGCCCAATCCACTGGAAACCGTGGTGCCGCTGAATACAAAAGGATCTTCTATGGTTGCATCTTTATATACCGAAAGGGATTCTCCGGTAAGGATCGACTCGTTCACCGAAAAATCATTCGAGTGCACAATGGTGCCGTCTGCGGTAATGGCACTGCCTTCTTCAATCAGCAGGTAATCACCCATCACCAGTTCTTCTGTGGGAATCTCAATTACTTCGCTGTTGCGGATTACTTTGGCATTGGTCTGCGTAAAACTTTTCAGTTTTTCCAATGCGTTCCTGCTTCTCGAATCCTGGTACAGCGAAATAGTGGCTACCAGTACAATGGAAAGTGCAAGAAAAATGGCATCGCCCGATTGTCCGCTGATAAAATACACAGAAGAAGCCACCAGCAACAATATCACCATCGGCTCTTTGATCAGGCTTTTTACCGCATCTACAAAACCATTTTCTTTTTTGAAAACCAGTTTATTCTGTCCATGCGAAACTCTCGCTTCTATCACCTGCTCATCAGTTAAACCGGAGATGTTGAATTGGGTAACAGGCATACAGACGGATTAAATCAGCGTAAATGCTGGAAGTAAATTACTGAAATGGATATATACCAGCTATGATAAATATCAGTAAGTCTCAGAAAGCGGGTAATGGACCAGTAAAGACTGCATATTGGCTTCAACCTCATTGTCCATGATGCCGCCATGGTAACAGATGAGTTTTTGTATGGGAACTGCCGCCAGCCGATGAATAGAAGCGATCGCTGCGGGCATATCCATCGTAAAATGGGGATTGGCGATATTGAGTGCACCTTCTTCTATTACCATGGCATCTGCGGTAATCAGGGTCTGGGAAGGAGTATGGTATAAAGAAATATGGCCGGGCATATGCCCCGGTGTATGCAGGATCTGTATGCCGGGTAAAAAAGCTGGCTCTTCTCCACCCTGCCATACCGCATGTACGGGTACAGGTTGCATGGTTTTCAATAATTCGATAAAAGCCATCGCGCCCGACTGGTATTCCGGTGGCAGCGAAGGCAGCATGGCTTCGGCCTGCTGCAGCCGTAAAGATTTTTTGGTTCCGTTGATATAAGGAGCTTCTGTATGATATGCGTAGATTTTTACCGATGGATATTTTTGCAGCAATTCATCATGCACACCCATGTGATCGATATCATGGTGGGTAATAATGCTGCCGGTTAGTTGTTGTAATGACAATCCTTTCTGTAAAGCCGCTTCTTCCAGCAAGGGAAGAAAACCGGCATAACCGCCATCTACCAGGATCATTTCTTCTTTGTGTTGCAGGATTACGGGGTAGAGTTTGTTAGTAGTTCCCTCAAAATGGAAAGGGATCTCCAGCACAATCAGCTGCATATGCACTCCTATTTACGGTTTTGCCAATACATAATGAAGTTGTACCAGTCCGGTACTGAACTGTTTGACGCTGACCAGTGTACTTGTCTGCATAGGGTTGCCGGTATGAAATAAACGCACCCCATCCCCCAGTATTACCGGAATTAAGGACAGATAGATTTCATCCACCTGCTGCTCTTTCAGCAAACTGTTTACGAGTTCAGCGCCTCCGTCTATAAAGATATTCTTTCCTTCTTTTTGAACCAGTTCTTTCACCAGTGTAACCGGATTGCCGGTATAAAATACCGTTTTGCCCTGCGCCGGTTTTGCTGTGCGGGTGATCACATAACTCTCCCTATCTGCGTGCGGAAATACCGGCACCTGTTTCATTACCCAATCGTAAGTCTTTCTTCCGAGGATCACGGTATCTACGCCACTCATAAAAGCGGCATATCCGTAATCTTCTCCTTCTTTGGCTACCCGGTCCAGAAAGGAAAGATTATCATTGGGGCCTGCAATAAAACCATCCAGGCTTGCGGCAATGAATACGATTATTTTTCTGCTCATAATAGGAAAATTGCTTTAGCAGACAAAGATACCGGGCAGTTATCCGGCAGGGGATACCGTTCCTCAAAAAGATGGCTGTTTTGTTCAGGCAGAATATCCTGCTTACAAAGTGATAGGGTATGGGTGCAGCAATTTTATTAGATCGGCAGCCGGATTATTACATGTTTACGATCTGCTGACTGAACTCATCCACCCTCGATTCCACACTATAAAACGATGCCAGTTTGCGAACCACTTTTTCTACCACCGCATCAGGACAGCTGGCGCCGCTGGTAATAAGGATCCGTAAGGGCTGTTTATCGGGCAGGTAGCCATGGATAGTGCTTAATTCCTTGGTTTGCCAGTTGCGGTGTTCAATTGTTGCTTTATTCAGCAGCCTGTCGGCAGCATCAATAAAATACGTTGTGAGTTCATTTTCGCAAAGCTCTACCAGGTGAGAGCTGTTGCTGCTGTTATGACCGCCAATCACAATGGCCATATCGGCATCTGTATTCAACATACCGGTAACTGCTGTCTGGTTATCGTTAGTGGCATAACAAAGCGTATCGCGGGTATCGGCAAAACGTTCGCTGATGGTATCGGCAGTAAGTTGAAAATGACGGATAAAAACGGCTTTCAGGTAATCAGAAATGGCCTGGGTATCGCTGGCCAGCTGGGTGGTCTGGTTTACTACACCAATCTTCTGGAGGTCGCGGGTAATATCAAAACCAGCTGAATAGCGGCCTTCGAATTCGGTATAGAACTCTTCCGCAGGTTTTTCGCCGGTAATATATTTTGCCAGTGCGATGGTTTCTTCCATATCATTCACCACAATAGTGGGTGTATGGGAAGATGCATGCGAAAAAGTAGCGCGGGTTTCTTCATGTTTGGGTTTGCCATGTACTACAATGCTGTATCCTTTTTCTGCAATCTGCTCACTACGGTTCCATACTTTTTCTACAAAGGGGCAGGTTGTATTGTATTGCGCAGTGGGGATGCCTTTATCAATCAGGAGTTGCTCAATTTCGAGTGTAGTACCAAAAGCGGGTATGATCACCACATCATCACCTGTGATCTCGTCAAAAGGAATCACCTGTTTGCCATAGGTATCCTGCAGAAACTGTACACCTCTTTCAGCCAGATCTTTGTTTACCTGCGGGTTGTGAATCATCTCACTGAGCAGGAAAATACGCTTGCCGGGATTGGAATCGATGGTATTAAAGGCGATCTCAATGGCATTCTCCACCCCATAACAAAAACCAAAGTGGCGGGCGAGGTAGATCTGAATGGGGCCGAGGTCTACCAGGGTAGGACTGAAATCCTTCTTCAGTTTATCCGACTGCTTCCGTTGCTGTTTGATGGCACTGATCAGTGGACTGCGGTATATATTGGGTACATTAAACTGCTTCATGGTGGTGCGAAATTACGAAGTTCCGGAGGCGATTAAAAATTCAAAATTCATAAGTCAAAAGGCAAAACGGAAACGAGTATGGCGTAAAACAGACATCATACATGCCAAACTCCCTTGTAGAATAACATCTGACTGCCCTATTTGTTGCTCACGCAGCCGTTTTTTGAATTTTTACTTTTGAATTTTGAATTATCTCCGCTTAGAGCTTATCCAGCCCTGCCCCGTACTCAAAAAATCAGTATTTTCAGCACTTAAACGACTGCTATGCGAATTCTTCCTTTTCTGCTCTCAGGTATCTGTACGGCCGGGTTAGTGGTGGCATTGAATACCCAGCTGCCGGCAGGTGGCAGCAAAACACCGCGTCTGGGTTATTTTCTTTCTCCGCAACTGGGTTTCTGGCAGAATGCCGAGCCAGTAGATGCCGGTTTTGATGGTGAGCTGAAACTGCCAATGTTAAAAGATAAGGTAGATGTGTACATGGACGACAGGCTGGTGCCGCATATATATGCAGCCAATGACCTGGATGCTTATCAGGTACAGGGGTATTTACACGCCAAATTCCGTCTTTGGCAGATGGAATTTCAGACACGCGTAGCGGGGGGCAGGCTGAGTGAGATTCTGGGTGAAGAGCGTTTGCCGATAGACCGGATGTTCCGTCGCCTGGGTATGGTATACGGGGCTGAGCAAACCCTCGCCAATATGGAGAAGAACCCGGAAATGAAAGCCACGGTAGAAGCCTATGCAGAAGGTGTGAACGCCTATATCAGTTCGCTGAAACCGCAGGAAATCCCTTTTGAATATAAGTTGCTGGATTACAAACCCGAAAAATGGACACCGCTGAAGACTTATCTGTTCCTGATGTTTATGTCTTACGACCTTACCGCAAGAGGTGCCACAGCTGATCTGCAGATGACCAATGCCAAAAATTATTTCGGGTTCGATGATTTTGATAAACTATATCCCAATGTACAGGATTCACTGGATCCCATCGTACCCAAAGGAACGACGTTTCTCAGTCCGGCCATTGTTCCGCAGGCACCAGCGAGTAAAGATTCTTTGTACCTCGGTAAAGGAGCCACTAACAGCACTGCCCTCTTACCCATGGTGCCGGATAAAGACAATGGCAGTAATAACTGGGTAGTAGGCGGCACCAAAACCAAAAGTGGCCGACCTATTTTAAGCAACGACCCGCACCTGGGACTGAACCTGCCCTCGCTCTGGTATGAAATGCAGATCCATACACCTACCCATAATACCTATGGTGCTAGTTTTCCGGGATCGCCGGCGGTGATCATCGGGTTTAACGACAGTATTGCATGGGGAGTAACCAATGCAGGTAGGGATGTGCTGGATTACTATGATATCAAATTCAAAGACAGTACCCTGTCTTCCTATTATTATAACGGCGAATGGGTTGAAGCAGGACACAGGCAAGAAGTGATCCGGATCAAAGGCAAACCCGATCTGGTAGAAAATATGGCCATGACGGTATTTGGTCCGGTTATGTATGACCAGTCTTACAAGAATATCAGTACCGAAGGCAAATACCTCGCCATTAGGTGGACTGCCCACAAAGCAGGAACCGGCCTACAGACTTTTTATCAGTTAAACCGGGCAAAAAATTACGATGATTACCTGGATGCGATTTCGCGTTGGGAATGTCCGGGACAGAATTTCGCTTTTGCATCCAAAACAGGAGATATTGCTATCAAACAACAGGGCGCTTTTGTAGCAAGGTGGAAGCGGCAGGGAGATTTTATCCAGCCGGGTGTGGATACCAGTTATGCCTGGCAGGGAATGATTCCGGTAACAGAAAATCCGCTGATGGTAAATCCGGTGAGAGGTTTTGTGAGCAGTGCCAACCAGATGTCTACCGATTCCACTTATCCATATTACCTGGGTGCAGCCAATAATTTTCCTTTGTACCGGGGTATCATCATTAACCGCAAACTGGCGGAAATGAATATGATTACTCCTGAAGATATGCAGTACCTGCAGGCAGATAATTACAATGTATTTGCAGAAATGGCGAGGCCGGTACTGTTGCGGAACCTGGATGAGAATGGGTTAACGTCGGATGAGAAAAAATATATAGATATGCTCAAAAACTGGGACCTGCGGAATGATGTAAATGCAAAGGGTGCCACTGTTTTCAAATGTATCTGGGATAGTCTGGAAGCAGCTGTTTGGGGCGATGAGATCCGGAAAAGCAACCTGCCCTTACCCAAACCCGATGCATCTACCTTGCTGGAAACCCTGCTGCGTAATGATTCCAGTTTCCGGTTCATGGATGATATCAACACATCAGGTAAAACAGAAACCTTCGGTGATGACCTGCTGACCGCGATTAAAAAAGCTACCCCGCACCTGAAACAACTGGAAGCGGAAAATAAACTGGAATGGGCAAAGATGAAAGACACCAAAGTCAATCACCTGCTCAAGATCCCCGGCCTCAGCAGACTGCACCTGCCGATTGGTGGGGGTGAACATATCATCAATGCTACCAAAGAAACCCATGGACCCAGCTGGCGCATGATCGTGCATCTGACAGATGAAATTGAAGCGTATGGGGTATATCCCGGCGGACAAAGCGGTAATCCCGGCAGTAAGTATTACGATACGTTTGTAGATTATTGGGCGGCAGGTAAGTATTACCGCATCCTCTTTCTACAACAGGCAGCGGCTGCCAAACACGAACGCATTAAATGGCACATGACTTTCACTAACAGCTAAACAAACGATCATGAATAAAACAATCACCGCAATCATATTAACCGGCTTTCTCGCCTATGTGCTGGGTATTTACAGTACCCTTCCCTGGTGGAGTTTTACGATCAGTTCACTGTTGGTATCGGTAGCCATTCACCAACAGCCGGGCAAATCCTTTTTGTCGGGTTTTCTTGGTCTTTTTCTGTTGTGGGGCGGGATGGCTTTTCTCAAAGACTCGGCCAATGAACATATTCTTTCTGCCAAAGTAGCCACTATTCTGCCACTGGGAGGTTCTTACCTGGTATTGATTCTGGTAACGGGTATCGTAGGCGGATTGGTAAGCGGTTTTGCAGCTTTAGCAGGCAGTTACCTGCGGAAATAAAGACAAACCAATCGCCGTCATTGCAAGGAGGTCTGGGTTACATGCTACTTGTACTGACGGCTTTTTTATGTCCCTACCCAACGCTTAACATTACGTTAAACTCTTACGCATTTGTTAACCGGTAAGCAAAACCCAACATTTTGCCTATAAATTCGTTGTAACCAGACTATATGAAACAATTCTGCTTATTTGTTTTACTCTGTGGAAGCCTGCTTATGGCACAGGGAGCTACCATCAGCGGAACCATCCGCGATAAGCAGGGGAATATTCTGGCTTTTTCTTCTGTTCTTGTAAAAGGAACCACACAGGGCGTTTCGGCCAACAGCAAGGGTATGTATTTTCTGCAACTGGAGCCGGGTTCGTATACCCTTGTTTGCCAGTACATCGGACACAAATCAACGGAGAAAAAAATTCAGGTAAACAAAACGGACCAGGTCATTGATTTTGAACTGGAAATACAACAATATAGTCTCGCAGATGTAGAAGTGAAAAGCGGTGGCGAGGATCCGGCCTATGCCATCATCCGCAAAGCCATTGCCAACAGGGAACGGCACCTGAAAGAGATTGCGCAGTTTCAGTGCGAAGTATATATCAAGGGGCAAATGCAGCTGCGCAGTTTTCCTGCTTCCTTCATGGGCAGGAAGATCGATTTTGAGGATGGCGATACCAGTAAACGCAAAATGATCTTTTTGTCAGAAACCGTGGCCCGCTATTCGGTGCAGCGTCCGGCCAAAGAAAAAGTAGAAGTGATTTCTACCAAGGTAAGCGGACGCAGTGGTGCATTCGGATTAAGCGAACCACAGATCATTTCATTTTATGAGAATAATATTTCAGTGGGCGAGGACCTGAACCCGCGGGGTTTTATCTCACCCATTGCCAATGGCGCGCTCAATTTTTATAAGTACAAATTTGAAGGTACTTTTTTCGAGAACGGAAAAGAAGTAAGTCGCATCAAAGTGATCCCGAAACGGGCCTACGAACCGGTATTCAGTGGTTATATCAACATACTGGAAAACGAATGGCGTATACAAAGTGTAGATCTTTTATTACTTCGTGCGCAGCAGATGCAGTTGCTGGATACTTTGCGCATACAGCAATTGTATGTTCCTTCCGGAAAAGTATGGGTGATCAAAAACCAGGTTATTTATCCTTCCGGCAAAATATTCGGTTTCGATTTCTTCGGAAGTTTTGTACAGGTGTATGATAAGTTTGATATGATGCCGGCCTTTCAACCCAAATTCTTTGACCATACCATTCTCAAGTTTTATGATAGCTCTAACAAAAAAAACATGGCATACTGGGATAGTATCCGTCCCTTGCCTTTACTGCCCGAAGAGATCCGTGATTACAAAAAGAAGGACAGTCTGGAACAGGTAAGGCAGGATCCGCGTTATCTGGATTCGCTGGATGCCAGAAGGAATAAGATCCGGTTAAGTGGATTATTATTTACGGGTCAGACATTCACCGTCCGGAAAAGAAAAGAAAGTGTCAATATCCCTTCTCTGTTCAGTACGCTTAACTATAATACGGTGGAAGGCGGTGTGATCAGTTTCTCTCCGCGCTATACCCGCAGATTTGAAGGAAGGAACCTATTAACGGTTAACCCGGATATCCGTTTTGGGTTAGCCAACCGGCATATCAATCCCTCCATCAGCATCAGCCGAAATTTCGGAAAGAAATATTTTCAGAATATCAATCTATCGGGTGGCAGAACGGTGTTGCAGTTCAATAATGCCGGCGCGATCACACCCCGCATCAATACCCTGTCTACGCTGTTATCGGAAGCCAATTACCTGAAAATCTATGAAGCCAATTTCTTCCGTTTGGGATATAGCACCGGCATCGGAAATGGCTTAAGCATCAGTGCCGGTTTTCAGTTCCAGGACAGGTTTGCGTTGGATAACCTGGCAGACCCTGTAACCTGGAAAAACCGTACCGACAGAAGTTTTACGCCTAACTATCCAACAGAGATCACGAACAGCAATATGCCCCGCAACCAGGCCAGTATTTTTACAGCCGGCATTATCTGGCGGCCGGGTGCTGATTATATTGAATTCCCCGATCGGAAAATAGGGATAGGTTCAGACTATCCTACGTTCACAGCTTCGGTTACGAAAGGAATCAATGGATTTCTGGGTAGTGATGTAGATTATACGAGATGGCGTTTCGGCATCAACGATGATCTAGACCTGAAACTGGCGGGTAAATTTTCTTATAATATCGCCGCTTCCGGTTTTTTTGATGCTGCCAGAACCTTTATCCCCGATTGGCAGCATTACCTGGGTAA
>DASWXD010000120.1:0-13199 GCA_036405675.1 Sediminibacterium sp.
TATCAAACGCTATTCTTTTACTTCACTTCTTCGAATTGTGCATCTTCTACGGTGTCATTGTTCTGCGTCTGTGCACCTGCGTTCTGATCAGCACCAGGTTGTGCTCCTGCACCCTGTGCAGATTCAGCCTGTGCTTTGTAGATCTCTTCGCTGGCGGCGGTCCAGGCAGTATTCATCTCGGCCATAGCAGCATCAATACCTGCTATGTCCTGATTCTTATGTGCCTCTTTCAATTTAGCCAGTGCCGCTTCGATAGGTGCTTTTTTATCAGCAGAGATCTTCTCGCCAAACTCCTTGAATTGTTTCTCAGTCTGGAAGATCATACTATCCGCCGCATTCAGTTTTTCTACTTTCTCGCGGGCTTCTTTATCAGATGCTTCGTTGGCTTTTGCTTCGGCTTTCATTTTCTCTACTTCTTCCTTGCTCAGACCACTTCCTGCTTCGATCCGGATTTTCTGCTCTTTGCCGGTGCCCTTGTCTTTCGCACTTACATGCAGCATACCATTGGCATCAATATCAAACGTTACTTCGATCTGCGGAACACCACGTGGTGCCGGTGGAATACCATCCAGGTTAAACATACCCAGGCTCTTATTCTGGTTAGCCATCGGACGTTCACCCTGTAATACATGGATTTGTACACCTGGCTGGTTATCGCTGGCAGTAGAATATACTTCTGTTTTCTTGGTAGGAATGGTGGTGTTAGATGGGATCATGGTTGTCATTACACCACCCATGGTTTCAATACCCAGGCTTAATGGGGTAACGTCTAACAGCAATACATCTTTTACTTCTCCGGTTAATACCGCACCCTGGATAGCAGCACCTAAAGCAACTACTTCATCCGGGTTAACGCCCTTGTTGGGTTTTTTACCGAAGAATTTCTCTACGATCTCCTGCACTTTCGGGATCCGGGTAGATCCACCCACCAGAATCACTTCATCAATCTGCGATGTATTGTAACCCGCATCTTTCAATGCTTCCTCACAAGGTTTTAAGCAACGGGCAAACAATTTGTCTGATAACTGCTCAAATTTGGCACGGCTTAATTTCAACACCAGGTGTTTAGGCACACCATCTACCGCAGTGATATAAGGCAGGTTGATTTCTGTTTCTGCAGAAGAGCTTAACTCGATCTTCGCTTTTTCAGCAGCTTCTTTCAAACGCTGTAAAGCCATTGGGTCTTTGCGCAGATCGATCGCTTCCTGTGATTTGAATTCATCAGCCAGCCAATCCATAATCACTTTATCAAAGTCATCACCACCCAGGTGGGTATCACCGTTGGTTGATTTTACTTCAAATACACCATCACCCAGCTCCAGAATAGAGATATCGAATGTACCGCCACCCAGGTCAAATACCGCGATCTTCTGATCGGCATGTTTTTTATCCAGACCATAAGCCAGTGCCGCAGCAGTTGGCTCGTTCACGATCCTGCGAACCGTTAAACCGGCAATTTCTCCGGCTTCTTTGGTTGCCTGACGCTGTGCATCGTTAAAGTAAGCCGGTACGGTGATCACCGCTTCGGTTACTTCATGTCCGAGGTAATCTTCCGCTGTTTTCTTCATTTTCTGCAGAATCATGGCAGAAATTTCCTGTGGGGTATACAGGCGGTCATCAATGGCCACCCGAACCGTATTATTGTCACCTTTGGCTACTTTATAGCTCCAATGACTGATTTCTTCGGTCACTTCGTCGTGCCGGCGGCCCATAAAACGCTTCACACTGCTGATCGTGTTCTGTGGGTTAGTAATGGCTTGTCTTTTGGCCGGATCACCTACCTTACGCTCACCATTCTTCAGGAATGCCACTACCGAAGGGGTGGTTCTACGCCCTTCATCGTTAGCAATCACTACCGGCTCATTACCTTCCATTACGGCTACACAACTGTTGGTTGTACCGAGGTCAATTCCAATTATTTTGCCCATAACTATTGTATTTCAGATTAATAATTACTCTTTCCTTGTCAATCCTCATGCCATCCGGCCTAAAAATGCAAAAATGTCAGCCTTATAACCGCCTCTCTAACAGTATTTCAGCGCCCCGGACCTCCTGGGGGCAGGTATTGTCAGATTGATTTCCTGAAAAGAGCCAAAATCCTTAGTTTTAATCTGCACCGATACCTGCCAGGCTACCAAAGCTGACTGATATAAGGTGCTCCTATCCAACCCTTTGAAAAACCGGTCTGTTTGATAACCCCCGGTAAAAACCTTGTGTGAGCATAACTGAACCCCCATTCCGTAAAGCACTCCTGTGTATAGGCCTGCTTTTGTGCTGTACTTTCTGCCTGCAGGGACAGCAAAGGGGCAACCTGCATGGTACTGTGATCAACGACTTCACCAAAGAACCCGTTTCTTTTGCCAGTGTTTACTGGAAAAAAGCCGGTGTGGGCACGCTTACCGATAGCGTGGGCAGATTTACCCTCCAGCTGAGTCACAACCTGGATGATACACTGGTGGTGAGTTATGTAGGATTTGCCGACGTTTACAAGAAATTCAGGAATACACTCAAAGACACTGCCCGCATTTTGCTCGTAATGCGCGAACTGAAAATGGCCAATACCGTAGAAGTGAAGTCCAAATTCAACAAAGGCCTCCGATGGTGGAAAGCCATCGTAAACAATAAGGCCCGCAATAATCCTTACCAGTACCAGAACTATGCCTACGAACTCTACAACAAAATGGAGCTCGATATTAATAACGTAAGTCGCAAATATTTTACAGACAAGAAACTATTAAAGCCTTTCCTGTTTCTGTTGGATAATATCGACAGTATATCTGACCAGAAGCCTTTTTTACCGGTGTACATGACCGAAGCCATCTCTGATTATTATTATTCTGTTGACCCGCACCGTGTTCGCGAAGAGATTAAGGCCGCCAAAACAGACGGTATGAAAAACGAAAGCATGCTGCAGTTCATTGGTGGCATGAACCAGAAGATTAATGTGTATGAAAATTTTACCAATGCACTGGGCAAAGAGTTCATCAGTCCATTGAGTGATGTGGGCGATAAATACTACAATTACAAAGGTGCCGATACACAATATATCGGCGGACAGCGTTACCTGCATCTTCTTTTCAGTCCTAGGCGCGAAGGTGAAAATACCTTCAGTGGCGATTGCTGGATCCATGGGGGTAATTGGGGTATTTATAAGATTAATATGACTATTTCATCATCGGCCAATATCAATTACGTAAACCGGCTGAGTATTGTGCAGGAGTTTGGACTGCGTGCTGATAGCGCCTGGATGTTTGCCAAAGACAAGACGGTGATTGATTTTACACCCTTTGGCAAGGAGAAATTATCTTTTATTGCCCGCAAAACCAGTACCTACAAAAATGTACGGGTCAATGATTCAGCGATCGACCGCAAACTGGCAGCCAATAACCAGAAACAAGAAGTGATGGTAGAAGAGAATGCCAGGGAAAAAGATCTTTCTTTTTGGGAAGGTAAACGCCATGAAGAACTAAGTGTGAATGAAAAGAAAGTGTACCGGATGATGGACACCATCAAAACCGTTCCGGCTTTTATAAAGTATACCAAGGCAGTCACTTTCCTATTTGACGGACATAAAAAACTGGGAGTAATAGAAATTGGTCCCTGGTACAAATGGGTCAGTGGCAACCAGCTGGAACGTTTCCGTATGCGTTTTGACCTGGGTACTACCGAACAATTCAGCAAATACCTACGCTTACATGGTTACCTGGCCTATGGTTTTAAAGATGGCAGGTGGAAAGGCAGGGGCGATATTACCTTCAAGCTTCCCGGTAACGAAGGGATCACGCTGTATGGATCCTACACACATGATCTCGATAACGGGCGTACCCGTTACAACGATGAAGACATTACAACAGATAATATCTTCAGCCAGTTAATTCGCAGGGAAGGTATTCCGCAGAAATTCCTGGGCGTAGAAGAATTAAAACTGGCTGTAACCAAGGAATGGAAAAATAAATTTTCGGTGCAGCCTTTCTTTACCCGAACGGCGTATGAAACATTTAAACCTTTACCGGCAACACGCTCCTTACTAAGTCATGCAGCACAGAACAATATTGTGAGTTCTGAAGTAGGTCTTCGTTTCCGCTATGCACCCGGCGAGAGAACCTTTGCCCGCCACCGCAAAGAGATCAAACTAAAAAGCAACCTGCCTATCTTCGAAGCCCGAACGGCGTGGGCCATCGAAAACCTCTTCAATTCCGATTATCAATACCTGCGGCTGGGGGTAAATGTGAGCCAGAATACACGGATCCCGCGCTGGGGTAAACTCACTTATATGGTGTATGGCGGACAGGTACTCACCAAAGAAGCCCTGCCCTTTATGGTACTGGAGATCCATCCCGGTAATGAGATCTATTATTACAACAAGCAGTCTTTTAACCTGATGAATCGCTTTGAATATATCAGCGATAAATATGCCGGCATCAACATAGAACATAACCTGGAGAAAAAACTGCTGAACATTCTTCCGTTTATGCGTAAAACCAATATGCGGCAGTTCTGGAATTTTAAAACCGTATGGGGCAACCTGTCTGATAAACATCGCTTTTTAAATATCACCGACTATTATTACGAGTACCGGTTACGCTCTCTGCGTGGCGGTTTTTATACCGAGATCGGAACCGGTTTTGAAAACATTTTCAAACTCTTCCGGATAGACCTGGTTTGGCGCAGTGCCCCGCTACGGAATATTCCTCCGGGGATGAACCGCTCGCTGTTCAAATCCAACACCAACGACTTTGGTGTATTCGGCAGTGTCCGTTTCCAGTTTTAAGTTGTAGGCATTTAATAAATCTTTACCAGCCAGGGTGCAGCATCGCTTCTCTCAATCCTTATCTTTAACCCTATGAAAGGATTGTTTACTGCCTCATTGGGACTGCTGCTGCTCCCATTCAGTCTTTTGGCCAATTCGGTAGAATTAACCAGCGGTATGGTGATCAAAACATCCGTCACCATTCAACCGCGTACCTACACTTTAGCGGCATTCGCCGATCTGAAAAAACCATCCCTGGTTATAGAAGGAAACAATATCACCGTTGATTTTAACAAAGCCGTTCTGCAGGGTTCCGCAGATAAATCCAGGCCGGATGAATTCTATGGCCTGGCTATCCTGGTAAAAAAAGGATCCAAAAATATCACCATCAAAAACGCTTTTATCCATGGCTATAAAGTAGCCATTCTCGCCGACAGCGTAGAAAACCTCACCATCGATCATTGCGACCTGAGTTATAACTGGCGACAGCATTTACAGAGCAACCGCGAGCGGGAAGATATCAGCGACTGGATGAGTTATCATCACAACGAAAAAGAAGAATGGCTTCGGTATGGGGCCGCTATCTACCTTGTTAATTGCCGTTCGGCTGTCATCTCCAATAATCTCGTTACCGGCGGACAATGTGCCCTGATGATGACACGCTGTGAAAAAGCCAGCGTATGGGACAATGATTTCTCCTTCAACTCCGGTATCGGCATCGGTTTATACCGCAGCAGTCATAATCAATTTTACCATAACCGGCTCGATTATAATGTGCGGGGATACAGCCATGGCAAATACAAACGTGGACAGGACAGTGCCGGTTTTCTCGTGTTTGAACAAAGCAGTAACAATGTATTTGCCTTTAATACCGCTACCCATAGCGGAGATGGATTCTTTTTATGGGCAGGGCAAACCACCATGGACACGGGCGAAGGCGGAAGCAACGACAATTTTGTGTATGGAAACGATTTTTCCTATGCCCCTACCAATGGTGTTGAAATCACTTTCAGTCGTAACCTGGTCATGAAAAACCTGATCAAAGACTGTGACCATGGTATCTGGGGTGGGTATAGTTACGATACGGATATCACGGATAATACTTTTGAGAATAACCGAATTGGCATAGCGATAGAACACGGACAGAATATCAATCTCGTACTGAACAGTTTTACGAATGATCAGACAGGCGTAAAATTATGGTCGAGAGAGAAACAGCCTGCCGACTGGATCTATGCACAGAAAAAAAATACCGATAGCCGTAATTACTGGATTGCAGCCAATAAGTTTACGGCTACCCCAAAAGCATTTGATATTATGGGTACTGATACAGTTGTGTTCAGCGGTAATACCAAACTGCTGGTGCAAGAACCGTTGGTACTGGGCGAAAGAGCAGAGAATATTGACACTTCCCGCGAAGCAGAAGTACTGGATATGGAATACCAGAAAGATGAAAGATTAAAAAGCATCAATGCCACGGCCCTGCCAGCTACTGTTCTGCCGCAGGGAAAAAAAGAAATGCGGATCACAGAATGGGGACCCTATGATTTCCGGTATCCTTTACTCTGGTTAACCGATATCGATAGTTCCGGACAATATCATTTTGAAGTGCTGGGACCAAAAGGCAACTGGGAACTCACAGCTACAGATGGATTCACCATTATTGACAAAGGAAGCAATGGTTTTCCATCTACAATAACCGCTACAGCCCAAAAAACGCAGGCCCAGAGAGCCATCCGCTTACAATACAAAGGTCCCGGCTACCGCGACCAGTTCGGGAAATGGCAGGACAGCAGCACTACTCACAGTTTTGCCTACAGCGAGTTTGAACCGCCTGCTCAATGGACCATAAACTGGTACACATGGAATGCCGGGCAGGATCCAGGCAAAGATTATACCGCTTTTACTGCTGCACTGGAACAAACACCCGTTCATTCCACCGTTACTCCCAAAGTTGATTTTACCTGGTGGGGTAAAATCGGAAAAGACTTACCCGCAGATTCTTTTGCCACAGTGGCAACCACCACCATGATATTACCTGCCAATACCTATGAAGTAGGAATTACCGCCGATGATTATGTAAAACTGTTTATTGATGATCAGGAACTGATCAATGCCTGGGACAGCCAATACACAGAGTTGGATGAAAATACCCATCATCGTACCCGCATCAAACTCAGCGCCGGCGAACACAGGTTCCGGATCGTACATGCCGAGAAAAAGGGGTTGGCCACTTTACAGTTCTATTTCAAACCCGTAGAAAAAATTACCCCTTAGCCGCTTTGAACGTATAGTTCTTTTGCGAGAGATAACTAAACGCTACCACAAATACGGTGGTAAGCAATTTGGAAGGTGTGGGATACCACCGGAAGGTTTCTACAAACAGTTTCAAAAAACCATAGTTCAGGAACAGGCAACCCAGTACCACCATAAAATATTTCCCCAGCTGTTTGCGTTTGCCCACCGAGGTTTCCTGGAACACCACATAGCGGCTCAGGTAGAATCCGATAGGGAAAGTAACACAGAAACTGATCAGGAAAGCAGCAATATGCGGGGCAATACTGACGAAACCCAGATGGATGACCTGTTTTTGTAATATAAAATTATAGGCCACAAAGAAAAGGGTGATATCCAAAGCCGTATTAAAACCGCCGCAGGCAGCATAACGAAAGGTTTGCAGGGGCATGAAACGACGAAATAATGGATAAAAAAGGTCCACTAAACCCAATATCTGGCCACGGATCGTATCATGCAGCTTTCGCATTATGGTGCCGAAGGTAGGGGTTAATTAGTTACTTTTGCCAGCCGAAATTGTTAAGAAATGAGTGTTGTTACCCGGATAAAAGAAGTTACCGCTGCCGCCATACACCAACTGTACCAGGTAGAACTGGCACCGCAGGAGGTACTGGTAAATGCCACCAAACCAGAATTTGAAGGCGATTATACCGTTGTGCTGTTTGCTTTTGTAAAGCAGCTGAAAAAATCGCCCGATGCTTTGGGACAGGAACTGGGTCAATACATTGTTACTACCCATCCCCAACTTTTTACTGCCTATAATATCATTAAAGGATTTCTGAATATTACCGTAGCCGATAGTTACTGGCTGCAGTTTGTGAACGAGCAATACAGTAATGTTTCTTTCGGGCATGCGCCGCAGAACGGGCAAAAAGTAATGGTAGAATACTCCTCGCCCAATACCAACAAACCCTTACACCTTGGGCATTTGCGGAATAATTTTCTGGGAAGAAGTATTGCGGAGATCCTGAAAGCCAATGGTAATGAAGTGGTAAAAACCTGTATCGTAAACGACCGCGGCATCCATATCTGCAAAAGCATGATTGCCTGGCAACTGTTTGGCAATGGTGCCACACCAGCTTCTACCCATACCAAGGGCGACCATTTTGTAGGTGATTATTATGTAAAGTTCAACGACGAATACAAACGGCAGGTAGAAGAACTGAAAGCACAAGGCAAACTGGATGAAGAAGCAGAAAAAACCGCCCCCATCATGCTGGCCACCCAGCAAATGCTGCTCGACTGGGAAGCCGGCAAACCCGAAGTAATGGAACTCTGGCGTAACATGAACAGTTGGGTATATGCTGGGTTTGAAGCCACTTACCAGCGCATTGGCAGTGATTTTGATAAGACCTATTACGAAAGCAATACCTATTTATTAGGAAAAGACCTGATAGAAACCGGCTTGTCCAAAGGCGTGTTTTTTCAGAAACCGGATGGCAGTGTGTGGATAGACCTCACAGCCGACGGACTGGATGAAAAACTGGTTCGCAGAAAAGACGGCACATCGGTATACATCACCCAGGACATTGGATTGGCCGAGCAGAAACAGAAAGAATTCAATGCCAGCCAGAGTATTTATGTGGTGGGCGATGAACAGAATTATCATTTCAAAGTATTAAAACTGATCTGCCAGAAACTGGGATTACCTTCTGCAGACGGTATCTATCACTTGAGCTACGGCATGGTGGAATTGCCTACCGGTAAAATGAAAAGTCGCGAAGGAACCGTAGTAGACGCTGACGATCTCGTAGAAGAAATGGTGAACATAGCCCGCCAAAAAACGGAAGAGCTGGGTAAAGTGAAAGATTTTACAACAGAAGAGCTGACAGAATTATACGATACCATCGGCCTCGGTGCCCTGAAGTTTTTCCTGCTGCGGGTAGATCCCAAAAAGAAAATGGTCTTTAACCCGGAAGAAAGTATCGACTTCCATGGTTTTACCGGCCCTTTTATACAATATACCCACGCAAGGATCAAAAGCATTTTACGAAAAGCAGGGGGAGAAGTAGCCGTCCAGACTCCCAACTCCTCACTCCAGACTACCTTACTGCCTCTGGAAAAAGAGCTGTCCATCCACTTGGAAACCTTCCCCGCCGTATTAGCGGATGCCGCAAACGAACACGACCCTTCCAAAGTGGCCATTTATGTTTTTAACCTGGCCAAGATCTTTAACTCATTTTATACGGAACATTCTATAGGCAATGCCGAGAGCCAGGAGAAAAAAGAACTCCGTTTACGGCTTTCCCGGCTTACGGCGCAGGTGATCAAGAACGGGATGCATGTATTAGGGATCAAGGTTCCTGAAAGGATGTAACACATTCCGGCACCTGATTCTCAGCGCTAAACAATTAAAATCCGGGAATCTGCCGCTGATTTTATTCTGTTTCCTTTACATTTGCGTTCCCAAACCTGCGGCAGGTGACGAACTTACCGAAGGGAGAAAAGGAAACTGATAAAATCCGAACTGGTTTATCATTTCTTATATCTCGAAAATAACTGCGGAGGTGGCGAAATTGGTAGACGCACTACTTTGAGGTGGTAGCGCCTTTTACCGGGCGTGGGAGTTCGAATCTCCTCTTCCGCACAAACCGGCTCAATCGAGCCGGTTTTTTCATTTCAATGCTTAGTCTTACTTTGTAAAAAAAACCTACATGTCCAGTTTTATTATCACCTGCCCCAACTGTAATCACCAGTTCGAACCCGGCGATTCTATGCGCGATGAGATCGAAAAGGAACTGCGTGGCAAAATGGTAGACTGGCAGAAGAAAAAAGACGAAGAATTCAGGCTGAAGGAAACCCTTTTTCAGCAACAGTTACAGGCCAAAGACGAAGAGAACCGCAAACAGATAGATGCCGAAAAGAAAAAACTACAGCAGGAACTGCAGGATACGATCCGCAAATCGGTGGCAGCAGATTTTGAGAACCAACTGAAAATGCTGCAGCAGAACGCAGCCGAGAATGAAGAAAAACTGAAAGAAGCCCGCAAACAGCAACTGGAATTTTTACAGAAAGAACAGGCCCTGAAAACCAGGGAGGAAGAACTGCAGCTTACCCTGCAGAAGCAGTTGATGGAAGAAAGGGAAAAACTGAAAGAACAATTACAGAAAGAAGAATCGGAAAAGATCAGCCTGAAAGAACAGGAATACCAGCTGCGTTTGAAAGAGCTGGAAAAACAACTGGACGACCAGAAAAAACTGGCCGAAGAAATGCGCCGCAAATCGGAACAGGGCAGTATGCAGTTACAGGGAGAAGTGCAGGAACTGATGCTGGAAGAATTATTACAGGCCACTTTCCCTTTCGATAAAATAGAGGAAGTGGGCAAAGGCGTAAGGGGGGCGGATTGTACCCAGATCGTTCGTAACCAGTTCGGTAACGAAGCAGGTAAAATTATTTATGAAAGCAAACGCACCAAAGATTTCTCGAATGAATGGATTGAAAAACTGAAAGCGGATATGCGTACACTGGGTGCTGATGTTGCCGTGATAGTAACACAGGCTTTCCCGAAAGATATGGACCGGTTTGGCGAGAAAGACGGCGTATATATCTGCAGTTTTGCAGAAGTAAGAAGTGTGGCTCTCCTGTTAAGAAATGCCTTACTCAAAATTGCCGATGCGAAAAAAAGCCAGGACAACAAAGGCGATAAAATGCACATGCTCTATGATTATCTGACCGGAAGCGAATTCAGCGAACAATGGAAAGCGATCCGGGAAGGATTCATGAGTATGAAACTGAGCATACAACGCGAAAGAGATGCCATGGAAAAACTCTGGAAGGCAAGGGAAAAACAACTGGAGAAAGTATTACTGAATGCCGCACATATCAAAGGCTCCGTAGAAGGTATTGCCGGCGCAGATGCCATTAACCTGAATTTACTCGAAGACACAGACCCTATATTAGTTGAGTAATCCCTTCAACCATATCGACCCTTCAGATCAACCCGATCGTCCATCGAAGAAGAAACCCATCTTCCCGGTGAAGGATGATCTGCGGCAGTACCTTGTCAGATATGGCCGTGAGGTAAACCTGCCGGTGAGTTATGCCGATCTGCAGCGTTTTACCTATACGGTTCCGTTAAAAGATAAATATGGCAAGGACACGGCCTGGGAAAAAGTGTCGTACGACATGAACGAATGGGAATTTCTGCGCGAGAACCTCGTACGTATTTATGCGATCATTAAAACAGAAGGTGATCTCAGCTTTATCAATCACCTGGATGTGGCCCGCATCGATTTCTGTTTTTTCGGCAATAGCCAGCCCTTCCGCATCCGCATCGTAAACAAGTTCAACGATAACTACGACCACTACTATATCAAACAGGCCGATGCCAGCCGTATTTACGGACTGGAACTGGAACACCTGTTATCGCCCAACCGGATGACTTATTTCACCAACAACAACACCCTGATCGAAGAACATATTCCCGGCATTCCCGGCGATATCTTCATCCATGATTACCTGCAGGATCCCAATACCAACCAGATCCGGCTGGCCAAGGAGTTTGTAAAATTCAACGAACGTTGTTTTGTACACTTACTGGGCGATATGCGGGCCTATAATTATGTGGTTAACATCACCCCCGATATCGAAGATTACCAATACCGCATCCGCGCCATTGATTTTGACCAGCAATCGTATGAAGGAAGGAAGAACCTGTACTTACCCCAGTTCTTTAAAGAGAACAAACCGCTGGTAGACATTGTAGCCAAACACCTCGATGCCAAATCCATTGCCCAATACCAGGCCGAAGAAAGAACCATGATGACTTTCCGTTTAGTATCGGCCCGCTACCGCATGAAAGAGATCCTTGATATCATGAGCGATGACGACATCTCCAAACCGGAAAAGATCGAACAGTTAAAACAAGAACTTACTGCTCATTTCAACAACCCCAACGCTTTTAAAAAAGCCCGAACCATGGGCCAGCTGGTAAAAAAACAAATGAAAGTAATGCTCCAGAAAAACCTCATGTTCGTTCCCAAGACCAAAGCGCAAAGCCGGTTTGATGATTGAGTAATTAGAAATTAGTAATTAGTAGTTAGTAATTATCAGCTTCATTCTATCATCCTATCATTCTATCATTCTATCATTGAATTCCCCCCCATTCACTCATCCACTCATTCATTTACCCACTCATTCATTTACCCACGTCAAACTAATCCCATTTCCCAACCTGTAATGCATATCTAACAAAACCTGGATGTTATTTTTTTGAAACCTGGTTTGAATACATCCGTTATCCTGTAATAAAAAAGGATAGATCCGCAACACTTCACTAAAATCCACCTCCCCCCTGCCCCACCATTTAAACATGGCTTCCTTGCAACTCCACAAAAGGGTAAGCAAAGGAATTTGCTGGTCATTGGGGTAACCCTGTACGAAGGCCAATTCATCCGGATGCAGAAATTTATGTTTGATCTTCTCTACTCTGGGCGAGATGGTTTCAATATCCACCCCCACCCTGTCTGTACTGCTCACAATAGCCGCCGCATACGCACTGCAGTGCGAGATCGAAAAATGGTATTGCTCTCCCGGCAAAAAAGGTTTACGGGTATCCGCGATCTCGATCTCCTGGTGCGGAAAATCAGGAAATAAATAAGGTAACAGAAAACGCCCCGCCAGGTGTTGCAGGCGTTTATGGGGATGCGTGATCTCACGGCCCAATGGCACCGACCGCAGAAAAAAAGATTCGGTTTCTTCGATCTTCCAGACCGCCAGTTTCGTGGTTGGGTTGATATCTTGTTGATAAAACAGCGGCACAGGAGTAATTTAGAATTTAGCTTGCAGGGGTTCGTATTATTACAGTCTCAATAGATAAAAGTACAAAGAATGATCCTCACAGATTCACGCATCCTGGAAGAAATCGCCAAAGGAACCATTAAGATCGAGCCTTATAACCGGGCCGACCTCGGCAGCAATAGTTACGATGTTCACCTGGGCAAATGGCTGGCTACTTATGTAAATGCGGAACTGGATGCCAAAAAACACAATAAGATCGAATACTTCGAAATACCGGATGAAGGTTTTGTATTGCAACCCCACGCTTTCTATTTAGGTGTAACAGAAGAATATACCGAAACTCATGCCCATGTTCCCTTCCTCGAAGGAAAATCGTCTACCGGTCGGCTGGGAATTGATATCCACGCTACTGCCG
>DASWXD010000121.1:0-47707 GCA_036405675.1 Sediminibacterium sp.
GAGTGATGAAATTCTGATTGGTGTAATGAAAGCTTTGCAGGAAAACAACCTGAGACCACCCACGGCTATTGCCGTAATTGCTATCAGCAATGGTTTTATACCCAAACTCTTTTACCCTGAGATCACCTATGTAGAAACCAGCGGTAAACAACTGGGAGAACTGGCTTTTGCACGTATGCTCCAATGTATGGAGCGTCCGCTGCCACCCGAAGAAATCATTCTGGGCTCGCGACTGGTGGAAGGTGGTTCTTTATAGTAAAAGGGCGTATCAGTAAGACCCCATTATTTTTTGGCTGCCATATACCGGTAAATCATTTCCGATACCCTTGCCATGGCTTCTGTGGCTTTATCTGCATCTGCCAGTTTTCGTGACAGGATCACCAGTACATATTTCCTTCCATCCGGTAGAAAAATAATACCTGAATCATGATGCACGCCTGTGATCGATCCGGTTTTATGGGCCACTTTAAGATCTTTGGGCAGATAGGCAGGTATGATATCATTGTATCGCTGATCCAGTAAAATGCGGATCATGTCTTCGCAGGCTTTGGAATTTACAATTGTTCCCGCTGCCAGTGCCTGATACAGGATCATCAGGTCGTAAGCCGTAACGGAATTATTCAATCCTTTTTCAAAAGCTTTCCCATCTTCCACACCCCTTAACACCTGCATATCGTCAGCACCCAGCTCACGCATGGTCTGTGTTACATTTTTCCCATCTACCAACTCGATCACCATATTGGTAGCCAGGTTACTGCTGAGGATGATCATCTGGTATACGAGATCATACAAAGTTACTTTGGTTCCTACCAGTTTGTACAAAGTGAATTCGCTGTCATCTGAAGGATTCAGCGTATAGTTGCTTCCATCAACAATACTTTTGAATTCGTTCTTCACCACCAGCGAATCCGTTAACGAAAGTTTTCCGGCGGCTACCTGTTTAAATACTTCCACCATTACCGGTGTTTTCATGGTACTGGCCGCATGAAAACTGGTGCGCTCATTCCAGCGGATCTGTTCGTTGGTCTGCAGGTCCATAAACGCCAGTGCAAACTCGCCGGTTTCTGCAGCCAGTCTTGCCTGGATCTTTTTCAGCAATTCATTTCCTTCGGGAGTTGTTTGTGCATGACTATGGTTGATATGCATAGAAAAGAGCATTAAACAAACAATGAATAAACGGGTAAACATGGATTTAGTTTTCTTGCAGTGATATAAATGCCTGTGGCAGATACCGGATCAGATCGCCGGCCAGCATCGACGTTTCGCCCAGATTCTGTTTGGCCAGATCGCCGGCCCGTCCATGCAGAAATACACCCAATAAACAGGTTTCTTTCTGCGAATAACCCTGTGCCAGCAGGCTGGTAAGCATTCCGGTTAATACATCTCCACTCCCACCCTTGGCCATACCGGGATTACCGCTGGTATTAAAATAAGTTTCTCCTTCCGGTGTGGTAATGCAGGTATGTGCTCCCTTCAACACCAGGTATACCTGGTATTTTTGAGAGAAAGCCAGTTGCTGTGCATGTCTGCTGAAATCATTCGCTGTTTCGCCGGCCAGGCGGGCAAACTCTTTCAGGTGTGGAGTGAGGATGGCATGGGCAGGAATGGTTTTCTCGCCTTCTTTCTGTTTGCTGATACTATTTAATGCATCGGCATCTATCACAACAGGTCGTTTACAGTGGGTAAGCAAATATCTTACTGCGTTCTGTGTATCCGGATGCGTTCCCAAACCGGGACCGATACCTACCGCATTAAAAGCATCTGTTTGTATTTCATCTTTATGATACTGTTCTCCACTATCAATAACAGCCATGGCTTCGGGATGTGTGGTCTGCAATATTTCATACCCGCAAACAGGTGTGTGCACCGTTAACAAACCCACGCCACTGCGCAGGCAGGCATCGGTTGCCAATAGGGCCGCTCCCATTTTTCCATAACTACCACTTACCAGTAATGCGTGGCCAAAACTTCCTTTATGCGAAAATTTAGGACGCGTATGTAAGAGTGTTTTAATAAAGTCTTCGGTGATAAAAAAATGGGAAGAAGGTTCCTCTTCAATAAACCTCTGGCTGAGACCGATGTCCAGCACGGTCCACTCGCCCACATACCCGCCATTTTCCGGAAAGAAAAAAGCCAGTTTCGGAAACTGAAAACTGAGTGTAAAGTTTGCCTGAATAATAGCTGAAGATGGATCAGAATGCTGATCGGCCAGTAAACCGGAGGGTATGTCGATAGCGATCACGGTTGCTGCTGCCCCATTGATATAACGGATCAGATCGGCCAACAATCCTTCGGCTGGCCGGGATAAACCTGTTCCGAACAAAGCATCAATGAGAATGGTTCCGGCAGGTAGTACTGGAAAATCATTCACGGTATGAAGATGCTTTACCAGTGAATCGTCCTGTTCCTGTAATCGATTTTTATTTGTCAGGAAATCCTGTGTGGCATTTGTTTCAGCACCTGCTACATATACCTGCACCCGGTAGCCTGCTGCTAACAGTAAACGGGCAATAGCCAAACCATCACCGCCATTATTTCCAGGTCCGCAAAAAATAATAAAAGAATTCTCTTTTGTATAGTGATCCGCAATCCAGCTTTTACAGGCCATAGCTGCCCGCTCCATCAGGTCAACAGATAAAACAGGCTCGTTCAGAATCGTATACTGATCTGCCCGTCGGATCTGTTGTACAGAAAATATTTTGGCTGGATGACTCATTATCATGCTCAAATGATCCTGTGATCATCTTACAGCAAAAGTACAACTAGTAATCAAAGCCAACACTGATCAGGCAAAATACCTGCGCAGGATCCAGGCATTGGTTTCATGCTGCTCCATCAGCCCGGTAAGAAAATCAGCTGTACCGGCATCTTTGAATGAATTACTGCAGTTATCGATCCCTTTTCTGAGCAGTTGTACAATGGTTTCATTGTCTTTCAGCAGTTCTTTCAGCATTTCTTTGGAAGAGGGGTATTTACCCGGCATTTCCTTGATATTTGAATGTTTACTGAATTCATTCATGGTGCCGATTGTTTTACTGCCGAGTTTGTTAATACGCTCTGCTACCGCATCAATCGTTGTTTCCAGTTCGCTGTACTGGGTTTCAAAGAGTTTATGCAGTTCCATAAAACTGTCACCGGCAACATTCCAGTGAAACTTACGGGTTTTTACATACAACATCATTTCATCAGACAAGACAGTTGATAAGATAGCCACTGAATGTGCCAGGTTTTTTTCCGAGATCCCGATATCAGGTTTCATGATTTTTAATTTGTTGGTGAATAAGATGCAACCTGCTAAAGGTCTTCTCTTTGCCAGGCAAAGCATTATACGCGGAGAGAGAATTGTTGTATCATTCCCATATTCTGACTGTTTGGGTTGATGGATACGTGCAAACAGAGTATCATTGCCTGTGGAATTCAAACACCTATCACTTCCTGAATCAGTCTTATGAAAAAAATAATAACCGTTTTGCTTTGCATCAGCTCCCTGGCACTGAGTGGCTGCAGTACTTTACAATCGCTGGGTAATTATCTTTCTGAAGCGGATGCCGCCAATGCCATCAGAGAAGCATTGGTTATCGGTACCAATACCGGTACCACCAACTTAAGCCAGAAAGGCTCTTTTGGTAAAGATGTTTTGCTGGCTGCCATATTACCCGGCGAAGTACAGAAAATTGTTCAGACACTAGACAGACTGGGACTGGCCTCAGAACTGAATCGTTTCACCAACACACTGGATAATGCTGCCACCGATGCGGTGATTAAATCAGGGCCGGTTTTTGTTGGGGGCATTAAACGGATGTCTATCAGGGATGCGATTGGGATTGTAAAAGGAGGAAACACATCAGCTACCGATTATTTACGACGTACCGTTGGCGATAGTTTACGCAGAACCGTTACACCGATTATGCATACTGCCCTGGGTGAGTACAAAATTGTGCAGGAATGGGACAAGCTGGTGGCACCTGTAAAATTGTTATTAGGTAACCGGGCCGGATTAAATATTGATCTCGACAACATACTTACGGTAATGCTGACCAATGAGTTATTTAAAAAAATAGAAGAGCAGGAAATAGCGATCCGTACCAATCCGCAGGCAAGAACCAGCGCCAGTTTACAAAGAGTATTTGGTAAAAACTGGAATATAATTCCGGCGAAATAAAAGATTTCTTACAGGAGATTTATTGTCCCCAGATACGATATAAAAGATAGACTATTACTGTACCTGCAGCCAGCAAAATCAATCCGTTCGCTCTTTTTCGTTTGATGAAAAGAAGCAGGATGAGTCCGGTTAGCGAGATCAGTACCATCAGTCCTGCAGCAATATCAATTACCCAGGCCCATGTTTTACCGGTATCGCGGCCTTTGTGCAGGTCATTCAGAAAACCTACCAACCCGGTTTGTGCAACAGTGAGTTCATATTCGCCGTTGCTGCGGTTAATAAAAGCCACGGCTTCATAACCCGGCCCTTTGTACGCGATACTTATCTGGGTTTCTTCTATCCGCAGATCGTTCACAGCCCCTTTTACTGCATGCTGGTTTCGGAAATATTCTGCGATCAATAGTTTTTCTACTTTGTTGGTATCGGCCGATTGTACCCAGGCTGCATTCAGTTTTCCTTTTGTCTGTGTTGTTTTTGTTTCGCCCTGCATGGTATCCGCATGGTTGAGCGTGATACCGGTAACAGAAAAGAACAGTACAATGGTAAAACTTACCATCGACAGATAAATATGTAACCAGCGGGAAATGCCGGCCAGCTTTCTTTTAGATGCGGTTGACCGGGGAGTATTTTTTTCTTTGCTACTACTATCCATGGTTAACTCAGTTCACGGTTTTTTTCCTGTATTCCAATGAAGCGCCGGTCACTTCTGCATTACCGGTTAAGGAAACCTGTTGTGCTTTTTTGGCACAATTGATTTCTCCGCTCATCAGCTGATACGTACCATGTTCGCGAACCACTTCTATATTGATGGTGTATTTGCCGGGTTTTACATAATTGCCTTTGTCATCTTTTCCATCCCATTTCAAGGCATATTTACCTGCCGAACGGGTAGCGCTGGAGATCGTGCTCATGCTGCCGGCGTCTCCGGTAAAGCTGGCTTTGTTGGTACTGAACCAGGCGCGCAGTTCGTGCAGCCAGCGGTCTTTGTTATACCATACGGCAATGGTTCTTACGGTTTTATTGTCTTCATCCACCACCCAAAAAGCCGCAAAGGGTCTGCGGGCGAAGCCGGATAATTGGGCCAGTTCTATATTAATCACCAATTCAAAATTATCGTCCCACTGGTTAGCGGCTGGCTTACTATTAACGGGTGCCGCTTCCGGAACCGTTAATGCATCCCAGCCCTTGCTTTTGATCTGTTGACCGTTTTGGGTAACCAGCAGAAATTCTGTACCGGGAATGCCGGCAGCGAGTGCCGCACTCTCATCGGGTGTGAGCACATTAAAAGCCGTAGCCAGTGCGCCTGCATCAGTGGCGTTGGGAGAAACAACGGTGGCACTGATCACTTCGCCAACGGGCATACCGGTACGGGGATCCACAATATGTGAATACCATTGGCCATTGATATACTCGCCCCGGCGGTAATTACCACTGGTGGCAACGGCCCTGTTATTCAGTAATAGTGTTTGTAAGGGCGCATCGTTTTCCGCATCTGCTTTGGGGTTGCTGATACGGATGGTTTCGGTGAGGTTACCATCTACCACAATATCGCCACCGATATTTACCACCACAGCCTCCACTTCTTTCACCTCCATTGCCGCTTCTGTGGCATGGCGGATAATATAACTTTTGGCAAAAGAATTCAATACCAATGGTGCATTACTGGTATGGGTAGCAGTTTGATGAGCCGCGTCCAGCTGCCAATGCGTAGTCTGTACCGCTTGTACTGCCTGGCGGATCATCTCATTTGAGGGCAGGGTCTGTTTAGCAGCTGCTTCTTTCCAGAGTTTACTGATTACCTGTGCAGACGCATCGAGTGCACCGGCTGTTTTGGAACGCCATTGATCGAACAGGCTGAGCACTTCAAACAGTTCCTGCGAAATGGCTACCGGTTTTCCGGAAGTCTGCATCCAACGGCTGAACTCACTACGGGTATCATAAGCACTGACAATCGCCGATAAACGTTCTATCTCATGCAATGCTGCCGCTTCTGCCGCTGCGGCCTGTTTTTCTGAATGGGTTTTTACTTTGATCTGCAGGGAAGTACCTAATACATTTTCGAAATGAGAAGTATACACGCTCGCTTTGTTATCCCATACCGGTGTTGCGTTACTGGTTACACTATTTGTTAACAGGGAGAGTGTGAATACAAGAAATATGCTTATCCGTTTCATGATCTTACTTTTATATACAATGAACTGCCAATTACTGACTGTTTAACCAGCCATGAATTTCCTACTGTTCCGGTTAACTGATTCATATTTTAGGTGATTACAGTATTTTTCCCGGTCATTTGTTTGGCAAGATCCATTCCGGACAGCAGAAGGCAAGTATTCATCTTTTATTTGTATTTTCATTAACACTAGAATTTCCTGTTATGAAAAAAAGAGCTTTCCTGAAAGGACTGGCTTTGGCCGGTGCCAGTGTTCCGTTTTCGGCCAGTGCTTTGGATAAGTGGTTACAACTGGCTGAGAAAAAAACCAACAGTCAACTGGCTGCCGATGATGATTTCTGGCTGGGGATCCGCGGCGAATACAGACTGAAGCCTGATTATATTAACCTGGAAAATGGATATTATAATATTCTTCCCAAAGAGATACTTGAGAATTACATCAGTCATATCCGCGAAGTAAATTACCAGGGATCGTATTATATGCGTACCGTTCAGTTTGATAACAAGAAAAAGATGGCCGCCAAAGTAGCTGCCGTAACAGGCTGCAGTACGGAGGAATTGATTCTGACAAGGAACACCACAGAATCGCTGGACGTGATTATCAGTGGTTTTCCCTGGCAGGCCGGCGACGAAGCCATCATGGCCGAGCAGGATTATGGTGCCATGCTGGACATGTTCAAACAGGTAGCTCAACGCCATGGGGTGGTAAACAAAGTATTGTCGCTTCCGCATCACCCGGCTTCAGACGAAGAGATCGTGAACCTGTATGCCAATGCCATCACCCCTAAAACCAAACTGATCATGATCTGCCATATGGTAAATATTACCGGGCAGATCTTACCCGTTCGGAAGATCTGTGATATGGCACACAGCAAAGGCGTACAGGTAATGGTAGATGGTGCCCATGCCATTGCCCATATCCGCTTTTCTATTCCTGATCTGCATTGTGATTATTATGGGGCCAGTTTGCACAAATGGCTCTGCGTACCCCTTGGTGTGGGTATACTCTATATTAAAAAAGAGCATATTCCTTCTATCTGGCCTTTGTTGGCCGAGAGTGGCAGAAAGCCGGATGATATAGGCAGGCTGAACCACCTGGGTACACATCCGGTACATACGGACCTGGCCATCAGCGATGCAGTAGATTTTTACGAGAAACTGGGGCCGGAAAGAAAAGAAAGCCGGCTGCGTTACCTGCAGCAATACTGGAGCAGCAAAGTGCGGAACCTGCCTCATATAGTGATGCATACACCAGCAGATCCTGCCCGTTCCTGCGCTATTGCCAATGTAGGTATTAAAGGAATGAAACCGGCTGATATGGCGGCTACGCTCTTACAAAAATATAAAATTTATACCGTAGCGATTGATGGTGCCAATGTACATGGTTGCCGTATTACCCCTAATATATACACGACTACGGCAGAGCTGGATGCGCTGGTGAAAGCTTTAACGGAGATGGGATAAGTTCACGATTTTTCTATTCCCAGGCTTAAGCAGATTGACTTTACAATGAAAAAGGCACAATATCTTTTCATCTATGGTTAAGCTACATGTGTGATCGTCTGAATTCATCCGGCATATATTAAAGCGTATAGTCATTACCTACTGATACTTAACCCGTTTGGCGCTTATCTGAAGCACATTACCTACCAGTTCTCCCATTTAACAAAAATTTGCTTTTTCTTTTTGCAACTATCGGCACGGATTCATCCTTTTTTACATCGGCTTCAGCGGTCTGTTTACACGCTTCGGGGAATGCGTGCGGCAATAACCTTCCGTTAACATTGTTAAGTAGTACCACAGGTATAGTTTCGGTTGACTTACCTCTTTGATCAGCCTATGTTTGGTGTATCATTCACGTTTCATTTAAAACAACACCATTATGAAAAAACTATCTTTCCTGCTGGGCTTACTGGCACTGACCATAAGCAGTTTTGCAGCAGATGTAAACGAAACTGTTCTGAAAGTATTCAGCAAAACCTACCCCGATGCGCAAAGCATCTCCTGGTCGGTTCAAACCAATGGCTACCTTGTGTATTTCACTAAGAAAGATGTGAGTTACCGGGTTATGTACGACCAGGAAGGAAGTGTAACCCTCTCCTTCAAATATTATGGAGAAGAAAATCTTTCGCCGCTGGTGCTGAACAGGGTGAAGAAAAGTTATCCCGATTACAAGATACACAGCGTAATAGAAAAATCAAGCGACACCAATGTTGAATACCATGTTATCCTGGAAGGAACCAAAAAACTGATCACCCTTAAATCCGACCCTACCGGTAACCTGGAAGTGGTGAGCAAATACGACAGGGGAGAATAAGCCATCCGCTGACAATGAAACAGCCGGGGTAACTTTTGTTGCCCCGGCTGTTATATATAATCACTTCTTGGATCCTACTTCAATAAACCTGCACTTCTGTACCAGCTAATGGTGTCTGCCAATCCCTTCTCCAGATCAAAATCAGGCTGGTAACCCAATTGCGTCAGTTCCGTACAGGCCGCAGCCCAGTTACTGGCCCTGAATTCTTTTAACCGCTCCCTGTTCAGCAAAGGCACTTTACCACGCAGGTTGCCCACCGCTTCCGACATCACCGCAGCTGTAACCGCAATCCAGCCGGGTACTGTAAGTGCAAACGTAGAAACCCCCAGTTGCTGTTTGATGATCCTGTTCATTTCAGCGGTAGAATAATTCGCCAGGTCTGATACCAGGAAATTCTGCTGCACCAGGGTTGATTCTGTTGCGAGAAAAATCGCTTTCACCAGATCCATCACATGCACAAAACTGAGCAGTTGTTCCCGGCTGCCTACATATAGTTCGAGTTTTTGCTGCACAGTTTGTAATACAAACAGGAAATCCTTGTCCCTCGGGCCATACACCGCCGTTGGATTAATGATCAGGAATGGCAGATCTGTTTGTTTGTACAACAGATTTTCGGCTTCCCGTTTGCTGCGGCCATAGGCTGTTATCGGGTTGGGCGTTGACAGAGCAGTAATAGGGTTTCTGCCTGTACCCGGTCCATACGAAGCCAGGCTACTCACAAAAACAAATTTCTCCTTCAACAGCTTTGCCTGCTGCAGAACGGTTACCAGTCTTTCGGTACTGGCCACATTCACTTCATAATATTCAGAGAGATGTAAAGACTTGGTAATCCCTGCTGCATGCACCACATAATCAAATGCTCCATGGGTGTTGGCTGCATCGGTTAATGTCTTTGTCAAGGAAGCCGCATCAGACATATCCAGCTCCAGAAAATGAATGGCAGGATCGGTAAGATATTTACGGCTGCTGGATGCCCGGATGCCGGCAAATACACGATACCCTCTCCGGATGGCTTCTTCTACCAGGAAACTACCAATAAAACCACTGGCACCTGTGATCAGTATATTTTTTTGCATCCGGAAAATTCAGGGATTATAAATGTTTGATAAAAGCACGCCTTCTTTTATGCTGTTCCGCATCAAAATGCTCCCAGATAGATTGCACTTTGGTATTCAGCTCCAGTTCCGGATTGGTTTCTGCATATTTGATGCCGTTCCTGATATAGGCTTTGTTGAGCTCATGCATCAGCAATGCGTTTACGCCTTTACCCTGCAGGTCTTTCCGCACAGCTACCAGGTACAGATCGGCAAGTTTATTTTTTTTGAGTGCTTTCAGTATATGCACAAATCCGAATGGAAGCAGACTACCCTTTGCTTTCTGCAGTGCAGCAGATAAAGACGGCATGGTAACACCAAAAGCCACCAGTTTACCTTCTTTATCAAGGATCAGCGGCACAAAATCCGGACGGATAAAAGAGAAATACTGTTTGGTATAATACTGGATCTGTTTTTCGGTAAGCGGTACCACTCCGTACAACTCGGCATAGGCTTCGTTGATCAGTTCAAAAATAGCAGGGGCATATGGCAGGATCTCTTTGGCGCTTTTGGCTTTCAATACCTGTAATCCCAGGCGGCGCTCTACCACACTGGCCATCTTCTCCATTTTCTCTGAGATGGTTTCGGGCACTTTTACCAGATACTCTACCCAATCCGCATCTTTAGAATAACCCAGCTGCTCCATGAACACCGGGTAATACGGATGGTTATAAATAGTAGCCAATGTACCCAGGCGGTCAAACCCTTCTACCAGCATACCTTCATGATCCAGGTCGGTGAAGCCCATCGGACCATGCACCGCTTTCATATCTTTTTCCCTGGCCCATTTTTCCACCTCACCTATCAATGCCGCAGCAATAGCAGGATCTTCTTCAAAATCGATCCAGCCAAAACGCATATAGCGGTTCTTCCACTTCTCTATATAAGCATGGTTGATAATTCCTGCGATCCGGCCCACAATTTTTCCGTTCTTGTATGCCAGCCAGTAACGGGCTTCACAGTAATCAAAAGCGGGGTTCTTGTCTTTGCGCAGCGTTGCCTTCTCATCGAAATGCAGCGGCGGTACAAAAAAGGGATTGCCTTTGTACAAACGGAGAGGGAACGCAATAAAATCGTTTAACTCTTTTTTAGTAGCTACCTCTTTGACAGTGATTTGCATGAATGTGTTTTAAGCATGATAAAGGGTACGATTCCCGGCTTCATACTCCACACATCATGAATGTTTCATTTCAAGTACGTGGAGCTCGTTGGCTACTTTCTCGATTTTTTCAAGGGCCTCATCCAGCTGACTGCGGGTATGGGTTGCCATGATCGACAAACGTATCAGTGACGCATCACTTTTTACGGCCGGAGATACCACCGGATTTACAAATATACCTTCTTCGTACAAACGCTGGTTAAAGCGGAAGGTAAGTTCGTTATCGCGGATATAAACGGGTATGATGGGGGTTTTAGAGGTATTGATATCAAAGCCCAGATCCTGCAGGGCAGAAGCCATGTAGTTGGTATTGTCCCATAGCGCTTCCTGCCTTTCCGGTTCTGCCTTGATGATCTCAAGGGCTGCCATGGCGGCGGCTACGGCAGAAGGCGGTACACTGGCACTGAAGATCATCGGTCTTGCGTGGTGCTTGAGGTAATTGATCGCTTCTTTGGTAGTAGCGATAAAACCACCTACCGATGCCAGCGATTTACTGAAAGTTCCCATGATCATATCCACATCACTGGTTAAACCAAAATGATTGGCTGTACCTCTTCCCCTGTCGCCGATCACACCAATGGCGTGTGCATCGTCTACCATCACCATGGCTTCGTACTGGTTGGCCAGGCGGGTAATTTCGGGCAGGTTGCAGATATCTCCTTCCATGCTGAAAATCCCATCTACCACAATCAGTTTTATTTTCTCAGACTGGATACTCTGCAGTACCCTTTCCAGGTCGTTCATATCGTTGTGCGCAAATTTCAGCACACGCGAAAAAGACAACCGGCTTCCTTCAATAATAGAAGCATGATCCAGCTCATCCATGATAATTACACCGGTTCTGCCGGTAAAAGTAGCCACCGCACCCAGATTGGCCTGGAAACCGGTGGTAAACATCAAAGCCGCTTCTTTACCTACAAAATCAGCCAGTTTTTCTTCCAGTTCTATATGCAGATTAGAGGTTCCGTTCAGAAAACGGGAACCGGAACAACAGCTGCCATATGTATCAATCGCTTTTTTAGCCGCTTCTGTTACTTTGGGGTGATTGGTTAACCCCATATAACTATTCGAACCAAACATCAAGATCCTTCTTCCGTCAATCACCACTTCTGTATCGTGATTCTCCTCAATAGGTCTGAAATAAGGGTACATTCCCGCTTTTTTCAACTCAGTGGGTATGGTAAAACCCTGTAACTTTTCCTGTAAACTTTGTTGTATCATAGTTCAGTGTCTGGGGGTGTTAGTTTATCCGGGGATCTCATCAGGATCCTACGGATTCCGGTTTATTATGCTGGCCTGTGCTGACTCGGCTGGCCTGTTTTTAGTACCTGCATTTTCAAAAGACTGATGTAAAATGTACATCGCCAGATCGTACAGGATTGCAATATAAAGAGAAAACGTTGTAACACCTTGGCCGAAAGCCATCGGCAATAAATCAATGATGGCCGGGATTGACTCCGGAAGCCAGCTACATTTCTCTCCATAAATCGAAATTTATGGCGCAAATATAATAATAAAGGATAGTTTTGCCTTTATTTATTTACCGGTAACTGCCATTTAGGCACCCACTAATGGTTTTTCATGATCCAGCTCACCAAAATCTTCCATTTTGAGATGGCCCATGCCATTCATGGGTATGAGGGTCCCTGCAAACATGTGCACGGTCATTCTTATGAATTACACCTGGCCATTACGGGTACCCATACCGGTACCGAATACATACCAGCACCTGGATTTGAAGTGGATTTTAAGGATATCAAACAGTTGGTGGTGTCGGAAGTGATCAACCAGCTGGATCACAAACTGGTTTTATCCCATGATTTTCTGGCAGCGCATCCATCCTTTACGGGTCAGGAGAACCTGGTTAGCTGGGAAGTAGAACCATCGGCTGAAAACCTGTTGGTTTTTATCGCTAAAAAAATCAAAGACAGGGTACCCGACCATGGCCGTTTATCGTATATGAAATTGTATGAGACCAATAATTCTTATGCAGAATGGTTCAACCCGGATCATTTTAAACACAGTTCCAGCCTGTAAAAAGATGGCCAACCTATAATCCTATGTTTACAAAAGCAACAGAATACGCCTTAAGAGCCACTATCTACATCGCACAGAAAGGTTCCGAAGTAGCTAAACTGGGCATCGATGAAATCGCAGTTGCTATCGATTCGCCGCGTTCATTCACGGCAAAAATTCTGCAGTTACTGAGCAGAGATAACCATATCATCAGTTCTGTACGCGGACCCAACGGTGGATTTTATCTAACCGAAAAAGCAAAAAGCCTGCCCATCAGTTGCATCATACAGGCCATGGGTGAGGAAGAAATGCTGGAGAAATGTGTACTCGGACTGAAACAATGTTCCGAAGCACAACCCTGTCCCATGCACCTGCAGTTCAAACCTATCCGCAAACAGCTCAAAGACATGTTCAGCAATAAAACAATCCGCGAGTTTGCGGCTGAAATAAAAGATGGGGTGATCTTTATTTGCAACAGGTAAGACTATAGGATAACCAGTGGCAGGTTTTCCAAAAGTGGGAGTTCAATATATCAGATAGACGAAAGAGATGTACATCAGTCTGTATTACCCAACAAGATAAGCCAACCCCTCATTTACGGTTTCGCAAAGGTCGCTGATTTTTTTGCGCTGGCACATTGTTTTAAATCCGTCACGGATCACTTTATAGTCATTGTGTATCGGGCAGGGATGGGTTGCCGAACATTGGCTCAATCCCAGACCACACTGCTCAAACACTTCTTTTCCGTCAATGGCATCAATAATATTGATCACAGGCTGGTTCTTTTGTTTCGCCGTTATATAAAAGCCGCCGGTAGGTCCTTTGGCACTATTGATCACTTTTTCTTTTACCAGTACCTGCAGCATTTTTCCAACGGTATGTTCACTGGCATCAATGTAGGAAGCAATCTCTTTGATGCTGCTTTTTTCATCGCGTTCAAAACGAGATGCAAGATAGATAACCGCTTTAATGGCTGTTTTGCAGGTAAGACTCAGCATTTATTTTTCATTTAAAAATTCTTTTCCTTCCGGTGAGATCATGGCATGACTCCAGGGTGGATCAAAGGTTAATTCGCAGGTTATTTCATAACCGGGAAAAGCCAGTTTCAGGCGTTCTTTCACGGCACTGGTGATTGAATCGCCCATGGGACAAAATTGCGTGGTTAATGTCATGCTGCAATAGAGCTTGCCGGCATGCTCATCAAAATCGAGTTGATAGATGAGTCCCAGGTCCACTACATTCAAACCGATCTCCGGGTCCACCACATCCTGCAAGGCCGCCAGCGCAACGGTACTTTTCAGTGTATTATTGGTGATCACATTCATACAATAGTGGCTTTATGTATCAGTAATTTCATCACGTTCCAGTTATATAAAACGGCTGTGATGAGCAGCAATACGGATCCTGTTTGTAAGATCCCTGCCTGCTGCAAAAATAGGCCGGTCGTAAATACAACAAAGCCGGCAACATAAGACAGTCCCATCCAGTTAAACACCGCCTGTGTAAAAAGATCCTTTGGGTTAGGCGTTTTTCCTTTACCGGCGAGGTCATGGTATACCTTGTTCCAGACAATAAAAGGCAGGGTTTTAAAGGTCATACCCAGTACAATGGCCGTTATCCAACCGAAAAAAACAATAAAACCGTATGCGATCACCAGCTGGCTGTTAACCGCAGGAGAAAGCATTAACCATACAACAATCAGTATCAGCAACAGGATAGGCAATAGCAATAACAAAACGGATAACAAAGACAGTTGCATGGGCTCATCCACTTTTTTCCGGATCCGTTCCTGGTAAGCCCTGAAACAGAAATGACCAAACAGTACAATCGCCGCAGCAATGGCCAGTAATGGCCACACAAATAGCCAACGGCTGTTTGTGTACAGAAAAAGAAAAACAAAAGCCAGTAAGCCCGTATTGATCAGCATAAAGATCCACCACAATGTTTTGGTATGGGTATATTTGGAGATCAGGAACATGGGTATCAGGCGTGAGCCCACTCCCGTTACCAGCAACAGGAACCAGCCCACGATGCCCATATGTGCATGCAACGAGAGATAACTCAGTGAACCGGCCGGTAAAAGAGGTTGAGAAAAATTACATAACAATAACAAGCCAACCACCGCGGTGGCCAGTAACCAGAGACTGGCCGTAAAGACTGACAAAGCATGTATGTTTTCTTTTTTGCTCTGCACCATACTGGTACCGAGGTTGATCAGAAAGCAAATGATAGCGCCTATCAGCAACAATGCTCCTGTTTGTGTGGGCCAGCCTACATCAAACACATAAAAACCATATACCAGTAAGGGAATCCCGGCAGCGGCTAACAGAAAAGAAAGATAGGCCAGCCTGTTACTGTACAAAGGTCCTTCTATCAGAACGGGTACCAGTTGATGGCTTGCCCCCAATATAATCATGGTACCCCAGCCCAGCGCCATGGTATGCGTGATGGCTAATGTATGGGGATGAAAATAATGACCCTGCAAATCTCCTGTTGACAGAAACAGCAATACAGTAGCTACCAGAAAAGCGATGGCTGCATAGAAATAAAACGGTAACACCACCCGGTAAGAAGTGGTAGTGGCAGTTCCGCTATTGTCATGGTTGGCAAACATGTCAGTCTTTATATATAAGGAGGTGAACCTCTGTTTCACTGATCTCTTTTACCCGGTAGCTAAGGTTTCTTTCCTGTAGTTCGGGTAGTAAAAATACAGGAATGCGTTTGTGATAAACGAACAGCGCTTTTTCTGCCGGCAGGGTTTCCAATGCTTCCAGAATGGTATGCATGGGTAATGGCATTTCGAGTTGCCGTACATCTACCGTAACCAGTTTGCCGGAAAAGCGTTGCAGAATTTCATTCCATCCGGCGCTGGTGGATGGTTTTACTGTTTCCGCAACAAATGCTTGTGGTGTTGCTTTATAAAAATAAGTATTCACCAGTTCGGCATTAACCAGTTCGGTAAATGATTCAAATCCTTTCTTGCCGAGTAAATTTTTCAAGGGGGTAGGATCAAAACTGTTAATCAGTTTTAATACCTGCTGCTCCTTCAGTCCACTCACTTTTTCGATGATGATACTCAAAGGGTCATTCCCACTCTCTAACACCGGCCGCACATCCAGTTCTACCAGACGGGTGGGTTCCAGGTTTTTTAGAAAGTCAGGAATTTTAGTAACAGGTTCGGGTGCTGCCGCAGCAGTGGTTATCCGGTCTATTGTGAATCCCAGTGGTGCTAAATGCGTGAAGAAGTCCTCTACTGTGCAACCACCCAAACCGGATGCCATTGCTATACTCGTTCGGCCAGCCATCACTTTACGCAGAATCGGATTCCGCAGTTTGGTGAACCTGGGCGAAAGTGCAATGATTGTTTCCAGTGCATCGGGATGGGCTTTGATCAGTGCAGCTATTTTGGTGTTGGCATTTATCTGCATATCAGGCAAAGTATTGATCAAAGAGATGGATCTGTCTTTCTATTTCACGCAGCTGCAGAGCCGCATCTTCGCCGGAAGCTTTTTTCAAATCATTCACTTTTTTTATCAATGGCAACAACCATTGGTGAAGTGCCTCATGATCCGGACCTTTCATACTGCATTCCGCAACCATTTTATCAAGTCCTTTCTGCAAGGCTGCAGCAGTCAGACTGTAATCAACAGGATTTTGCTTTACTGCATCTGCTGCAACCGTCTTTAGCAAAGTAACATTAGCCAGTGTTTTGGCATCGGCCTTCCATTTAACACCATCATTCAATGACAAACCGGGTACAGCAGTTGCTGGTAAATTTTCCGTAGTATCTATTTTAGAAGCCGTACCGGAAGCAAGAGTGTTTTCGCCGGCATTACAGGCCAGTAAGAGGCTTAGTCCTAACAGGAACGGGATTTGTTTCATTGTCATCATTTTTAATTTTGTGTGCGGGTTTGATGATGAGTCGTAAAGACTGATCATACGTTATATATTGCCAGACCCAATTGATCAGTATGAACAAACGGTTTTTGATCCCGATGATAGACATAAGATGCACCAGCATCCAGACCAACCAGGCAATAAAACCTTTGAGTTTGATTTTTCCGATTTCCACCAGTGCGAGGTTTCTTCCTACCGTTGCCATACTTCCCTGATCCTGATAGTTAAAAGGGATGATTGTTTTCCCTGTTACTACATGTTCCAGGTTTTTAGCTAACAGCGTCGCCTGCTGAATGGCTACCGGTGCCACCTGGGGATGGCCCCTGGGTAAATCATCCAGTTGCATCAGGGCTATATCACCCAATGCATATACATCCGTTAATCCATTTACCTGGTTGAAACTATTCACCAACAGTCTGTCATTTGCTGTAACAGCTTCCTTAGGTATACCTGGTATCGGTTTCCCCTTTACACCAGCGGCCCAGATCAGGCAACGACTATGGATGATATTACCATTACTCAACGATACCCTTTCTCCATCATAATCCGTTACTGATACGTTTGCCTGCACTTCTACACCCAGGCCTGTAAGATATTCCAGAACCGTATTACCCGAAGCCGCACTCATTCCGTTTAATAAGCGGGGTGCCGCTTCCAGCAGGTAGATATGCATATTCCGGAAATTGAGTTCGGGATAATCTTTCGGAAGAATTTTCCGTTTCATTTCAGCAATAGCACCTGCCAGTTCAACACCTGTTGGACCTCCGCCCACAATCACTACGTTTAACAATGCCAGCCGCTCTTCTATCGTTACAGCACTGAGTGCCTGTTCGTAGTTTTGCAATAATGTGTTCCGCAACAGCAAAGCTTCTGAAACCGATTTCATGGAGTAAGCATGCAATTGCAGACGTTCATTATTGAAGTAATTCGTAACGGCACCCTGTGCCATTACAAGATAATCATAGGTAATGGTACCTACTCCCGTATAAACGGTTTTGGTTTCGGGAGAAACCGATAATACATCCGTAACCCTGATGATGATATGTTTCTTTCGTTGAAATATTTTCCGGAGAGGGAAACTGATACTGCTGGGCTCTAATCCACAACTGGCTACCTGGTACAAGAGCGGTTGAAACTGATGATAATTGTTTTTATCCAGCAATACCACCTGGAAATTTTTTCCGGAAAGTTTTTTGGCCAATGTTAATCCGGCAAAACCTGCCCCTACGATCACTACTCTTTTCTGCCTGCTATTTGCCCGGGGGATAGTCATTGTTATCAGTTTTAGATCCAGAACACATCATCCCATTTCTCATCTATCTCTTTACTATCGTTACCGATTCTTTTTTCGATAAGGGCCAGCTCATCGGTTCCGATTACTGACTGGAGATGATTAAACAACTCCCGCTCTTCAAAACGGATATGTTTCTCCAACCTGTCTGCCAGTTTTGTAAGCAGAGCGGCATCTTCCGTATGTTTCCCGATGTCTTTGATCAATTGATAGATGGCTGCATGATCTTCTTCGGCCTGTATGCGCAACAGATCATCGGCCCGCAGGCGGGAGAAAAGCAATTTTTCTTCATCTTCAAAATGTTTCAGCAGGTCTTCCGAAAAAAAGTACAAAACATATTTACCGATTCTACCGGCTTCGACTGATTTTGTCAATCCCTGCCTGATTTTCCATACCAGTAACAATCCAAAATGATGGTCTTTGGAAAAGGAAACCATTGCAGGGTGACGTTTGATAGGTGTTGTGTCTTTCATCAGTTTAACTGTTTTTCAAGGTCAAGTGCTTTCGGGAAAAGGATATTATTCTCCAGGTGAATATGAAGATGCAGGTCTTCTTCAAACTCGTCCAGCATCCTGTAAAGTAAGCTATAACTGGCACAGGCATCTTCCGGCAAAGCATAATTGTTTGATAATCTACGGATCTCTTCCAGATTCTCTCCTACCACTTCGTGTTCCATCTCCATCATATTGATCGGGTTCTGCACCGATCCCAGATGGGCCGCCTGCAATAACTGCGACCGGTTTTTGGCTACTACCAGTTCCTTTACATAAGGGAATAATACTTTTTCTTCTTTTACCAGGTGGGCAGACAATTCTGCATAGATCTCTTCCACCAGCTCATGTATCCGAACCAGCTCTGGGTGTTGTTTGCCATGCACTTTCATCACTTTCTCGGCATAAGCCCTGATATCGGGTAAGGTTTTACGTACATAGGTATGGTGTGTATTCACAATATAATCTGAGAGAAAATCAAGACTCCAGTCACCATACGGAACCGGGCGCGAAGAAGGAAGGGTATCTGCCTGCTGCAGTTCTTTTTCTACTTTGGTTACATCCAGGCCTTTTTCTGCACAGGCTTCTTTCACCGTCTTTTTCCCGCCACAGCAGAAATCCAGTCCATATTTTTTAAACACCTGCGCCTTGCGAAGATCTTTGGCAGCGATCTGTCCGAGTGTTTCATCCTGCTCACCTGTGCGTTTTTTGGAAATCCTCACTTTCCACCATTCAGGGCCTTCTTCCAGGTACTCCCAGGTAAAAATATTTCCACGCTCTCCCAGCAACTGGTAGTATAGAGGCTTGGGGTCATGGTCATTGTGCAGGGTCAGACTTTCGCCTTCTGCCAGTGCATCAAAGCGTACAAAAATGGTAGGATGTTTTTGTTTGGGTTCGAGTAAGGTAACATTCAGGATGTTCTCTGTTATGGTTGTTGGCATAAAGATGATTTTAAAATGATTTGATAGGACAAAGATAAAAAGATTATTTTAATAAAAGTATTTAATTACTTTTATTAAGAAAGAATATTACAGCACTGTGACAAAACCTCTGTTCAGTAAAGAGCCTCTCCGGGTATCCTGATTTCAGCTCCATCCAGCAAATTGTTGATATGGATCTGGCAGGAAAGACGGGTTCCCGGTTCAACTGGTGGCAGTTTGGCCAGTGTACTGGCTTCATTCCTGTTATGTTCCTGCAATGCAGGATGTTGTGTTTGTATCACACAGGTGGCACATCGGCCCATACCTCCGCATTCACCAAAATTTTCCAGATAACAGTGATTGTTCAGCAATACCATCAGGTTGCGGTAAGCATGGGCATGCGTTTCAATTACGGTTCGCTCTCCCTCCTGTACCACCGTGAGCCGTATGGGTTTTTGTTGCATTTCCATATTACACCAGGCTTTTGCCACCCGCCTGTTGGTAATGTGCCAGTTTCATTTCAAACATTTCTGCCATGCGGGCAGCACGCCATTTGGCTTCTTCTGTTTTATCGCCTGCAAATATTTCATCAATGGTAGCCGTGAACAGCTGCATCCATTGCGCAAAATGCTGATGACCGATGGGCAACTGTGCGTGCGGCGGGAATGGACTTCCATCATAAGTACGTTCGTCCAGCAACACTGTTTGCCAGAAAGTATACATTTTTTCCAGGTGCTGCGGCCACCTGTTCTGGATCCTTGCTTCAAATACAGGACCCAATAAAGCATCAGCCCTCACCTGGTCGTAGAATCGGTTTACCAGTTGTTTGATGTCGTCTAAAGTAGCAATATCCTTCGGCATTATATCAGGGTTTCAGTGAAAAATAAGTGAAGAGGTAAAACAGGGCCCAACCTGCAAAACCGATGATCAGGATCCAAACCCAGGAAGGAATGCTTTTGGGCGTTTCACTTCCCTCTATCAGGAACCTTTTCTGATCCCCTTTGCCATAGGCATTGATCATGATCGGGATCACACCATCTACCAGCGCATGTTCCCGGATCCCTTCTACATCAATGGCGGGTCCGTTACGCACTTCAAAAGGGATCAGCCGGATGCCTTCTTTACCCGAAGGATCTTTACTGACGATGCGGAGAACATGTTTCCCATCCACCAGTTTCCTGGTATCCAGTTCAAAATTTACCGGCGATGTGAAAGTAGACAGGGGTTGTTTGTCCTCATCAATAAATACGATTATCTGGCTCTTGTCTTCCATATCAGTCATTGTTTACAGTCAGGTATTTAATATGTGTAACAGCAGTTTCTCCGGGTCTGATCAGCCATTTTACAGAGAAATAAAAAGTGAAAACCACTATGGCTGCCGCTATAGAAATGATCAGGTAATCCCAATTGCTTTCCGGCCCGGCTCCATGGGTGATTCCTTGTAATATTTTCGGTTGTTGTTTTTCACAAACACCACAGGCAAAAATTGCTACCCGGATGCTTAGTAAAAAAATGACCAGTACTGCTTTTTTCATGTAATCATTTTCTGTTTTACAATTACTTAGCTGTTTTCAGTTTTACAAAATCCATGAGCTTCTTCACATCGGCTTCCGTCACCTTTTCGGCCTTATTGCCCCAGCTGTTTCTTTCATGGTTAATGATGGCGGTTACTTCCGCTGCACTTAAACCCGCGTTGGTACCAACCGCAGGCATTACCCCGAATTCGGGTCTTGCATCATATCCGTTCATGATAATATCAACATATAATTGCAGGTTATTTCCATTCACTACCGGACTGCCTTTCAGCGAAGGGAAAGCACCGGGCAACCCTTCTCCATTGGCCTGGTGGCAGCTCTGGCAATTAGCCGTGTACAGCAGATTACCATCAGGTGCCTGGGTATTTCCTCCGGATACAGGCTGTTTGCGTTTGTATAAAAAATCAGGGGTGGGACTGCCATCCGGTAATTTTGCCTGTTTTAAGGACTGCAGGTATGCCAGCAGATAGCGGGCTTCTTCGGTAGCAACCACTTTACCTTCTTTTCCGTTGAGGTATTCTTTGGGAACATTCACTACCACATCTTTTGCAGTAGTTTCTTTTTGGATAGTAAACAGCCAGGGGTATGCGGGCATGATGGATTCTTTCACCACAATTCTCGGATTAAAGAGGTGCACCAGGTTCCAGTCGCTGCTGGGTTGCCGGTTACCGATATCTGTCAGATCAGGGCCTGTTCGCTCTGTACCCATCAATGTAGCGGTATTGCGCCAGGTATCCGTTCTTTTGATACCGGCGTAATCAGCGGCTATGCTGGGACGGGAGCCCCATACCTTATCCATATCCACATTACGGACCTGCTGTGTATGACAGGCCACACATCCATTTGAAATAAAAACCAGTTTTCCTTTCATGGCTTCTTCTGTTACAGGCTCGACCGAAGGCAGTGGTTGGTTATTTTGCTGGTTGTTAATTGCGGGCAGGATGGCCACGAGTAGGGTTAACCCTGCAAAAAAAAGAAATGCTGTACGGAAGAGTCTTGTATGGTTATTAAAAAATTCCATTGGTATACTAAGATGAATGATTAAGCAATTATTTCTTTGGCAAGGATTTTTTGCTGCAGTTTTTCGAGTGCCACTTCTTTTACGTCAATGGTTTCACGGGTACTAACCATTCTGTAGAAATTATACACGAAGAAAATATGCGACAACCACATCAGGCTTCCGCCGATGGCACGCCATAACCAGTAAGGAGCCATGTGTACCACGGTTTCAATAAAGGGTTTCCCTTCGATCCACATTTGTCCGCGTAACGTACTGCCGATCATCAGTGGGATTGTATAAAATAATAAACCGATCAATGCCAGCCAGAAATGCGCCCCTACGGTTACCTGCGGTGCTTCTTTACCGGTTAACCGGGGTATCACTGCATACATGCCTGCCCAGAGAAAAAAGCAGATGATGCCATACATGGTAAGATGTGAGTGAGCCACTGTAAAATCTGTAAAATGCCAGAGAAGGTTGGTAGACCGAAAAGCTTCTGCTGTTCCCTGCAGGGATCCGGTACAGTAAAAAATAATACCTACCAGAAAAAAAGGAAGTGTATAACTGCCTGCTATTTTATGCCAGGCACCCCTGAAAGTCATAATAAAATTCGTAGTACCTGCCACCACCGGTATTACCATACCCACACTTCCTACAATGGCCACAGTCTGTAACCACCACGGAATAGAACTGAACACAAAATGGTGCGTGCCGATCAGTGTATAAAACAGGATCTGTGTCCAGAAAGCGAGAATACCGAGGCTATAGGAATAAATGGGTTTGTTCAGTTGCTGGGGCAGCATATAATATACAATACCCAGCGTAAACAGCATGAACCACATACCCACCCCCTGGTGCATATAATATCCCTGTATAATCGTTTCGCCCAAACCGTTCTGCCAGCTGGGCACATAGGCCACTACTGTAATGGTAAGTGCGAACATGAGGGCTGATACGATATACCAGTTAGAAATATAAATCTCTTTCATCTGGCGTTTGCTGATGGTTTGCCAGAAATTAATAAGTGTCAGTATCAGTGCCAACCCAAACAAGAGCATTACCGGCCAGATATATTCCCTGTATTCGCCACCACCGTTATTGATGCCGGCCATTAAAGAAAGGGTTCCCAGTATCACCGCTGCATTCACCAGGTGCAGTGCCTGCCAGCCTTTTTTAATACTGGCTAACGCCGTATTACTAACCATCGGAACAATATAATAACCGAGTCCCAGCATACCCAGTGATGCCCAACCCCAGAAAACTGCGTTGGTATGCACCGGACGTAAACGGCCAAAACTTAACCAACTGATATGATCCGCATCGGGTGCCACGAATTTGATACCGAGGTATTCGCCGATACTGGTACCAAATAATAACCAGAAAGCGGCAGAACCAAAATACCACAGGATCAGTTTCGCCAATGCCGGATCAATATGCGGCCGTTTCACTGCTTTCTGTTTGGGTGCTACAAAGGGAAGAATATCCCTGGTATTGATATTGCTGATCAGCCCTTTCTCATCTGCCGGTGCTTGCTGACCGGATAGTTCTGTATGATTCAATGTAAAATCCAATGCTTTTTTTCTTGCTTGCAAAACCGTGTTCACTTCTTCCGGAGGTAAGGTTGAGAGATAGGCTGCCAAACGTTCCGCATTTTCCAGGTCCTGTTGTTTCCGTTGGTTTTGCAGCATACGGGATAATTTAACGATCATCAGTCCTATAGCAGCCAGTATCGGAATCAGTATCAGGGTGATGGTGATGATAATACCCGTTTCACTCAGTAACCCTTTCTGGTTGGCCCCCGATTGGGCAAACAAAGAAGCGGATGGTAACAGGGAACCGATCACTGCAGATACAAACAGCAGAACTGTTTTGGCATTTCCATTGCCGGCAGTATTTTGGGTTGGCTGCGAACCGGTAATCGTTAGTAGTTTTCCAATCTGCACACTATCCATATTAGCGAGGTAGCGCGACAGTTCCTGAAAGTTATCATTCTCCGTTTCTTTACGGCTTTTATCAAGCATCGACCACACTTTACAGGCAAGAAACAGTGCAGCAGTAAAAACGGACATCAGTAACAAAACCAATACAAGCATTACACCCGACCTGGGTACTTGCGTTGCTTCCATTATGCCCGTATGTTGGGCAAGCAGGGATAAGGGACCGAAAATCAGGCCGATTACCATACCATACTTTTGCTGACGCGGGATCCGGTTTTTCATATAAAATAATTTAAGACCTTTTACTCCTTTAATTATGCAAAAAAATTATCTCTTTAAATACTTCTCTCCCAATTCAAGTGCTGTATTGTAATCGCCCAGGGTGGCATTCTGCATCATCTCCTTGATACTTGCCCGTACAGCTACAAACTGGTCGTGAATGGGACAGGGTTTTTTGGCCGAGCAGCTTCGCAACCCCAGGCCACAACCGGTAAAAAGTTTGTCCCCGTCTACCGCATTTACAACATCTGCGAGACTATGTTTCAATCCTTTTTCGTCGAGATAAAACCCGCCGTTCGGACCTTTGGAAGAAGATACCAATCCCTTCCGGCCCAGATCCTGCAATATTTTAGCGATAAAGGGTTCTGGCGAATCAATGGATTTCGCAATTTCCTTCACCCCAACTTTAGCACCGGATTTTGATTTCTGTGCTACAAATAACAAGGCACGGATCGCATTTTCGCAGGTTTTTGATACCATTGGCTGTGTATAAAAAGCAAAGATAAAAAAGATTCCGGAATAAAATACTTTTTACTCTTTTTCTTCCGGGGAAAATGGCAGTCGGATGCAGCGCCTCCTTTCGTTTCTGTTTCAATAGATTCATTATCAGGATATTACTGTCCCGCAGCTGCTGTCAACTTTTGTAAAGTGTGAAACATATCCTGACGGATGTCATTTACCCAGCCCGCCCAAGCTGCTACCTTTGGGAAAACAGAAACATGAAAAGTCTCGAAAATAAGGTTGCCATCATAACCGGTGCAGGCGCTGGTTTGGGTAAAGCCATTGCGATCCTGTTTGCACAGGCAGGTGCGAAAGTTGTTGCTGCTGATATCAATGAAAAAACATTGGGAGAACTCAGTACTGCCTTAACCGAACAGCAGGCAACTTATACTACTGTTATGGCCGATATGGCCAAAGCCGGGGATATTGAAATGATGGTTCAGACGGCTGTTTCTACCTACGGTACTGTAGATATTCTCGTAAACAATGCCGGTGTGATGGACAATTTTGAACTCACAGCCGATGTAACGGATCAGGTTTGGGACCGCGTGATGCGTATCAACCTCGATGGTCCGTTCAAAACCATGCGGGCAGCATTACAGATCATGCTCGTCAAAAAATCAGGGGTGATTATCAATATTGCCTCGATAGGTGGTTTGCAGGGGGCCAGAGCCGGTGCTGCCTACACGGCCAGTAAACATGCCCTGATCGGCTTAACCAAAAACACAGGGTATGTGTATGCGAAATCAGGAATCCGTTGTAATGCCATTGCACCCGGTGCCATGAATACCAGCATTGCTGCAACTATTGATATGCAGCATCTTTCACCATTGGTAACAGAGCGGATTTTACCCGGTATGGCGTTGAACCCGAGAGCCGCAGATCCGTTGGAAGTAGCGAGGACTGCTTTGTTTCTTGCATCAGACGAGGCCAGTTTTATTAATGGAGCTGTACTGGTGGCTGATGGCGGATGGACTGCTTACTGACGGCAGTATATGCCAGCTTCTGCCATTACAGAATTGCAGAAACTGAATTATATTGCTGCAGAGAATACTCTCCGGCTTCGTGTATCATATAAACCCATTCATTGTATGAGCAGGCTATACCGATCTTTTTTATTCACAGGGCTGTTATTAACAACAGTAAACCTTGTGTGGTCACAGGGCATTGACTATCCTACACCCCCACATAACCCCAAACAATTATTTTACCTGCAACGTCCGCCCAATACCAATACGGTTATTTATGAACTGAATATGGAAAATGGAGTGCCCGATAAAAAACAACCGATTCGTGCTTACTGGATCAGTTATACCAAAAAAGGGCAGATAGAAGAACTCACAGACATCCAACGAAAATATGCGTATGGAATCAAAACAACACTGCTGGATGATAACAGCTACGAATGCCACATTGTGGCCTATAAAAAACTGAAGTTATACCTGAAAGAAGGTGAAGACAAACAATATCGTATTTATACCACCGTGAATGATAAACAGGTCATCGTTAACCGCATTTTTATCGCGGTAAACGGAGGATCCCTGTTCAAGCCGCATATAGACTATGTGCAACTGAATGGTGTGGATGCTGCTACCGGTGCTGCTACAGAAGAACGAATCAAACTATGAGTTTTCAGCTGATCCCCATCTGAATATATACTACAAAAAAACGCCGGTCTGTTAAACCGGCGTTTTTACAATTATAGGTTACGCTTAATAACCCTGGTTCTGAACCAGGTTTTTGTTTACATCAACTTCTCTTCTTGGAATAGGAAGGATCAACTTGGGATCATTCCAGGCAAGGGTACCAACAGGTGTCTGTAATCTTTTGGCTTCGATCAGTTTTTGTCCTTCAAAAGCCAATTCCAATGATCTTTCTTTGGTGATATCAGCCAGTGTTGCCACGAGGAGAGAAGGAAGTCCGGCTCTGTTACGGATCCTGTTCAGATCGGCCAAAGGCGTGGCACCAACGATTGTTCCTAAACGCAGGTTAGCTTCTGCACGGGTAAGGTACATTTCAGCCAATCTGATAATGGCAACATCGCCAAAACGGTCCAGGTGTTTTTGTGTGTAATAGTTACCCCCATTCAGTATAAAAAAGCCTTTTCTCACATCTCCATTTTCATACTGAGCAATATGAGCTGCTTTGATCTTACAATCACTTCTTCCGGCAGTACCCGGAATAGTACCGATGGTTCTTCCGAAATAAGTATTCTGCGAGTTGGTACCATCCTGAGAAGTTACTTTCATAGAAAATAAATACTCAGCAGGTGTAGCTCCTCCGTTATTGATAAAAGTGAACCATAATTTAGTGAAATCAGGATTCAGGATTTTACCACTGCTCGCAATTACCCGGTCAGCTGCATCTCTTGCTGCTGCATAATCCTTCAGCATCAGGTATACGCGGGATAGCTGAGCCGCAGCTGCCCATTTGGTTGCATAGTTACCGTTAGTGGTTGGCAATAAAGATTCCGCTTTTATTAAATCAGCGATCACTTTATCATATACGGCTTTCACCGTAGCCCTGGCCGGATAATCTGCATCCGTTACGTTACCAGTTGGTGTGAGGATCAAGGGTACACCGGGATTGGCATTGTAATCACCATCTCCTACTGCTTTTGCATACAACTTAACCAACTCAAAAAACATAGAAGCACGTAAGAAAAGCGCTTGTCCCTCTACAGAGTTCTTCTTGGCTGTAGAAGAAGTTACTTTATCTACCGCCGATAATACATTGTTACAACGGTTAATGGTATTGTACGCTGCAATCCAGGTATCGCGGGCAAATGAATTGTCTGCTGTCATCTGGGTTTGATAAGCATCTGATAAACCTGCAAAGGTTCCGGTAAAGTTGATATCTGCCGAGTTTCCGATCAGATCATTCAGTACCAGAATATCTCCGCCATAGGCGGCAGCACTCTGTATACCATCATAACAACCTACCAGTGTAACCTGTACATCGCTCTCGGTTAATAAAGCTTTATCATCTGCAATACTCTGGTAAGGGGAAATGTCCAGTTTCTTTTCGCAACCTGCCAGTGTAATAATACTCATCAGCAAAAATGCCTTATAGTATTTACTCATGTTATGGATTAATATTTTCATAATAGTTATTATTGATTAATTAAAAACTTACGTTCACACCCACCAGGAAAGTTCTTGGCTGTGGTGGCGTATAAAAGTCGTTTCCTTTCGCAATGTTTGAGTCAAATGAATCGGCGTTAACCTCAGGATCCCAGTAAGGATATTTGGTAAAGGTCAGGAGGTTTTGTCCAGAAACATAAATCCTCATACGCTCAATCTTCAATTTGCTCAGATGTTTGGAACCGAAAGTATAACCAATAGAGGCGCTTCTTAAACGGATATAGGATCCATCCACAATATAACGGCTGCTGGCCTGAGAACCATTCACCCTGTACAAACGTACCTGCGGGATATTGGTGATATCACCGGGTTTCTGCCATCTTCCCAGCTGGTCTGCGGTATTATTATCTTCATACAGCATGCTGGCCGAAGAGTAACGTCCCATACCATAAATGTTATTCTGGTTGCCGGATACGCCGTTAAAGAATACACTTGCATCAAATCCTTTGTAAGAGAAAGTATTGGTAAATCCGAAAATGTATTTAGGATTGGGGTCACCCGCTACAATCCGCTGTGCCAGGTTGTAGTTGCTGGTGGTAGCTCTGTCGAGACTGCCATCTGCTTTCTTGGTATTCAGGTAAAAGAGGGCATTACCATTCGCAGGATCTACACCGGCAAACTCTGGTGTAAAGAACACACCCACGCCATATCCTTCCTGAACACGGCTCATGCTGCTGATACCGCCTTCAATAATCTGTCCCTGGATATCTTTCACTTTTCCGATGTTACGGGCAATGTTGAAAGTAGTGCTCCATTTGAAGGCTCCCACCAGATTCTGTGTATTCAATACAAACTCAAAACCTTTGTTCTCCAGTTTACCCACGTTTCTAACCATGCTGGTAAAACCAGTGGTAGCCGGGATATTTACGTTCAGCAACAAACCTTCGGTTTGTTTATTGTAATAATCGATTTCACCGGTAATACGGTTTTTCAGGAATCCGAAGTCAAGACCGATATCGAATTGTTTGGTGGTTTCCCATTTCAGGTTATCATTTCTCAACTGAGAAGGACGCTGACCGGCTGCTCCGGCATATCCGGCATCACCCGAGAATAAACCCAGTTGCGGGAAGTTTCCGATCTCAGCATTACCAACCACTCCATAACTGGCGCGCAGTTTCAGGAAGCTAATGGATTTGCTGTTCTCGAGGAATCTTTCGTTGGTCAGGATCCATCCGGCAGAAGCAGCGGGGAAGAAACCTGATCTGGAGTTTTTACCGAATCGGGAAGACTGATCGATACGGCTGCTTAAAGCCAGGATATATTTTTCGTTGTAAGTATAGTTCGCTCTTAAGAAATATGACAGGAACCTGAAATCTGACTGTGATGTACTACCATCTGATTTGGTTGCTGCACTCGCAATTTTCTGGTAAGAGTTGGAGGGGAAGGAAGTACCCTCGATATAGTTATACTTGGATTGTGATTGCTGGTATTGCATACCCAGTGTAGCGGAAATATTATGTTTCTGCTTGATCACGGTGTTATAGCTGAAGTATGACTGTGTATTATAGTTGGTTACAAAAGCACCTCTGTTGGTACCCAAACCAGAGGATGCACGGGATTGGTTACGCACGGTTTGTGACTGGAAATAACCTTCTTCATTCTGACTCAGGTAATCCACACCGAATTCAGTCTGGAAGTTCAGGCCTTTCAGCAGGTTGGCTTTCAGGTAAGCGTTACCGAAAGTTCTGTACACATCCTGCGCATAAGAAGCATAGTTTACGGTAATTACCGGATTGTAATAAATAGGAATATTCACATCTCCGGGAGGCGTACCTGCAGGCAGGCCGGTGTTAGGATCTGTAAAAGGTGTCATCGGCATTAATGCGATCGCCTGTAAGGGATTAGAGAAGGCGTTATCATCCGGTAAACGTTGGTTATACGTTCTTGATAAACTCAAGGAAACACCGAGGTCTAACCAGTCATTCGCTTTCTGATCAATATTCAGGCGTCCGGTAGTTCTTGATATCTTATTACCGATGATAGTACCGGTCTGATCCAGTTGCTGGAAGGAAGAAAAGAATTTGGTTTTATCTGTTCCACCTTTGATCTGCAGATCGGCCTGTCTGTAAGGTCCTTTCTGAAATACCTGATCCTGCCAGTCATAGGACTTGGTAGGGTCTTTACTCCAGCCACCATAACTGTAGTAATCCATCACATCGTTTTTAACGTAGGATGTCCAGCTACTGGGGTCATTTAAAGGAGTACCATCTAAATCGTCGCGGTATTTGGCACCTTCCAGGATCAGTGTGGCATATTCCTGTGAGTTCAGCATTCTGATCCGCTTGGTTGCTTCTGCAGAACCTGTCTGGTAGTTAAAAGTAACAGAAGTTTTTCCTGCTTTACCTCTCTTGGTCGTAATCAGTACTACCCCATTGGCAGCTCTGGAACCGAAGATGGCACCGGCAGAAGCATCTTTCAATACTTCGATCGACTCAATATCATTCGGGTTCAGATCGGTTAAAGGGTTGGTAGCACCACCATAAGAACTCTGGCTGTTGGCAGTCATCGGAATACCATCCAATACATACAATGGCTGGCTATTGGCACTGATGGAAGAGTTACCTCTTACACGTACTGTTACTGCCTGACCCAGTTTTCCGGATTGGCTGTTTACAAATACACCGGCCGCTTTACCCTGCAAAGCCGCATCCACACTGGGTGTGGGCAGGTATTCGATATCCTTTCCTTTTACACGGGCAATATTACCGGTAAGTTCTCTTTTGATCTGAGAACCACCAAAACCGGTAACAATTACTTCTGTGAGGTTAGAAACAGCATTGGTAAGCGATACATCCAGATTTCCGGCTCTTACAGCAGCTTCAAAATCGGTGTAGCCTACAAATGAAAAAATAAGTGTTTTAACGCTTGAGGCCAGCTTAATGCTGTACTTACCATCTGCATCAGAAACGGATGCAATAGCAGTGCCTTTCCCTTTTACGGTTACGCCTGCCAACGGAATGCCAGTTGCGGCATCGGTTATTTTACCCGATACGGTTGTTTGTGAATAGCCCACAACAACAATGGCGCACATACATAGTACTGCCAGTAGTTTTTTTCTCATAGCTAGTGTTTTGGTTACTATAACCTTATGGTTATTGGTTGTGTCTAAATTAGGAAAAAAGCCATACTGTTATCATTTTGTTAAGCGTTTCTTTAACTTTTTATTAATAATATTAAATAATCTTGTGAAATGTGGGGATTATACATTGTATAAATTTATTATATATAAATATTACACCGATCATCAACACTATATCCCCTTATACTCATTTTTTAAAAAATAAGAATGATACCAGTCCTAAAAAAAGATATATAAGTAAAAAATAATAAATATTAAAATTTGTATCATATATATTATTTGCTGAACTCTTTGCGTTTTAAAACCGCCTACTTTGTTGGAAATGAAGGGCCAGGGTAATGCTTATACTGACGAACAGACAAATCAACCATAAGTCTTTCTGAACCATCCATACTCAAAAAAACCGCCCCATTTACATAAGGCGGTTTGCTTAAAAGGATATATAGTGCCTTCCTCACCAGAAAATAGTGTACAAAGCAGTTAATATACCCATCACCAGTAAAGCGCCAACTGTAAAGGCAGCATCAGGCTTAAACATGCTACGATCCACTTCCAACCCATTAGAAGCGATACCTCGTTTTTGATCAATTAAACTGATAATGACCATACCTATTACGGCTATGGCAAATACAAATCCCATACGGTCCAGGAATGGAATTTCATACAAACTGGTTCCGTCTTTCTGTTGCACGAGGGTAGCAAAACCCGCCGGTTGCAGAAATGCCAGATCTACTGCTGTTGGCAAAAATTTGAAGATCACCGATAACAGGAAACCGCCGATGGTAGCAAACAAAGCAGCATTGGAGCTGGTTTTTTTCCAGAAGAATCCGAGTATGAACATGGCAAAAATTCCCGGACTAACAAAGCCGGTATATTCCTGTATAAATTCAAACCCTCCTTTTTTATCGATCCCCAATAGTGGGGCCAGTATTACCGCTATAATCATGGCTGCCACAACGGTAACGCGTCCTATCCAGACCATTTTATTTTCATCGGCGCCGGTATTGATCTTTTTCTTGTAGATATCCAGTGTGAAAATAGTAGCGATACTATTGGCCTTCCCAGCCAAAGAAGCCACTACTGCCGCGGTTAATGCCGCAAAGGACAACCCTTTCAGTCCCTCAGGTAACAGGTTCAGGAGTACGGGATAAGCCCTGTCGGGATTTAATTCGCCGTTCTGTAACATCTCAGTTCTAAAATTGCCATCCTGATACAACACATACGCAGCAATACCGGGCAATACCACAATTACCGGCATCATCAGCTTCAGGAAAGCGGCAAAGAGAATTCCATTGCGGGCCGTTTTCAGATCCGCACCTAAAGCCCTTTGGGTAATATACTGGTTACAACCCCAGTAATTGAGGTTCACAATCCACATACCGCCAATCAAGACAGTTAAACCAGGCAGGCTCGGGAAATTTTCATTGCTTTGATCAAACACCATGTGAAAATGATCATTCGCCTTTTCTGTAAGTAACTTAAAGCCATTAACGACGCCGCTGCTTCCATAATGTTCAGACACCATGTTCAAGGCGAGATAGGTAGTAACAAGTCCACCTAAAATGAGAAAGAATACCTGTATCACATCCGTATATCCAATTACTTTCATGCCACCCAATGTGATGAAAATTGCAAAGGCGGCCAGGGCATACATACAGAGTGTCAGATTCAGTCCAGACACACTGCTGATGGCCAATGCCCCGAGATATAAAATGGAAGTCAGGTTTACCACCACATACAAAAGCAGCCAGAAAACAGCCATGATCATAGCTACCGTACTGTTATACCGCTGGTTTAAAAACTGTGGCATGGTATAAATTTTATTCCTGAGATATACCGGAATAAAAAATACCGCCACAATGATCAGGGTAGCAGCCGCCATCCACTCATAGGTAGAAATGGCGAGACCCATTTTAAATCCATTACCACTCATGCCGATAAACTGCTCCGCAGATATATTAGATGCAATCAGCGATGCCCCGATGGCCCACCAGGTCAATGAACCTTCGGCCAGAAAATAATCATGTGAAGCAGACACGGTTGCTTTTTTGCGACGCCTGTAGATATATACTCCGTAAGAAGCCACTACCAGAAAGTAAAACAGAAATACGATGTAGTCTTTGGTTTGTAAACTATTCATATAACAATGATTAAAGCCCTGGTATTGTTATTTACCGTGCTGTTTGTGAAATAAGTGATACTGCTCCTGTTTGTTTTTTTTGCAAAAAATATTCTTATTGTTTTATTCCGTTTATGCTAATTGTTTCTGCCAGTTCCACGCAGTAGTTACCATTTCCTTCAGGCCCTTCCGGGCCTTCCATTGCAGTTTGTTGTTGGCCAGTGTAGCATCTGCATAAATACTTTGCGCATCGCCTGCCCGGCGGGCACTGATCAGGTAGTTCAGTTTTACTCCGTTGTACTGTTCAAAAGCTGCAATCATTTCCATTACTGATATGCCCTTTCCTGTACCAATATTAAATACTTCATAACTGGATTCCTGTTGCTGGGTTAATAGTCGCTCACAACTTTTTACATGTGCTTCCGCCAGATCGGTTACATGGATATAGTCCCTTACACAGGTTCCATCCGGTGTATCATAATCATTGCCGTATACCTGCAGGCATTCAATTTTACCCGCTGCCGTTTGGGTTACTACCGGCATCAGATTATTGGGTTTACCCAGGGGCAGTTCGCCCAGTAGTGCCGATTCGTGTGCCCCCACCGGATTGAAATAGCGCAATGATATAGCGTTTAGTTGCCCTGCGGCTGTTACTTTCTGCAGCATATCTTCTCCCATCTGTTTGGTACTTCCATAAGCTGATAAAGCTGGTTTGATAGCTGTGGCTTCTGTTACAGGCAGCACATCGGGTTCGCCATACACGGTAGCAGAAGAGGAGAAAATAATATTAGGGATACCGAATGCCTGCATATTATCCAATAGGTTGATCAACGGACAGAGATTATTCCGGAAATACTTCAAGGGTAACTGCATAGACTCTCCCACAGCTTTGGAAGCAGCAAAATGGATCACAGCCTGTATGTCTGACTCCATCTCAAAGAAATGAGTCAGTTTTCCCCGCTCATTCATATCCAGCTGATAAAATCCTGGCTTTGTGCCGGTAATCGCTGCTATGCGATCCAGTATAAAAAGCGCAGAATTACTCAGGTCATCAATGATCACTACTTCATATCCTGCCGCTATCAGGGCTACGGCAGTATTGGAACCAATAAATCCCAATCCGCCGGTAACTACAATTTTATGCTTCATGATGTAGCGGATTATTGGTTTTAAAATGTATATCCGTTAAGTTCTGTAACGTAGCTGCAACCAGTTCCGGCGTAATATCTCTCTGGGGATTGGCCAGCATTTCATACCCTACCATAAATTTTTTAACAGTTGCACTTCTCAATAAAGGCGGATAAAAATGCATATGCCAGTGCCAGCCGCTATGTTCTCCATCATTCACCGGCATCTGGTGCATGCCTGCTGAATAGGGAAAGGAGGTCTGGAAGAGATTATCGTAGCGGGTTGTCAACCGTTTCAGTATATCCGCAAAGGCACTGTCTTCTGCTGCAGTAAATGCTGTGATCTGCCTGATATGTCTTTTGGAGATGATCATTGTTTCGTAAGGCCATACCGCCCAGAAAGGCACCAGTGCTACAAAATGTTCATTTTCGATCACGATCCGTTCCTGTTTTTGCAACTCAATATCCAGATAGGCACTCAACAAACTCTTGCCGTGCTGTTCATAGTATGTTTGCTGCTGCAGGGTTTCTTTGCTGAGCTCAACAGGAATGGAAGAAGAAGCCCAGATCTGCCCATGAGGGTGTGGATTACTGCAGCCCATGATCTCTCCCTTGTTCTCGAATATCTGGATGTATCTGATGTCTTTATTGGCTGATAATGCCACAAACTCATCTTTCCATAACTGAATTACTTTTTCAATAGCAGCCAGTTTCATCAATGGCAGTGTAACACTATGGTCGGGCGAAAAACAAATAACCCGGCAAATACCGGTTACACTCCTGCTCACCAATAAATCGTTTATATTATCTCCACCTGCCGGTGTGGAGGGCAGTAAGGCAGAAAAATCATTGGTAAAAACATAAGGATCTGTATATACCGGATTGCTGCTGCCATCGGAGCGTTTGTTACCGGGACATAAATAACAAGCAGCATCGTATACAGGGAGGTTGGCACCAGCGGCGGCTTCTACTTTACCCTGCCAGGGTCTTTTCATGCGATGTGGCGAAACCAAGACCCATTCGCCGGTGAGGATATTCAAACGCGTATGCGGATGTTCTTTACTGTCAAACATAATTAAACGATTTCTGTACCATTTTTGATAGATGCGATATAATAATCAAGTTTCAAACCCATCGCCGATTCGTAAGCAGGCTGAATGTCGGTGAGTAATGAATCAATAGCCGATGCTTTCACCAGGTTGATGGTGCACCCACCAAAACCACCACCCATCATCCGTGCACCGATTACTTCGGGTCGCTGGCGTACAAAATCGACCAGAAAATCCAGTTCTTTACAACTCACTTCATACTGTTTACTAAGACCATCATGTGTAGCAAACATATTTTTGCCCAGGGCATCCATATTCCCTTCCTGCAAACAGGTACAGGCCGTTAACAAACGGTTGATCTCATCCACAATAAAACGGCTCCGCTTGTAAATCAATTCACTTTTGGGCAAAACACAGGTAGCAAGCATGGCCAGATCTGCATCCCTCAGTGAGGTTACCTGCGGATACTGTTCCCGAATCCAGCTTACTGCCTGCATACATTCCATTCGTCGGGTATTGTAGGCAGATGAAGCCAGTGAATGTTTCACATTGGTGTTGAGTAACACAATCTTGATTCCTTCCAGTTGGAAGGGAACATATTCGTAATTGAGAGAGCGGCAGTCGAGTTGAATTACCTGATCTTCTTTACCCATCATCGAAGCAAACTGATCCATGATACCACAAAGCACTCCGGCATATTCATGTTCTGCTTTTTGTGCCATATTTACCATCTCAATCCTTTCAATATCTGTATGCAGCAGTTCATTCAAAGCAAATACAGTGGCGCATTCTACTGCTGCAGAGGAAGATAATCCGGCACCCATCGGTACATCGCTCGTTAAAACTGCATTAAAACCCGGCAAAGGAATACCACGTTTTATAAACTGCGCAGCTGCACCCAATATATAATTAGGCCAATTCACCTCGACCGCGGGTTTTATATCCGACACTGTTGTAACATACGTTTCATTTAAATCCAACGCTGTGAGGTTAATCTGGGTATCATCTCTCAGCGAAACAGCTATATAAGCTGCTTTGTCGATGGCAGCAGGTAATACAAACCCTCCATTATAATCGGTATGTTCTCCAATAATATTTACTCTGCCCGGCGAACGAACTATGATGGCAGGCGGCAGTTGGTACTTGCTTTTAAAAAATGATTCCAGTGTATGCTTCATCTGTTGATTGAATTAATATAACGGATATAATTCTCTGCTTCCCGTTCAGCCAGGCTGATAGGTAAAAAACGAAAAGTCAAGCCGAAAATTCATTTATGTATCTGAAACAATGGATGATCAGATGCCGTATGTTCTTTATCCATCAAAGCCTCCATGATGGCTGTCATGTCTGGGTATACTGATGCTACATTATGGGTTTCACCCAAATCGGTTGCCAGGTTATACAATTCTGTTCTGACCGGAGTAGTTCCTTTATAAAAACGGATCGCTTTCCAATTATCTTTCCGGACGGCCTGTTTAAAACCGCCTTCATAAAACTCCCAGTACAAACAATCATGTTTTTGCTGTTGTTTACCGGCTATTGAAGCCAGAAAAGAAATACCATCAATGTTTGCCTGTTGAGATACACCGGCTACTTCACAAAGGGTAGGTAAGATATCCCAGAATGCGCCGGAGAAATCATTGGTACTGCCTGCCGGAACTTTTCCCTTCCAGTTCATGATCAGGGGAACCCTGATGCCTCCTTCATACAGATCTCTTTTTACACCACGTAAAGGGCCGCTGCTTTTAAAGAAATCTACATCCGCCTGATTTCTCCCCCCCTCTTTGTGTGTGCCGTTATCGCTGGCAAAAATGACAAGGGTATTGTCGAGTAACATTTCGTGCTGCAAATAATCCATCAACTGACCAATATAATCATCCATTTGTGAAACCATGGCCGCATAAGCAGCTTTGGGATATGGTTGTGCCCCATAGTGCTGGCCGGCAGGTTGCGCTGTTTCGGGTGCAAACCGGCTGCTTCCATCGTTCTCTATGTATTGTTGTAAATAATTCCGGGGCACCACCAATTCAGCATGTGGTAGTGTAAAAGCTACATATAGAAAAAAAGGAACGGACTTTTGTTCCGCTATAAAACGTTTGGCTTCTGCGGTGAACCAGGCATTACTGTGCAACTGTTCTGGAATTTTAATTTTCTGACTGTTGCCATTGATGAGCTGCCAGGCCGAATCCGGATGTTGGTAATGACCTTCTACGTGATGCAGTACACCAGAGAAAAAATCCCAACCTTTTTTTTCAGGGGCTCCTGTGGTTCCGGCTTGTCCCAATCCCCATTTTCCCACCATGCCATTTTTATAGCCGGCCCTGTGCAGGTACTGTGGTAAAATACTGTCAAGAGTACCGAGTGGCACTTCTCCGTTACCACGAATGCCTGCGTGACCGGTATGCCGTCCCGTCATTAATGAAGCCCGGGAAGGGGCACAAACTGTACTACCGGCATAAAAGTCGGTAAACCGTGTGCCGGTTTTCGCGAGTGCATCTATATTCGGGGTATTGATTTTGGCTGATCCGTAACATCCCAGATCTCCATAACCCAGGTCATCTGCCAGAATAAAAATAATATTGGGTTTGGCAGATTGTGCCAAAAGGCAGCTCGCCGTTATCAAAAATAAAACAGTAAGCCCAAATTTTATCCGAATAGATTTCATGACGGGCTTACTGTTTTATCAATTGAATTTACGAAAATATTTATTGCCAAACGGGGTTTTGAATCAGCTGGTTATTGGCATTTAACTCAGATTGCGGGATAGGGAATACATCAGATTTCGCACCCCGGTAGGTAGCTCCATAACCTGCTACATTATCTACTGCTACCCGCTGAAATGCTTCCTGTATGGTTCCCCATCTTTTCAGATCGAAGAAACGCAATCCTTCGAAAGCCAGCTCCACACGTCTTTCATGCCTCACGATATTTCTCAATGCCGCCTGACTCAAACCAGCACCTTCAGCGGCTTCTACAGTAGGCATACTAACCCTTGCCCTTACCTGATTAATCAGTGCATTAACACCTGCCAATTGATTTAACTCAACCAAAGCTTCTGCCCTCATCAATAATACATCGGCATAACGTAGTACAATAAAATCCTGTCCTCCCGGATTAAAAACTGCAATACCCGAAGCAGATGCAGCAGTTCTGATATATTTTTTAAGGCCGTAACCGGTAGCGGTATTTCCGGTAAATGCTCTGTTGATATCAGTAAGGAAAATATCATTTCTAAAGTAAATGGAAGCGCCTAACCGTTGATCTCTGTTATTTTTAGGTGAGTTTGCATTATAAAGAGGTGATGTGGTAATAGGTTTTCCATCGGTACAATAGTAATCTCTCACCAGGTTAAGCATAGGTTGCTGATCTACCTTGGGTGCCGCTAAAAATACGCCTGAGAAAAGTTCATTATTGTTCGATACATCCTGGTTGAACCTCACAGAGAATAAAATCTCTTTTGAAAATTCACCTTGCTCTGTAAATAACTGTGTATAACTGGGATTCAGTGTATAGCCTAGTGGCAAAATGGCTGCAGTTGCATCTAATACACCCTGATAATCTTTGTTATAGAGCAGAAAACGCGCCAGCATACCTAAAGCAGCCCCTTTTGTAGCATATCCATATTGGGCAGCGGGATAACTAACAGGTAATGCATCTACAGCCGCTTTAAGATCCAGGATCACCTGATCAGAAATTTCCTTGTATGTATTCTTAGCAACATAAGACTCTTCTAATTTCTGAACGGTAAGAATCAATGGTGCTTCCTGAAAATAAACAGCCAGGTGCATATAAAATACAGAGCGCAAAAAGTAAGCCTGTCCCAATAATTGTTTTTTACTGGCATCAGAGATAACCGATGAAGGCATCTTCTGAATATTTTCAATTGCTACGTTTGCTCTCGCTACTCCTTTATACAAAGAGGTCCATAAAGCGCTGAAAAAACCATTTGAAGGATCGATATTGGCGGCCATAAAATTACCCGGCCCTTCAAATTTGAACGAATTGTAAGCATTATCACCAAAGCAGTCGTACATAGGTAACCCCGCATTACCATTCAGATTTCCACTATACAAGATGCGATCCTGCAGCACATCGTACACACCGTTGATACCTAAAATCGCATCCTGTTCTGTTTTCCAGAAATTGGCTTCTCCCAGCTGGGTAAGTGAGTTACGGTCTAAAAAACTTTTTGAACAGCTTGTCAAAACCAAAACAAAACTTATAATTAATAACTTTTTCATGCTAATTAAAATTTAAGGTTCAAACCAAAGGTGTACACTTTGTAGAGGGGTGTTAACTGATCTGTATTCCCGCCTCTTGCCCGCTCCGGATCAAAATTTTTCATCTTGGTAAACGTCAGGATATTCTGTGCTCCGGCAAATATTCTCAACTTAGATACACCGAATTTCTGTGTAAAAGAAGTTGGGAGTGCATAGCCTATCTCCAGATTTTTAAGACGCAGGTAAGAAGCATCCTGTATATAAAAAGTAGAAACAACCGCATTATTCTGCCCACCCACCCGTGGCAAGGTAGTAGAAGGGTTGGTAGGCGTCCACCTGTTTACCCAATAAGAAAGGGCATTGTTTCTGTCTCCTTCCAATGGGGTCTGACCATTATCATTCAGTATACGATCCAGACCACTCACTCCTTCGAAAAGAATGCTCATGTCCAACCCTTTGTAATTGAGACTTCCGTTAAAATTGTACACCATGGTAGGGAAAGGGTTACCGATCACTGTTCTGTCGAAAGCATCCACAACACCATCAGGGATTCCTTTGGGTCCTGATAAATCGGCATACTGAAAATCGCCCGGAGCAGTACGAACACTTCCAAACTGTTTGGGTGCTGCTGCTACTTCAGCTGCTGTCTGGAAAATACCGAGAACCTGATAGCCATAATAAGCATTAAAAGGAGCACCTATCCGGATGATGGTTTCTGCACCGATGGTTTCCAAACCTCTGTCGCCCAGTCCGGTTACATTATTCTTCGCAAATTTGCTTAAACTTCCTCCTACTGAATAACCAATGGTTTTCTTAATTGTACCTCTGTAATTAAGTATCAGCTCAATACCGCTATTAACCATACTGGCTGCATTTTTAGCTGCCAGATTGGTAACACCGATGGTACTTGGTATGGGAAAGTTGCCATATAAAACATCGGTACTGTTACGTTGGAAATAACCGGCAGTAAAAGACAGGCTGTTACGGAATAAACTTGCATCTACAGCAATTTCAGATTGTTCCACTGTTTCCCAGGTAATGGCAGGATTAGCCAACCTGGTAAGTGCAACTGCCCCCACTATGGTACTGGAACCCAGGAAATAATCAACATTGGTATTGTAGGTTTGATTAAATATGTAATTACCGATATTATCATTTCCGGTAATACCCCAGCTGGCTCTCAGTTTTAAATCCGATACCCAATTTACTTTACTCATGAATTTTTCCTGGCTCACTCTCCAGCCGGCTGATGCCGATGGGAAATTGGCATATCTTCTGGCCTGACTGAATTTAGAAGAACCGTCTCTCCTCACATTGAACTCGAACAAATACTTGCCATTGTAAGCATAATTGACCCTTGAAAAGAAAGACTGTACTGATTCTTCAGCAGCACTACCTGATACATTGGGATTTAACACACCTCCGCCATCAAATTCCTGTATAGAGTTAGATGGAAATCCCTGTAAGGAGCCTGAAAATCCATCGTTTCTGTTATAGATTACTGAATGACCCAGGAGAACAGATAAGTCATGTTTTTCATTAAACTTTTTGGTATATCGCAAAAGATTTTCATTGAGAAGCCGGTAGTTAAAACTTGTACTATTGGTCAATGTATTCACCAGCGTTTGTCCTACCAGGTTACCATCTGCATCGTAAGTAAAATCGGTTGGACTAAAATTAGAAACGTTACCATAACTCAGGTTAATACTTCCGCTGGTTTCAAAAGATAAGTCTTTGGTGAAATCAACTTTTACACCAAACCGGTCGGCAATGTTAATATCATCACTCTGATAATCTCCCAGAAAACCTCTACGCAGTGCATGGGTAATAGGGAAACTGGCATTTACTTTCAGGTAAGATCCATCTACTACACCATACTGGCCATTTGAATAATAAACCGGTACTGTTGGTGCCGAACGTTGAAACTGATTGATAATGCCTGTTTCGTCTGTAATGGCACCTGCCCCACCAGCTGGTCCCCTGAATTTGGTCCAGTAAGCATTGGTTACATTAGAAATGGTTAACCAATCCTTTACTTTGGAATTGATATTTAAACTCAGATTGAAACGTTCTGATTTGAATTTACCCTTCACCACAGCTTCCTGGCCGAGGTAACCCAAAGAAACCCGGTAAGTGGTTTTCTCATTCCCACCTGAAAAAGCCAGGTAATGGTTCTGAATGGGTGCCGTACGTAGAATTTGTTTGGCCCAGTTTACATTAGCGTATTTATTGGGATCAGAACCGTCAATGATAGATTGTATATCTGCATCAGAATATCTTAAAGGAGCGCTTGCGCCATTCGTATTAATGTCTTTCTCATTTTTCAATTTGGCATAATTAACCGCATCCAGGTATTCAGGAATCACCGTTACACTCTGGAAACCGGTATAGTTATTATACACCACACTCATTGAACCACTTTTCCCTTTTTTGGTGGTTACCACGATAACGCCATTGGCACCTCTGGCACCATAAATAGCACTGGCAGAGGCATCTTTCAATACCGAGATAGTTTCTATATCAGCTGGCGCCAGATTATTGAACGCCTCTAAGCCGCTATACTGAATATTGTCAATCACAACCAGTGGTGTAGTTGAACCAAACGTTCCTACACCTCTGATCACAATGCTGGAAGCATCTGCTCCGGGCAATCCACTACTCTGGGTCAATTGTACGCCTGCAAACTTACCGTACATCAGTTGTCCGGAATTGGTAACAGGCTGGTTAACGGCGTCATCAAACTTAACGGTCTGTGTGGAACCGGTCTGGTTAATCTTTTTCTGTACACCATATCCCACCACTACCACATCCTGCAGTTCAGAAACAGCAGCTTCCAGTTTTATAGCCAGCGTAGTAGAGCCATCCCAGTTAAGTGTGTATGTCTGAAAGCCTACATGACTAAACAGGAGCACTGGTTTATTGCCAGATACAGTTAGTTTGAAAGAACCATTCTGATCGGTAGAGGTTCCTTTCGCTGAACCCTTTTGTACAACCGATACCCCTGCCACAGGTGTATTATCTCCTGCATTAATTACTGTTCCACTAACAGTAGTAGACTGCGAAAATGACTGTAGACTCAGTAAAAGAAAAAGGCAGAACAAGCCAAGGTGGGCGGGAAAATTCCTTTTTAGCACAAGCATCGTTTCGGTTTTAATTAGTTTTTGAAATACAAAGACTAAGTAAGCAACTATATTTTATATTCCAGGTGCCTAAACGCTTCAAAAAAGCGGTGTATTCAGTTCAAGACAGATTACTGTTTGGTACATTGGTTCGTAAACTGAGTTAAGGCAGGTGTTCAACTTTTGACAGAAATCATACTTACCTGGGTAAACAAAATTTTACTGATATTGTTGAACCAGTTTCTATATAATCATTTATTGTATTGTGCAGACCTGCTGCAGTTATTCGGGCTGCTTTCCGGCACCTGCAGTAACGGATGGATGGTAAGCCGGATTCTGATTGGGCAGTAAGGCGGCATTTTGCTTTAACCAGTTCATCAGTTTCTTCTTCAGTTTTGCTGCTATCTGTGGTTGGGCCGAGGCGATGTTATTTTTCTCTGAAAGATCTTTTGTCAGATCGTATAGTTCTGCAGTATCATCTTCATAATTAATAATGAGCTTATAGTTTCCTTCGCGTATGGCAGAGCCGGGTTTACCTCCCTGGTTACTGTAATGCGGATAATGCCAGTAAAGTGTTCTGTTCTGATAGGATTGGGGGGTTGCTAATAATGACAATATATTTTCACCATCAATCTTTGCCTCCTTTTTGTATTTGTTATTGATGGCTGCCGCAATCGTTGGGTACAGATCGGCTGTACTTACAGGTAAATCAACATGGGATCCTGCTACGGTTTTTCCTTTCCAGTACATGATCAGCGGCACCCTGATACCTCCTTCATATAACCAACCTTTTCCCGCTTTTAAGGGTGCATTGGATGTGGGACTTCCTTCCGCTGTGCTTAATCCACCATTATCTGAGGTAAAAATAACCAGTGTATTATCATCAATCCCCAATTGGGTAAGTTTATCCAGGATCCTGCCAATGTTTGCATCCATGTTTTCGATCATGGCCGCATATACAGGATTATCCTGTTGTAGTCTCCGCTTCCAGTCTGTTTCATTTTTCATCCAATCCTCATCTTTGGCAAACCTGTCTTTGGCTTGCAGATCCAATTGTTTCTGTTTAGTCTGGTATTTCTTTATTAAGTCAGCCGGTGCCTGTAAGGGATTATGAACCGCGTATAAGGAGTACATCAGGAAAAATGGACTTTTGCTGTTACTCTCCAAAAACGAAAGGCATTCGTTGGTTAATCTATCAGTCAGGTATTCTCCGGCAGGGCCGTCCGGCAACCTTGGGTTTTTATAGGGAGTAAAGAAACCTCCGGTACTATCATTGATCCGTCCTGTTGGAGATCCTTTGCTCCAACCACCCAGATTAGTCTGAAAGCCTTGGTTTTCCGGCCAGTACTTTTCTTCTTCGCCCAAATGCCATTTACCTGCGAAAAATGTTTTATATCCATTCGACAAAGCAAATTCGCCGATTGTTTTTTCCTCCAGGGCTAACTGGTAAGCGGTAGGTTGTGCAATTAATTTTTCATAGGGCCGGGCTTTCCCATCTTCCCGCCTGCCACGGATCCAATCTGTCACACCTGTTTTTACAGGATATTTTCCCGTCATGAGGCTGGCGCGTGTAGGACTGCATACAGAACAGGTAGCATAATTCTGTGTAAACAGCACACCCTTTGCAGCCAGTTTATCGAGGTTGGGTGTTTCATAAAAGGTACTTCCGTAAGCGGACAGGTCGGTCCAGCCGAGATCATCAGCAAGTATCACAACAATATTCGGCCTGGCAGGTTGACGCTGCGCCTGCAGCGAAAAAACCATGAGCGATAATACCAGTGATTGAATAAAATACCTGCGCATGTTTGACTGTTTAGTATACCCTGATTATGATGAATCCCATCAATAAAACCACCTTACTTCCTGTACTATTTCTGCACAGCTTTATTTTTGTTTTATTTTATCAAGCTCCTGTTTCATTTCTTTTACTCTGTCGGGATATTGGTCTGCCAGATTTTTGGTTTCACCCGGATCATCTGCCAGATTATATAATTGCGGCTCGGGGTGATTACCCAATTCGGTATTGGTATCTTTATTGATTTTAGGCCCTTTCGATGGTTCTATATATTTCCAGTTACCCACCACCAATGATAATGTAGAGTTGATGGATTGCTCTACCAGAAACGGACGTGATTGATTACTTTGATTGAGTAAAACCGGCAGGTGATTTTTACTGTCGGGAGCCTGTCCTTCTTCAATAGCCCCTCCCGCAAAATTCGCAAGCGAAGCATACAGATCAATCTGGCTGAACAAAGCCTCATTTATTTTTCCGGGTTTGATTTTTCCTTTCCAGCTAACAATAAAGGGCACCCGGGTTCCTGCTTCAAAGGCGCTGTATTTACCTCCCCGGTAAATGCCTCCGGGTTTATGCTTACCTAGTTTTTCAACTGCCTGATCTTTGTAACCATCATCAATCACCTGCCCGTTATCGCTGGTAAAAATGATCAGGGTGTTTTCCAATAGTCCATTTTTTTTCAGGATCTCTTCCATCTGTCCTACCGTCCAGTCTAATTGTAACAATACATCTCCCCTCGGGCCAAAACCACTCTTTCCGGCAAAACGCTCATTGGCAATCCGTGGTACATGTATATCATGTGTAGAAAAATACAGGAAGAAAGGATTGGATTTCTGTTGACTGATATAAGCGTCTGCCTTGCGTACCAGGATATCTGCAAAGTCTTCATCTTTCCATAAAGCCGAATTACCCCCAGACATATAGCCAATGCGGCTGATCCCGTTCACGATCGTCATATCATGCCCGTGAGAAGGTTGCAGTTTCAGCAATTCAGGATTTTTCTTGCCGGTAGGTGCGTTGAGATCGATGGGCCCGGTATAACTGACTTTGATAGGATCATTTTTATCGAGGTTAACCACTTCATGATTTTCAACAAATACACAAGGTACCCGATCCCCCGTTGCCGGAATCAGAAAGGAATAATTAAAACCGATTTCCATCGGACCTGGTGTAATCTTACCATTCCAGTCGGCACCATTGGCATCACCCAGTCCCAAATGCCATTTACCAATTACCGCCGTGTTATACCCGGCTTTTTGCAGCATACCCGGCAGGGTTCTGGTGGCAACGGGAATGATCAAAGAGGCATCGCCCGGAGCAATACCGGTTCCTTCTTTACGCCAGGCATATTTACCGGTAAGCAAAGAAAACCGGGAGGGAGTGCAGGTGGCCGATGTAGCATGTGCGTTCGTAAACCGTACCCCGTTTTTCGCCAGCCGATCAATATTGGGCGTTGGTATAGCAGAAGTACCATAGCAACTCAGATCACCATAACCCAGGTCATCGGTGTAGATCAATACAATATTGGGCTTTTTGTTTTTATCCGTTTGGCCAAATCCTGTTCCGCATACTGTTACAAAAATGGCAACCAGCAGGCATTGATAAATGTTTTTTTTCATACTTGTTATTTTGAAGTAGGCTCAATTATATAACTATAACTATAATTATTATCCGTTAATAAATATGGAGCGTGCGGATAGGCTCCCCAGCTGTTATCACCACCCAATCCGCGTTGGGCTAAGTCTATATGAACAGATAAAAACTTTCGTTCGTTCAGATCAGACGGATGTTGTTGCTTTTTAGTAACGCCTGGATCTAAATCTTCTGCCGTATAAGGCAATGCACTGAAACAGATCGGCTGCACACCTGTTATGGTAAGTCCCGGCTGATTTGCTCCATAAAACTGAACCCATCTGATATCTGTTTTATAGCCATTTTCCTGAGGCCGTATATAATTTTTAGTAAACTGATCAGCTGCTTTTTGTTCGTAAATACCAACAAAAGATGCTGTATTCCGGTCACTGTAATTTTCCCAGGGGCCTCTGCCGTAAAAATCAATGAACTCATAGGAACGGGGTAAAGTTAACCGCATTCCAAAGCGGGGCATTTCGGGTATTTTTTTATGCTGCAAATCTATCGAAGCCGTAACTTTTATAGCCCCGTTGTTTAATAGCTGATAAGAAATGGTATAGGGTATCTCAACTGCGTTCATTTTATAAAAACAGTCTATCACCAGTCCGTCCTTGTTCTGATCCTGTATTTTTACCGAATCCAATTGAAGCAGGTTATGTGCATTTCTCCAAAACCCTAATTTCTGGGGCATCTGATTACCAAAATCATTATCGGTAGGTGCCCGCCAGAAATAAGGTTCCGGGAAACCCGTTACAACCGGTATATTATTCACCTGGTAAGCAATAAATTTTCCCAACTTGTAATTAAAGCTACCGCTCACTGTACCTGCACTGAAGTTAATCAGATTCGCGGTCTTATTCACTTTCAGATTGCCTTCCGGAATCCGGTTTTGGGCAAAAAACTGCTTAGCGGATCCGCCAAATTGTTCGCGGGCTACTTCATGACCGGCAGGGATCAGCGCTGAAGCCATTTTCGTTACCGCATATACATTCAACATGATCTCATCCCTTTTATCAGTTGCCGGCAGGTTCAGCTTCACCTCCATTACGGATGCAGGCAACAGGTTGAGTGAAAAAGTATCAGACTGCATCGGTCTGCCATTCCTTACCAGTTCCCATTTAAATTGATATCCCGAAAGACTGGTAAAACTGAAATTATTCTGAACGAGTATCACCCCGTTCTGCCAGTTTTTGTCTTTGAAAATAATATTCTGGTAAACTTTTTTCACTTCATAAATGCCCGGATGCGGTGAGCGGTCGGCAGCCACCAAACCATTGGCGCAGAAGTTTTCATCATTCTGCAGATGTCCGGCACCCAGATCGCCGCCATAGGCCCAGTAGTTTTTCCCAAAGCCGTTGCTCTGCAACAAACCCTGGTCTACCCAGTCCCAGATAAAACCGCCCTGCATATGCGGACTGGTATTCATAATATCAAAATACTCCTGAAAATTACCGCTGCTGTTTCCCATGGCATGTGCATACTCACACATGATATACGGACGCTTTTTGGATAGATCTTTCGCGTATTTTTTCATGTCCTGGATATTGGGATACATGGGGCAAACAATATCCGTATTCCAATCTTCTCCCGCCTGTTCAAATTGAACGGGCCGGCTTTTATCACGCTGTTTCATCCACAGATATGCATCATGA
>DASWXD010000122.1:0-12056 GCA_036405675.1 Sediminibacterium sp.
GGACCAACTGGATAATGATCATGACAAATCGCTTCAATCAAAAGTGAACTGGCACTATGATGAAATTTATAGCCTGATTCACCAATTGCAGCCGCAATGCCTTATCAGTAATAACCATCACCTGGCACCCATACCCGGAGAAGATTTCCAGGCATTTGAAAAAGACCTGCCCGGAAAAAATACCACAGGTTTTGGTGGAGCAGGTATCTCTGCCTTACCATTAGAGACCTGTGAAACCATGAATGATGCATGGGGGTATAATATGACGGACCGAAAATTCAAATCGGTTCCAGCACTGATCCGTTATATGGTGAATGCGGCAGGGCAGAATGCCAATTTTCTCCTGAATGTTGGACCCAAACCCAACGGACAGATCCAGTCTGAGTTTACGGATACATTGGCCATGATGGGCAAATGGATGCAGCAATTTGGCAGTACTATTTACGGCTCACGCGGTAGTGTGATTCCGGAGCAGGATTGGGGTACTGTTACTGTGAAGGGTAACAAAATGTATGTACATATCCTGCATCCTGCTAAACTGGGCGAGTATGTGTTTTTACCTGGTGTAAAAAACAAGATCAGTGCAGCAGCTACTTTTAACAACAATACCGGATTGAAATTTATTCAGCAGGCAGAAGGTGTATTTGTGTACCTGACCGGCGTTACATTCGATAGCATTGATACGATTCTCACATTAACCTTACAATAATAGCATACATGAAACTGATCCGATTTGGTGAGACCGGTAAAGAAAAACCGGGCGTACATATTGCCGGAAAAAACTATGATGTATCTGGTTTTATCAAAGACTATGACGAATTTTTTTTCGCCCATGGCGGAATACAACACCTTGGCTGGATGTTGGCCCAGCACGAGACCATGCTGCCCGAAATACCTGCGGGAGCCCGCATGGGTTGTCCGGTGGCTAACCCTTCTAAAATTGTCTGTATTGGATTAAATTATGCCAAACACGCAAAGGAAACCAATGCGCCTATTCCGAAAGAGCCGATCCTGTTTATGAAATCCACCACCGCTATTACCGGACCTTACGATCCGGTGATGATTCCAAAAAACTCCGTAAAAACGGATTGGGAAGTGGAGCTCGCTTTCGTGATCGGCAAAAAAGCGAGTTATGTAGAAGAGTCTGATGCGATGGACTATGTAGCTGGTTACTGTTTGCATAACGATGTGAGTGAAAGAGAATTTCAACTGGAACGCGGTGGTACCTGGGACAAAGGAAAGGGTTGCGATACCTTTGCTCCCCTTGGTCCCTGGCTGGTAACCAAAGACGAAATAGCCGATCCGCATGCGCTGCGTTTATGGCTGAAAGTAAACGACCAACTGATGCAGGATGGTAATACCGATGACCTGATTTTTAATATCCCGCAGTTGGTTTTCTATCTCAGCCAGTTCATGACCTTATTACCCGGCGATATTATTTCCACCGGCACACCAGCCGGTGTAGGGCTCGGTTTTAATCCGCCTGTATACCTCAAACCCGGCGATGTAGTGGAACTCGGCATTGATGGATTAGGATCTTCCCGCCAAAATGTAATTGCCTATGCCCGTCATTGATGCACACCAGCATTTCTGGTTATACCATCCGGAAAAACATAGCTGGATCAATGAAGACATGGCTGCCATCAGAAGAGATTTCTTACCGGCCGATCTGCAGCCCATTTTACAGCAACAGCAGATAGACGGTTGCATTGCCGTGCAGGCAGACCAGACGGAAGCAGAAACAGATTGGTTGATCTCATTGGCAGAAAAAGCTACGTTTATCAAAGGAGTAGTGGGCTGGGTCGATCTGCGTTCAGCTGATATCCGGGAACGGTTACAGCATTACCAGCAGTTTCCCATTGTAAAAGGCTTCCGGCATATTCTGCAGGGCGAAGATCCGGCTTTTATGCTGCAGCCAGATTTTCTGCGGGGTATTCAGGCTTTGCAGGAATTTGCATTTACTTATGATGTGCTTATCTATCCCAGACATTTCTCTGCTGCTTTACAGTTGGTGAAACAATTTCCGGAGCAGGCATTTGTGATCGATCATCTCGCCAAACCGGATATTAAAAACAGAGAGTTTACCGAATGGAAAAAAGGAATTGAATTACTGGCTGTTTGTCCGAATGTATATTGCAAAGTAAGTGGCATGGTCACCGAAGCCGACTGGCACCAGTGGCAGCCGTCAGATCTCTTTCCTTATCTGGATACCGTAACGGATGCTTTTGGAATGAACCGATTATTGTACGGATCAGACTGGCCGGTATGTCTCGTAGCCGCTTCTTACGAAAGAATGATGGCACCGGTAAAAGAATATTATAGTAACTTTTCTGCTACCGAACAGGCTGCGCTATTTGGGCAGAATGCGGCGGCATTTTATCATGTTTAATCTGAAGAGATGGACCTGCAATTACAGAACAAAGTGATCCTGGTAACCGGTGGTGCCCGAGGTATTGGTGAAGGCATTGTACGCGTATTGGCCAAAGAAGGAGCCATACCTGTGATCATCGGAAGAAATGAAAAAGATAACCAGCAACTGGTTCATGAGATATTAGCGGGAGGTGGTCAGGCTGCACAGATCGTAGCGGAACTGGCCGATCCGGCAGCAGCAGAAAATGCCGTACGTGCTGCGATACTGCAGTTTGGCCGGATAGACGGTTTGGTGAACAATGCCGGTGTAAATGATGGGGTAGGACTGGAACACGGCAATTACGAGCGTTTTATGGAAAGCCTTCATAAAAATGTGGTACACTATTACCTGGCGGCACATACGGCTTTACCCGAACTGATCAAAACCAAGGGAGCTATCGTTAATATCACTTCCAAAACAGCCGAAACAGGGCAGGGTAATACCTCGGCCTATGCGGCTGCCAATGGCGGAAGAAATGCCCTTACCCGCGAGTGGGCCGTGGAATTGCTGAAATACGGTATTCGTGTTAACGCAGTGGTAGTAGCCGAATGCTGGACGCCTGCCTATGAAACCTGGATCAAAACACTGGCAGCACCGGAAGAAAAATTAGCGGAGATCCATGCAAAGATTCCGCTGGGAAACCGCATGACCACAGCCGAAGAGATCGCGAATATGGTGGCATTTCTCTTATCACCCTGTTCCAGTCATACCACCGGCCAACTGATTCATGTAGATGGTGGTTATGTGCATCTCGACAGGGCTTTAGCCAACGCATGATCCCTCTGTGTAACTCCGGATCTCTGTGGTTCTGTGTTAAAAAAAACAACAATGTGAAGTCTGGAATTTCTATGATATGAAAACACTCATCTGTACCACACCCGGACAATTTACTTACGCAGATACACCCGTACCGGAGAGAAAACAAGGAGAGACTTTGCTTCGCATCCGCCGGGTGGGTATTTGTGGTACAGACCTGCATGCGTACGAAGGCACACAGCCTTTTTTTCAATATCCCCGTATTCTGGGACATGAGCTGGCGGCAGAAATTATAGCAACAGATGAGCCCGGTTTTACTGCTGGAGAACAGGTAACCATCATTCCCTATTTCTATTGTGGTAACTGTGTGGCCTGCAAAGCGGGTAAAAACAATTGCTGCACACAGCTGAAGGTTTGTGGGGTGCATGTAGATGGCGGCATGCGGGAATACCTGGTAGTGCCTTCTTATTCGCTGGTGAAAAGCCGGGGTTTGGGTTTGGAGGAACTGGCCCTGGTAGAACCCTTGGCCATTGGGGCTCATGGTATTCGCAGGGCGCAGGTAACATCCGGAGAGTGGGTAGCTGTAATAGGCGCCGGCCCCATTGGTTTGGGGGTGATGGAATTTGCCCGTATCGCCGGTGCCCATGTAATAGCGGTAGATGTACAGGAGAGCCGGCTTCAGTTTTGTAAAGAACGATTACAGATTTCTTTTACGATTAATGCGGCCAAAGAAAATGTACCCGCGCAACTGGCGCAGCTCACCAATGGCGATATGCCAACCGTGGTGATAGATGCCACAGGTAACCTCTCAGCCATCAATGAATCGTTCCGGTATCTGGCGCATGGGGGGCGATATGTATTGGTGGGTTTGCAGAAAGGTGAGATCCGCTTTTCTCATCCCGAATTTCATCAGCGCGAAGCTACCCTGATGAGCAGCCGCAATGCCACCCGCGAAGATTTTGAAAGGGTGATAGAGGCTTTACTGAACGGGCAGGTACTTCCGCTTACCTATATCACACACCAGGTTTTGTTCGGGGAAGTAAAGGAGGCATTCCCTGCCTGGCTGCTGCCGGAGAATCAGGTGATCAAAGCCATGGTTACGATCTAACAGTAATAACTATATCGCTAAGAGATTACAGCGGCCGCACCTGGATATTCCGGTAGTGTACAATGCTGGCCGGATCATGTCCCTGTAATGCAAATGTTCCACTGGACAAACGCCTGAGCGGACGTTTCACATCATCCGGTTCTGTATACTCCACCACCGTTTTATCATTTATGCGGATCGTGATTTTCTTGCCTTCTACCCGGATAGATTCGGTGTACCACTCATAATCCTTTACATAGGTTTCTTTAACATCATTGATGCCATAGAGACTGCCGGTTCGGCGCCAGTCGGTATGCGAGTTGTTTACCTGCACTTCATACCCTTTATCGGGCCAGCCCCTTTCCTGAAAAGCGGTGTGAAAATAAATGCCGGAATTGGCACCGGGATAAGTCATCACTTCTGCCTTAAATTCAAAATTGGTAAAATCATGGTTCAGGATCTCACCATCATAAAACAGGTGGGCCGTTTTGCCGTGTACGATGATCATGCCACTGTCTACCGAAAAACTGGCCGCATTATTACCCACCCGCCAGTTGGCCAGCGATTCGCCATCGAACAAAGCATACCATTGCTGGCCCCTGGATTCACGGAGTTCTGCGCAGGAAAGAATGACCAGCAAGAGCAGACCTGTAGGGAAATATTTTCTCATGTGGTGATATTTTCAGGAGTTGATCCCCTGAAGCTACCCAATTATTGCAAAATAACATAGCAGAATTCTTAGTTTGCCCATTCCCCTGCATTGGCTATTATTGCAACAGAAATTCAGTAACGATGAGTGAAATCAAAATCGTGGTAGTAGACTCGGGATCGGTCTACATAGAAAAATTGAATAAACGTTTGTACCAGGAGGTAGAATGCGCTCATTATTATCACGAGGTGATTCAGTTACCCAATGGCAAACAACGCTCACTGCATCTGTTCCGCGAAATCCAGAATCCCAGTTTCCTGCCCATTCTGTTGCGCAGTTATGAAACACTGGAAGGTACCAGCATGTATTCAGGCAGGGTAGTGGCCATCAAAAAATATTTTGTACACGGTGCCGCCGGACCTGAAGGCAGGCTGAAAATCCAAGCCGATAATAAACACCTCTACGATATCACTGCCGATGCCCTGGAACAACTGGGTATGTAACCTTAGGCTTTTGCTGTAGCAGCAAGTCGCTTATGATAAGTGATATATGATACCCCTAAAACAGCCAGCACCCCTATGGGAAATAAAGCGATCCCGCTGAAACCATCGGTTGCCCAAGTAGAAACAAAGGCCGAGATAAAAGTGAAAGTTAATCCTGCATAGGCCCACTCTTTTAACCGTGGCGCAAAAAATGGCAGTAGCAGCACCAACGTACCAGACACTTTATATACCGTCAGCATAACCCGGAAATAATCCGGATAACCCAGGTGCCGGATTCCGTCAATCGCCATTTGTGTATGTGAGGTAAGCGCCGGCATCAGGCCCTCAAATAAAAAGATCAGAATGGTGCTGATCCAGTAAGCAAGATTGGTTGATTTCATGGTTGGGTTAAGGTTTAGGTGAGTAATGGAGTACAACAATGCCGCAGGCAAAGGGGAATGTTTCCTGTAATATCAAATTGGTTTGTCCGTTAAAGATCCGCATACCGTTACCGATGGCGGTAGGGTTCACAAACAGGTACAGATCATCGATCAGCTGTTCTGCGATCAATGCGCCGGCCAATGAAGCACCACCGTAAGTGATCATGTCTTTTTTGCCTTCCAGACTTTTCAATTTATTTATTTCTTCTTTCAATGATCCTGTAGCCAGTTGTGTATTATCCCAGGGATTATTTTCGATCGTTTTAGTAAAAACCACTTTGGGAGTCTCTACCATCTTGCGGGAAAATGCATCATTGGTTTCAGGTTTTTCTAAGGCAGCTGTCCAGTGCGGAATAAAACCCATGGCCAGGTTTTTCCCCATCACAATCGTATCTACGGGCTCTGTAAGCTGCTGTACAAATTCTTTGATGCCATCGTCCCAGTTCCATTGCATCCAGTCCATTTCGCCGTTGGGACCCGCTACATATCCGTCGATGCTTACCTGCATCTGTAATATCAGTTTTCGCATTTGTCTGTAGGTTGATATTGTGTTTGATGAAAATGTAATACCCAATGATTCCCGAATTTATCAGTTAATCCGCCAAATAAGGCACCCCAGAAAGTATTTTCTATCGGATGTGTCGCTTTTCCACCCAGGGCCAGCCGCTCATAACTATTACGGATCTCTTCTTCACTGCTGCAGTTCAGACAGAGCGATACTGCATTGCCGCGAACCAGTCCCTGCTCGCTTACCATGTCGGACCCCATTAATACCCAGCCATCTTTTACCAGTGATGCATGCAGGATGCAGGCTTTCATTTTGGCCGGCATCTTGTCGGCCAACGGACTCTCGCCAATGGTTTGCAAAGCCAGTTCACCACCCAGGGCCTGCTGATAAAAACGCATGGCTTCCAGGCAGTTACCATTAAAGCTGAGGTAGGATCGTATTTCTGTCATGGTGTTTTCATTGGCCATCCTCTTTCTGGCAGAAGGCCTTTTGCAAAGCTGTTACTAGTTTCCCGTTTTGGCAAGGTGCAAAACAGACAATTAGAAGGGTTGATTACGACAAGGCTTTTGGCTACATTTATCCCATGAAAAAAGTGTCTATCCTGGTGCCCGAAACGGCGATCATTGAAGCAGTGGCCGATCCCTGTTATATGTTCAAAGCGGTGAACCAGTTTTTACAGGCATCCGGTAAAGAGCCATTGTTTAAAGTGGAGCTGGTGGGCTTATCCCGCGAGGTAAAACTGGATAACAGCCTGTTTTCTGTGCATACGGATAAACTGATCAGTGAAGTGGACCGTACCGATCTGATCTTTATTCCGGCCATTAGTGGTGATATTACTACGGCCATTGAGCTCAACAAAGCAATGATTCCCTGGCTGGTGGCGCAGCACAGGGCAGGGGCTGAATTAGCTTCATTATGCATTGGTGCCTTTCTGCTGGCCGCTACCGGTTTGCTGGACGGGAAAAAATGTTCTACACACTGGAATGCGGCCAACGAATTCCGCAACATGTTTCCATTGGTAGAATTGGTGGATGGAAGTATTATTACCGAAGAGCAGGGGATCTATTCCAGCGGGGGAGCCAATTCTTATTGGCGCTTGCTGCTGTACCTGGTTGAAAAATATACCGACCGTGATACGGCCATTCTCGCTTCCAAATTTTTTGCGGTGGATATTGACCGCGAAAGCCAGTCGGCGTTTATGATGTTCCGCGGACAGAAAGACCATGCCGATACGGATATACTGCAGGCACAACTTTTTATTGAAGATAATTTTCAGGAAAAAATTTCAGTGGATGAACTGGCGAACCGTTACACTATGGGCAGGCGCAGTTTTGAACGCCGGTTTAAAAAAGCTACGAATAATACCGTGGTGGAATATATGCAGCGGATCAAGATAGAGGCGGCCAAACGGAGTTTTGAAAGCAGCCGGAAAAATATCAATGAAGTGATGTACGATGTGGGTTATACAGATACCAAGGCTTTCAGAACGGTCTTTAAAAAAATAACCGGGTTAACGCCCATTGAATACCGCAACAAATACAATAAACAGCCTTCGTTGAATTAATACCGGAAGCAGAATTTACCGGGAAGGATCTCCACGGTAAGTTCCTGTGCCGTGTACAGATCACCATCTGCCTGGATATCCATCAACTTTTCGCATTGAATAGTGAACTGTTCTCCCAGCCGGTGTATCACAAAAGGCAGGTGCATATGTTTTCCTTTTTTGATGATGGGCAGATAACGCAGTCTTTGCAACAACGGTTGTTGGGTGCATAATACCAGATCCAGTTTGCCATCGGTGACAGAGGCCGTTGGCGCGATAAAAAAGCCACCACCGGCACGGGAAGAGTTAACTACCATTACGAGCAAAAAATGATCATCCCAGTGTTCGGTGCCGTTACTGATCCGGAACCGTTGTTCGCGGAAAGTGAATATTTTCCCGATCACCGCCAGCAGATAACCGATATGTCCGCCCAGCAGCCTGATGGCCCGCATAGAACGGATGATTTCTCCATCAAAACCAACCCCGAGACAATTGATGAAAAGTGTTTGGTTGAATTTACCGGCATCTATGTAGCGGGGTTCAGCGTGTAACACCTGTTCCAGTTGTTCGGCGGCAGACAGATCGCCATATAATTTCCAGGCAAAGTCATTGCCGGTTCCACCTTTGAATAAAGCGAGGGGCAATGCACAATCCGGATAGCGATTGATAAAATAATGAATGGTGCCATCGCCGCCGATCAGCCAGATATCGGAGAAGCCATCAAAACGGGTGGGCCAGTTTTCTTTGAAATGCGCAGAGGGTATATTTCTTAGCGCCAGTTCCTTCAATAACCAGTTGGCCAGTTTGGCCGGCGCGCCATTACCGGCGAAGGGGTTCTCTAATATGGCAACAGCAGTAACAGGCAATGGCACTCACTTGTGTGCAACAAGGTACTGAAAATAGTATACTGTTGGGCTTCTGCCGTGCTTTTGGCCTTGGTTTGAAATAATCTCACACTAAGGCAAAATGGCACGGTAAGGAGGGGGGACAAAACCTGCTGTTCAGATCTTATCTCTTTTTCTGTCCTGTTCTGTATGTGTTTCTGTAACCGAATCGGATTCTCCCGGATGAAGGTTTTCCTTGTCTTTTCTGTTCTGCCGGATCAGGAAGAGGATCAATGCCAATACCGCTATCACGGTTAGCGAAATCACCAGTATTTGTTTCTGTTCCATAGAAGGTATTTGTCTGCTCTTTAAAGCTACTCAATCACAGACTGGTATCATGTTAAATTTCTATGAATTCATCCGGTGTTCATCCGGGACACTCTGCCTGATTTCCTGTAATTTTCGTTCTTTAAATCATCTCTTATGAAACTGATCTGTTTCTTTGTTCTGCTTTGTTCCTCCTATACTGTTAGCGCACAAACCCATCCCCCGTATTGGGAGGATGTGCAGGCTATCAGAAGATATGATAAGATCTATGCCCCGCCCGCCAGTCCCATCCTCTTTACCGGCAGTTCTTCCATCCGTTTGTGGAATAACCTGTCCGAACAGTTCCGCAGTTATACGGTACTGAATCGTGGTATTGGCGGCGCAGTAGTTGCTGATATCGACAGGTATGTAGAAGACCTGATCCTTCCTTACAAACCCAAACAGGTTGTTTTATACATTGGCGAGAATGATATCCTGTCAGCTCCCAATGGAGATACTGTTTTTACGGCTTTCCGGAAACTATTTTTCCATATCCGTGCAGTATTGCCAGAAGTGCCATTGGCGTTTATTTCTATTAAACCCAGTCCTTCGAGGGAACAGTTTCTACCCATTGTTATCCGTGCCAATGAACTGATTAAAGCATTTTTGGCTGAGCAATCCAGCGCCGGTTTTATCGATATTTACCCGCTGATGCTGGATAAAAAAGGGCAGTTTCGCCGCGAACTTTTTCGCCAGGATATGCTGCACATGCAGCCGGAAGGGTACACCATCTGGTACAAACGGGTAAAACCATTTCTGGTGAAATACTGATGGGATAAGTAACATATGTTACACTATCACTCACTATAGGGAAGGAGCTTTGTGGTATAAACCTACCAACATGAAAATCCTCGTTATCGGAGGTAATTTCGCCGGCTTTACCGCAGCCATCCTCCTCAAAAATAAACTCAAAGACAAAGCCGAAGTAACCCTGGTCGACAGGAACGACAAATTCCTCTTTATCCCTTCTCTGATCTGGGTACCTTTTAAAAGAAGGGAAGTGAGTGAGATCAGTGTAGATAGAAGAAGTGTATTGGAGAAAAAAGGGGTGCAATTTATCCAGACGGTAGCCCTGCGGGTTGATCCTGATGAAAAGATCGTGTATACAGAAAAAGGCGAAATGCCTTATGATGAACTGGTAATTGCTACCGGACCTAAAGTGAATTTTGATGTGGCACCAGGTATTCGTGAGTTTGCCTGTTATATCGGTACCCCTGCCGGCGCCATGGATGCGCGCGCCAAACTGGAAGAATTTAAAAAAGACCCTGGCGCCATCGTCATCGGTGCTACCCAGGATGCAGGTTGTATGGGAGCCGCCTACGAATTCCTGTTTAACATGGAAAAATGGCTACGCGAGCAGAACATCCGTAAAAAAGTAGACCTGTACTGGGTTACGCCCGAAACCTATCTGGGCCATTTTGGAATAGATGGCATGCCTTTAGGCGAGTCTATGCTGAAGGGTTTTATGAAAATGTTCGATATTCATTACCGTACCAATGTGGGGATCAAAGAAGTGACCAAAGAAGGGGTGATGCTCTCTACCGGCGAATTCATTGAAAGTAAATTCAAGATGCTGATGCCGCCATTCCGCGGGGTGGATTTTATCACCAACTCTCCTAAACTGGAAGCCATGCCCAATGGATTTGTGGATGTGTTACCCAGTTATCGCCACCGCAAATATCCCAATGTATGGGTGGCCGGATTGGCCGTGCAGGTAGCACCACCCTTTGAGAAAGGTGCTATCCCATTTGCCGTTCCTAAAACCGGGTATCCGAGCGATGAAACCGGTAAAATAGTAGCAGAAAATATTGTTCGTACGATCAATGGCGAAACCCAACTGAAAGAAAAAACCTGGGGCGAGATTCCCGGTGTATGTATCATGGATGCGGGCAAAAAAGAAGTCATTATCCTATCTAATCATTTGTTCAAGCCACGTAGCATTGCCATCATGGTACCGAATATTATCTGGGATTTTGGCAAGGTATTATTGGAAAAATACTTTCTATGGAAACTCCGGAACGGGTATGCACAATTACCCTGACCCAACCATCGTAAGTAGGTAGGTGTAGGTTTGGCTCACCCCTGGTTAGGGTGGGCTTTTTTGTACCATGACTATTGTGTAAGATTATATTCAACCAGGTCTAAGTTGTATGGGTAGATTATTTATTGTGTGATAGCAGTTTCTATTCTTTCGCTCTCATTGCCTAAGCGGTCAACCGCCGTAACGGCGATCTTTACCAGATTGGCGTCTTTATTGGCCCTGTCTTTGATTGAGGTGGGAATAGTGGCCACCCGCTCATGGCGGTTCAGTACCTGATAGGTCCAGTTATTACCGTATAGTTTGTATACCACCCAGCGGAATACCTTGTCTGCCTGTGGATGGGTAAAGCTGACCTGTATGCTATCTGCAATCTTTGAAAGCTGCACTGCCGGTGCCTGTGGCGATTTGTTGCCGAGCCATGGACTGGCAGGCACGAGTGCGTCTTTTTTATACGGCCCTTCCAGTAAGGCTTTGGAGAGGTAGGCACTGCGGATCACCGATGACAAACTCCAGTGTACGGCACCGGCACTATTCGGTGTCATACCACGGGTGATCATGATCTGACTCAGGGTTTCATTCGCTCCTTTGGCACTGGTATCGCCCACATTCATGCCCGGCCAGAGATGGCGCTTTTTGGTATTCTCGTTCTCCCACCAGCCCAGCAGTATCGGGAAACTCAGGGGAATACGGTTGATGGGCCAGTACAATTGCGGCGTAAAATAATCTACCCATCCCTTGTTCAGCCATAGTTTGGCATCGGCATAGAGCGTATTGTATTGATCAAACCCTTCTACAATGGAAGGATAACCCGGGCGCCAGGTACCGAATGGACTGATCCCGAATTTCACATACTTCTTGGTTGATTTGATTTCTTTGTACAAACGTTCGATCAGCGTATTCACGGCAGCCCGGCGCCAGTCGCCGCGCGAGAGGGTACCACCTTTCTGCTG
>DASWXD010000123.1:0-12678 GCA_036405675.1 Sediminibacterium sp.
GACCGATGAATGGATAGAAGAATACAATCACAAAAGACCCCATGAATCATTAGGGAATATGACGCCCTTTGAGTGGAAAACAAACCTTATTAAAAATGATTAAACTCTAAAAGTGACTGTCTGAAATTAGGGGTACTTACATTGCGACAACCACTCTTTTGACGTCTCAACAATCCCTTATTATTACTCAAAATAATTTTACTATTCAAAATAGAGCTTATGTTTTTTTGAATGGGGTTGAAATAGATTCAATAAAGCCTTATAAGCCAGAAGTCGGCAGAATTAGTGTGAAAAATTTCGGCAAAACGCCTGCATTACTACTTAATAGTGTAATCAATTTTACAATTGATACAACTGTATTTAATTCGGAAAGAAGATATCCCGCAGAAAACATAAATTATATTAACATTTACATTCCGGAAAATGGCGAATATTCTATCCCTTTTAAATTTATTGGGATGGGCGATGAACTTTTTCAATCAGTAATTAATAATAAACATTTCTTTATCGTTTACGGTGAAATACTTTTTAGGGATATCGCAACTGCAAAATTGTATACATATATTTTCTCATTTAGAATTTTGAATAACAAAAGATTTGCGCCAACTCCGAACAATAATCTTGTTTATGAAATTAGTAGTGTTGACAAATGGCTCAATAAAGTAAAATAAATTAATACTATACATTCTATAAAATTTTCACAGGCAATAGTCTATTAGTGTTGAATATTATTAACATTAATTCTATCTGCATCTGATATTTTGCGGCATTACCCGGTAATAAGTTTCAGCTTATTGTAAGCGCACCGCATTTTAGTACCAGAAGAAATTAGAGCTTTCAAGTCACAGGCGGCACAAAACCGACTATCGGCACCTTGGTTCTTAATGCGTAAATGAGACTCAAAATCTGGTTATCGAAAGGTAGTGCAAGTTCGATTCCTGTTCTAGGCTCGTTGATTATCAGCTGCAAATAATGATTTTCAAAAAAAATCAATTTGATTAAAAATAGGGTGTTTTAACGCTTGTCTACAAACTTCCATTTGCATAGACTTGTAAACGCCTATGAACGTTTTGGAAATAAAGAATAAAAGTGCTTTACATGAAACCTCATATTAAATATCTGCAATTCATTTATTCATTGATTATAGTAGCATTCATTTATGTCCTCTTTCATATACTTGTACAGAGTAAAAACGACCCGGTGAATAATGGGGTCAGTATATATTTCCTGGTTCTGATAATCAGTAGCATGGCAATTGCAACCGCGGTTGCCTTGCTGCTTTTAAAATATTCTGGAAGATTAAAATTTAAAAATTCTTTCTTTTACAACCTATCCGGTGTTGCCAATTTTTGTTTAGGCGCTGGATTTTTAGTTTTATTATTTCGTAACAAGTTGGATGGAACCTCATTATTTCGGCTCACGCTAAATCTTATTCTTGGTGCTATTATCATAGCTGACATTATTTTAAAAAATGATTCGGGTAATAAAGACTAGAAAAATCTGACAATCCTAAATACAATCGTAATCTTCATTGTTGCGGCAGGTTCCCCTTATTTTAGTGCCAGGGTCTATTAAAGCTTTCTATTCATAGCTTATTCAATATACAAAAAGGCACCCCGATGGGGCGCCTGGCGAATGTCCTTAGGTGATGCTTTTCAGATGGCTATACCTTTTCAAACAACCCTTCCGGTTCATTCGTTGTGATATAATGAAAACCGGCGCTTAATAACCAGTCCATTATGGCTTTGTCGTTTACCGTCCAGGCATTCAGTAGAATGCCATTGTCTTTGGCCATCTGGATCCAGTCAGGGTTTTCTGAAACACCGAGTAATGATAGTCGGCACCATTGATGCCATCCTGTTTCAACTGCAGCGGCATTGCTTTTTTATGGGTTTAACAGAAGATTCCTTTGCCATTACCAATGATATGAAACACCTGCAAACAGGTTAACCAATCCTAAAAGCCAATACCAACCTGCAAATACAGGTTACGTCCCGGCCTTGCGATATTGCCCCAGTCAAGGTGCTCGCGGTAAAAGCTATCAAAGATATTTTCCACTCCTGCGTTCAACTGCCACTGCAGGCCCATGCCCCGGGTTTGATAGCCCAAGCGGAAATGGTACAAAGAAAATGCGCCGGTAGTTCTTTCCTTTGCCACCAGGCTTACCCGGTTTTGAGCGGCAGCCGTTTCCATTTCGGCCTGCAACCACAGTTTACCCAGGTACTGCTTGATGGAACCTATGTTACGCAGTGGCGCCATTAGCGGCAGAGCGGCTCCCGTATTGTCTTTTCCATAGGCATATTTTACAGTTGCCATCAGGATCGTATTCGATGAAGGTTTATATACCACACTGCCTTCCACTCCCGCCAGCAAAGCGTGAGGAATGTTTTCATACATCTTCACTCCTTTTGCTCCAATGGTCATGGTACTAAGTGTGGGCACATATTTACCAACGATATACTGTTCTATGCGCGAGAGATAACCGGTAACCTGCAGGTTCAGTTTTGCGGGTTGCCAGGATAGTGTCAGCTCTGCCTGCTGCCCTCTCTCCTGCTGTAAACGGGTATTCCCGATATAATCATACCCATCAAACTGGTTGAACAGGTAGAAACCGAACAGCTCGCTGGCCGTGGGTGTTCGTCCGTTTACACCGATCGATGCAGAGGCTTTGAAGTGCTGATCCAGTTTTCTGCTATACTGTACAGAAAAGGAAGGGATAAAAAATGAGGAATGCTGCCCGGCATACCCAAAAACCGCTAACTGGTCTTTGCCCATCTGGCTGGTCAGGCCAAAGCTGGACCGATCGGCCCTGCCATGTACCTGCAGTTGCGAGCTACTATCGATTCGTAAAGTGTATTGGATAGCCATACCCGATTGAAACTGCCGGTTATCGGGCCAGGTTAGCATGTACATAGGCGATTGTCCGGGCTGGTACATGGTCATGGATGCGTGTAAACTGGTGACAGAAGCATCTGCCCTGAACGTAAGCTGTTGGCGCTGGCCGATGTATTTTTCGGTCTGAACATACATGCCCGATGTAACACTTTCGCCGGGCATATCCATGTGCATGGGTACATCCGGACGATGTGTATCATCCATTGAATGCTGTACTTTGTTGGCATATAATTTCGCTTCCATTTTGCCCCAGCCATTTCTGCCTTTTTCTTTTACGAGGCTGATGGCACCGATCCTTGCTTTTGCATAACCCACATCCATGGGCAAAGCTGCATAACCGATATTCCAGCCATCATCTGCCAGCAGGTCTATTTTCACATACATATCCTGCCCAACCATCCGTTTTGCGTGCAGTGAATAATTGGCTTTTTCATATTGTGAGAAAGGAACAGTTTTGCCGCTGCCATCCCGGTAATTCTGACTTTTCCGGTATGTACCCGTTGCTTTGAATCCCCATTTACCAGAAGCGTAGTTCAGGTTCAGCGATCGGTAAAAAGCTTTTGCGGCCGTATGGTAGCCGGTTTGCAGACTTCCCGAAAATACAGGCTCGTCGTGGCAGGCTACTTCTGCCAGTTTCATATTGATGCTGCCACCAACAGAAGATCCGTTGAGAAAGCTACTGCCATTGGTACGTACTTCTATGCTGCTGAGATTTACCGGTTCGATGTAAATAGATGCGGGATCCATCTTATCGGTACAGGCACCATGTATACGCATACCGTCCAGCAGCAGGTTAACCTGACCACTGTTGTAAGACCGGATCACAGGCTCCATGCCATAACTGCCGCGCCTGATCAACGATAGTTCAGGTAAACGGCTGAGCACATCTTCCGTGGTAGCCGCCTGGTTGGAACGAAAAAACTGATACAGTTGCTGCTGTTGGTTTTTCTGCTGTGCGCTAACGCGTACTTCCTGCAGTACCACGGTTCTGATGGAATCTTCGCCGGTATTGGTTTGCGCCTGTACAACAAGCGCAGGGAGAAAAACAAGTACGTATACATAAATGATTCTCATAAAAAACGATTTCGGGGAAAGCGGGCAGATCAACTATCTGTAACTGTTGATCCACCGCGGCCCTGTTAAAAATTAACTTCAAAATGATTGGCCGTATCTGCAATAACGTTTCCTGCTTTGAAACCGAGGTTCAGGTACCAGAGGCCCGTCATGGTAAAATTCACTTTGCCTTTGTAGTGTCCGTTACCCGTGTGCACCGGATCAATATTATTGGGCGAGCCATGCCCCATAGTGGGCATTTCGGGTGTAAGGCTAACCGTTAAGCTGCTATCGGCTGTATAGGACATCATGGTTTGTGCTTTGTAGATGGCGATCTCCATATCGTTCACACCCACTTTGGGATTTTGGGGTTGAAGTAATGCCACAAAATATTTGGCATTATCTGCCTTGGACACAAATGATCTTAACCGGCTCTGCACGGGGTCTGTAATGGTTACCGGCAAAGTAAGTTTGCCCTGTTTTCCGTTCAGACCCACATTCACCGTAAGCGACCAGGATCCCATACTGCCCGAGGGCATGATGAACACAACACCACAGGCAAACAGTTTTTCTGTGGCTGTACTGGATGGATTTTGAACGGGGCAGGCATGTTTCATTGTTCCCATGTCCATGATGGGCATCAGCGATATCTGGGCATTCTCTATACGCTGGTTTGAACTTGAATCGTATAAAGCGAGATACAGTGAATTATAACCGGTGAACAAAGCTTTTGTAGCATATAGCTCAACTTTAACAGCAGCACCGGCCGCATAGCCCTCCCCGATCTTTTGAAAAGGGATCAGGGTTTCGGGCACCAGGTTGTCTTTGGTACAACTAAAAAAACTTACGGACAGGCAAATAAACAGCAGGACAGAAAAATATTTTTTCATGTTACAATGATTTGATTGGAGAGAAATAGGGGCAATAAAAACCTAACAGTGCTGCTTTGGATGAAAGCGACCGGTCATAGCGGAGCATACCCGGCAAAGCATGTAAACAACAGGCTCACAGTTGCCGGTTAGATCAGCGAAAACAGCACCACAAAAACAGGCTTTACACACCCGGTGGCCGAAAGCAGGAAGTTGCGAAAAGGAAAGAATAGCCGTCCGTATGGTACACCGGATAAACCTGTGCAACAACAGCGGGCATTTGCGGATGGTTCTGCAGCGGCGTATGTACTAAGTAAACAAGTGGTTCCGTTGTTTTAACAACAGTTCTGTCTTTGTTTTCCTGCTGCTCTGCTTTTTTGAGTTGTTTTTGTAAATAACATTTACCGTTGCAATGTAAGCGGGGTTTATCCCTGTTCTCACAAAGAACCGAAGCAATAAAACCCTTATTGGCATAATAATAAGAATACACGGCCAAAGGATAAGAGGATTGCAACCCCAACAATACCAGCAATATGATAGAAAGAAACTGCTTCACTACAAAAACAAAATTAGGATTCCTATATTATTGAAATGTGATTAAAATCATATCAACTGAAGGAATGAACCGTCTTTGTTGTGCGTAAATAACGCCACTTCTATTTTAGATTTTTTTTTCGCAAAAAAAAGACGCCCCCATCGGGGCGCCTGGCGAATGTCCTTAGGTGATGCTTTTCAGATTGCTATACCTTTTCAAACAACCCTTCCGGTTCATTCGTTGTGATATAATGAAAACCGGCGCTTAATAACCAGTCCATTATGGCTTTGTCGTTTACGGTCCAGGCATTTAACAAAATACCATTATCCTTGGCCATCTGTATCCATTCCGGATTTTTCTGAAATACCGAGTAATGATAGTCGGCCCCATTAATGCCATCCTGTTTCAACTGCAGCGGCGATTTGTCGCCGTTCAGGTATTGGGTATGGGCAGTGGCATCCAGGCTGTGCAGGTGTTGCAGCATCTCGTAATCAAAACTGATATAGATTACTTTCTTCTGCATACGCAAAGATCCTACCAGGTCCAATACTTTTTCGGCGATCCGTTTACCTCTTTCTTTGCTTGTTTCAGAAGGTTTGATCTCTACAACCAGCGTAGTGGTCTTATTATTTGTTTTCCCTGCCAGCAGGTATTCGCGCAGCGTAGGTATTTTTTCGCCGTTGGTGAGCGGGAATGCCAATAACTCCGCATAGTTATGTTTTTCTATCGCCAATTGGTGATAGTTGGGATCGTGGTTGATGACAAGAGAATCATCTGCCGTCATCCTCACATCAAATTCGGAACCGGCGCATCCCAGCCGGATGGCTTCGCGCAGAGATGCGATGGAATTTTCGGGTAAATTATTCTTCTTGAAAGCACCTCTGTGCGCCACTACCGGGTTGGCCGGGTGGGCAATTTTTCGCTGATAAGCAGAATGCGTATTACAGGCAGCAGCGAGCAAGACGAATGTGATGGCAGAAAATAAAGTCAGTTTGGTAAACATAGAAAACGAAATATTATTTAGAAAGGTGTGGACTGCTAAATCCTAATCGTGCTAACCCGCTTTTTACTTCCGGGCAGCTCATGAATAATTTCCAGAGCAGGCCGGTACGGTAATTCTCCATCATCACTACAATGGGTCCCTGGTCTATCGCTAAATAACGGGGCGTGTACCAATTTTCAGTTTCGCTGAAAGCATCGTAGAACCCGTAAACCCCAAAGAGTTTGTCTTTGCGATCCTTGTACCAGTGTTTCATGGCCTGCATAGATTCTTTGGGCATATAGGGGAAAGATGATAGTGCCGCCGTGGGTGAGATCACACCAATATCTCTTTTGGCAGAAGGTGCATGTCCCGCATAGCCTTTTACAGAATAACTCGAAGTAAGTCCCCAGCTATTGGGTCCATAGCCTTTGAAATGATTGGGATTCTCTACACACCAGCGATAATTGCGTTTAGCGTGATTCGTATTTTCTTTCCAGTAATCGGCATACTGATCTTTTAAACCACGCGGATCCAATCCGAGATAAGAATAATGCGACCAGAACAAAGGTCCGCCGTTCACCGTATCGCCATGGTGCCTTAATTGTAATGCATCGGCAGCAGTACCCTTGCTCAAACGGATCTTCCCATTCTGTGCCCATCCCTCGTGATACACTTTGGCATCTACCGCATGCGTGGGCGAAGAAGCTGCCAGTACATACATGATCAGACATTCATTGTATCCTGTAACGGCAAAATTCATGTCCCAGTTATAGTCCGGACTCCAATGCCAGTACAATACATTTTTACCTTGTGTATACCAGTTAAAATCTACCTGTTTCCACAGAGTATCAATTCTGGCAGCCAGCGCTTTTTCTGTGGCGTTTCCGTGTTGCAGGTACTGACGAACACAGAGTAATCCCTGCAGCATAAAAGAAGTTTCTACCAGGTCGCCCCCATTGTCTTTTTTACTGAAGGGTTTTACCTTACCGGTTTCGCCGTTCCACCAATGCGGCCAGGCACCATGAAAGCGGTCGGCTGTTTCGAGAAAACGGACAATTTTCTCCAGTCGTTCCACGCCTTCTTTACGGGTAATGAATTTGCGTTCAATCCCCACCAGTATGGCCATCACCCCAAAACCACCGCCGCCACTGGTAACGGTGCTTTTATCGTTTTGCGGATACTGGTTATCTGTATGAAACCTTTCTCTTGCCAATCCGCTGGTAGGTTCTGCTCCCTCCCAGAAATACTGGAAAGTGGCGCGTTGTACATCAGTAAAAATCTTCTCATCGGTTGCAGACAATGGTATTTTTTGTGCATCTGTTTGAACCGATACACACCATACAGCCAGCACTACCAGCATACAGGATTTGAAACGCATGACACTATTGTTAATTGATCAGTAATGGGAGTAAAAAGAGGGGCAACCCTGTTCCGGTCTGCCCCTCTCTGTATTTATTTATTGGCTAAGCCCAGGTTATACAATGCTCTGATATAAGCATCGCCGAGGCTTTTGTTATAGATCCTTATTTCATCGATCTGTCCGGTCATGGGTGTAAAGCTCACATCTGAGCTAACCGATTTACCAGGGATCCCGTTATAATTGGATCCGATAATGATCTCACTCGGCTCATAGGATTTGAACAGGTTATTACCCGTACCCCGGTTAGGAAAAGCGCCTACTTTCACGCCATCTCCCCAGATATTGAATACACCGCTGCTTCCATCATAGGTAAGCAATACATGTGTCCATTTGGCAGTACCAATGGTAGGATACAGTACGGTATTCAGGTTATCCTGCGTACCACCGCCCACAGTGGTGAAAGTGGGCTGTATCACCAGGTTGGTATTACTGGCCTGGTTGGCATTGGTGTTCAGCGTAAAATTGATATTACCTGTAAAGATACCCGGACGTGCCAACTGAAATAACATAGTTTTTTTAGAACCGTTGTTCTGCAGTTTGATCCAGGCACTGATGGTAAAACTTTTCAGCGAATCGGTTTTGAAACGCTGGAACTGGGTAGGGAAATACAGGTAACCTGCAGCCAGGCTCAGCGCTTTTCCTCTTACGCCACCGGCTACATAACTGTCGTTGGCCGATGTACCCGGAGCTGTTCCGCTCACCAGTTCATTTTTGGTATCATCAAAACTCCAGTAAGCGATCAGGTTTTCAGGGAACACATCATTGGAACTGCTGTAGCCATCTATCTTGCCTTCATAAGCAGCGGTGCTGACAGAGGGCAGGTTATTGGGGTTGCCATCCTTGGTGCAGGAGGCCGCCAGTACTACCAGGAAAAACAGGGCTATGCTGCTTTTCCGGATTTGTATATAGTTAGGAACGTATTTCATGTTGGTAGATTAAAGGTCAGAAATTAATACCCTGGATTTTGTTTCAGCACACCCGCACTCAGATCTATCTGGGGTTGCGGAATAGGCAGTAACACATCCCTGCTGTTAATGAAATTGTTTTTACCGGCTGCATTCAGCACCGTTTGTGCAATACCCCAGCGAACAATATCAAAAAAGCGTTCGTGCTCCATGGCCAGTTCTGCCCGGCGTTCGCGGCGGATGGCATCGCGCAGGGTAGCCTGGTCGGTAGTGGTTACATCGGGCAGTATCCCTGCTACTCCATTCCTCGCACGCAGTCTAACACTATTGAGGGCCGTTCTGGCAGCAGTGATATTCGCTGCACCTCCCACCTCATTCGCCGCTTCGGCAAACATGAGTACCACATCCGCATAACGCAGTACACGAACATTCATCCAGTAGCCAAAACGGTTGCCGATAGTGGCACGCTGTGCAGGGTTGGTGTACACTTTGTTATTGTATCGCGGATTGGGTAAACCCACCGGCAGCACTTCATTGTACAAAGTCTGGTAAGTGGTAGTAGCCGTACTCGTGTACAGAATGGTACGGTTCTTACGCGGATCATTGGCTTCGAAAGCCGCTTCCAGCTGTGTGCTGGGCGTATTCCATCCCCAGCCCAGATCAAACACACCCGATCCTCTCACCCCCTGGATCTGCGCATACTGCACACCATTACTGGTAGGGAAAGAAGCATTGGCCGTTGCCTGTACTTCGAATACAGATTCAGAACTGTTCTCTCCTTCTTCGCGGAAGATCTTATCAAAAGGGGTTGACAGGTTATACTGCCCCGAACTGATCACCAGGTTAGCCGTACTCATGGCCAATGCCCATTTCTGCTGGTACAGATACACTTTGGCCAGTAATCCATTGGCGGCACCACTGGTGGCCCGACCTACAAATTTACTGTCCCATACCAGTGGCAAACTACCCGCAGCATATACCAGGTCTTTCTCTACAAAAGCATATACCTGTGCGGCACTGCTCTGCGGAATATTGTTCTGCAAAGCCGGGTTATCGAATACGGTATCAATGATGGGCACACTGCCAAACAAACGCACCATCATGAAATAGGCATACCCTCTCAGAAAACGTGCTTCACCAATGGTTTGTGCTTTGATGGCATCGCTGGCAGTAATAGTAGTATTGGTATTCACTTCCTTGATAGTGGTATTACACTTGTTAATCAGGCTGTAATACCCTAACCACAGAGCATTACCGAAACCATTGCTGGGGGTAACAGGAAAATTATCCATGTCAATGGCATTGGCACCACCATCGGCAGGTGTACTTCCTTTATCGGCATCATCGCTGCGGATACTCGTGGCCGTGATGAATGCTTGGCTATGTACGTTAAAACTTCTGAGTTCATTGTAGGCACCAAAAATGAACTGGTCGTACGGACCCGAACCACCCGGGTAAGGATAGTTATCCGCATCGTATGCGCCCTGGCGTTGTGTATCCAGGAAGTCTTTTTTACAACCTGTCAGCGTGAACAGCACAGACACAAAGGCCAGCAGCATCACCGCAGGTAAGGATATATTTATCTTTTTCATTGTATACATGTTTTGACAGGTTTAAAAAGTAAGGTTAAGACCGAATGAATACACGGCAGGTACCGGATAAGCGCCATTGTCGGCACCACCACCCAGGATACTGCCAATGATGGGCTCCGGAGAATAACCGGTAACCTTACTCCATGTTTTCAGGTTCTGTCCGTTCACAAACACCCTTGCTTTTTTAATACCGGCTTTGGCCAGGAAACCCTGGTTGAATGTGTACCCGATCTGGAAATTGCGGATCCGGAAATAATCGCCGGGTTCGAGATAATGCGTACTCATTAAAAAGTTATTACCTCTTGTATTATCCAGAATAGGTTCAACATTGGAGGAACCCGGTGTGGTATACGCATTCAAACGGTTCACTTCATAGTTCAACACTGCAAAAGTGGAGGTACGGCGCTGTACATAAATTTTATGTCCGGCCATACCCTGCAGATCCAGTTCCACATCAAAGCCTTTATAACCCAGGGTAAAATTTCCGCCAAAGCTGTAAGGAGGGAATGGCGTACCGATATAACCGCGGTCGGCCGGTGTAATCACCCCATCTCCGTTCACATCCGCATAAGCGATATCGCCGGGTAATGAGTTGGAGAAAGTGGCCATTTTAGCCATATCGGCTGATGACTGGTAAATACCGGTTTGTGTGTATCCGTAGAAATAGCCGATGGATTGTCCGGTAGTGGTCAGGTTGGTACCGCCATTACCAATGATGGAGAAATTGAAATTATTACCGATGGAATTCACCACATTTTTATTGTAGCTGAAGTTAAGCGAAGCACCATATACCAGGTCTCTTCCTACTTTATCGTTCCAGCCCAGTGACAGTTCAATTCCCTTGTTGGTGATCTGTCCGAGATTGGTGAAATAACTTCTGCTATCATTGGGCAGCGCCACTGCCGTAAGAATATCGGAAGTGGTTCTGTTATACCAGGTAAACTCCAGGTTCATTTTATTGTTGAATGTGCGCAGGTCAAATCCGAGATCAATCCCTTTTACAGTTTCCCAATGCAGGTTGGGATCAGGGATATAAGCTGCCTGTATAGAGCTGTACACATTATCGCCGAAAACAGCTGTGGATGCATTGGATATACCCGGCTTGTAGAGATTATCTGCAAAACCATTGGCATTACCGGTGAAACCCCAGGCACCACGGAATTTAAGGAAATCGATGCCCTTGATCTTACGGAAGAAATTTTCTTCGCTGGCGATCCAGCCCAATCCCACACTACCAAAAGTACCCCAGCGGTTCTGCGGCGCAAATTTGGAACTTCCATCTCTTCTGATGGTAGCATTAAGCAGGTATTTACCGAGGTAAGAATAACTCACCCTTCCGAAATAACCTTCAATGGCACTTTCGCCACCGCCACCGTCGAAATTGCCGGGGTTGTTGGCATTAGATACACCGATATACCAGAATTCAGGACTGTTGTTGATGTTCACAGAAGTATCTCTCCTGTTTCCGTTCAGGTAAGAACTGTAACTGTAGATAGAAGTAAAACCGGCCAATGCTGTTACCGCATGTTTACCACCGAAGTTGCGGGTGAAATTCAGGGTATGATCCTGCTGGTAGCGTTTGGATTCGCTCTGGCTCTGGGATACAGACGTTCTTACTGAATTATCAAAAGTAGTGGTAGTAGGTGCAGCTCCTTCGCCCAGGTTGATGAAAGTATAAGGCAGTCGGCTGAAGCCCCTGTTGGTATTAAATGCCAGGTCGGTATAAAAAGTAGAGCGCCAGGTAAAGTATTTGGCAAATTTGATCTCGCCATAAATACTTCCTACCAAACGGAACCCTTTATCCAGGCTGGTACCATCTCCCCTGTTCAGTGCAGCTACCGGGTTACCTACCTGTGCACGCTGGAAAGAAGGCATACTATAATACGTATTGGCATCCTGTTGTATGCCTACAATAGGTGCGGCCCAAAGGGCATTGGAGATAGAAGCGGCGGGTGGATTACTGATCCAGTGGTATCCGGTTACTTCAGCTCCTACTTTGATTTTATCTGAAAAACGGATCTCTTCGTTTAAACGCGCGAGATAACGTTTGTAATTATCATTACGTACCACACCATCCTGGTTGGTATAACCCACGTTCAGGTAGGTAGTACTTTTTTCGCCGCTGTTGGCAATGCTGAGGTTATTGGAAGTGATCACCGCATCGCGCAGCACCAGGCTTTGCCAGTCGGTATTGGCGGTATAGTTGGTATAATCAAAAGGAGTGGCACGCAGGTTGGCCAGCTGTGCATCGTATAATTTTTTAAAGCCGGCGGCATCTGCCACTTTGATGCGGTCGTTCACTTTCTGGATCCCTACGGAACTCTGGAAATTGATACGGGTTTCGCCCTTACCTGCTTTTTTGGAAGTGATGGCGATCACCCCGTTGGCACCGCGCAAACCATAAATGGCGATCGAAGAAGGATCGCG
>DASWXD010000124.1:0-70882 GCA_036405675.1 Sediminibacterium sp.
GCACCGGGTGCGGCACAAATTGGATTGCACATGATGGAAAACCAACCTACAGGCAAAGTTCCAGAGGCATTGACAGCCCTGTTTAACCACGAGTATCTTAACGGGAAGGCTCTGTATCTCTACCTTACTGGTAAGATACCCAGCGTAACGTTCATGAATGGAATTGATCCCTTTGAGGCCATCGCCGCTTTTCGAAAAGTGTATGAAGCCGAAATAGCAGATTGGTACAATGAGGCTGTCTGGAATCCCGATACAAATGGGTTTGGCATGGAAAACACTTTCTTTGTTTTAAACAACCAGGTGATCCTGCATTTCGGCCATAATTTCGTTCACCTGTTGCATAATATGAATGACTGGCCTTTTATCGAGAAGCTGGCCGTATTGTTTGCGCAATATAAACGGGAAGCGGATTGAGTGCCTATCAGTGATCGGGTAACAAGATGTGGAAAATTACCATCATCAAACTGTGATTTATCCAGGCGGTATATGGCTACCTGCATGGTTGTTCGATCTGAGATGTGTTCCGGATTTGAGAAAATCGAAAAAATTATTCACGAGCGTTTTTTGGAGAGATTACAGTCACTGAACTTTGTAAGGAATATTAAAGTACGAATCCCTAATTAAATAGCAAACTTTAATAAACCTCAACCTGTGAAATCGATCAGGCCCATAGCTCAGTTGTCTGCCTGCCGGTAGGCAGTGTTAGAGCACCAATCAGGATAATCCCAAACCCTGGGTTAACCCAGGATAAGATCAACCATATTAACCTGTTTATTGCGGGTTCAAGGTTATCTTACAGTGCCGCTTTATGTTTGGCCCCCGCTTTCTGGAACATATTGTAATAGCTTTTCAAATACGGCTCTGATGAATTTCCTTTGTTTCTTTCTATTTGCATTTTTATGTAATCGAGCGGTGTCATATTATCGGCTTCATCCAATTTGTTCAGATTCACTTTCCATGATACCATATCTATTAAGAATTCTTCGAACTTCATATTTACGGCATATTTAATTATAGAGCCATACGTAATATCAAATTGTGTGCTTGCACAGATCAGCAATTCTTCATATTTGTTCCACATGCGGGATATCTTCTGCGCAATTACAGCTTCGCTGTCTTTTAAAGTGTCTACCCTTGCCGCATCCAGGATTTTCATTTGATATCCCCATACGTATCGCCCATCCCGATTGGCAGCTCTTTCTTTACTGCCTACATACATACACAGGCCCCGGAGCAATTTGATATTGAACTCTTTTTCATTGGCAATTGCATATCTCCAGGTCTCAGTTAATCCTTTTTCTCTGATCATTTTTTTGTAGACCATATTGTTATCCTGTGCCTTAACCGTAACCGTACATAGGAGGATGAAAAAAATAAACAGGATTTTCATTCATTGAAGATAATTTTCATACTGCATGTAAACAAATAAGAAAATATATACTCAGTTCTTGCCGAGAGTTGGCTTAATAGGTTGCGTTGATTGATTGCGGGTTCTATGGCAAGTAGTGAAAACAACGAAGGCTTCCAATTGAATAAAAGGCTTTGCAGTAAAGAAGTGGGCCCACCTGGGCTTGAACCAGTGATCTATTGAAAAAAGAAGTGGAATACCAGGCTATATTTCAATAGAGAAATAGCAGATTCTTATCGGAAGAAAATTTGTTTTGAAATGGTCGGTAGAATTCTATTTATAGAACGCCGCGAAATATTAACTTAGTGGAGTCCATTAAGTTCTCATTGTTTTTAACATCCTCCTTTCAATGAAGAAGACTTTATTTGTAATTTTTATCCTGACTTTCATTTCTCAACTTTTGTATAGCCAGAGCACATCTCCGATTGATTCAGCGAAAATAAACCTCAATAGAATGAGATTCGTCTGTGCATGTGTTTCGAACAGAGTGCCTGACGGAACGAAGAAGTACAAATGGCTATATCGTAAAACGATCTACGAAGTATCGGGCGTTAAGGATACTGACTCAGAGGCGGAAGTCATTCAAAAAATTCAGAGAACCTGGCGGATATATGAATCACAAATGCTTTGCAGTGGTGCACAGTTCGACGTTACTAAAGGTAACATTGTGAAATGGGGTGTAAGCTATCAATTTGACGATTTTATAAACGATATAATCAAATGGGGGATCAACCTGAATAAGGTCGATGAATCCGACGGACGAACTGCGCTTGACTATACTTTATTTCACGTTGAACGAAATAAGGGAAATGCTATGGAAGAAGTTTACCAAGACTTATACGATCGACTACGGAAGGCGGGTGCTAAACATCGAAAAGAATTACCTGATCAATAGAGCCGCTTGAACCACTCGTACAAGTGATATACAGGGCCTATAGATCAGCTGGATTGCGCACCATGTTTTGTCCCACATCGACGCTTCATACGATTACTATTAACCTCTAAGTTGTAAACAGCGCAAAACAGGGAATATTGCAAGTTTTATTCAGATAGGAAATAAAGAAGGGTTCAGACTTTCGTCCAAACCCTTGCTATTCTTATTGTGGGCCCACCAGGGCATGATCCTGGGACCCCCTGATTATGAGTCAGGTGCTCTAACCAACTGAGCTATAGGCCCATTGAATTCGCTGTAAGGGAACTCAACAAGGCGGCAAAAATAGAGAAAAGACCATTAAAATCTAATTTGAAAATTTGAAAATTTGAAAATCAAGCCATTACTTGCCTGAATATTGGCAGCTGAATACCCTTTTACCATTATCAAATCAGCATTTTCAAATTCTCTCATTCTCAAATTTTCAAATTGATCAAAAACATCATTTTCGACTTGGGGGGTATTTTTATGAACCTCGATTTTGGCCTTACCGAAAAGGCTTTTATCGACCTCGGCATCACCCAGTTCCCCAGCATGTTTACCCAACACCATTCCAACGACCTGTTTGAACAACTGGAAACCGGGCAAATGAGTGAAACGGAGTTCTATGATGCTTTTCGCCGCGAAACCGGCAGTAGTGTAACCAATCACCAGATCAAAACCGCCTGGAACGCCCTGTTGCTCGATTTTCCGCCCGAAAGACTGGATTGGCTGGAACATATCGGCAAAAAATACCGCATTTTCCTTTTCTCCAATACCAACCGCATCCATTACGATGCCTTTGTAGAGATTCTCGCCCGCGAGAACAATTGCACCGATTTTGACAGCTATTTCATCAAAGCCTATTACTCGCACGAGCTGGGCCTGCGCAAACCCTATGTGGCCTCTTTTCAGAAAATACTGGAAGAACAGGGGCTACATCCTGCAGAAACCCTGTTTATAGATGATACGGCTAAAAATCTGGTGGGGGCGAGGGAAGCTGGTATGCAAACAATACATCTGGTTGCACCGCAAACGGTGTTGGATCTTGGGCTGTAAGGTGAGAAGTCAAAAGTTAAAAGTAAAAAGTCAAAAGGATTGGTAAGTGTACGCAGAAGACTGGGGACTACGGTCTTGTGTTATTGAATTATTTAGAATTTATTTGGACAGAAAAATTATTATTCGGGGTGTTCGATGTAAAAATTCTAATCAGTTCCTGTGTACGGGCCTCTTTTTGTTCGGTGCCGATCCCGCAAAGTGGGAGAAGGCAGACAAAATGATGCGTAGCATCCCGCTTAAAGCGGGACCAGGAGCGAAAATAGTTTTCGAATTATTGGGTCTTAGATTATTAATAGCACCATACGTTAGAGGCTAACATTACTTAACTTCCTCAAAATCAATGTAATCACCGCCTTTTGCGGCGGTTTCTTTGGCGGCGGCCTGCTGGGCCTGGGCTTCGGCGGCCTGCTTTTGCTGCTGCTGGTACTGCTGTTGTTGCGCCTGCTGCATTTCCTGCATTTTACGGAGATTGTCTTTTACCTGCGATGTGGCTTTACTAACGGGGATCACCAGCTCAAATATGAATTTGTATGCCAGGTAAATCAGGAAGCCGTATAGGATGATCTTGAACATAGGGGGGCAAAGGTAAAGAATAATCTTTCCTGGCTTTCTATCCTATGTTCTTCTCCATTATTTTCCTCATCCCCCCGCCCTTCTCCATTCCATGGAGAAGGGAGCCAACCTCCCCCTCTCCACAAAGTGGGGAGGGGGCCGGGGGGTGAGGAAAGATTTTTTCCCTCTTATCCCCATTTTCCCTACATTTGCACTATCAAAGAATCAACAGAAGGGAACGGCTACCGTTCCCTTCTCCTTTTTTAATATGGCAAACGAAACGGCATTAGCGGCTATCGAACACATGCTCAACAGCGTGCTGGAAGATGAGCCTGAATATTTCCTGGTATCGGTGCGTATCAAACCCACCAACAATATCAAAGTGTTTATTGATGGCGATAACGGCATTACCATCGAAAAATGCGTGCGTTTTAACCGGGCTCTCTACAAATTGATCGAAGAAGCAGGCATGTATCCCGAAGGCGAATTTTCGCTCGAAGTATCCTCGCCGGGTATTGATGAGCCGCTGAAAATGCACCGCCAGTACACCAAAAATATCGGTCGCGAGGTAGAGATCAGTTTCACGGATGGCACGGTAAAAGCAGGTAAACTACTCTCCGTGGCCGAAGCCGACCTGATCATCGAACACACAGAAGGCAAAGGCAAAAAAGCGGTCACCCAGCAACTGGTGGTACCGTTCAGTAACATACAATCAACAATTGTTCAAATAAAATTCTAAACCCGTTCCGCTCAGCGAAACGGCCCGTACTTAAAAATTGAATTATGGCCAGTATCAACCTGATTGAGGCGTTCCAGGAGTTCAAAGACGCAGAGAATATCGATCGTCCTACGATGATGAAAGTGGTAGAAGATGTGTTCAAAACCCTGCTCCGTAAGAAATTCGGCAGCGATGATAATTTTGATGTGATCGTAAACGCCGAGAAAGGTGACCTGGAAATTATCCGTCGCCGTACCATTGTAGAAGATGGGGAAGTGATGGATCCTTTGGCCGAAGTAGCGTACACACAGGCCGTGAAAATTGAACCCGACTTTGAAGTAGGTGAAGAATTATACGAAGAAGTAGACATCCTCGATTTCGGACGCCGCGCCATCCTGGCCGCCAAACAAACCCTGGCCAGCCGTATCAGCGACCTGAAAAAGAATGTACTCATCAAGAAATATGGCGACCGTATTGGTGATATCATCAGCGCGGAAGTATACCAGGTCTGGAAAAAAGAAGTACTGTTACTGGATGAGGAAGGCAATGAGCTGATCCTGCCTAAATCTGAACAGATCCCGCAGGATTATTTCAAGAAAGGAGAGAATATCCGTGCTGTTGTGGCCCGGGTTGACCTGAAGAACAATTCACCGGTGATCATCCTGTCAAGAACCAGTCCGCTGTTCCTGGCCAAACTGCTCGAAATTGAAGTGCCTGAGATCTTCGACGGCCTCATCGCCATCAAAAAGATCGTTCGCGATCCGGGAGAAAGAGCCAAAGTGGCTGTGGAGTCTTACGACGACCGTATCGACCCCGTGGGTGCCTGCGTGGGTATGAAAGGAAGCCGGATTCACGGTATTGTACGCGAACTGAAGAACGAAAATATAGACGTAATCAACTTTACCACCAATATCCAGTTGCTGATCCAGCGTTCATTAACGCCTGCCAAGATCAGCTATATGGAGCTGGACAATGAGAAAAAACACGCCGAAGTATACCTCAAAGCCGACCAGGTATCCCTGGCCATTGGCCGCCGCGGGGTAAACATCAAACTGGCCTGCGAACTCACCGGCTACGAAATTGATGTGTACCGCGAAGACGAGGAAGTGGTGGATGAATTTGATATCGACCTGGATGAATTTGCAGATGAGATTGAGCCTTGGGTGATCGAGGAATTCAAGCGGATCGGTTGCGATACCGCCCGCAGTATCCTGAAACTGACCGCCGAAGAACTGGAAAGAAGAACCGATCTGGAGAAAGAAACCATCGACGAAGTTAGAAGGATTCTGCAGGAAGAGTTTGACAGAGAGGAATAAGCAGCTTATAAGCGCTTATCTTTGTCGAAGAGAGAGCGTATTGGAATAATCAGAAAACTGACCATGGACCATAGTCCATAGCCATGGAACAGCAATAATAGAATATGGACTAAAAACAACTGAATGTCAGAACTGAAATTACCGAGACTGTTAGCAGCCGCCAAAGAATTCAACATTGGCCAGGATACCCTGGTAGAATTTTTGGTGAAGAAAGGATTTAACCGCGATGACCTGAAGCCTACCGCAAAGCTGCAGGAAGACCAATACTATGCACTGCAGGCAGAGTTCCAGAGCGATAAAGTAGCGAAGAACAAAGCCGACCAGGTAGAGATACCCAAAGGTGCACAGGGAGAGGCCAAGAAGAAAAAAGACGAGGAAGAGATCACATTCAGGAAAGAAGAGAAAAAACCTGTAGTTAAAGAAGAACCCAAACCGGTAGAGCCGGTGGTGGAAGCTCCCAAGCCGGAGCCGGTTGTTGAAAAGCCCGCCGCCCCAACTCCTCCGCCAGCCCCGGCAGCAGAAACCGAAGTAGTTAAAATAGATGCCCCCGAACTGGAAGGCACCAAAGTAGTTACCAAGATCGACCTGTCTGCCATAGACTCTTCTACCCGTCCGAAAAAGACTGCTAAGAAGAAGGAGGAGAAAGAAGAAGCGCCTGCTGTTGAGGAAGCGCCGAAAGCCAAAAAGAAGGAGGAAGCCGCGCCCGCTGCTGAGCCCGTTGCCGTTACACCGGCACCTGCGCCTGCACCCGTGGTACCTGAGGAACCTGTCGGCCCCACCATCACCAATATCAGGGCCGAGAAACTGGAAGGTCCCAAGATCCTGGGCAAAATTGAATTACCTGTTAACAGCGATACCCGTCCGAAGCCCATGGGCAGAGACGAAAAACGTAAACGCAAACGCATTCCGGTAGATAAAGCCGGCGCACCGGGTCAACCGGCTGCACCAGGCGCTATCCCGCGCGATGCCAATGGTCGCCCAACCGGACCTAACCGTCCCATTGTACCGGCTAATAACAACACCGGCGGTCGCGATAACCGTGGCCAGGGTGGTGGCTTTAACCGTGGCGGTGCACAAGGTGGCAACCGTGGTGGTAGCCGTGGACCAGCTGTTCGCAGGGAGGATAAAGAAATTGATCAGAAAGCCATTCAGGAAAAGATCCGCGAAACCCAGGCCAAACTGGCCGGTACGGGTGGAAGGGGTAAGAGCCTGAAAGCCAAATACCGCCGCGCCAAACGTGATGAAGCCGCTGAATCAATGGGCGAAGAGTCGATCGATAACAGGCTGCAGGTTACAGAATTTGTGACCGTAAGTGAACTGGCCAACCTGATGGACGTAAGCTTTGCCGATGTAATTGGCAAGTGTATGAACCTCGGTATCATGGTATCCATTAACCAGCGCCTGGATGCGGAAGTCATTGAACTGGTAGCCAGTGAATTTGGTTTTGAAGTAGAATTTATCGGACTGGAAGATGCGGATGATCTGGAAGATGATGATTATGAAGATGATGCGGAGGACCTGGTTCCCAGGCCGCCGATCGTAACCATCATGGGTCACGTAGACCATGGTAAAACATCTTTGCTCGACTATATCCGTAGTGCCAATGTGGTAGCCGGTGAGGCCGGAGGTATTACCCAGCATATCGGTGCCTATGAGGTAACACTGCCAAACGGAAAAGCGATCACTTTCTTAGATACACCAGGTCACGAAGCGTTTACCGCCATGCGTGCCCGTGGTGCCAAAGTAACCGATATCGCGATCATTGTGGTAGCTGCAGACGATGCGGTGATGCCACAGACCAAGGAAGCTATCAGCCACGCACAGGCGGCTGGTGTTCCGATGATTTTTGCGGTGAACAAAATTGATAAAGACGGAGCCAATCCGCAGAAAATATACGAGCAGTTATCTCAGATGAATATCCTGGTTGAAGCCTGGGGTGGTAAGTTCCAGAACCAGGAACTCTCTGCCAAACAGGGCCTGAACGTGGACCTGCTGCTCGAAAAAGTATTGCTGGAAGCAGAAGTGCTGGATCTGAAAGCCAATCCTGAAAGGGAAGGTTCCGGTACCATTATTGAAGCTTCGCTGGATAAGGGTCGTGGGTATGTGGCCACTATCCTGGTGCAGAACGGAACCTTACGGCAGGGTGATCTGATTGTATCAGGTCAGCACTACGGTCGCGTAAAAGCGATGTTCAACGAGCGTAACCAGCGCATTGAAGAAGCACCACCCTCTACACCGGTAGTGATACTGGGATTGAACGGTGCGCCCCAGGCCGGTGAGAAATTCAAGGTATTTGAAGACGAAGCCGAAGCCAAAGAAACCGCTACCAAACGTGCTCAGATCCTGCGTGAGCAGGGACTGCGTGCCAGAAAACATATTACACTGGATGAGATCGGACGCCGTTTGGCACTGGGTAACTTTAAAGAACTCAATATCATCATCAAAGGTGATGTGGACGGTTCGGTTGAGGCCCTGAGCGACTCCTTACAGAAACTCTCCACCGAAGAGATCGCCATCCGCGTGGTACACAAGGGTGTGGGACAGATCTCTGAAAGTGATGTATTGCTCGCCACTGCCTCAGATGCCATCATCATCGGCTTTAACGTACGACCTTCCATGCAGGCCAATAAACTGTCTGAAACAGAAGGCGTGGAGATCAAACTGTACTCCATCATCTACCAGGCCATCGACGAGATCAAGAGCGCGATGGAGGGTATGCTGGAACCCAAGTACCAGGAAAAGATTACCGCCAACGTGGAAGTACGCGAAGTTTACAAGTTCGACAAAGCCACCGTGGCCGGTTGTTATGTGCTGGAAGGAAAAATTGCCCGGAACAGCAAGATCCGGATCATCCGCGATGGTATTGTGGAATATCCCAAAGGAGAAGGCCAGGCCGCAGAGCTGGGCAGCCTGAAACGTTTCAAAGACGACGCCAAAGAAGTGGCATCCAATATGGAATGTGGTCTGACCATCAAAAACTTCAATGACCTGAAAGTGGGCGATATTGTGGAAGCGTTTGAGGAAGAAGAAGTGAAAAGGACTTTATAAGCTATGAGCCACGAGCTTTGAGCTGCGAGCGACGAGCAGGAAAAGGTATAGACGACAAGACTTGTTCTATACCTTTTCCATTTAAAACGCCTGAAGCTCACAGCTCGCGGCTCATAGCCCGCAGCTAATACATATATTTTGTTAAAAGCCCCACCCCACAAGGGAAACCGGGGCTGAATAATTACATTTGACCGATATTGATGAAGTTTATGAAGTATTTATTTTCAGTAGCAGTTGCTTTTCTGGCTTGCGGAACCATTGCTGTTTCGGCACAGGGCAAAAAAGTGGTGGCGGATAAGATTGTGGGACAGGTGGGAGACCGGATCATTCTCCGCTCAGATATCCAGAATGCCATGGCCGATATGAAACGCCAGGCCCAGGGTCAGGAAAATGTGATCCTGCCCACCGAATGCCAGATCATGGAAGGCCAGTTGATCCGTAAGGCGCTGGTATTACAGGCGCAGAAAGATTCGCTGAACGTGAGTGAAGAGGAGATAGATGCGGCACTGGATAACCGGATCCGCAGTTTTATCATGCAGTACGGTTCCAAAGACATCCTGGAAGAGATTGCCGGTAAAACCGTTTACCAGATCAAAGAAGATTTTAAAGAAGCACTGCGCGAACAGAAAATGTCGGAGCAGATGCAGAGCAAGATCGTGGATGCAATCAAGATTACCCCTACAGAAGTAAAAGCGTATTACAATAAGATCCCGAAAGATAGCCTTCCTTTTTACGAAAGTGAAATTGAAGTAAGCCAGATCGTCATCCATCCCAAAGCCAATAAGGATGTGGAGGAATACGTATCCAAACAATTATACGATTACCGCCGGCAGGTAGAAACACAGGGTCCGAAAAAATTTGACCAGCTGGCCAAACTCTATAGCGAAGATCCGGGTGTGAAAGAGAATGGCGGACAGTACAGCCTGAACCGTAACGACAAAGGCTCCTGGGATCCCGCTTTCCTCGCTGCTTCTTTCCGTTTGAAAGAAGGACAGATCTCGCCGGTGATCAAATCCAAATTCGGTCTGCATATTATCCAGATGGTTAGCCGTTCGGGTGATGAAGCGGTGGTGAAACATATCCTGCGTATTCCACCCGTAACAGAAGATGAGATCAATGATGCAAAAAAATTACTCGATTCAGTTCGTAATAAACTGATCGACGGATCGCTCTCATTCGGCGCTGCCGTTAATAAATTCAGCGACGACGAAAACAGTAAATTCAGTGCCGGTGCCCTTTCTGGCAGAGATGCTGCCGGACAGCCCACTACTTTCCTCTCCATCGACCAACTGGATAAGGATATCGTAGTGTTACTGAAAGACCTGAAGCCGGGTGAATACTCCAAACCACAATTGTACAAAGATGAGCGTGGCAGCCAGGTGGTTCGCCTCATTTACCTGCGTAATCGCACAGAGCCTCACCGCGAAAACCTGAAGGAAGATTATGACCGTGTAGCCAAAAGAGCGCTCGAAGAAAAGAAAAGCAGTGCGCTGGAAAGATGGTTCAAAGAACATATCCCTACCTATTATATCTCTATCGACAAAGAATATGCCGCCTGCCAGGGACTGGAAGAATGGAGAAAGTCGGCGGATAATGCGGAGAAGGCGAGGAACAACTAGGGTGAATGGGCAATGGTGAATTGTCAATTGTGAATCGTGAGTGGTAAGTAGTGAGTAGTGAGTAGTGAGTTTTGAGGGGTGGGTAATAATATTATAAGGGTGAGAAGTGAACGGTAAATATCAACCGGGTACTTCTCACCTTTTTTCATGCTTGGACCACTTGCAATTGGCAATGGTGAATGGTCAATCGTCAATCGTGAGACGTGAGTAGTCAGTAGTGAGTAGGGAGTTTTGAATGAAACAGAACGACTGGGGGATTGCTCTTAGTGAACCATCGTCCATAATCATCAGAATGCCCGATAGTGTGAAAAGTTTAAGGTATTGTGTCATGAGTGAAATGGCTACAAAGAAAGAAATATTGCCCATTCACCATTGCCCATTGACGGTCTCATTTTACTCACTACTGACCACTCACCACTCACAACTGACGACTCACGATTGACGATTCACCCCCTCCCGATGATAATTCTGCTCCCAAAATGCATTGAAAATCAATCAATAAGAAAAAGAAGAGAGAAATATTTGGAAAATTACATGTATGTACATACATTTGTGTTGTGAAATTAGAACAGGCCATACAAAGTACCAAATTCAAGAACGAAGTGCACAAGGCAGGATTGAATATACTGTATACAGCCTGGTGGTTGAAAACAGTGATGAGCAGGGAATTAAAAGAATTCGGATTAACACATGAGCAGTACAATGTGTTACGGATCCTGAAGGGTAAATATCCGGACCAGATGTGTGTACGGGATATTGCCTGCCGGATGATCGAGAAAAGCTCGAACGTACCGAGGATCATTGACAGGCTGGAGATCAAGAAACTGGTAAAGCGCTCTACTTCCGCGCTCGATAAACGCGAAACCGTGATCACCCTTACACAGGCCGGTATCACGATCCTGGAAGCCAGCACCGTGGTTCTTAACCGCGTGATGGATGAGATGATGCTGGTAAATGAAACCGAAGCCCTTGATCTGAATAACCTGCTTGAAAAAGTAAGGAGCAACGAAGAGTAGATTTTTTTAAACAAATACGTGTATATACACGTATTATAAAAGGAGAAAAATATGAAAACGATCGTACACAAAGCAACCACCCGCGGCCACGCCAGTTTTGGCTGGTTGAATAGTTACCACACATTCAGTTTTGGTAGTTATCACAATCCCGAGCGCGTGCACTTTGGTGCTTTACGGGTATTGAACGACGATACAGTGGCCAAGGGCATGGGTTTTTCCAAACACCCGCATGATAATATGGAGATCGTATCCATTCCATTGGAGGGCGACCTGCATCACAAAGACAGTACCGGTCGCGATGAGATCATCCGCCAGCACGATGTGCAGATCATGAGTGCCGGCAGCGGCATTGCCCATAGTGAGATGAATGCCAACAAAGACAAAGAAGTGAAATTTCTGCAGATCTGGGTATTTCCGAAAGTAGCCAATATAGAACCGCGTTATCAGCAAAAGAATTTTAAACCGGAAGACAGAAATAACCAGTTGCTGACCGTAGTAGCACCTGATGATGAGAATGCCGTATGGATTAACCAGGATGCCTGGTTCTCATTGGGTAAGTTCTCTAAAGAATCTATTACCCGTTACCAGATCCGCAAACCCGGAAACGGTGTCTATGCTTTTATTCTGAAAGGTACTGTAACCCTGAATGGTGAAACTGTAGCTGACCGGGATGGTCTGGGAATCTGGGATACAGACAGTATCGAGATCAAAGCTGATACCGATGCAGAATTTTTACTCATTGATGTACCGATGGAATTAGAAGGAGCGTAATCATGAATACAAACAGAACCATACAATCTATTTTATATGCCACGCCCATGGACATGGGAGGTTTCCCGATCCGGCAACCCTTCCCTTCCAGTAAGGCACCGCAGATAGATCCGTTTTTATTACTGCATCATGCAGACCTGAAAGTTTCTGCCAATGTAGATCCCCTGCAGGCAGGGGTGGGTCCGCACCCGCACCGTGGTTTTTCTCCCGTTAGTTTTATCCTCAAAGGTGGTGTACACCATCGCGATAGCCGGGGAAACAACAGTGTGATCTATGCCGGCGGTACCCAATGGATGAATGCTGGCATGGGAGTGATTCATAGTGAGCGTCCGCCAAAAGATATTCAGGAACTGGGTGGCCGGCAGGAATTGCTGCAGTTATGGGTAAACACGCCGGCCAAACACAAAATGGATGCGCCTTCTTACCAGCCTTTAACGGCAGAAGAAACCCCGACACTGAGATCGGCCGACGGACAAACCACGATCCATATTGTTGCCGGTGAGCTGGACGGTGTGAAAGGTCCTATCCACACACATTCAGATGTGAATACGTTTACTGCTGAAATGAAAAAAGGAGCAAAGTATTATTTCACTATTCCGGCAACCCACAATGCATTTATCTATCTGATAGAAGGCAAACTGCAGGTAACCGGCGATGGGGAAGTGGAAGCTAAATACGTGGCCATGTTTCATAAAGATGGAGAAGGCTTTGAGCTGGAAGCTCTGGAAGACAGTCAGCTGTTCATCGGAACCGGTGAGCCCCTGAACGAACCCGTTGCTTCGCATGGTCCCTTTGTGATGAACAACCAGACCGAACTGATGGAAGCTTTCCGCGACTACCAGATGGGGAAGATGGGCGTATTGATAGAGGAATAATCAGAGAAGTAAAAAGCAAAAATCCGTTAATCCGTAATCTGCAAATTCAATAATTAATAAAAAACAACAACATGTCAACTTACAAAATCGACGCAGCACACAGTGAGATCACTTTTAAGGTAAAACACCTGATGATCACCAATGTAACCGGTAATTTCAACCAGTTTGATGCTACCCTGGAAAGCGAAGCCGCTGATTTCAGCGATGCCAAAATTTCTTTTGAAGCAGATGTGAACAGCATTTCTACCAACAACGAACAGCGTGATGGTCACCTGAAAAGTGAAGACTTCTTTGCCGCTGAGAAATTTCCCAAACTGAGTTTTGCATCTACTTCATTCAGCAAACTGAACGATAGCAACTACCTGTTAAAAGGCAACCTGACCATCCGTGGTAACAGCAAACCGGTAGAACTGGCCGTAGAATATGGCGGTACCGTTACCGATCCTTATGGACAGGTGAAAGCAGGTTTTGAGATCAGTGGAAAAATCAGCCGTAAAGAATTTGGTCTTACCTGGAGCGCAACCACAGAAACCGGTGGAATTGTAGTGAGTGATGAAGTAAAACTGCACCTCGCTGTTCAGATGATCAAACAGGCATAAGAAAAAAATCTGTGACCCTCTGTTACTCCGTGTCTCTGTGTTGAAAAAAGCATGATGTCTTATGGAATGGTGTTCTTCAACACGGAGACACAGAGATAAGGAATTGCACAGAGCGAAGCTTAGGTAATTTACCCATTGTACATGAGAAGATGATGGGTTTATTGTAAACAACTATATAATGCACATGAAACTATTAAAAGACACGCCTGTATATTTACTGGCTTTGATTTACCTTGTATTTGGTTCTAACTATTTCTTTCATTTCATCAATATGCCACCCATGGCCGGTAATGCAGGCAATTTTGTGGGCGTATTATTCAGCACCAACTTTTTGCTGGTGGTGAAACTGCTCGAAATCAGTTTTGCCGTGCTGATGCTGGTACCCAAAACAAGGGCGCTGGGCCTGGTACTGATCGCACCCATTACCGTGAACATTCTTTTATTTGAATTACTGATTGCAAACCAGCCTGGTCTGGCAGTACTGATGGTAATACTGAATGGCGTAGCGATTTACCAACGCAAAGAGCAATACCTCGGCATGATCGGCAGCCGGTTACGCTTAGCAACTATTTAAAAACAACTATATGACAACAGCCAGCATCGCTTCCACAGCTTACCGGGCAGAGATCCGGAACGGAAGGCATGAACTAACAGCAGATGAACCATTGAACCTCGGAGGCGGAGATACAGGTCCCACACCCGATGAGCTGCTGGAAGCGGCGTTGGCCAGTTGTACCGCCATTACCCTGCGCATGTATGCCAACAGGAAAGAATGGCCCGTTACCGAAATCAATGTGGCCGTAAACCTGGAGCGAAAAGATGACAAAACCATTTTGACCCGCAACATACAAATTGAGGGTGCCATTGATGCAACCCAACGGGAACGGTTGCTGCAGATAGCGAAAGCCTGCCCGGTTTCTAAAACTCTGTCAGGACCGATTGACATTAATACACAAATTGTATAAAAACGGCTCCCCGGCATTAAATAACGAATCATGCAATATATCCTATATCCCAACGCAGAAAGAGGAGAGAAAGACCTGGGCTGGCTGCAGAGTAAGTTTTCTTTCAGCTTTTCTTCTTACCGTAACCCGGTAAGAAAAAACTTCGGACTGCTGCATACTTTCAATGATGATACGGTAAAACCCGGTGGCGGTTTTGGTTTGCACCCGCATACCAATATGGAGATTATTAGTATAATGTTGAAAGGCAGGATGAACCACAAGGACACTATGGGATACTCTGAAGTGGTAGAAAAAGACTGGGTACAACTGATGAGTGCCGGAACCGGCTTACGGCATGAAGAGCATAATGTGGGAGAGGAAGAAGTGGCTTTTCTGCAGATCTGGATCGAACCGAAACTGCAGAATATTAGTCCGCGGTACCAGAAAAGATATTTCCCGCGGGAAAAAAGGAAAAACCAGCTGACCACCATTGTGAGCAATGAAGAAGGAGCGGACCATTGCTGGATTAACCAGAATGCCCGCTTACAGCTGGGTTGGTTTGAACAGGGCAAGGAAATCCCGTATCTCATGAACCCGCTGAATAAGGCCGTTTTTATTTTTGTACTGGAGGGGGCATTAACGGTGGCTGGTAAAAAAATTGCAAAACGGGATGCGATCGGAATCTGGGAAACAGAACAGTTTACCATCGGTATCGAACAGGAAGCTGATTTTATTGTTATAGAAGTACCGGTGAATCATTAATATACCATGGAAGCCTTCATGGATCAAACGATAGAAAATGAATATTGAAATTATAGCGGGAAGTCCGCGCAAAGAGAGTGTAACACACAGGATAGCTGTTTATTTACAGAAATACCTGTTGGCCAAAACCAGTCATACCGTTAATATCATAGACGTTCGCGAGTGGAACCTGCCTTTGTTACAGCATGTGTTCACCAGTGTGGAACATACGCCTGATGCTTTTAAGCCTTTGGCTGAAAGGATGTTTGCGGCCGATGCGTTTATACTGGTAACGCCGGAATACAATGGCAGTTATTCGCCCGCTTTACAGAACCTGCTGGATCATTTTCCCAAGCAGCACCACAAAGCTTTTGGTATTGTAACGGCTTCGCCGGGTGCCATGGGCGGGATGCGGGCTACCCAGCAATTACTGCTGCTGGTGCCGGCTTTATTCGGGGTAGCATCGCCCTATATGCTGGTAACTCCGTTTGTAGACAAGAAATTTGATGCAGATGCGAACCTCTTAGACACTGGTTTCCAGAAAAATATAGATGTTTTTGTTAATGAGTTCCTCTGGCTGGCAGAAACCCTGCATCCGGAGCTGGAAACGGTTTATAATTAACCTGATAAAAATGTGGCGGAGTTGTAACTTCGCCACTTTCTTTTAAATACCCCGCATGAGCGACGAAATCAAACACGAATGTGGCCTTGCCTTCATTCGTTTGCGCAAGCCTTTTTCCTATTACCTGCAGAAGCATGGCGCTGTTACGTATGGTTTGAATAAACTATACCTGTTGATGGAAAAACAACACAACCGCGGACAGGACGGGGCCGGCATTGCCGCTGTAAAACTGAATACAGAACCAGGCAGTCCTTTTTTGCACCGCATGCGCAGCAATGCACAACAACCCATTGCGGATCTTTTCTTTAAAATTGGCCAGGAAATAGCAGAGCTGGAGAAATACCAGCCCGATATCAAACAGCATCCCGGTTTGATGAAGGGTCATTTACCCTTTCTCGGAGAATTACTGTTGGGGCATTTGCGTTATGGTACACAGGGTAAGAACAATGTAGAATTCTGTCATCCGTTTATCAAACGCGACCTGGTACCAGGTAAAAACCTGGCACTGGCCGGTAATTTTAACCTGGTGAATACGGATGAATTGTTTGACCTCATCAATATGGATCCGGGCGATTTTCAGAAGCAGAGCGACCTGGCAGCCATGATGGAAGTGCTGCATCATTTTCTGACGAAGGAAGATGAGCTGCATCCCAATGCTGCCAACTTATCCAACGTACTGAAAAAAGCAACTCCTTTGTTTGATGGTGGTTATACCATTGGCGGTTTACTGGGTAATGGCCATAGTTTTGTGATGCGCGATGCGCATGGTATCCGTCCCGCTTATTATTATATCAATGACGAAGTGATTGTTGCAGCCAGTGAACGTGCTGCCATCCGTACCACGTTTAATGTGGGTGAGAACGAAGTGCTGGAGCTGATGCCGGGTATGGCATTGATTGTGGATGATAAGGGTAGTTATACTATCGAGCAGATCCTCGAACCCAAAGAAAGAAGGGCCTGCAGTTTTGAACGCATCTATTTCTCGCGCGGAAGTGATGAGAAAATCTATCGCGAAAGGATTGCGTTGGGACATCATCTCAGTAAAACTGTTCTGGAAAATATCAATTACGATCTGAAGAATACCATTTTCTCCTATATCCCCAATACAGCCGAAGTGGCTTTTTATGGATTGGTGAAAGGGATGGAAGAGTACCTGAATAAGATCAAAGTAGAGCGGATCCTCAGCTGGGACAAAGATTTTACACCTGAAAAGCTGGAAGAAATGGTGAACCGTAAGATCCGCCAGGAGAAGATCGCCATCAAAGACGTAAAACTGCGCACATTCATTACCGAAGATGCCAACCGGAATGAAATGGTGCAGCACGTATACGATATTACTTACGGAACCGTTCGCCGCAAGGAAGATACCCTGGTGGTGATAGACGACAGTATTGTTCGCGGCACTACCCTGAAAGAAAGTATTATCCGGATGCTGGCCCGCCTGCAGCCCAAAAAAATCACCGTGGTTTCTTCTGCTCCGCAGATCCGTTACCCGGATTGTTATGGGATTGATATGAGCAAACTCGGCGACTTCATCGCTTTCCGCGCAGCCACTGCTTTGCTGAAAGAACGGAATATGGAACATGTACTTACTGATCTGCTGGAGAAAGTGAAAGAATTACAACGTACCAATCAGCTGCATACAGAAAATGTGGTGCGTCAGGTGTATAAACCCTTTACTACACAGGAAATCTCAGATAAGATTGCACAGCTGATCACCCCCAAAGAAGTGGATGTAAATGTAGAAGTGATCTACCAGACCATCGAAGACCTGCACGATAGCTGTCCCACCAATACCGGCGACTGGTACTTTACCGGCAACTACCCTACTCCGGGCGGTAACCGCGTGGTGAATAAGGCGTTTTTGAATTATATGGAAGGGAAGAATGTGAGGGGTTATTAATAATGAGTGAATGAGTGGATGAGTGATTGAGTGAATGGGTAAGGCGAATAAATATTCGCTCATTCACTCAATCACTCATCCACTCATTGTACTTACACCCTGTAACAGATCGCATTAATATTCATACCCGCGCCAACGGATGCGAACATCACGATATCGCCGGCTTCCAGTTCATGAGAGCCGAGTTGCTCGTGTTTAACGAGGTCGTATAGGGTAGGGATGGTGGCTACGGAGCTGTTGCCGAATTTATGAATGCTCATGGGCATGATGCCCTGTGGTACTTCTCTTAAGCCATAGAGTTTGTATAAGGCTTTTACAAATCCTTCATCCATTTTTTCGTTGGCTTGGTGCAGGAAGAATTTTTTTACATCAGTAACCTGTAAGCCGCATTTTTCAAGACAGGCTTTCATGGCAAGCGGTACGTTTTTGATGGCATATTCGTACACTTTTCTTCCCTTCATTTTCATATACCGGATATGCTGGTCTGCCTGCAGGTTATAGGAACTTCCGTAACGGAGGTAGTAGGCCTCATCAATACAATGACTCTGCACGCTGGTGGCGAGTATGCCGCTATCGGAGGGTTCGCCTGCTACTGCTTCGATGATGGTGGCGCCAGCCCCATCGCTGAAGATCATACTGTCGCGGTCGTACTTGTCGATTACCCTGCTCAGTGTTTCAGTACCGATTACGAGACATTTTTTAGCAATGCCGGCTTTGATATAAGCATCGGCCTGTATCACACCCTGGATCCAGCCGGGGCAACCGAATAGGATATCATAGGCCACACAGTTGGGATTACGGATACCAAGCGATTGTTTAACACGGGAGGAAAGAGCCGGTAAAGCATCGCTCTGAATGCTTCCGGACAGGATATTCCCGAAATTGTGTGCCACAATAATCTGGTCGAGAGTTTCCGGATCAATGCCTGCATCTTCGATGGCTCTTCCAGCCGCAATGGCTGCCATATCAGAAGAATTCATTTCCGCATCAGCATAACGGCGTTCTTCAATACCGGTGATATCCCTGAATTTGTCTACGATCTCGTTTGGTGCGGCAACAATATGTTCATGGTCTTCACTATAAAACTCCTGATCAGCAAAATCTCTGTTGGTCTTGATATTCGGTGGAATAAAACTTCCTGTTCCGGTGATAACGGTTCTTGTTTGCGACATGAGCCATACAATTAGTAATGTTCAACAATAGCCAGTGAAGATAGAATCCTGGGGTTATCAGGCTGGTTTTCAAATGTAATAATTATTCAGCCAGAAAGGCTTTGCAGAACCCGATTTTACGCATAAAAAAAGCGACCGGTTGTTAGTTCCGGTCGCCTGATATTATCCATCTCATACCTGATCAGTGAAACCAGTGCTAATGAAATCAGAGATATTTGTCTCCCTTATTCCGTTTCACCTCCGCCACATATTCCTTGATAGATTGTTCCTTTTCTTTTTTACAGATCAGCAGCACATCTTTTGTATCTACGATGATGAAATCGTCGAGTCCCTGTAAGACTACCAATTTTTCCCTGGGTGCAGATACCATACACTTGGTGGCATCGATCACAATTACATTTTCACCTGCTACGGCATTACCGAGATAATCTTTCTCCAGGTTATCATAGGCGCTGTTCCAGGTACCGAGGTCGCTCCAGCCAAATGAAGAGGGGATCACATATACATTGTCTGCTTTTTCCATGATAGCAATATCGATGGAAACATTGGTGCAGAGAGGGTAGATCCGGTTAATGGCTTCATTTTCGGTTGGGGTATTAAAATGTTCTTTTTCGGAGTCAAACAATTCGAACATTTCGGGCTGGTAAATTTCGAATGCTTTGATCACATTTTTCACCTGCCAGATAAAAATACCCGCATTCCACAGAAAATCGCCACTGGCCAGGAAGGCTTTGGCCAGTTCGAGGTTGGGTTTTTCGGTGAAAGTTTTTACCTGGTAAATACCATCTGCCACAGGCAAAGCCTCATGCTGTATATACCCGTAACCGGTATTGGGATGGGTGGGTTTTACACCCAGGGTTACCAGCGATTTGATATGTGATACAAAATCGAGCGCCTGCAAAGTGATCTTTTGAAAATTCTCATCGTCGAGGATCATATGATCGCTGGGGGCCACAATCAGCGAAGCTTCGGGGTCCTTTTGCAGCAGTTTGAAAGAGATATAAGCCACGCAGGGAGCTGTGTTTTTGCGGCTTGGCTCTGCCAGGATATTTTCTTCGGCCAGTTGCGGAAGTTGTTCCTTTACAATAGAACTATACTCTTCGGAGGTTACTACGAATATATTTTCCGCAGGAATAAAGCCAGCAAAACGTTCATAGGTCCATTGAACAAGTGTTTTGCCGTTATTGAGGATATCGAGAAACTGTTTGGGATAACTGCTGCGACTGCTTGGCCAGAAACGACTTCCGATGCCACCTGCCATAATCGCAACATAGTGATGCTTATTCATCTGCTATAATTAGGTACGGCAATTTTGTGATGCAATATTACAGGCTTATTTGTCGAATACCTGCAAAGATTGGTTAAACAATCCCCTCCCGCACCAGATCGTGTAAATGTAAAATGCCGAGGTAGATACCCTCTTCTTCCACGATCAGCTGACTAATATCGTTTTTTCTTAATACATCCAATGCTTCTACCGCCAGAACGGAGGCGGCAATGGTTTTGGGGTGTGGCGATAAGATATCTTTTGCGGTGATGGAACTGATATCATTGCTTTTTTCCAGCATTCTCCGCAGATCGCCATCGGTAATGATCCCGATCACATGGTTGTTATTGTCGGTAACAGCGGTTACGCCCAGTCTTTTTTCTGTGATTTCTACAATCACTTCTTTGAGGCTGGCACCGGGTAGAACAGCTGGTTTTTCGTTGGCTATAATCAGATCAGCCACCCGCAGGTACAAACGTTTGCCCAGGTTACCTCCGGGATGGTATTTGGCAAAATCCTGGCCGGTAAAACCGTTCAGCTGCATCAGGCAAACAGCCAATACATCACCCATCACCATCTGTGCGGTAGTGCTGCTGGTAGGGGCCAGGTTATTGGGACAGGCTTCTTTGCTTACAGTGGTATTCAGTACCAGGTCGCTGTTCTGCGCCAGAAAACTGGCTGTATTACCCACCATGCCGATCAGGGTATTCCCGAAATTCCGGATCAGGGGTACCAGTACTTTGATCTCGGGACTTTCGCCGCTTTTACTGATGATCAGCACCACATCGTTCTGCTGTATCATACCGAGGTCGCCATGAATGGCGTCGGCGGCATGCATGAAAAGGGAGGGGGTGCCGGTAGAGTTCAGTGTAGACACGATCTTCTGGCCAACGATCGCACTTTTGCCAATGCCGCTGATGACCAGCCGGCCTTTTGACTGGTGAATGAGGGCTACAGCTTTTTCAAAACTGTCGTCTACAAAAGCGGCCAAACCAGCTACGGATTGGGCTTCCAGTTCAATGGTATGGAGGGCAGTTTGCCGGATAGTTGCATTCATGTGTCGCAAAGGTAAACTTTAACAGCAATGTGACAGTATTGCAGGCATACTTTAGTAACTTCGCTACCCTTTTTACAAAAGCTTTCTGCTGACCCCGGAACAGGCAATCCGGTTACCGCCGTACACGGAGTGATCCTCGCCGTTTAAAATTTTTAAGTGACGATTCCGGGTAAAAAGAAGTATATTATACATTGATTGAAAAGAGCGCTCCTGTGCTATCCGGCGGGAGAAAATTGATTTTGATACATGGCAACAAGCACAAAAAAAACAGCTACCAAAACGGCTGCCCCCAAACCTAAGAAAGCGGCATCTTCTAAAGCGGCTGCTGCAAAGGCCCAAACGGCACATTCCCACGATATTTATGGGGCCCTGGAACAGTATTTTGGGTTCCGCGAGTTCAAAGGCACGCAGGAAAAAGCGATCAACAGCATTCTCAACGGGAAAGACACTTTTGTGATCATGCCTACGGGTGGAGGTAAAAGTCTGTGTTACCAGTTGCCGGCCATGATCCTTCCGGGTTGTGCCATCATTGTTTCGCCCTTGATTGCGCTGATGAAAAACCAGGTTGACCTGGTTCGTGGTTATAGCGAAAAAGATGAAGTGGCGCATTTTCTGAATTCCTCTCTCAACAAAGGACAGATCAAGGAAGTAAAAGATGATCTTACCAGCGGTAAAACCAAACTGCTGTATGTAGCGCCCGAAACCCTGACCAAACAGGAGAACCTGGATTATTTCAGCGACCTGAATATTTCTTTTTTTGCGGTAGATGAAGCCCATTGTATTTCTGAATGGGGCCACGATTTCAGGCCCGAATACAGAAGGCTGCGCGAGATGATGGATATCATCAACCCCGATATCCCCGTGGTAGCTTTAACTGCTACAGCCACGCCCAAGGTAAAAAGCGATATCGTTAAAAACCTGGGCCTGCGCGATCCGGATATTTTTCTCTCGTCTTTTAACCGGTCTAATCTCTATTATGAGATCCAGCCCAAGATCGCGAAAGACCAGACCATTAAAAGCATCGTCAAATTCATTACCGGCCATAAAGGCAAGAGCGGGATTATATATACACTGAACCGTAAAACCACCGAAGAGCTGGCAGAGATCCTGGTAGCTAACCAGATCAAAGCCGTAGCCTATCACGCCGGTCTTGACCAGAAACTGCGCGCCGAAAGGCAGGACCAGTTCCTGAACGAAGATGTACAGGTAATTGTGGCCACTATTGCCTTCGGGATGGGAATTGATAAACCGGATATCCGCTATGTGATCCATTTTAATATTCCTAAGTCGATAGAGAACTATTACCAGGAAACCGGCCGTGCCGGAAGAGACGGTATGGAAGGACTCTGTGTACTGTATTACTCGCACAAAGATGTTTCCAAACTGGAGCACCTGATGCGCGATAAACCGTTGAGCGAAAGAGAAGTGGGTGCACAACTGATTGATGAAACCGTGGCTTATGCCGAGAGTGCGGTATGCCGCCGGAAAATATTACTCCATTATTTTGGAGAGAACTGGGATACACCTAATTGCGGCAACTGCGACAACTGTTTGCATCCCAAAGAAAAAATAGAAGCCAAGGATGATGTGGTGAAAATGCTGAAAGTGATCAAGGCGCTGGACGAACGTTTTACCACCGATTATGTGGTGAATGTGGTGATGGGAAAACTGACACCGCAGATCAATATTTACCGGCACGATGCCTTGCCTGTTTTTGGTATCGGCAAAGACAAAGACGCGCATTTGTGGAACAGCCTGGTGCGCCAGATGTTACTGGAAAACCTGATCAAAAAAGATATTGAGGAATATGGTTTGCTGAAAATGACGGAGAAAGGAGAGAAGTTCCTTAAAAAACCAGCTTCTTTCAAGATCGTACTCAACAACCTGTATGAAGATGCACAGTTTGATGAAGATGAGGGTGAGAACGCCTCACAATCCGGTGCAGCTGCCGATGAGAAGCTGTTTGAAATGCTGAAAGAACTGCGCCAGAAAGAAGCCAAGAAAAAAAGCCTGCCACCTTTTGTGATCTTCCTCGAAAACTCGCTGCAGGATATGGCCACCATTTATCCAACCACACTGGAAGAAATGGAGAAATGCCAGGGCGTGAGTAAAGGTAAATCCATAAAATACGGCAAACCCTTTGTAGAGCTGATTGCCAAATACGTAGAGGAGAATGATATTGAAAAGCCGGATGATTTTGTGATGAAAAGTGTGGCCAATAAAGCCAATAACAAGATCTATATCATCCAGAACGTAGATAAAAAGATTCCGCTGGAAACCATTGCCAAAAACAAGAGCCTGAAACTGGATGAGTTACTGGAAGAAATGGAAACCATTGCTGCCAGCGGCACCAAATTAAATCTCGATTATGCTATTGATGAATGGCTGGATGCCTACGACCAGGAAGAGATTATCGAGTATTTCAAAAGCTGTGAAACTTCTTCACTGCAGGTAGCGCAGGAAGAGCTGAGCGAAAACAATTACAACTGGGAACAGCTGAAGATCATGCGGATCAAGTTTTTGAGTGTGTATGGGAATTGATTGATCGCAGATTACACAGATTTCAGATCGCTGATGGCGCAGATTATATATGATTTTTGGGAGCCCGCTTTTTTGAGCGGGCTTTTTTATGGAGATAATAGGCTGTCAGGGCTAAAGCCGGTTGTATGTATTTGTGTTGTTCCCCAGCCTAAAGGCTGGGGTTATGGAAGCATTGTCTTCCGTATCTGAATACAAGTATTCATGCTACCGCCTGCCTTTAAGCTGTAGCTATAGAATAGCCGTATTCGGTGGCTGAATACACAAGTTCAATTTTAACCCCAGCCTTTAGGCTGGGGGCTTGGATGTAGCAGTATTCCCGGGCTTTAGCCCTGACAAGGGTTGTGCATTAAGCGGGGTAGGATGATATGAGGCTGTCAGGGCTAAAGCCAGTTGTATGTATTCGAGTTGTTCCCCAGCCTGAAGGCTGGGGTTAAGGAAACGTTGTCTTGCGTATCTGAATACACGGATTCATACTACCGCCTGCCTTTAAGCTGTAGCTATAGAATAGCCGTATTCGGTGGCTGAATACATAAGTTCAATTTTAACCCCAGCCTTTAGGCTGGGGGCTTGGATGTCGTATTATTCCCGGGCTTTAGCCCTGACAAGGGTTGTGCATTAAGCGGGGTAGGATGATAATAGGCTGTCAGGGCTAAAGCCAGTTGCATGTATTCGAGTTGTTCCCCAGCCTGAAGGCTGGGGTTATGGAAACATTGTCTTGCGTATCTGAATACAAGAATTCATACTACCGCCTGCTTTAAGCTGTAGCTATGGAATAGCCGTATTCAGTGGCTGAATACACAAGTTCATTTTTAACCCCAGCCTTTAGGCTGGGGGTTGGATGTCATATTATTCCCGGGCTTTAGCCCTGACAAGGGCTGTGCGTTGAGCAGGTGTGATGATATGAGCTTATCGGGGCTAAAGCCGGTTGTGTGTATTCGCGTTGGGCCCACCTGAAGGCTGGCGTTATGAATTTCACAGGCTATTGCGATGCCATGGCTGTTTTGTTTTATCATACACTATCACTATCAAATTGACTGGATGATTGCAAGAAACTTTGTAACAACGGGTTTTTAATGCTGATAACTCTACTATAATAGTGATGGAGAGCCCCCCTGCCACCAATGGGAAAATTCCCGTTTCTGCTCCCAGCCCTGTTTTTTTGGCATTATCCTTGCCATATTTGAGCAGCGATAAACGCAGATCGGGTGTCATATAATTACCTCCCCCGATTTTTTAGCAACATAAAGTAAGATTTATGCATATCCAGAACCTACAGCTTGGGTTGGTAGAAGAACTCAGTTATATGACCGTGATGGCCGATAAAACCGGCAGACTGGTATTCAAAGTGCTGGATATGGATGGCCGTATCGCCAAAACAATGGTGGCGCAGGTAAACGAGGGCAGGCAGCAACTGGCATTAAATATGGCCGACCTGCATAGCGGGCGTTATGTAATCAATGCTTTCAGCGGGGATATTTTTATCAAATCCATCCGTTTCGAAAAGCAGTAAACAAGGGTTCAATTGGGGGTATTAATAATGGGTCCCGCTGATGGCGGGACCTTCTTTTTGCCAAAGCAGTACTAAAAATCTGTTTGCGTTAATTATGTAAAACAACTCCCTACTTTTTCTCTGCGAAAACTCCCCGGCCTCGGCGGCTCCGCGGTGAACATGAGTTCCATTCACCGCGGAGAACGAGAGAGGCAGAGGTTACGCAGAGGGGGTAAGCAATTTAAACAGGTTCTACGGTTCCGGAGTTGGAAAAAAACGCTATTTACTTTGTCTGTAGTTGCTTAAAAGCCTGCACCCTTTGTTTCACATTCTCTCTCACATTCAGGTAAAAAAGATTCAGATCGGCTACATGGTAATTTTTGGTGGTGAGAAACAGGTTGCCAAAAAAATGAGGTTTGTCTGTCCAGAGTACGCCTTCGGTTGCATGGGCATTGGTGATTTTAGGGATCAGTTTATTGAAGTTCAGTAATAATCCGCCTTTATTATCCGTTCTGTCGGCCATCTGTTTATTGCTATCCCAGGTAAGCGGGTTGGTAACGACGGATACAAATTTTTCTTTGGCTACATATGTCGGTTTATAGCCATCACGCAGGGTACGCCAGCTAACGGCACAGCCTGTTTGTGTGGGTGTGATACAGGGTTGAATGGTGCTAAACCAATCGGGTTCCAGCGGCATACCCACCAGATAAGCAGCTACCAATTGTTTGCTGAGGTCTTTTCCATCAAAAAATTCTTTCAGTAAACGTTTGGCATGTTGGGTGCCCTGGCTATGTGCTGCAATTACGATCGGACGGCCATGGTTATACTGCGTGAGAAAATATTGAAAAGCGGTTTTCACATCCTGGTAAGCCATTTCAAAGGCTGCGTAGGCCTGCAGACTATCTTCGGCAGTTACCGGGAAATAGGCGTAATAATTAGCCTGCCGGTAACGGGGTGCATATACTTTCCCGGCTTCATTAAACACACTGGCCTGGAACAGGATGGTGGAATAATCTGTTTTGGCATTCAGCTCTGCATTATCGATGGGGGCATTCCATCCCAGTGCCTTGTGTTTATCCGTGTAGGTAGTGGGATAAATAAAAAAAACATCTGCTGTTGTATCCGGATCATAACTGCTGCGCAGTGGTTGGGGGATACTGTCTGAAGGGTCCCATTTACCCGGTAATGCCGCCCAATGGTCGGGATTGCCATAGTCGGGTACACCCGCTTCATGCGTAAACTGGTATCGGGAAGCCAGTTTCTGGTATTTGTTGGAACAACTGGTCAGGATGCAGGAAATCAGGAGCAGGAAAGTGAGGTATTGACGGATCATGGCTTAAAGTTGATAAAATTTCCCAAGAAAGCCATCTTATCTACATACTACCTCATCTCACACTTGTTTTGTACTTTTCGCGGCAGATCCGGACAGATCTGATTATTCACGATAAAATCTAATGCGTATGTCTATTCCAGTTGTTGATCTGGCTGATTTTCTGAGTGGCGATGTTACACGCAAAGCAGCTTTTGTACAGTCGCTCGGTAAAGCCTATGAAGAAGTGGGTTTTGTAGCCGTTAAAAACCATGGTGTGCCCGATGAACTCATTGCCCACCAATATGAATATGTACAACAGTTTTTTTCGCTGCCGCTGGAGAAGAAACTGAATTATGAGATCAGCGGACTGGCCGGCCAGCGTGGTTATACCAGTTTTGGCCGTGAGCATGCCAAAGGCAGTGAGGCCCCGGATTTGAAAGAGTTTTTCCAGTATGGACAAACAGTGGAAGACAATGATCCCATTCAATCAGAATACCCCGCGAATGTTTCTGTGGCGGAGATCGGGCCTTTCAATCAAACTCTCTTTAATGCGTACCGCAATTTTGAAAAGAGCGGGAAGTCCTTACTGCAGGCCATTGCCCTGTACCTGGGTCTGGATGAGCATTATTTTGATGCGCATGTACACAATGGAAATTCTATCCTGCGTTGTATCCACTATCCGCCCATTACCAACGAACCCAAAAGTGCCATTCGTGCAGAACAGCATGAAGATATCAATCTCATTACTTTGCTGGTAGGTGCTTCGGCTGATGGGTTACAAATCCTGACCAAACAGGGCGAATGGGTAAATGTTACTTCTCTGCCCGAGCAGATCGTGGTAAATGTGGGCGATATGCTGCAGCGCCTCACCAATAATAAACTGCGCAGTACTACGCACCGCGTGGTAAATCCGCCGAGAGAACTCTGGCATACCAGCCGGTTCTCCATGCCATTTTTCCTGCATCCGCGCAGCGAGATGAGTCTGGCCTGCCTGGAGAGCTGTATTGATGCAACACATCCCAAAGCCTATCCGGATGCCACTGCGGGTGAATACCTGGATGAACGTTTACGCGAGATCGGCCTGAAGAAATAAAACTGTTCTAACCGCGCCTTTGCGCCTTGGTGTGCTACATATTCTCACACCAAGGCACAAAGGCACGGTTTTTTTGTATAGGGTGTTCTCATTTAGGTGTCTGCGGGTTATTTATTTCGGTCCTCCCTTAAAATTTTATTAATTTCCGGTCATAACCCCGCTGTAACCCATGGTTTTAACCCGCCATATCCCCTTTCTGCGTGCTGTGTTCTGGCATAGTATTACGGCGGTGGGTGGTCCGCAAGGACATATGGGCATGATGCTGAAAACCTTTGTACAGCAACGGAAAGATGTTACAGAAACAGAACTGATCGAATACAATGGGTTCTGCCAATTACTGCCGGGTGCTTCTTCTACCCAGACATTGACACTGATCGGCTATAAAAGAGGGGGACTTCCGCTGGCGATCATTACCCTATTAATCTGGATTCTGCCTGCCTGTACTTTGATGGGTGGCATTTCTTTTCTATTGGATTATTTCGATGATATGGGGCTGAAAGTGGGCGTATTCAAATTTGTACAACCCATGGCCATCGGCTTTATAGCCTATTCTGCTTACCGGATTTTTGGGGTAGCGGTTACAAATACGATTACCCGGGTAATTATGCTGGTAGCTACGGTGGCTACCTTTCTCGCTTTTAAAACGCCCTGGATATTTCCGGCCTTGATTGTGGCGGCGGGTATTGCTACCAATTTCAGCGATAAAAGGATTCCCAAACAGGAGATCCTGAATAAACGGATTGGCTGGGGCAATATTCTGATCTTTTTTGCCTTGTTTGGGATGGCAGGTTATTTTTCTGAAACAGCCACCCGACAAAACTGGGAGAACCGCAAACCGATTAACCTGTTCGAAAATGCTTATCGTTTTGGCAGTCTGGTTTTTGGCGGGGGAGATGTATTGATACCACTGATGTACGAACAATATGTAACCCGTCCTGAAACCAAACGAATACAGGAAACCAAAAGAGATGTACTGCGGATGAACCGGGCCGATTTTTTAACCGGCTCGGGCATGGTGCGGGCCATACCCGGTCCGGTATTCTCTATCGGGGCTTTTACCGGGGGCATGGTGCTGCGCGACCAGGGTCCGGGCATGCAGCTGCTGGGTTGTGTAATCGGGGCCATCGCCATTTTTCTGCCGAGTGCCTTATTGGTTCTGTTCTTTTTCCCGGTATGGAATAATCTGAAGAGATATGCCGTCATATACCGATCACTCGAAGGCATTAATGCGGCCGTGGTAGGCATTATGGCCGGTGCCACCTGTTATCTCATCAAAGACAGTTTTCTCAATTCGCTGATCCAGGCCGAGGCCATCGGAATCTGGGATCTGGTGGTGGTGGTGGTTACTTTTCTCCTGCTCAGCAGCCATAAAATTCCCGCCCCGCTGATCGTGATGGGGTGTTTGGTCATGGGCTGGCTGGTGTGATGCTTTCTATTCTATAACTATTGATTGTAACCGCGCCTTTGTGCCTTGGTGTGAGATTTTTTTAGCACACCAAGGCACAAAGGCACGGTTGCGCTGATCGATAAAAACCCGTAAAATCGCGTCAGATTCAGTAATTCCGTATATTAGAGTATGGTCACACTAGCACTCTATAACCTGAAAGGTGGGGTTGGTAAAACCGCCGCCACAATTAACCTGGCGTATTTAGCTGCCAAAGAAGGCTATAAAACCCTGATCTGGGATATGGACCCGCAGGGTTCTTCCTCCTTTTACCTGGGTGCCGAAGCGAGTACCAAAAACGAATCGCGCAAGTTGCTCAGCAGCGAAATGGATCTGCTGGATGCCGTACAGCATTCTCCTTACGAGAATCTCGACATCATCCCCGCCGATCTTTCTGCACGCCATGCAGATGTGCTGCTGAGTGAAATGAAACAGTCGAAGCGGAAGATCTCTTCTTTACTGGCCGGACTGAAAAAAGACTACGATGTAGTGATCCTGGATTGCCCGCCCGGAATTTCCATATTACATGATGCTGTTTTCTTTGGGGCCGATTGGGTGCTGATGCCCAATATCCCCACTACTTTATCCATCCGTTCTTACGAAACAGTAGCGGGATATTTTAAAGAACATGAATTGGACCTTTCCAAACTCAAATGTTTCTTCAGCATGGTAGATCACAGAAAAAACCTGCACCATGAAGTGATGAACAGCTTTTACAAAGACAAGGTTTTCCTGAAAAGTTATATCCCTTACCTGAGCGATGTAGAAAAAATGGGCATTAATGAAGCGCCGCTCGAAACCTTTGCTGCCAGCAGTTATGCGGCACAGTGCTATCGTGATCTGTGGAAAGAGATCAAGAAAAATTGTATTGACTAGATTTTGAAAGCCGGAATAGTAGATGCAGGATCGGAGTGTATCCATTCCTATGCTATAGTTGTTTCTCATTCCCCAATTCTTACGCAATGAACAGAGAACTTACGTCCTGGTACAGTCCCGCACTGGGAAAAGAGATGCCGATTGCTTCTTACGGACATTATGGTTTTGCCTTACTACTGATACCCACTGCCGCGGCTGATTACCTGGAGTATGAGCGTTTTCAGCTGATAGATGCTTTATCGCCGCTGATCAAAGCAGGTAAACTGCGGGTGTTCAGCATCGATAGTATGAACAAAGAAAGCTGGATGAACAATGAGATGGTGCCCGAACACAAAGCCATCCGTCATAACCAGTTCAATGAATATGTATTTAACGAAGTGGTTCCTTTTATCCGCAATGCCACCAGCCAGGAAACCATGATTTACACCTGTGGTGCTTCGTTCGGGGCTTTGCATGCCATGAACCTTTTCCTGAAAAGACCCGATATTATTAACGGCGTAATCAGTATGAGTGGGGTGTATAATCTCACAGAATATACCAAGGGCTTTTTTGATGATCAGGTATATTATAACAGTCCCGAACATTATTTACCCAACCTTACCGATCACTGGTATCTGGAAAAAATCAGGGCCAGCCATCATATCCATATTTACAGCGGCAGTGGCGCCTATGAAGATCCGGAAGCGTCGAGGCGTTTTGCAGGGGTGCTCTATAACAAGGGAATCAATTATGACCTCGATATCTGGGGGCATGATATTACCCACGACTGGCCCACCTGGCGCACCATGTTGCCCTATATCATTGATACGAAGTTTTAAACAGTAAGTCCCACTAATCGCTGTTGGATGGAGCTGTCTTTTATCGGGGGAAATGTGTTGTTATTCTGCAAAAACCTAGTTAATTCCCTTTACATTTCTTGTACTCTGCCGCGGCTGCTTTAATATTACAGCCTAAATGATGGATTTGAGAAAAAGGCTACCCATTCTGCTGCTGGTATTGTCTGTATGTTTTCTAACTGAGGCCCGTGCCCAGGTAGTTACCATCAGCGGAACGGTGTACGATATTTCTGCCCGCCGGCCATTAGAAGCAGTAGGTGTGCTGAGTTCATCCGGTAGAGGAACGATTACAGATTCGCTGGGTAAGTATACCATTACGGTGCCTGCCAGAGATTCTATCTGGTTCTCGCTGATCGGTAAAACCACCATGAAATATCCGGTGGATACCATTACCAACCTTGATAATTTTAATGTGATGATCCATATCCGCAGTTTTGAACTGCCGGAAGTAAAAGTGCGTAACAGCTATTATAAGTTCGACTCTCTGCAGAACAGGAAAGATTACGCCAAGATCTTCGACTTCAAAAAACCCGGCTTGAGACTGAGCAATAATCCAACCTATAATCCCGGTGGCTTAACGGTGGGATTTGATCTGGATGAGATCATCAATATGTTCCGTGTAAAACGGAACCGCAGTATTCTGAGTTTGCAGAAGCGCCTGCTTGACCAGGAACAGGAGAAATACGTGAACAACCGGTTTAGTAAACAGTTTGTTCGTAAGATCACTAAACTAACATCGCCCGAGCTGGATACCTTTATGGTTCGCTACCGGCCCGATTATGAAGTAGTGCAACTGCTGAACGATCTGGAACTGGGGTATTATATCCAGCAGAGTTTTGAACAGTATAAAGCGTCGAAGAATGTGCCCAGGGGGGCTTTGCGGAGGAGAGAGGAATAGGGAATGCCGAATATCGAACAGGGAATAACGAATATCGAAGTGCTAGTGTTTGGCGAAACCAGCTGTTCTTCTCTGTGCATCTCTGTATCTCTGGGGCTCTGTGTTAACGAATACCAGTCTTGCCCAATTACCCGACAACATTTATTTTAATTTTCAACACAGAGACACGGAGGAACAGAGGAGCACAGATTTTTTACGGGCTTTCTTTTTCTATCGCATCTGCTGCTTTTTTTCCCAATAATTGTATCATAGGTAATAAGGCGCCAAAACGGGCGTCGCTGCTGTGGCCCTGTTTCCAGCGGTGATAGATCTGCTGCGCGATAACGGCATTTTTAAAGAGACCGAAGGCATAGTAGAAAGCGATATGCGAAAGATCTCTTCCACTTTTAAGCGCATAGTGCGCTATCACTTCCCTGCGCGAAAAGTTGCCGGGTAACCAGGTAAGATTATAGCTTTTGAATACATCTTCCTCGCCTGCCTCGAACCAATACGCAAGACTGGCACCGAGGTCCATCAAAGGATCCCCTACAGTGGCCATTTCCCAGTCGAGCACGCCTACAATCGCTGAAAGGTTTGCGGGATTGAGAATTACATTGTCATATTTATAATCATTGTGCAGAAAAGCCGGTGCCTGCGCGGGCGGTTGTTGTTGCTGTAACCAGCTTGCCACGGCATCCATAGAAGGGATCTTGTCTGTTTCGGCTGCATAATATCTTTTGATCCAACCCGCTACCTGCCTTTGTACATAACCATCCGGTTTGCCCAGTTGTATCAGTCCGGTAGTGTGTATATCCAGCGCATGCAATGCCACCAGGTTATCGATCAGTGCGGCAGATAAATTCCTGAATGTTTCCGGTGCGATATTCATTCTGGGGGCATTGTGTGCGCGAAGAATGATACCATCCAGTTTTTCCATGATATAAAATGGTTCGCCAATAATGTCTGCCGATTCGCAATAATGAAGGGGTGCAGGAACTTTGGGATAATGTGGTTTTAATGCCTGCAGCACCCGGAACTCACGCCCCATATCATGTGCTGATTTGATATTGGCACCATGCGGTGGCATGCGTAACACATATTCCTTACCGGCTGTCTGCAACTGGTAGGTAAGATTAGAATAACCGCCGGTAAAACGGGTGCAGCTAATGACTTCACCAACCGATGTCCACTGTTGTTGCAGGTAGTTGTTCAATGCGGACAGATCCAGTTCCTGTTCCTGCCCGGCGGGTGTTGGGTTACTACTCATGGTCATAAATGATTTCTCTGTGCATCTCTGTTACTCTGTGTTGAAAAAAATTCTTACTACAAAACTGCTCATCTCTTTTTCCGGATATCCAGTCCATAGGATTTCAAAATATTCAATGCCATACTTTGTTTATGCACTTCGTCGGCGCCATCCCAGATGCGGGCGCCGCGTTCGTGCTGGTACAGATTGGCCAGCATGGTTTCATCGGTTAATCCCATACCGCCATGTACCTGTATGGACCTGTCGAGTACTTTCAAAACCATATTGGCCACATAAAATTTGATACCCGATACCTGGTCGCGCACGGCTTTGGCACCTACCTGATCAATATTGTAAGCGGTGCGTAATACCAGTAATCGGGCCGCATCAATTTCTACCCGGCTCTCGGCAATAAAACCCTGGATAAATTGTTTTTCGCCCAGCATCACGCCTTCTTCCAGCTCGCGGGTGGCGGCGCGTTGGCACATCAGGTCAAATGCTTTTTCGGCAATGCCGATCCAGCGCATGCAATGGTGTATGCGACCTGGTCCGAGGCGCTCCTGGGCCAAACGGAATCCCATTCCTTCCTGCCCAATCAGGTTGGTTACAGGTACGCGGCAGTTTACATAATTGATCTCTGCATGACTGGCCCAGCCCTCGCCTGTTTCGCCAAAAACGGGAATATTGCGAACGAACTGAAATCCCGGATTATCGGTGGGTACGATGATCATGCTGGCCCGCTCATGGGGTTTGGCTTCGGGGTTGGTTACGGCCATCACCACTGCAAATGCAGCACCATCGGCGGAAGAAGTAAACCACTTATGTCCGTTGATCACATATTCATCTCCCTCTCTTACGGCCGTTGTGGCCAGACGTGTAGGATTGGAGCCGGCAAATTCCGGTTCCGTCATGGAGAAACAACTGCGGATCTTTCCTTCCAGTAAAGGGTGTAGAAATTTTTGTTTGATCTCCTCCGATGCAAATTTGCTGATGAGTTCTGTATTACCGATATCGGGTGCCTGGCAGTTGAAAGTGTATTGCCCGTAGTAAGGTGCCAGCGATAGTACTTCACTTACCTGTCCGAACTCGCAGAGTGTTAGACCCTGGCCGCCTTCTGCTTTGGGCAGATGCAAATTCCAGAGCCCGAGTGCTTTCACTTTCTCTCTTTTTTCAGCGAGGATTTTTTCGGTTTGTTTGAAAGGACGGGTAGTATGTTCTTTCTCAAGCGGGATCAATTCTTCTTTTACAAAGGCTTTTACTTTGGGTAAGAGTTCTTTGAGGCGGTCGGTGGCAAATACGGATTCCATACAATATATTTAATTAGTTGGGCTGCTACTCTGACAATATTTTTCACCGCAGAGAACAGAGAGGCAGAGTTTCGCAGAGGGGGTTAGATAGTTACGCCACCGTCTGCTGTAAACAGGGTGCCCGTGCAATAACCCGAAGCATCAGAAGCAAGGAAGAGGGCCAGTCCGGCAATTTCTTCCACGGTTCCCATGCGGGCAATCGGGAGTTGTTTTACAAAATGGTTTAGCCATTTCTCGTTCTGCCAGAGGGCTTCGGAGAATTTTGTTTTGATCAGTCCCGGACAAATCGCATTTACCCGGATACCATCTGCCCCCCATTCTTTGGCAGTTACTTTGGTAAGCATGTTTAATGCTGCTTTAGATACAGAATATATACCCAGTCCGGGATCGGGGGTGAGGCCGGCAATGGAACTGATATTGATCACGCTGCCACCACCCCGTTCTTTCATGATCGGGTACACCAGTTTGCCCAGTTCAAACGGCGCTTTCACATTTACGTTCATGATCTTATCGAATGCCCATTCTTCACAGTTTACTATGGGTCCGTATACCGGGTTGGAAGCGGCATTGTTGACCAGTATATCAATGCCACCGTAAAGTGCCACCGTTTTTTCTACCAGTTCTTTACAGGCAGGGATCTCGCCTGCATTAGCGGCAATACCGGTACACATACCGCCCGCTGCGTTGATATCAGCGGTTACCTTGTCTAATTCTTCCTGTTTGCGCGAGTTGATGACCACTTTGGCACCACAAGCCGCATAGATCCGGGCAATGGCTTCGCCAATACCTTTACTGGCGCCGGTGATAAGGGCCACTTTTCCTTCGAGACTGAATAGCTGGTTGGCTGTCATATAAGAGAGTTTGCACTAAGGTTATTTTCTGCGCATGGCTTTGCTCATAGCAGCCATAAACTGTTCCTTTACTTTTTTTCTGAACCAGGTGGGGGCCAGTCTTTTGAAAAGCCACATTTTTCTGGCAGCTTCCGGCAGGATGATATAGAGTTCTTTTTTGCCCGCACGGTTCAGTATTTCCTGGGCCACGGTATCGGCTTCCAGTCCGGATTTTTCAATGAACAGCTGCGTAGCTTTTTTTACAAGTTCACCACCGCGGGCATACTGCACCACATTGGTTCTGAAATAAGTGGGTTGGATACAGGATACCTGGATATTATGGTCCATCAGTTCGCCATACAGGGTTTCGCTGATGGCTACTACGGCGGCTTTGGTCATATTATAGGCCCCCATGGTGGGTGCACAACCGATGGCCGCGGCACTGGCGGTATTGAGAATATGCCCGGACCGCTGTTTTTTCATCGCCGGGATAAAATAATGGCAGCCATATACTACCCCCATCTGGTTAATACCCACCATCCACTCATAGTTTTCCAGTCCATACTCCTCAAAAGCTCCGCCATCGCCCACGCCGGCATTGTTAAACAGGAGGTCAATGCCACCGGCATCGGCCAGAAAAGCCTGGGCCACTTTGGCATATTGTTCTTTGTCAGATACGTCGAGCGGGTATTGCCATGTTTTTCCGCCAAAGGCGTTGATCTCTGCTGCGGCGGTTTCCAGTTCTTTTACATTGATATCAGCCATACCGAGGTTCCAGCCGTCTTTGGCCAGTTCTATACAAAATGCTTTTCCCAGGCCGGAAGCGGCACCGGTAATAAAAGCTCTTTTAGCGGGATGGGAGCGGCTAAGCAGGTACATGGCAGGCAAATAAGGGTCAACAATATGGAATGAGCTGTTCCGGTAATGAATTTACACTGCAAACCGATCATTTCAGAGATTCAACCGAATTATTTTGGCTGCTTAACCATTCATAGATAAACTGCAGTCAGATATAAATTGTTTTTATCTTTAACGGCCCTTAAATTATATGATTTTGAGACATTTCTATATCCTTTCGCTTGGTTTATTCCTGGTTTCTGCCTGTAAGAGCAAAAAAGAGGATGCCCCTAAACAAAATAATTCCAACCAGGCTGTATCGGTGGATGTGATTATTGCCACTCCGCAAACCGTTTCCAACGCCGTTGAAGCCAATGGTACCGTAGTGGCTAATGAGTATGTAGAGCTGCATCCGGAAGTGAGTGGCCGGCTTACTTACCTCAACGTTCCGGAAGGATCGCGTATTCAGCAGGGTGCACTGGTAGCCCGTGTAAACGATGCCGATCTGCAGGCACAGCTGAATAAAACCAAAGTATTACTGGAAATGGCGGTGAAAACCGAAGACCGTTTGCGTAAACTGCTGGCTATTAACGGGGTTAACCAGGCCGATTATGATCTGGCCCAGAATGCCGTGAACAGTTATAAGGCCGATATGGCCTATACCCAGTCGCTCATAGACAAAACTGTCATTAAAGCACCTTTCAGTGGTGTAGTAGGGTTGCGCCAGGTGAGTCCGGGGGCCTATGTTACGGCTGCTACCATTATAGCCACTATCCAGCAGGTAGATAAGATCAAGATCGACTTTACTTTACCCGAAGAGTATGGTAAAATGATCCGTAAAGGCAATGTGGTGGATGTGCAGATTGATGCCACAAATAAAACGATCAAAAAAGCAACCGTAGTGGCTATTGAACCACAGGTAAACCAGGCAACGCGTAACCTGAAAGTGCGGGCCATGCTGCAGGATAACCAGGTAAATCCCGGTGCCTATGTAAAAGTGTTCCTGTCGGCCAGCCGCGATAAAAAAACCATCCTGATCCCATCCAATGCCATTATTCCGGATGATAAGAATAAACAGGTGGTACTGGTAAAGAATGGAAAAGCTTCTTTTGTCAACATCGAAACAGGAAACAGGCAGGCTGCTACCGTAGAGGTATTAAAAGGTCTTGAACCGGGAGATTCTGTGGTGGTAACCGGTTTGTTGTTTGCCCGACCCAAATCAACGCTGAAAGTAAAAAGCGTTAAACAATTGGAACAGTTACTTAATTAAAGGATCCGCTGCATTGCGGATTTCTGATCCTGATTCATTGATCTCTCAAAACAGAACAGCCTCTCAGCTATGAATATTTCCGAACTATCGTTAAAACGGCCGGTACTGGCTACCGTCATGAACCTGCTGATCATCCTGTTTGGATTGGTGGGTTTCAGTTTCCTGGCTGTGCGTGATTATCCCGCTATTGATCCACCCATTATTTCTATCAGTACCAGTTATGTAGGAGCCAATGCTGATATCATTGAAAGCCAGATTACCGAACCACTGGAGAAACAGGTAAATGGTATTCCGGGTATTCGCTCTATCTCATCTTCCAGCTCGCTGGGTAGCAGTAATATTACGGTTGAGTTTAACCTGGGGGTTGACCTGGAAGCAGCTGCCAGTGATGTGCGCGATAAAGTAGGACAGGCACAACGGAGTTTACCACAGGATATTGATGCACCACCCATTGTTTCCAAAGCAGATGCGAGTGGTGATTTTATCATGGTACTGTCCGTGCAGAGCCGTACCAAGAGTTTGATGGAGCTGAGTGATTATGCTGAGAATGTGTTACAGCAACAGTTGCAAACCATCAAAGATGTAAGTGCTGTAAATATTTTCGGGCAGAAAAGATACGCGATGCGGATCTGGCTGAACCCCGACAGAATGAATGCCCACAATGTAGCTTTCACAGATATCAGAGCGGCCATCAACACAGAAAATATTGAATTACCTCCGGGTAAGATTTATGGTAATAGTACCGAACTGATCATTCGTCCGTTGGGAAGATTGCGTAACGAGCAACAGTTCCGCGACCTGATTATCCGGGAAGATGCCAGTGGTATCATTCGCCTGGGTGATGTAGCTAAAGTGGAACTGGCCCCCGAGCAACTGGAACAATCCTGGAAAATAAACGGGGTAAATGCAGTGGGTCTGGCCATAGTACCTCAGCCTGGTGCGAACAATGTACAGATTGCTGATGAGTTCAATAAAAGACTCGACCAGATTATCAAGGCCAATAAATCGGATATTGAACTGAAAGTGATCCTTGATAATACCATCAATATCCGAAAATCGCTGGAAGAGGTAAAGGAAACGATGATCATTTCGTTCAGCCTGGTGGTATTGGTAATCTTCCTCTTTTTCCGGAACTGGCTGATTGCTTTACGTCCGCTGATCGATATTCCTATCTCGCTGATCGCTACTTTTTTCATCATGTATATCGCCGGTTTCTCCATCAATATCCTCACTTTGCTGGGTATTGTACTGGCAACCGGACTGGTGGTAGACGATGGAATTGTGGTAACGGAGAATATCTTCCGGAAACTGGAAGAAGGGCTCCCCATCCGCAAAGCGGCACTGGAAGGAAGTAAAGAGATCTTTTTTGCAGTTATATCTACCTCTATTACACTGGCAGTTGTATTTCTTCCGGTAATCTTCCTCGAAGGTTTTGTGGGAAGGCTGTTCCGCGAATTTGGGGTAACCCTGGCGGTGGCGGTATTGATCTCGGCCTTTGTATCGCTCACGATTACACCGGTACTGAATGTGTACCTGAGTTCAGAAAAAGCACACGAGGGCTGGTTCTATAAAAAAACAGAACCCTTCTTTGTAGGGATGGAAAGCGGGTATAAACGTTTACTCACTGCTTTCATGAATGTACGCTGGATGGCATGGGTGATTGTACTGGCCTGTGTGGGTATTATTGTGTTTGTGATGGGCACGCTGCAAAGCGAGATTGCGCCGCTGGAAGACAGAAGCAGTATCCGTTTTACCGTAACGGCACCAGAGGGAACCAGTTATAACGCCATGCAAAGGATCTCGGATAATATCTCCAATTTCCTGATTGATTCTGTTCCGGAAAATGATTTTGTACAGGCACGTACACCGGGTGGTTTTGGTCCGGGTGGCGCTGCCAACTCGGCATCACCGAGGGTAGCGCTGGTAACACCGGATAAAAGAAAAAGAAGCCAGAACGAAATTGCCAACGACCTGCAGAAAAAACTGGCTCGTTTTAATGAGGTAAGGGTGTTTGCCATTCAGGAACAGACAATAGCGGTAGGTTTTGGTTCGAGAGGTTCTTTACCTGTTCAGTTTATATTACAGAACCAGGATCTTGCCAAATTGAAAGAAGTGATCCCTAAATTCCTGGATGAAGCGCGGAAGAATAAAACCTTTGCCAATGTGGATGTAAACATCAAGTTCAATAAACCGGAAGTGCAGTTAACCATCGACAGAATGAAAGCCAAGGATCTCGGTTTGTCAACAGCCGATGTGGTGGCCAGCCTGCAGTCTGCTTTCAGTGGTGGAAGACTGGCTTATTTTATCATGAATGGTTTTCAGTATTCGGTGGTTGCACAGGTAGAGAGAGAAGATCGGAATAACCCGAATGATATCAGTAACCTTTATGTAAGAAACAATCGCGGAGATTATATTCCGCTGGACGCGGTGGTTAAAATGGAAGAAAGCAGTAATCCGGCCACCCTGTATCACTTTAACCGTTACAAAGCGGCCACTATTTCTGCTTCGCTGGCCGAGGGTAAAACCATCGGGGATGGTATCAAAGCCATGAACGAGATCGGTAATAAACTGCTGGATGAATCTTTTCAGACTTCGCTGAACGGTCCATCGAGAGATTACGCGGAAAGTTCTTCCAATATTGTGTTTGCCTTTATATTGGCACTATTACTGATTTACCTGGTACTGGCGGCTCAGTTCGAGAGTTTCCTCGATCCATTGATCATCATGTTAACCGTACCACTGGCATTGGCCGGGGCTTTGCTGAGTTTGTATCTGTTTGACCAGACCCTGAACATTTTCTCGGAGATTGGTATGATTATGCTGATCGGGTTGGTGACGAAAAACGGGATCCTGATTGTGGAGTTTGCCAACCAGAAACGGAAATTCGGCTTACACAAACGCGCAGCGGTAATCGAAGCGGCTACCCAACGTTTACGTCCTATCCTGATGACCAGCCTCGCTACTTCATTAGGGGCTTTGCCTATTGCCCTGAGCCTGGGTGCTGCGGCTACCAGCCGGGTACCACTGGGTATTGTAGTGGTAGGCGGTATCCTGTTCTCGCTGGTACTTACCTTGCTGGTAATTCCTGCGGTATACAGCTTTATTTCCGGCACACATAGGGCCAAACATATTGAGATCACTGAATAAGTGAAAAGTCAAAAATCAAAAGTCAAAAATGGGACATCGTTCTGTTTTTGACTTTTGACTTTTTCATTTTGAATTCATTCCCGCCTGATTTTTATCATACCAATTCCTTACTTCTCTTGTTACCTTTGTATCCTTAATCAAAGATTATGAGTAAATCTATTGCTGATATCCGGAGAGATTATATGATGCATGCCCTGAACGAAGCTGATATGGCCGATAATCCCATGGAGCAGTTTGCCCGCTGGTGGGACGATGCCATCAGGAGTGAGATAGATGAAGTGAATGCCATGACACTGGCTACGGCCACATTGGGTGGATTACCTTCTGCCAGAATTGTGTTATTAAAAGGGTTTGATGAACGCGGTTTTATCTTTTTTACCAATTACCATAGCCATAAGGGAAGGGAGATGGAACAGAATCCACGCGCTTCGCTTGTTTTTTTCTGGAAAGAACTGGAGCGCCAGGTGCGTATTGAAGGGATGGTAGAGCGGATCCCGGAAAAAGAAAGCGAAGATTATTTTCAATCCCGTCCCGCAGGAAGCCGTATCGGTGCCTGGGCATCGCCGCAGAGTACCGTGATTGATAACCGCGACGTGATAGAAAGCAATGTGAAAGAACTGGAAAAAAAATTCAGCGATGGTATTATACCGCGCCCCGAACATTGGGGAGGGTATGTAGTGAAGCCGGCCAACATTGAATTCTGGCAGGGCCGGAGCAGCCGGCTGCACGACCGGGTGAAATATGTACATCAACTGGGTAATAAATGGCATATGGTGCGGTTAGCACCGTGATGAATTTTCCGGCAGTATTTATTTGATTTCTTTCACCGCTATTTCTGCCAATAACCGGCAATCGGGATCGACTACTATTTGTACGGGGCGGCTTTGTACAGGAATAGGAACCATGACTTTTCGCTGATTAACCGGAATTTTTGTACGTGTTTTCTTTCCTTGACCATCTATATAATCTAATTCCAGTGCAAAGGAGAACTTTGTTTCTGTTAGCTGGGTGATACTGAGATCTATCTGTTTCAACGATGCATTATATTGCCAGCTGATCTGCAAATCAGGATTTTCTGGCATATAGAGCCACTGCGTAAAGAATTGCTGCAGGTTTTTACCGGAAACAGATTCAAACACTTTCCTCAGATCTTTTGTAGAAGCATTCCTGCCATTGTAGGCAGCATAATAGCTTCTTATAGCTTTCCAGAAAAGAGTATCCCCTACTTCATTACGTAACATCAGTAATACCCATCCGCCTTTCTGATAGGAATGTGCATTCAACATGGCCATGGGATTCGTTCGCCCTCTAATATCTACCACCCCCGTTTTTTTTATTTTGGTGAAAGCCAGTACAGTATCCCTGTCTTTTTGTAAACGGCTGATCAATGTGTCTTTCCCGTGTCTGTACTCCATATACAAGTGTGTCATGGCCGTAGCAAAACCTTCGCTGAGCCAGAGATGCGGCCAGTCTGTTTCGGTGGCACTGTTGCCGAACCATTGGTGGGCTATCTCGTGCGTCAGCAGTTCTTCCATCTGTTTTTTACCGGTGATGGTATTTTCTGCATAAAAAATCGCACCGGCATTTTCCATACCACCGAAAATGGTTTTCGACTGTACATTGGCCAGTTTGTGATACGGATAGGCACCCACTCTTTGTATGAAAAAAGGAAGAATCTCTGTAGCCTGCGCATAATCATAAAACGCCTGTTCTCTGTTTTCGGGATATACCCAGCTGGCAACAGGAATACCGCTTACTTCCCCGGCCTCTGTGATGGCAAAATCGGCAATACCCACTGCCATCACTTTGGTAGGCAGCGCAACGGTTTCTATCCAATGGGTTCTGCGTAAGTGCTGCGGCAGCTGTATTTCTTTTGTTCTTACACCGTTGGACACCACTTTGTAATGATCGGGTGCGGTAATCACAAATTCAACAGAAGCTTTATCGGATAAATGATCTTTACAGGGCAACCAGTAACGGGCGCGGTTGGGCCAATGATCGCTGAAGAAAGTTCGCCGGCCGAATTTGTTTTTGCTGATGATCAGTCCATCGGCAGGAATACCCTTGTATTCAATGGTATACGTACTGACCGACCCTACTGCTGCAGAATCTGCAAGTGTGATATGCACCAGATCTTTCTGATGGGTAAACGCGAGTGGTTTGCCCTTCTCTTTGATAGCGGTTATGACCATCCCTCTTCCGGTATCATTCACATTGGCAAGGTCAAAAAAAACTGTCTTTACTTTTTCTGTAAAACGAACGGTGATCAATGTTTTACCTATCAGGCTATCGTTGGCATCTGATACCTGAGCCTGAAAAACATAATGCTGTACATCGATGGATGGATTGTACAGCGTATTTTGCTGCGCAAACAGAGATTGGTAGCAGAGAAGGCATACAAGGGGCAGGACTTTTTTCAGCATGGCAATGATTTCTGAGATTAAATGTAAAACTTGTCAGGCTATTTCTCTGCCAAATGGCTCTCCTCAACAGGGAATGATTATACCGGTGAAAGAGAAGACAGCAAGTTCCGGGTTTGGGGATAACGGAAGGCTCAATAGTTTTGCTTTATAAACGTATACCATGAACGGCCAGCAGGAACTCAACTATAACAGGATCGCAGAAGCGATTGACTATATCCGTCTCAACTTCAAATCACAACCTGATCTGGATGAAGTGGCGGCTAAAATACACCTGAGTCCTTTTCATTTTCAACGGCTCTTTAAAGACTGGGCGGGTGTTAGTCCGAAGAAATTTTTACAGTATACCAGCGTAGCTTATGCTAAAAATATTCTCCGCAACCAGGAAGCTACCGTATTTGATGCAGCATACGATACCGGCTTATCAGGCACCGGCCGCCTGCATGATCTGTTTGTGAAAATTGAAGGCATGACACCAGGCGAATTTAAAAACGGCGGTGAAAATCTTTCGGTCAATTACAGTTATGCAGAAACACCGTTTGGAAATATCATTGTGGCATCTACACACCGGGGTATTTGTTATATGGCATTTGCGGAGGAAGAAACGGCCGCTTTTCAACTCTTGCAGGCGCAATTTCCCCGTGCAGTGTTCAGGCAGATCACAGATATTATTCAGCAGAATGCGCTGTACATATTTACCCAGGACTGGAAAAAGCTGGACCAGATCAAACTACATGTAAAAGGAACCGATTTTCAACTGAAGGTTTGGGAAACCTTGCTGCAGATTCCGGAGGGACAGTTGACCACGTATGGAACCATTGCAGAAAAAATACAGAAACCCCGGGCTTCCAGAGCGGTAGGTACGGCTATCGGAAGTAATCCCGTTGCTTTTCTGATCCCCTGTCACCGGGTGATACAATCTACCGGCATGCTGGGTGGTTATATGTGGGGCATCAACCGTAAAACAGCCATCATTGGATGGGAAGCTGCCAAAACCAATCACTAAGAAAGCAAGTATCGGGTTGCGTGTAAGGATAGGGTGTAGCAGTTTTGCCGTACAAATCAATCTACATGAAAACATTTATTTTGGTACATGGTTCCTGGCATAGCGCCTGGAACTGGCACAGGGTTGCACCTATTCTGGAAAAAAGAGGACATAAGGTATTAGCCATCGATCTGCCGGGTATGGGCAGGGATAAAACCCCGATAGAAGAGGTGACGCTGAAAACCGGTGTAGAAAAAATCTGCAGCCTGATAGATAGTATTGATGGGAAAGTGATCCTGGTAGGGCATAGCAAAAACGGGATCATGATTTCGCAGGCGGCAGAATACCGCCCCGGGAAAATCGAAAAATTAATTTATCTCGCAGCCTATCTCATACCCGATGGTAAAACACAAAGGGAATATTCTATTCAGGATACGGAAGGTGTATTAAAACCCTATGTAACCCTGCACGAAGCCACCGGCTCTTCTACTTTACAGCCCGAAATTTATAAAGAAGGATTGTACCACGATTGTGATGAAAACATTACGCAGCTGGCTAAGTTGTTATTGAGCCATGAGCCGGTGATTTCCGGAGTTACGCCTTTGCAGTTAACGGAAGAAAATTTCGGGAGTGTACCCCGCTACTATATTGAATGTACAGAAGACAGGGCCGTAACGCCTTTTATCCAGCGAAAAATGTATACGGAAACTCCCTGTAAAAAAGTGTATAGCATGGCTACCAGTCATTCCCCCTTCTTCAGCCAACCGGTGGAGCTGTCGGATATTTTTTGTGAGATCGCGGATGACTGAAAAGTTATGAGACAGATCAGTTGATCTCTAACCGCCAGGTAAAACCGGTTTCTGTTTCACCTGATTGTACAAAACCGTTTTTCTGCAGGATGGTATAGGAAGCGATATTCGTTTTATCTGTACCGGCCACAATGGTTTTTACAGCAGGCTGTTGTTGGGCCCATTGTATGATGCCACCAACAGCTTCTGTCATATACCCTTTTCCCTGCTCAGCCGCGTAAGTGCCATAGCCTATTTCGATCTCGCCATTTTCATTGGGCTCGTCTACGATGCAGAGGTCGGCTACCATACGGTTTTCTGCTTTCAGTATGATGGTCCATAGCGTACAGAACAGGTAATTTTTTTCCGGGTTAGCGGTGTTCGGAAGAAAAGCCTGTTCAATGGCTTCTTTCAGTTCGGGAGAGATCACCAGTTCTATGGGGGCTACCTGTAACGCTTCCTCCAGCGAATGATCGGCACGGAGGTATTTCTGTAACAGATCATGGGTGAGGGGATGTAAGCGGAGACGTTCGGTCTGGATCATAGATAAATTTTCGATTCAAATATAGAAATATCTAAGCATAAGCCTTGGTTCTGCTGAATATTGCGGGTACGTAAAAAAATAAATTGCAAATGGGTCAGAGATGAAAGAGATACCACGTAAACGAAAGTGTAGCGGTTAACGCGGGTTTATTCGCAGTCCTGCATTTTTCGTTCGATCATTTTTTTCTTCTCTTCACTCCATATATAGCAATGCTGTTCTATCAGAACCATTTTGTTATTTACTACTTTATAGGTAGCTGTGGTATATTGCCGCCCACCGCAACATTGATTAAGTTCGAAAATATTTTTTTGTTTATCATCGAATGTTAATGAAACACCGGCAAAATCGCTTCTGAAGTAGGTGTTTTTGGTAGTATCAAACAGAAAATAAATTCTTGATGTGTTTGGTCCGGCATAGAAGTTTTCAAAAACAGAAAATTCCTTAATACCGTCAAAATTATAATCGCCTACACTGATATTGTCTAAACTCAGACTTTCACTTTCAATCACAATTTTCTGCAGCAGCTTATCTGTTTTCTTTTCAAATATCTTTACGCCGGTAACACTTGGATAAAATCTGCCTTTTACTTTTGAGACAATGAGCTTAAAATATTGGTTATCCAACGCAGCCGCCTGGAGTATTTCCCTGTCTGTCCATTCAACACTATCGCCATAATTAATATCAAATGATTTTGCCAGACTTATTTTTAGTTTCCGGTTTTTACGTAGATCGGTCCAGGTTCCTTCTAAACTCGCACTATGAGTATCAAAATTTTCAAAGCTCAGCAATGCCCTGTTTTTGTAATTTTTATCCTTTTCATAAAAAATTGCTTTCCCCTTCTGTAAAACTCCGTCAATGATAATGGGATCATCCTGATCCGAGTAACTGTATATACCATAGATAGCTTTTGTCGGTCCTCCATTGGAAATGTCTGCAACTAATTCAATTGGATATTTATCAATGAACCCGGAATAAACTGTTTGACCGGATACATTAAACACGGTCAAAAGAATGGTTAGTATGAAAACTATTTTTTTCATGTAACTATTATTTCTAAAAACGGGGTCTTTCGGCCTTGATCATATTATTGCATTACAGCATTAACCTTTTTTTTCTGCCGTATGTAACCAAACCACTTTCTGTTCCGCTTGGTGATCCTGCCCGATGATATCCCGATACAGATCGGGCCGGCGGGCTTTCAGGTAACGGGTTCCTCCGGCCATGGAAAGTTTTTCGGGTGTGAGGGTAGCCGTAACAAAACTGTCTTCAAAAGTCCGGCACTCGGCCAGTATATCACCAAAGGGATCAAGGATCATCGAACATCCGTTTTTTAACTGATCATCATCCATGCCGATCGGATTAGAGAAGATGGCATAAATGGCATTATCATAAGCTCTGGCGGGTAACCATTTCATCAGCCATGCCCTTCCTTTCATTCCGTCAAATTCCATACGCAACGAAGTGGGATCTGCTTCCCGGTTTTCCCAAAGTTGGGGATCCACAAAACCGGCCCCGGGCCTGCTAGAAGGGGTACACATGGTAACATGCGGCATAAAAATGATATCGGCACCCAGTAATTTGGTTGCTCTCACATTCTCGATAATATTGTTATCGTAACAGATGAGGATACCACATTTCCACCCCAGTAAATCAAACACACAATAACTATCACCTGCTGTCAGATGCGGGTTGATAAATGGATGCAGTTTTCTGAATTTAGCTACCAATCCATTTTTGTCTACACATACATAGGTTTTGAATAAACGATCCTGGCTGTCTTTTTCAAAAAGTCCAGCCAGCACTACCATATTGTTTTCCCGGGCGATGCTGGTAAGTCTTTGAATACTTTCTCCATCCGGAATAAGCTCTGCTACGGCCAGCATCTGTTCTTTGGATAAATGCCTGGCAAAAGTGTATCCCGTAATGGAACATTCATGAAAGGCAATTACCTGCGAACCTTCCGCTGCCGCTTTTTTTGTCAGTTTTTCTATCACCGACAGGTTATAATGCTTGTCTGCATTTTTATGCTCGAATTGGGCACTCGATATTTTGATGGGATTCATAGGGTTGTCGTTTGCAGGTAATAGTCTGTTTTCCGCGTTTAACTAAGATACTAAAAGTAGGAAATAAAAAACCGCAGCTGAAGGCTGCGGTTACTATAAGATTCTTTGTATTACCATTTATTTTTTTCTCGCCATCGCTTTCTCTGCAGCTGCTACGATAAACGGTGTATCCAGACCATACTTGGTTAAAAGTTCGGTAGGTTTACCACTCTCGCCAAATGTATCATTAGTACCAATGTATTCGATCGGAACCGGAATATGTCTGGCAGCCACCTGTGCAACGGCATCACCCATTCCACCGATCACATTATGCTCTTCAACGGTTACGGCACATTTGGTTTTGCTAAGAGAAGCAATGATCGCTGCTTCGTCCAGTGGTTTAATGGTATGCAGGTTAATCAGTTCTACGCTGATGCCTTTTTCTTCTAAGATTCTTCCTGCTTCAATGGCTTTCCATACCATATGTCCACAGGCAAAAATAGTTACATCGGTTCCTTCGCTCAGTTGCTGTGCCTTACCGATTACAAAATCACTGCCATCTTCTTTGGTAAAATTGGGCCATTTGGGGCGACCGAAACGTAAGTATACCGGGCCATGGTGTGCTGCAATGGCTTTGGTAGCAGCTTTGGTCTGGTTAAAATCGCAGGGAACGATCACGGTCATACCGGGCAGCATTTTCATCAGTCCGATATCTTCCAGGATCTGGTGGGTAGCACCATCTTCGCCGAGAGTTAAACCCGCGTGAGAGGCGCAGATCTTTACATTCTTATCGCTGTAAGCCACACTCTGGCGGATCTGGTCGTACACACGACCGGTGCTGAAGTTGGCAAAAGTAGTGGTATAAGGAATTTTACCGCCAATGGTCATACCGGCAGCAATACCGATCATATTGGCTTCTGCAATACCTACCTGTACAAAACGGTTGGGGAAATCCTTGATAAAAGGTCCGAGTTTCAAAGAACCGGCAAGGTCGGCAGTCAATACCACCACATTCTCATTCTCTTTACCAATTTCATACATGCCTTCGCCAAAACCGCCCCGGGTTTCTTTTTCATTCAGTACCTGGATGTCTTTCAGTTTCATACAGTGATTTTGTTAGTGGTGCAAAGTAAAGGAAAAGTAGGCAATGGTGAATGGTGAATGGGCAATAGGTAATGGGTATTCACCATTCACCATTGCCCATTCACTAAAGCGATTATCCTTCGAAAGTGCTGTAGAAATAAGGAGTTTTGGCCTCGAACTCGGCGGCACAGGTGTCTACCATTTTGTAAACACGGGTAATACCGAGCGATTTTCTTTTTTGATATACCTGTTCATCGGTACAATCCCCATGCAGAATGCGGGCAATCTGGGCATCGCCGAACCCGTTTTTCTTGGCTTCTTTCAACAGCTCGGTGGGCAGGGTATCCAATGAATACTGTGCCATCTCTTTTTCGATGGTACATAACTGCTGGATCTGGTAAATAAACCAGCGGTCTATACGGGTGGCCTGTGCAATGGATTTAACGGTAGAGCCCTGCATCAGCGCATCTTTGATACGGAAAATGCGGTCCCATTTCGGGGTTTTGATATATTCTACCAGTTCCTCGCTCTTCATCAGGCTTTTGCCGTAATAACCCAGACCAATGGCTTCGTTCTCTAAGCTCTGGCAGGCTTTCTGAATGGCTTCGGTAAAACTTCTGCCGATGGCCATTACCTCACCCACACTTTTCATCTGCAGTCCCAGGGTATCGTTGGCACCTTTGAACTTATCAAAGTTCCAGCGGGGCACTTTTACAATCACATAATCCAGTGCCGGCTCAAAATAAGCCGAAGTGGTTTTGGTGATCTGGTTCTTCAACTCATCCAGCGAATAACCAATGGCCAGTTTGGCGGCGATTTTGGCAATCGGGTAACCTGTGGCTTTAGAGGCGAGGGCAGAAGAACGGCTTACGCGGGGATTGATCTCTACCGCAATCAGTTCTTCCGTTTCGGGGTTTTGTGCAAACTGCACATTACAACCACCAGAAAAATTACCGAGTGAGCGCATCATCAGGATGGCTTTGTTACGCATGTCCTGAAAAGAGGTATCACTCAGGGTCATGGCCGGGGCCACAGTAATAGAGTCGCCGGTATGCACACCCATGGGATCCAGGTTCTCCACCGTACAGATGATCACCACATTGTCGTTCTGGTCGCGCAGCAGCTCCAGCTCATATTCTTTCCAGCCCAGTACCGCTTTCTCTACCAGTACTTCATGAATGGGAGAGGCTTTCAGACCTCTTTCCAGGGCCGCATCCAGATCGTCTTTGGTATGTACAAAACCGCCTCCGGTACCGCCCAGGGTAAAAGAAGGACGTATAACTAATGGAAAACCAATCTCTTGTGCAAATTCTTTTCCTTCCAGGAAGCTGTTGGCCACGCGGCTGGGTGCCACGGCAACCCCGATTTTCACCATCAGCTGGCGAAATTTCTCGCGGTCTTCAGCGGTATCAATGGCGGCAACATCTACCCCAATCAACCGGCAATTGTATTTCTCCCAAACGCCCAGTTCTTCGGCTTCTTTACAGAGGTTCAGGGCTGTCTGGCCACCCATGGTGGGTAATACAGCGTCTATCTGGTTCTCTTCCAGGATCTGTTCAATACTTTCCACGGTGAGTGGGAGGAGATAAACCCTGTCGGCCATCATGGGGTCGGTCATAATGGTGGCCGGGTTACTGTTAATGAGGATCACTTTAATTCCCTCTTCGCGCAAACTGCGGGCAGCCTGGGAACCGGAATAGTCAAACTCGCAGGCCTGGCCAATAATAATGGGGCCGGAACCAATGATCAGAACGGATTTGATGGAATTGTCTTTGGGCATGGGTGCTTAAAAATAAATTGTGCAAATGTAAGGCTGCATGGGCAATGATGTTGTTATTTTTTGCTCCGAAATGGCCAAATCGGAACAAAACAGCCCAAATAGCGTTATTATTACAAATTGATTTACATAAAATAATAATATGGCTGTATTAAAAGAAGGCAGTAAGGCACCCGCATTCAAGGCACTTGACCAGAACGGGAATGCTATTTCACTGGCCGATTTCAAAGGAAAAAAAGTAATCCTGTATTTCTACCCCAAAGATGATACCCCCACCTGTACCATACAGGCCTGTAACCTGCGCGATAATTTTGCCTTGCTCAAGAAAAAGGGCTACCAGATAGTAGGTGTAAGTGTTGACGACGTGAAAAGTCACAAGAAGTTTGTAGAAAAACATGATTTGCCTTTTCCGCTGGTGGCAGATGAGGACAAAAAAATTGTAGACAAATACAATTTATGGGGCGAGAAGAAATTCATGGGTCGTACCTACATGGGTACCACCCGTACCACTTTCCTGATAGATGAAGAAGGAAAGATTGTGAAAATCATCGACAAACCCGAAAGCAAGAACCACACGGAAGAAATTCTGGAAGCCTGGAAAGCGGCCGGTAAATAGTAACCTGCATTTTTAAAAAGAAAGGGGTAAACGAATTTCGTTTGCCCCTTTTTGTATGTAGGTATTTCAGAAGGGTACATGTTATACAAAAAAGAAGCTGCCTTTTCGGACAGCTTCTTTTGTATCAGTATCGGGAAGGATAATTATTTCTTGGTCTCCAGTAATTTGAAGAACTGGTCCAGTTGCGGCAGGATCACGATACGTGTTCTGCGGTTGGCAGCACGTCCCTCGGGGGTACCGTTATCAGCCAGTGGCACATATTGGCTACGGCCGGCGGCTGTCATACGTTTAGGATCCAGACCGTAAGTGTCTTGCAGAATACGAACCACAGTAGTCGCACGTTTTACACTCAGATCCCAGTTATCCATAATACCCGGGCTCTTGATAGGCACAGAATCTGTATGTCCTTCTACCTGGAATTCGATCTCAGGCTGGTTGTTCAGCACTTTGGCTACTTTACCGAGTACTTCTTTGGCACGGTCGGTTACTTCGTAGCTGCCGCTTTTGAACAGCAGTTTGTCTGAGATATCTACGTATACCACACCCTTGTCAACTTTGATATTGATGTCTTTATCATCCAGGTTACCGATGGCACCTTTCAGGTTCATCACCAGGGCCATATTCAGCGAATCTTTGCGGGCAATAGAGCCTTGCAGGTCGCGGATATAGATGTCTTTGGCACCGATATTATCAAGTGATTTTTTAATACTTTCTGCCTGGGCACCGGTAACAACAGAGAGGTCTTTTAACTGGTTCAGAACGGTATTATTGTTCTGTTTCAGGTAATCGATCTGTTTGGTCATGTCGGCAATCTGCGATTCCAGAGCCGCTTTGCGGGTACTCAGATCAGAGATTTTGGCTGTGGATTCGTTCTGGCAACGCTTCAGTTCATCCTGCAAATCGCGGTATTTGGCCTGCAAAGCAAGGTAATTACCGCTGAGTTCAGTGTACTTGGCTTTTTCTTCTTCGAGTTTCTTGGGACTCACACAAGAAAAGATGGCCAGGGAGCCCATAGCCATCAATAAGTAGATTTTTGATTTCATGTTCGTTCAATTGGTGGTGATAAAAAATGCCCTTATGTAACGCTGCTGCATAACATTAAATTGTGCTTAAAGCAGTTATCACAAAATTAATTCCTGATAATGAACGGCTTTGGGGCAAGTTTTCAACAAAAAGTGAGCGCAGAGGTTGTGATCTATGGCAACCATGGAATTCACCGTGTCCCGGTGCCTTGGTGTGGAAATACTGTCTCATGCAAAGGTATCCGACACAATTAGCAGGGTTGGATCAGGCAAAAATGACAGTATCCGGTATTTTGCTCCAGTTGCCGTATTGCTCTCCAAAACAGGCATCCACCATTTTCCGTTTGATCTTGAGGGTGGGTGTAAGCAGGCCATTCTGGATGGTCCATTCTTCAGCCAATACAATTAGTTTGGATAGCTGCTCATGGTGTTCCAGACTTTTGTTTACGGCCAGTAATGCCTGGTTCAGGGTCTCCTGCAGGCTTTCCGGTGCGTGGTTTCTGGCAGTTTCAGACAGGGTACAGAGGGCCATGGCGCTGGGCATACCTGAGCCCACTACGCAAACCTGTGCCAGTTCCGGCGTTTGCAGCAGCTTGCTTTCTACCGGGGCGGGCATGATATACTTGCCTTTACTGGTTTTGAACTGGTCTTTAATGCGTCCGGTAATGGTGAGGTAGCCTTCGCTATCGATGGATCCCTCGTCGCCGGTGCGCAGAAAACCATCTTCAAAACATTCGGCCGTTAACCCAGGTTCTTTGTAGTAGCCGAGCATACTGGCCGGACTTTTCACCTGTACTTCATTGTCTTTCCCCAATCGTACTTCCACACCTTGGTAGGCTTGACCTACGGTACCGAATTTAACAGCTCCCCGGCGGTTGGAGTGCGAGAGGGCTACATTCTCTGTCATACCATAAGCTTCCTGAATGGTAATGCCCAGTCTGGCAAACCAATGCAGTAGAGCGGGGTTGATGGGGGAGGCACCGGTAAATACAAAACGGGCATTGGCCAGACCCAGTTTTTTCCGGATCGCTTTTTTAATGATGGAAGAAATGAGGGGTATGGATAATAAGCGGTCTAATTTCTGCTGGGGCATTTTTTTCAGGATGCCTTCCTGCAGTTTTTCCCAGATGCGGGGTACGGCCAGAAATACGGTGGGTTTGGTATCGGCCAGGTTTTTGGCGAAAGTGTCCATTGATTCTACAAAATACACGGTACTGCCGGTAAAAATAGCGCCGCATTCTACCAGCATGCGTTCTGCCACATGGCAGAGCGGGAGGTAGGAGAAAAAGATCTCTTCTTTGATATCGGGGTAACTGATCAGAAAAGCATCTACGGCAAAAGCAATCGCATAATAGGTATGCATTACACCCTTGGGTTGGCCGGTGGTGCCGGAAGTGTACACAATACAGGCCAGTGCATGCGGGTCCAGTTCGGGTTTGCCTTCCAACCCTTTTTTACCCGCAATCAATTCGTTCCAGTTCAAACAGCCGGCATTAGGGTAAAAGGGAAAACTGATCTGGATCAACTCATCCGGTACACCCGTACGCAGTTCTGCCGGGTTGTCCAGTTTGCCGATAAAGATGGCTTTGCTTTCACTGTGTATGATGATCTCGCGCAGCGCATCGGGCGTAATATTGGGATAGAGTGGTACCGAAATGCAGCCTGCCATCGCGATAGCCAGATCGGCCAAAATCCAGTGAGCGCAGTTTTTACTGAGAATGGCTACTTTATCATCCTTACCCAGTCCCATTTCTTTCAGGGCAGCAGCCATTTTTCGCACCTGGTTGCCGGCTTCCTGCCAGGTAAATTTCTGGTATTCACCCCGTACTGGTTCAGCGAGGAATAATTTATTGGCGCGGCTTTGCTCAAACTCGCAGAACTTATCCAGCATGGTGGGGAATTGTGCAGACATACGGTATCGGTTAAAGTTGGGGAGATAATAAGTGCGACATTCCCTGTTCAGGGATCTTGCCCTGAATGGGCGCAAAAAACGCATGGATCTTTTTAAAATCGGCGGCTTCATCCTCTGAAGGCATAAAGGGTTCGGCGATGATACCCGCTTTCCGGCTAAAATCCATACCCACCATTACAATGGGCACACCGGCTTTTTTAGCGATATGATAAAACCCGGTCCGCAACCGCTCTACCTTTTTTCGGGTGCCTTCCGGCGAGAGGGCCAGTACAAAACGATCCTCGCTGTTAAATCGTTCTACCACCTGGTCTACCATATTGTGCTGACTGAACCGGTCTACCGGAACGCCCCCCAGTTTGCGGAAGAAAAAACCAAAACGGCCTTTAAAAAGAGAATCTTTACCAAGATATTTCAGGTGTTCTAGATGCAGTTTGCTGCGAAAAGCCAGTCCGATTACAAAATCCCAGGCGCTGGTATGCGGACCCACAATCACCACGCATTTGGGCAGGTGATAAGGAAAAGAACCGTGCAGGGTCCATCCTGTTATACGGAGATAGCAGCTCCATAATAGTCTCATGTGGCAGCAATTAGTCTGATAGACAAGATAGGAAGAAAATAAATATCGTGAGGCGTAAGTCGTCATTCGTGAGTCGTCAGTCGTGAGTTGTCAGGGTTGAGTAGGAAGGGGGGTACTCCCGACTGACGATTCACGACTCACGTCTTTCCCTGCCGGGAAAAATGTTTGGAATAAGCAATTTTCTATTTTGAAACAGCGTTATAGCATAAACCCCTGTACCATGGCCTCTTTCAGAAGTTTTGTTGCCAGCGAGCTGATGTCGATCAAGCAGAATATTGCTGCGGTTCGTAATATGGTTCCGAATAACATTAAACTGAAGCCAAGTGAAAGACGGAGCATGTTTAAGCTGAACACCAAACGGCATGAGTTTGTGGAGAAAGCCGTTCAGTTCATGCGCAAGAACCCCAATACCGTGCCCTCTTTTGTGGATGTGATGGAGTGTAACAATTATGTACACCTCTACGCCCAATATACCGAGTTGATAGAGGAACTGGAATCGGTTAAGACCAAACTCGAAGATGCCAAACTGGTGATCGGCAACGAGATCATGAAACAGACCCGGGCCTATTTCCAGAACTCCAAAAACGCTTCCGAATCGGGCAATGAGTTACTGGGTAAGATCTACAAGGAATTAAAACCACATTATGCGGTGGGGAGGAATAGTAAGAAGAAAGTAGAGAGTTAGGAGTCCGGAGTAGTAACTGTTATACTAACTCCAGACTCCCAACTCCTAACTATTTATCTGATCTCCTTCAGCAACGCACTAACCGCCGCTTCCAGCTGCTGGTCTTTGCCTTTGATCACGATATCATATTCGTTCATGAGTTTGATATCGGGTTCGGTGGGTGAATTTTCCAGGTATTGTCCCTTCACATCCTTACAGCCCAATGGCGGTACTCCCCAGCGGATACTGTTATCCTGCAGGGCCTCCCAGGCAGCAAATGTACAGGTACCCGGCACCGGCATACCAACCAATTTGCCCAGCTTCAGTTCCTGGTAAGTATACGCATAACAATGGCCATCGCTGTAGTTAGCTTCATTTACAAGAGAGATGCTGGGTTTAGTCCAGCGGAAATTGGGCTCATACCCGTTACTGCGGGTATCGGTGGTATAATCCATGAATTTTTTTCCACTGAGGAACATGGCCAGATCGGCTACCAGATCGCCTCCCCCATTAAACCGCGTATCCACCACGATGCCTTTCCGGTTGGCGTATTTACCCATCACTTCTTCGTAAGTGGTTCTGTAGGCACCATCATTCATGCCCGGAATATGCACATACCCTAACTGGCCATTGCTCAGGCGGTCAACTTCATCCTGGTTCTTTCTTACCCAGCGCTTGTATAACAGACCGTTCTCTTCGCCACTACTGATGGGTTTTACAATAAACTCTTTTCTCAGATTTCCATCCAGTATCACCAACAAAGTATTTTTACCGGCTTTGCGGTTCAGGTATTGGGCAGGATCCTTATCGGGTGTGATGATCTCGCCATCTACTGATTCGATAATCATTCCGGGTTTGATATTGAGTCCTGCTTTATCTAAGGGACCATCTTTGATCAGTTCCTCGATCCTGATACCATTGCCTTTGTACTGCTGGTCGTAGAAAATACCCAGAGAAGCGGTAGCATCTCCATTGGCAGAAAAATTACTGAAGCTGGCACCGCTATGGCTCACATTCAACTCGCCCAGTAATTCGCTCAGCATTTCAGAAAACTCGTAATTGTTACCAATATGGGGCAGGTACTTTTCGTAATCGGGTTTATAACTATCCCAGTTTACTCCATGCATACTGGCTGTATAAAAAGTTTCTTTGGTTCTCCGCCATACATGCTCAAACATAAAACGACGTTCTGCATCTACATTCAGGGTCATTTCGCCATTGATGCTGATCATATCGCGTTTACCGCTTGCAGGATCAATTTTAGAGATACTGCCATCTGCTGCGAGGTAGATGGTTTTCTGCTCTTTATCCCAGGTAAGACTACCTCCGCCGGCATTCAGTGGCACAAGCATTTTGGTTTCTTTTGTGCGCAGGTTGGTACTCCATAGATTACTTCCTTTTTCAAAACGGGCCAGGTAGTAGAGCGTTTCTCCATCTTTGCTCACCAGTGCATCGCCAAGAGAAGAGGAATGAATAGTGAGTTTGGCTTTGCGGGTTGCGAGGCCATCCCAATCTATGACCACACTGTCTTTTTTTGTTTCTTTTTTCCTGGAAGTATCTGCCTTGGCTTTGTTCTCTTCTGTTTCTTTCAGTAAGGCCGCATCTTCTTTACTGAGTTTGAATTTATCGTAAGCCTCCTGTGTAAAAAACATCGCATACACATCTGATTGTGCACCGCCGCTTTGTGCCACACTTTTTAATCCATCACGGTTACTGAACCAGAGCATGGCTTTGCCACCCATGATCCACTTAGCGCGACTATCATTAAAACCACTTTCGGTTAAATTGCTGACTTTGCCTTTCCCATCTGCAGCAATCATACCTACTTCGCCGGAAGCTATACCGGGTACCGCATAATCGAAAAGGATCCATTTGCTGTCCGGACTCCATTGAAAATACTGGTCGTTATCGCCCATCGAGAATAATTCTTTATCTGTGAGCAGGGTACGTGATTGTTTCGAAGCGATATTGTAAATCTTTAAAGTCATCCGGTTTTCTATGTAGGCAATTTCTTTTCCATCGGGAGAATACACAGGTTGGTAATTCTCTTTCTCGTTCACAATAACAGGGGTTTCTTTTAATACAGTAGAAGCATAGAAATAAGGTTCTTCCTCACGTGTTTTCCGGGTTTCAAAAATCTTCCAGCTGTTACCGCGCTCAGAAGCATACAGCAGTGTTTTGCCATCGGGAGAAAAACTCACCAGTCTTTCCTGTTCGGGTGTATTGGTAATTCTTTTGGTGACACTTCCTTCTGTACTGGTCACAAACACTTCGCCGCGGAAGATGAATGCCACTTCTTTTCCGTTGGGAGAAACGGATACATCTCTGGCACCACCTGTAACCGGCACCACTCTTTCATTGTTGTTCTTAGCATCTGACGCAATATGGATCTTTACTTTATTACTCTTACCATTGGCCTTCTGGGTATATAATCCACCATCATAGGTATAACAAAGCGTACCATCATTGGCGGCACTTAAAAAGCGAACCGGGTGTTTTTTGAAACTGGTAATAGCCTGTGCTTTACCTCCGTTAATGCTCATCTTCTGTACGTTAAAAGAACCACTCTCTTCACTCAGGTAATAAAAAGCCTGGTCGTTATCGGTAAATACCGGGTTGCGGTCTTCACCGGCAAAAGAACTGATCTTTTTATGTGTTCCGTTTTTGCTGTCATAGATCCAGATATCGCGGGCAATAGCTGATGTATGGTGTTTCCGCCAGGTATTTTCGCCTCCTTTTTTATCCTGGTAAATGAGAAACTGTCCGTTTTTACTCAGCTTTACCTCTTCTGCAGGTGTACTCAGTACCTGCTCTGCTCTGCCGCCATTCACGGATACTTTATAAAGTTCAGGCTGCGAGCCGGTAGGATAGGTACGATTACTGGCCAGGTCCATACGGGCAGCGCCAAACAATACCGATTTATCATCAGTAGAAAATTCGTAGGGGTATTCCTGTGCTGAGTGCCAGGTAATTCGTCTGGCTTCACCACCTTCAGCAGGAATGATGAACAGGTCGAAATTACCATAACGGTCGCTGGCAAAAGCGATACTTTTCCCATCATGACTCCACACGGGCATAAAATCATGTGCCTCGTGAACGGTAAGTGCGGTAGCATTTCCGCCGCTGGCGGGTACGCGGTAGAGGTCTCCTTTGTAAGTGAATACAATGGTATTGCCATCAGGCGAAATGGAAGCGTAACGAACCCATCCCGGATCAACCTGGGCAAAACCGCTAAAACTGCAGCAAGCTGCTACTAATAAGAAAACAATTTTTTTCATAAGCATAAAATGAGGCAGGAAGTTAAGAAAGAACCTTTGTAAAATCGTATGCTGATGACCAAAAAGCAGTGAAACGAAGTGACCGTTACACAAAGTGCTGATTTCTGAACAGACGAAAAGGGATCGATCCGGGAAGAAAAGAATGCAGGAGATCAGAATGAGATTCAGCGATGCAGAAAGAATCTGTAATTTTAATCCCATCTCATTATTATGAACCGATTACTATTATTCAGTTTCTCTATCATTTTTTTCCTGGCTGCCAACTCCCAATCTGCCAGGCCGCGTGACTTAGGTATATCCATTGGTGTACTGCCAACAGGGAAACTGAATGCTATTACAGATGTATCTGGGGTAAAAGTGGGACATACCACCCTGATCAGCGGAGAGAATATACGTACGGGGGTAACGGCCATCCTGCCATTTGCTGGTAATATCTTTCAGCAAAAAGTACCGGCGGCTGTATTTGTTGGCAATGGCTTTGGCAAACTGGCCGGCAGCACACAGGTAATGGAACTGGGAACACTGGAGAGCCCGGTAATACTGACCAACACATTGAGCGTAGCCACTGCCATAGAAGCAGTGATTGATTATACCTTACAGCAACAAGGCAATGAAAAAGTATATTCCGTAAACGCGGTAGTGGGAGAGACCAATGATAGTTACCTGAACGATATCCGTGGCAGGCATGTGCAGAAAGCAGATGTGTTACGAGCCATTGAGAATGCGGCAGATGGAGCCGTAGTAGAAGGATCGGTAGGAGCCGGTACAGGAACGGTTTGTTTTCAGTTTAAGGGTGGTATTGGAACGGCTTCCCGGAAACTGCCGGAAAGTATGGGAGGTTATACGGTTGGGGTATTGGTGCAGACCAATTTTGGTGGCGTTTTACAGGTAGATGGGGTGCCGGTAGGCGAGGAACTGAATCAATATTACCTGCGCGATCAGTTAACCAAAAAAGAAGACGGTTCCTGTATGATTGTAGTAGCCACTGATGCGCCGCTGGACAGCCGAAACCTGGCCCGTTTGGCCAAACGGGCTTTTATGGGACTTGCCAAAACAGGGGGAATTGCGCATAACGGCAGTGGCGATTATGTGATTGCTTTCTCAACCGACAGTACCCTACGGGTTCCGCATAACAGCAAAGAAAAAAAGCAAACGCTTAGCCTCTTAACCAATGATGCCGTTTCGCCTTTGTTCATGGCAGCGATAGAAGCCACGGAAGAAGCCATTATCAATTCTTTGTTTGCAGCCACTACCACCAAAGGAATAGATGGACATACGGCAGAGGCTTTGCCGGTAGGAAAAGTAATTGCTATTTTGAAAAAATATAACCGGATTTTTTTATGAGTCATCTGATCTGTTACCATCATAACCGGTTCGCTTCATTGGAAGATGTGTCTATTCCTGTGAACGATCTCGGTTACCAGCGTGGCTATGGCATTTTTGATTTTTTACGGGTGGCAGGTGAAAGGCCGTTGTATGTGAATGATCATCTCAACCGTTTTTTCTATTCTGCTGCAGAAATGCATCTGCCGGTAAAACAGGCCAAAGAAGAATTACTGCAAATCATCCGGCAGATGATTAGTGTAAATCAATTGCCTTATTCCGGTATCCGCATCATGTTATCGGGTGGCAGTTCGCCGGATGGTTACCAGATCACAGAACCCAACCTGGTAATTGTACAGGCGCCGTTAACACCACCGCCCGATCAGTTGCTGCTTCCCGGTTACAAAGTAGTTACTTACGCCCACCAGCGGCAGATGCCGCATGTGAAAACCACGGATTACCTCATGGCCATCTGGTTGCAGCCCTGGGTAAAAGAACAGGGGGCAGATGATGTGCTGTATCACCATAACGGTATTGTATCAGAATTTCCCCGGTCTAATTTTTTCCTGGTAGCTGATGAGCAGTCACTGGTAACACCCGCCAGTAATATTCTTCATGGGGTTACCCGTAAACAGATTCTGCAGGTAGCAAAAGCAAAGGGAATGAATGTGGTTGAAAAAGATATATCGATCGAAGAGATCCGCTCTGCCAAAGAAGCGTTTATCAGCAGTTCTACCAAACGTGTAATACCCATCCGGCAATTGGATGAGATCCGGTTTGCCCCTTATACAGCTGCATCCGTTACCGCACAACTGTTTGGATGGTTGCAGCAACATGAGATAGCAACCGCAGCCAAGGCAGACTGATGCCATTTATCCCAAATCGCTTGTTAGGCTTTTGCCGGTAAGATAGTTTTGCGCCCATTCCTGTGTTGAACTGAAAGTATGGAACCAAAATTATTACCTGCTGTGTTGCTTTCGGCCCTGTCGCTGATCTGCCTGATGGTAGTGATGCGTGGTCTGCAGATCGCATTAACCAAAACAACGATTGACCCGGCGAGGCAGAAAAAACTTATTGTTACTATTTATGGTATAGTAGCTGTATGGGTATTGCTGGTGGGGGTACTTTCGCTGAACGGATTTTTTTCTGATTTTTCAAAACTGCCACCAAGGCCTTTATGGGTAATTCTTATCCCAACAGTATTTTTTATCATTATTGCCTTTACGCGAACAACCGGAGAAATCTTATTGGCTATTCCACCACATTGGCTGGTAGCCATGCAAATATTCCGGATACTGGTAGAAATACTGCTATGGAAAACATTCATGCTGAACCTGCTGCCCATACAGATGACATTTGAGGGTAGTAATTTTGATGGATTGAGCGGTTTGCTGGCCGTTCCGGTTGCCATGATCCTTTCTAAAAAATGGGCGCCGAAATTACTGCTGGCTTTTAATATCATTGGCTTACTCCTGCTGCTGAATATCCTTGTAATAGCAGTGCTCTCTATGCCTACCCCTATCCGCTATTTTATGAACGAACCACCCAATACACTGGTGGGCGAGTTTCCCTTTATTTACCTGGGTGCCGTGCTGGTGGCTATTGCGCAGGGACTGCATATCCTCTCCTTACGCCAATGGTGGTTATTACGTAAGCGTGACGAGATGCTACAGGATCCTGAATAATTTGCGAGGCCTATTTATGCCGGTTGATGTTTCTTTCTGGCTGATGATGTAATTTGTATCCGGTGTCATCTTCCCCTGCATATCAGATCTATCCCTGTGGCGATCATGCCATTACCATTACATGGGGCAATAGCATCACCGTATCAGCTAACCAGCAGGTGATGGCGCTGTATCAGTATCTGTGCGAGCGGAAAATAACAGGTGTACTGGACCTGATTCCCGCATATACCTCACTTACAATAGTGTACGATCTTGCAGCGATGATCAAAAAAAATCCAGGTCAGTCTGTTTATGCGATAATGGAATCACAGCTGCAGGAAGCAGCCCGGTCTGTAGAAATACATACAGTTATGGTATCCAACAAGGTTACCATTCCGGTTTGTTATGACCTGTCGCTTGCACCGGATTTATCTGAGCTGGCAGCCTTACACCAGCTCACCATCGAAGAAGTCATTCAGTTACATACATCACCAACCTATCGTGTGTACATGATTGGTTTTCTTCCCGGCTTTGCCTATATGGGTTCGGTAGCTGAGCGGATCCGCACGGCCCGGAAAAGCAGTCCGAGAACAAAAGTGCCTGCCGGCAGTGTAGGCATAGCAGGTGAGCAAACGGGCATCTATCCGCTGGATTCACCGGGCGGTTGGCAGCTGATCGGTCAAACACCTTTACCACTTTTTGATGCCACCCGAACGGATCCCTGTTTGCTGCAGCCAGGCGATGAAGTAAAGTTTTGTTCCATTTCTCTCACAGAATATCATCAACTGAAAAAAACATGAGTATACAGGTGATCAAGGCCGGTATACTCGATACCGTGCAGGATGCAGGAAGATATGGTTACCAGCAACTGGGCATCAACCCCGGCGGGGTGATGGATAGAACCGCTATGCGTATGGCCAACGCGCTGGTGGGCAATGAAGCCGGTGCACCCGTGATCGAAATGCATTTTCCGGCAGCAGAAATGCTGTTTGAAGAAACCATGCTGGTGGCTTTGAGCGGCGCAGATTTTTCGCCCCGCATCAATGGCGAAGAAATGCCGGTGCATAAACCTGTCTGTGTGCGCGAAGGCGCTATACTCTCTTTCGGTAAACAAATAAAAGGGGCACGCACTTACCTTGCAGTGAAAGGTGGTTGGAAAGCGGATAACTGGCTGCATAGTTACAGTACACATCTTACGGTAAAAGCCGGTGGACAGGCCGGGCGTGCACTTGGCAAAACAGACAGGCTCTTTCCTCAGCAGTTACAGCCCTATGGCTTGCTCAACAAGGAAAGTATTTTTGAAGCACTGCCCTGGCAGGCGGCTGTCAGTGCTTTCTACCAGGAGAGAAGTTTGCGGATGATACAGGGGTATGAATTTGATACACTCACTCCGGCAGCAAAAGAGATCCTGTTCAGTAGTTCGTTCACCATCAGTCGCGAGAGTAACCGCATGGGGTATCGTTTACAGGGTCCGCCACTGTTAACTACCCAAACAACCGAACTGATTTCTACAGCTGTAACCCGTGGCACGCTGCAGTTATTGCCCGATGGACAACTCATTGTGCTGATGGCAGATCACCAGACCACCGGCGGTTATCCGCGGGTGGGGCATCTGATCAGTGCCGATCTGGCTTCGCTGGCGCAAAAAAATGCGGGAGAACCCTTTTCGGTATCGGTTGTTTCCGTTCAGGAAGCAGAAAATATCCTGCACCGGCAGGAAATGGATTTGCAACAACTTCAAAATGCCTGTAACTTCCGGTTAGCGCAATACCTGTTGGGTGTATAAACTGTTTAACCAGCCACTGCCTATGCAAACAATTGACCTGAACTGCGATCTGGGTGAGGGATTCGCCAATGATGCCCTGTTGATGCCCTGGATCAGCAGCGCCAATATTGCCTGTGGCTATCATGCCGGTGATACAGCTACCATGCAAAAAACCATTGCTCTCGCCATGGAACATCAGGTGGCTATTGGTGCCCACCCGGGATTTGCAGATAAAACCAATTTCGGAAGAACAGAAATGAACCTGCCGCTGAACGAGATCTTCGACCTCGTTACAGAACAGGTATGGCAACTGCAACAACTGGCAAAACAAATGGGCGCTTCGCTGCAACATGTAAAACCACATGGGGCCCTGTATAATATGTCGGCACGCGATGCCTTACTGGCCAATACCATTGCCAAAGCCGTGTATACGATTGATCAGAACCTGGTATTGTTTGGCCTCAGTGGCAGCCTGTCTGTCAGCGAAGCAGAAAAGATCGGACTGCCTACGGCCAGTGAAGTATTTGCCGATAGAACCTATCAACCCAATGGCAGCTTAACAACCCGTTCAGAACCAGGTGCCATGATCAGATCAACCGGACAATGCCTGCAACAGGTATTGGAAATGATACAAGAACAAACAGTAACTACTGCTGATCAACAAAGGATACCTATCAAGGCACAGACAGTATGTTTGCATGGTGATGGGGAACAGGCGGTCGCTTTTGCGCAACAGATTTACCGGGAATTGGAAAACAATCAGATCAGCATTCAACGCATCAGCCATTGAAAAAAATAGCCAGATCCTCCGCCATCACCGGCGCCGCTTTTCTGATGGCCACTTCGGCTATTGGTCCGGGCTTTCTTACACAGACCACGGTATTTACCCAGCAACTGCTGGCCAGTTTTGGCTTTGTGATACTGATATCTGTACTGCTCGATATTGGTGCGCAGATGAATATCTGGCGGGTATTGGCCGTAACCGAAAAATACGCGCAGGATATTGCGAACGAAATGCTGCCCGGCCTGGGGTATTTGATTGCCATTTTGATCGTGCTGGGCGGATTGGCTTTTAATATCGGTAATGTGGCGGGTTGCGGTTTGGGACTGAATGTATTAACAGGGATGGATACGATGTACGGTGCTATTCTCAGTGGCCTATTTGCCTTGTTTATTTTCTGGATGAAAGAAGCGGGTGATGCCATCGACCGCTTTTCGAAAATACTGGGGGTATTGATCTTTCTGTTAACGCTCTATGTGGCATTCAGTTCGCAGCCACCGGTGGGTGAAGCTTTATACAGATCGGTGGTTCCGGAAAAGATCAGTGTGGTGGCCATTGTTACGCTGGTGGGAGGTACCGTGGGTGGCTATATCTGTTTTGCCGGCGGTCACCGTTTACTGGATGCCGGTATCAAAGGCGTGAATGCTTTGCCACAGGTTACCCGCAGTTCGGTAACGGGCATTCTGGTAACCGCGTTTATGCGCGTGGTGCTTTTCCTGGCTGCATTGGGGGTAGTGATGAAAGGTGGACTGCTGGATCCGGGCAATCCCCCTGCATCGGTTTTTAAACTCGCAGCGGGTGAACTGGGTTATCGTTTTTTTGGCGTGGTAATGTGGGCTGCGGCTATTACCTCTGTAGTGGGAGCTTCTTATACGTCTATCAGTTTTCTGAAAACATTTCATCCCTGGATCGATAAAAACGCCCGCTGGATCATTACCGGTATGATCCTGTTTTCTACCCTTGTGTTTGCCATTGTAGGCAGGCCTGTAAAAATATTATTGACAGCGGCGGCGCTGAATGGACTGGTATTACCCATTACGCTGGCTGTGATGCTGCTGGCGGCCAGGAATAGAAAACTGGTGGGCACTTACCGGCACCCGATGCTATTACAGGTGGCAGGATGGATAGTAGTGGCAGTGATGTGTGGCATGAGTTATCTGACCATTGCAGACTGGGTAAGCGGATAGTTTTTATGCTTAATTTTATTGAGTGATTCATAGCGCTTTTCGCTGTAATGCAAAGCTGATATAGGGTTGAATAAAATTTCTTACTAAAACCGATTGTATGCAGGATCGTCAGCAATACTGGGATAAGATCTACCAGACCAAACAACCCGCCGAAGTCAGCTGGACGCAGGAACAACCGGTTACCTCTCTCAATTTTATTCATAGTTTCCCTATTTCCAAACAAGCATCCATCATAGATGTAGGTGGCGGCGATAGCCGGTTGGCAGATTATCTGCTGGCAGAAGGCTATGAAGATATTACCGTACTGGACATTTCGGAAGAAGCGTTAAAGCGGGCCAGAAAAAGACTGGGCGACAAAGCGGACCGGATCAAATGGGTGGTATCCGACGTTACTGAATTTTCTCCCGATACCACTTACGAAGTATGGCACGACCGCGCTACTTTTCATTTTCTGACCACACCCGAACAGATCAGCAGGTATCTCTCTATCGCCTATCAGAATGTGAATGGGTTTTTAGCCATCGGTACTTTTTCTGAAGAGGGTCCTGAAAAATGCAGTGGTCTGCCCATCAAACAATACAATGAAGCTTTACTGCAGGCAGAGCTGGCAAACAAGTTTGACAAGATCCGCTGCATTACCGAAGATCATATCACTCCTTTTCAAACCAAACAGAATTTTCTGTTCTGCAGTTTTAAGAAGCATCGGGATAATTAGAAGTAGCGTATTGTACTCTTAAAAATCAAACACCCTTTCATTCGAAAACCCTTGCCGCTCACGGCCGCTGGGCCCCGTTCCTGTTACCGGGCTGCATTGGCCTCTGATCAGATCTGCTTCGCATGATCTGATCTGTCGTCGCTTCGCTTGACACCGAACCCAATGAGGCCCGTCCACAGGAACTGATTAATATTATTTCATCGAACACACCGACATAGCAGTCTTTATGCTACTAGTCTAACAAATTTTAAATTATAAAATAGCATAAGACTATAGAAGTAGTTATTATAGACTGCTGCTGGTAACCGGAACACGGCTTGCATGATATTTCAGCAAAGACATAGCCGTTTCTTCTGCCGAAACAGTGGGCAGTTCTATTTTATTGAACAGCGATGAAAAATTCTCCCGGTTCTGTAAACTCTTCAGGTAAAATTTATCGTAATACGTGAGCAGTATCGAGAAAGCCTCTTTTACATTGTCTTCGATCAGAAAGTTTACTGCGTTTTTGGTTTCCAGTCCACCCAGCCTTTTTTTAATGCGGATAATCGCATTCACAAGCAAGGCTTTCTCAAACTTGCCGTAGTGTTCTGTAATAAATTTCAATCTTTCTTCAAATGGGATATCCAGGAAATAGATCTGTTTGTCCCGCATCTGTTTAAAAAAGGCAGCTGGTAAATTCACTTCGCCGATTCGCTGGCTTTCATCTTCCAGCCAGAGTACCGGACTGTGTTGCGGGTTTTCTGCCAGCTGCCATTCGGTAACGTTTTTTTTCAACGCGGCAGCCAGTAAATTCTCAAACATTTCCTGCGTAGGCTGCGGCGGCTGGCCCAAGGATCCGAAAGCGGAACCTTTGTGGTGTGCCAGTCCTTCCAGGTCTATCACCGATTCTTTCTTTTTGGCCAGCGCCTGCAGGGCTTCCGTTTTACCGCTACCGGTAAATCCACCCACGATATTGATCGGATAAGGAATTTCAAACTGCGCCAGCACCCAGTTGCGGTAAGCTTTATAACCGCCGGCCAACGTGTATACTTTAAAACCATACAGATCCAGCAACCAGGCAACGCCGGCACTGCGCATACCACCCCGCCAGCAATGTACCAATACCACCTGCTGGTCTCTCTTGAATTCTTTCGGACTGTTTTTGGTTTGTAAGATGGCTTCCACTTCTTCCACCATCTTCACCATTTTCCCGCCGTAAAATTCCAGTCCCAGTTTAATGGCTTTCTGCTGGCTTTCCTGTTTATAGGCCGTCCCCACCACTTTCCTTTCTTCGTCTGAAAACAACGGCAGGCTATGGGCGCCGGGAATATGGGCATGGCCAAACTCGCCCGGACTGCGCACATCCAGTACCGGATGTGTTTGGGCAAGCGATAAAAATTCTTCAATACTGATGCGGGTAACGGCCATAAAACAAATGTAAGGGGAGAATTTTGTAACTTTTGGGTCTGAAACAGTTATTGATCATACGACACGCCAAAAGCAGCTGGGCACTGGCCGGACAGGAGGATTTTGACCGCCCGCTGAACGACCGTGGCCAGCGCGATGCGCCCATGATGGCCAAACGTTTGCTCGATCGCAAAGTGGGCATTGATATGCTCATTTCCAGTCCGGCCAACCGCGCACTCAGCACGGCCCGTTATTTTGCCGATGTGTATGAGATGGGTAAAGACAGACTGGCCACCATCAAACAATTGTACCATGCCTATCCTCCTGCTTTTTATGAAGTGATCAGCGAGATCAATGATTCTATCCGCACGGCGGCCATCTTCTCGCATAATCCCGGTATTACCGCTTTTGTGAATGATCTAACAGATACCCGGATCGATGATATACCTACCTGCGCCATATTTGCTGTAAAAGCAGAAACCGATCACTGGAAAGATTTCCGCAGGGCTAAAAAAACGTTCTGGTTTTTTGATTATCCCAAGCTGTAAGTATCCGTCAGGAAGGTTGGATGGTCTCTGTCTGCTTTTTAAAATTGGCGAGGTAAACACCGGTAAAAATGAGAATGGCCGCGCAGAGTTTGGTTACACTGAAATGCTCCCCTGCAAAAATAATGGCGATCACGGCTGCAAACAAAGGCTGGGTATAGATGTATGCGCCCGTAGCCGAAGCGCCGATCGCAGAAATGCCATATACATTCAGGAGATAAGCCAAAAAGGTAGCACCCACTGCCACTGCCGCCAATGCCATCCATTGCGAAAAACCAAAAGCCGCCCAGTTGGTGGCCAGGAATTCGGGCATGCCGAAGGGAAGAATGATACAGGCACCGAAGGTGAACACCCAGCGTAATACCTGTATACCGCTGTAATGCTGCATCAAGGGCCGCACCAGCACGAGGTAAAAAGCATAAGAGATTGCATTGATGATCACCATCACATCGCCCAGTAACATATTACTTCCTGCCTGACCGGCATCTTTCATCAGTATCAGTAAAGCAGCGCCGCCAATACCGAGTACCAGCCCCAGAAATTTCAGCAGGGTAAAACCCTCGCGTAATAACCAGGCGGCGATCAGGGTGATGAAAATAGGAGTGGCCAATGCAAGCAAGGCGCTGTGAATAGGTGTGGTTAAGGATACGCCCTTGATAAAAAAGATCTGGTTAATGACCACCCCCGTTAAGGCACAGATCAGAAAACGGGGAATATGTTTCCGCTCCAGTTTTACTTTGCCGGGTTTGAACAGGAACAAAGACCAGAACAGGAACAGACTTACGAGTATGCGTACCACATTCAATGCAAAAGGATGCAGGTAAGCGGGTGTGATATATTTTACGATCGCATAATTGGCCCCAAAAATAAAATTGGCGCTGAGTACGGCGGCGTGGGCTTTGGTGGTTCGGGTCATGATGTGGGGGCAAAGGTAGGAAAGCGGGAGACGTGAATCGTCAGTCGTGAGTCGTGAGTGGGGAGTGGTGAATTGTCAGTAGTGAGTGGTGAGTAGGGAGTTTTTGTTCGGAGGATTATTGGGGGAGCGATTTTTGGAGAAGTGCGGATAGCATATCTGGGTGGAAGAGGGTGAGTGGGGGGAATTGGTAAGGGTGGGTATGGGCAAGGGATAAGTGTTGCGTGGCATTGAAGTTTTCTTGTGTAAAACTTAAACAGATGCCTGCGGACTGCAAACGCTGGGCGAGATATTCCTGTTCGGTTTGGCCGGGGGTGGGGATGAGGATGGCTTTTTTGCGCAGGGCGAGTAATTCCATCACGGTGCTGTAGCCACTGCGGCTGATCACATAAGCACTCTGGCGGATGGCCGCTTCCAGTTCGGGGCCGGGCAGGTGATTGACTACGGTTACGTTTGGGCCGATGTGCAGTTGTTCGGTGCTGCCGGGTTTACCCCTTACCAGCAAACAGTTGCCCGCCACAGAAGGCAGCTCGCGGATGAATTTGTTTTCGAGTAAACTACGTTGCGGCTCGGGGCCTGATAGCAGGATGCAGTAATCATATTTTTTCTCCACCTCACCAGGCGCAAAGCGCGAGAGTAAACCGAGATACAACACGGGTATCCTGGGTAACTGTTTGGGGTGAGATAAGATGCCGGCTATATTGGCTTCTTCTTCTATATCCGGCACCCAGCAGGCGGTAAAGCGGTTGATGAACCGGTAGTTGATGCGCTGCAATAATTGCTGCAGCCAGCCAAACGGTGCTTTGATGGTAAGCTGGTGGGTAATAAAGAGGCAGGAAACCTTTTGTGAGTATAAGCCGTACCGGTTATCGGAGAGTACAAGATCGATCTGGTGGGTGCTGATCACCTGGTCCAGCCAGTCATGTTCTTCGCGGATGGTTTTGCGTAGGCGGGGTAATTGTTTGAGAAGACTGAGGGCCAGCCCCCAACGGGTGTTAGCATACCGTACCCGGTAACCGGCCAGTGGCAGCAGGGTGAGTTGGGGAAATTCCTGTTGCAGTAAATGGGCCTGTGCGCCTTCTGCTGCAAGAATTACGGTATAGCCATTGGTTACCAACGCGTTGATCAGCGGTATGCAGCGGGTGGCATGCCCCAGGCCCCAATCGAGCGGGGCCACCAGTACGGTTTGTATGTTAAAATTACCGGGCAATAGGGGTTGTTTGGTTTGGGTAAAGCGTAAACTCGTATTTTAGAACGCGAATATGAAGATGAAAATAAACCAAATAATCCTTTTGTTGTTGTTAGTAAGTCTGGTAAGCAGTTCATGCGGCCTTTTGAATAGAAACAAAAGTTCCAAATACTGTGGCTGCCCACCCAGTCACCGCTAAACCGGTAAACCATTATGCAGGATAACAGCAGAGAAAGAGATGTATTGGTACTCACCAACGCCGCCCATCAGGACCCGCAACAGCTGGAGCGCGAACTGGCGCTATTAGACAAGATCCTGTACCATACCGAAAACTGGCAGACTTTCTCCACCGCCAACGAACTCATCGATATCAACCGCCGCAAGATCATCCGCAAAACCCATCTCATTCAACAGATGTTGACAGAGAAGGAAAAGAAACCTTTTGTGTTTACGTGTAATAAGAATTAGGCGGGCTGGTTCTCACTTTTTTTATTCTCCAGAGATTCTAAATATAGAATATACCAATTTGCCCATTCTATTGGTTAAGAAACAGTTAGGCTACAGGCCCATACCGTTTCATAACCTAGACTATATTTTTCCTACATTCATTATGCCCAACTGATACACGCAAGGCCAAACCAAATGGCTGTATTGGCGTGATAGGTTAGTGCTTAAAATCAAGTTAGCAGATATGTCATTGAAAAATTCTCTATGAATAATCAGACTTGGAAGATAGAATTTTGGGAATTAATTATGGAAGAGAACTATGAAGAAGCATTTCCATTACGAGAGTTAAATTTTCCGAAATCTTGTTACAAATATCGAAGGCTCAATCAGACTACAATTAATACACTTATTGAGGGCTATGTTTGGCTTTCAACTATTGCAGATTTGAATGATCCATTTGAATGTTCGTTACAATTTGACTATCTCGAATGCTCTAGGTTGTTTTACTCTGACAAGAAATTTCATCAAATATTTTCGGAAAAATTTGGAAAACCACT
>DASWXD010000125.1:0-3443 GCA_036405675.1 Sediminibacterium sp.
TTTGCGCCTTTGCGTGCATAATTTCTCGCAAAGGCGCAAAGGCGCGGTTGTATGAATATTATTTGCCTTTTGGCCTGAAGTAACGGATCGGTGGTGCAGGTTCTTTTTTCAGTTGAATACCTTGTGTAGGTAATAACTTCAACGCTTCCTGTACTGCTTTCTCCAATTGCGGATCATGGCCCTCGATAATGGCTTTGGGATCCTGGAACACTTCTACATCAGGCGCTACGCCCACGGCTTCCACGGCCCATTCTCCATCGGTATCAATAAAACCACCTCTGGGTGCCACCATGGTTCCGCCATCAATGAACGGGGGTGTATCCCAGGTACCTACCAAACCACCCCAGGTACGTGTACCTACCAGTGGTCCGATCTTCATCTTGCGGAACATATACGGTAACAGATCGCCACCAGAGCCGGCGTTTTCATTGATGATCATTACTTTGGGTCCCCAGATCCCGGCCATGGGTGTGGTAGATACTTTGTGACCCGCTACACGGTTGTTAAAATAGCCCTGCAGCTTGCGGCTCATTACATCAATCATATAATCGGCAGCAGAACCACCACCGTTGTTTCTTTCATCAATCACCGCTCCTTTTTTGTCCTGCTGTGAAAAATAATAACGGTTGAAATAGGTATATCCCGGATTACCGGTATTGGGTACATATACATAAGCCAGTTTACCGTCTGATAACTGGTCTACTTTTTTCCGGTTACCTTCTACCCAGTTGCGTGAGCGCAGAGCTCCTTCATTGGCAACAGGTACCACGGTTAAACTTCTCGCTCCTTCCATCGAAGGTTTGCTGTTTACGCGGATCTTTACCTGGCGGTTGGCACTACCTTCAAACAGACTATACAGATTCATAAATGCAGTAAGAGGTTTACCATCCACTTCTACCAAATAATCTCCTTCCTTAACGTCTATGCCCGGGCCGCTTAACGGTGCGCGTAATTCGGGATTCCAGTTTTCGCCGGTATAGATTTTTTTGATCTTGAAAAATCCATTGTCTGTTTCGTAATCTGCACCCAATAATCCTATTGGGACGTTTGGCACATCGGGAAAATCACCGCCGCGGGTAAAAGAGTGTCCCACCGAAACTTCACCACCCAGAATATCGATGATATAATTCAGATCTGAACGGTGTTTTACATGCGCTACCCATGGCTTGTACCAGTTGTATACTTTATCCCAGGGGGCACCATGTACATTGTCTACATATAAAAAATCGCGCTGATAGCGCCAGCCTTCGCGAAAGATCTGTTCGGCTTCTTTGGCGGGATCAACAAATACTTTCATGCCCTCTACTGCCAGCCGGCCCTCACCGGGTCTGGGTGCTGCGGCAGTACCTGTAATAAACCATCCACCGGCATTTCTGAATAAAAGGCTTTTTCTGTCAAAGCTGGTTGTATTACTGAATACCCCTCTGGCAAACTCGGTTCCTTTTTTATCTTTCAAACTATAGCGCGAGAGTACCACGCCCGGTTCGTTCTGTATACCTTCTGAATAAAAAACGGTTCCCTCAGGACCGGCAGTTAATTCCAGGTAATTGCGTGCGGGCAGGTTGGTAGAAAGAATCCGTTGTTCGATTCCTTCAAAATCAATTTTCACTTTTACGCCACCGCCGGCAGCAGTTGTAGGTTTAGCGGCAGCTTTAGAAGTGTCGCCCGGTTTTTTTTCTTCTTTGGCAGGTTCTTCATCGCTCTTGGGTTCAAAGGGCGAGGGGGCATCTTTACTTAACACCGCCACATACAATGCCCGGTTCACCGGATAATTATAACTACTCATATCCAGCCAGCCCGAACTTAATCCGTAGTCGGTACTTGCGAGGAAGTAGAGATATTTTCCACTTTCATCCCATTGCGGATCGATGGCATCGGATAATCCATCTGTTAAGCGCGTACTCTTTCCGGATTCCAGGTTAAACAACTTAACCGCTTTAAACTGGTTCTCCTGGATCTGCACATAAGCAATCCATTTGCTATCGGGCGACCAAACAGGATTCATTGTGCGGTTAGGATGTGCCATTCGGTCTGTATCTGCGAGTTTTACCACACCTGTTGCCAGATCAATGTACCAAAGATTGTAATCGGTATCGGTGAAAGCAATGTATTTGCTATCGGGCGACCAGGCAGGTAAGAAATAAAATTTATTATTAGGAATAGGATAGGCTTTCGGTTTTTGCAAACCAGACTGATCGCCCACCATTAATTGGTATTCGCCACTGGCATCAGAGAACCAGGCAATCTTTTGTCCGTCGGGCGACCAGGTGGGATAACGGTCAGCTACACCGGTTGACTTAGTGATATTGCGCCAGTCGCCATTTTCCTTCGGCATGGTAAAGATCTCTCCGCGACTTTCAAACAAAGCTCTTTTGCCGGTAGGCGATAAACTGGCATTGATCAATGAACCTGCTCCGAGGTTATTCCACCTGGGTCTGCCCCAGTTCAGATCACCGGTAGCGTTAATGGCAAGTTGTTTGCCCTTGCCACTGGTTAGGTCAAAACGATGCAGGTATCCACCCTGTTCATATACCAGTGTGTTATTACTGGCCGCCAGGTTTTTGATGTCAAAATCTTTGTGAAAAGTGATCTGTTTCTGTGTTTTGGTTTTGGGATCGTAAGACCAAACGTTATTGATGAAATCCTGCTCAGACAAAAAATAGAGTATGCCATTGGCCCACACAGGACTGCTATGTCTTTCCTTATCACCCTGCACCGTTTTTACTGTTTCCCTTGTTTTCATATTGAAGATCCAGATCGGCTGTGCCTGTCCGCCGCGATAATTGCGCCACTCCACATCCCATAACGGAGAAGGTTGGTAGGCCATCTGCTGTCCGTCTTCCGAAAGGGTTCCGGTAAAACCAAAAGGAAGTATCATGGGCTGGGCCATGCCACCTGCTGTACTGATCGTATAAAATTTGCTGGTGGCCGTAGGAAAACCTTCTCTGCCCGAAGTAAAATAAATGGATTTGCCATCCGGTGTCCAGCCCTGTACCAGGTCCGCTGAGGGATGCCAGGTAAGTCGTTTAGGCTCACCGCCTTTGCTGGGAATCAGGTACACATCCGTATTACCATCATACTGGCCGGTAAAAGCGATCCAGTTGCCATCGGGACTGAATTTCGGATTACTTTCTGTGCCTACTGCACTGGTTAATCTGCGGGCCTCTCCGCCATCAATGCCAGTGATCCAGAGATCATCGCCATGTACAAAAACGATCTGGTCTTTACTAACATCCGGTTGGCGGAGCAGCATGGTACCTTGCGCTGATGCAAGATGAACCAGTGATAGGCTAACAAGGCAGAAGACAAGTCTCCTAAAGAAAGGCGGGCAGTATTTCATAACAGTAAGTTTTGGTCTGACTAATGTACTCAAAGAATAGCAGAAAGCCTATGCCAATTCCGGATGACTGTGCAGGGCAGCCGTTGGGCATAGGTAAAGAAAT
>DASWXD010000126.1:0-19458 GCA_036405675.1 Sediminibacterium sp.
ATGGAGTCATTACGCAAATGATCATAAAGGCATTTGTATCGAATATGATATAGTGAATGAGCCATCAGAAGTTAGAGCTTTTCTGTTGCCTATCATATATAGCGATACAGTCTATAAAGTTGGCTTGTTCGAAGAATTGACTTCATTGAGGAAAATCGGATCAACATTAATTAAAGCTAAAGATTGGGAGTATGAAAATGAATGGCGACTTGCCTTTTTAAGACAAGACAATGAGATCCCGAGTAAGCTGATTGTGTCAAAACCTAAGGCAGTATATTTAGGAACACGTTTTCACTTAAATGACGAACAATTAATAAATGATTTATTTTCAGTTTTGGAGGAAAAGGATATTCCATATTTTTTAATGTCTAAGCATCCGACTGAATATAAATTGGTATCAGCTTAGGCACATCTGCTAACATTGCATTGGCAATATGGCCGGGCAAAGGATATATTCTCAGCTTTTTGTTTACTGCTCAGCTTTGGTTTCAGCAGACACATATCGCTGAGTAACAGAATAAACATTGAGCATTTGTATCTTTAATCAGCAGCGGCACGAGGCTGGCGGAACATGGAATACCCCCACATGGCCAATGCTTCAATGTTATATGTAACCCCAAAATTCATAAGAATGTGAAAATTATGTCAAATCGGAAAACAGACACTTTTTGGAAAGAGTATGAGGATTTAATTTATAGAATCTATAAAGAACTAGAACCAGTAGGTGATGTAAGAATAAACGATTCAATTCTTGGTATAGAGAGTAACACGAAAAGGCAAATAGATATTTCAATTAGGAAAAATATTGCAGGTCATGAAATTCTAATTATCATTCAGGCAAAGAATTTAAAAAGGAGTGTCGACTTAACTATTATTGGTGAATTTGACTCAGTTATTCGTGATGTCAGAGCATCTAAAGGCATTCTAATTTGCAATAAGGGTTTTACTAAACAAGTAAAAGAGTACGCTCAAAAACGAAAGATTGACATCTGTACTGCGCATGACGCCTCAAATATAGACTGGCAAACAGAAATCCAAATTCCTGTAATCAAGAAAAATACAAAAGTTTCAGTCACAATAAGACATCGATCTGTAATCCTAGAGGAAGGAGATATTAGTGGAATCGAGATGCCTTATCCGATTGAAGCTTTTAGTAAATTTTTGAAAGCATGGGAAGATGATAAATTAGATAAAACTCCCGGAACACACATCTATAATTTGGAAAGAGAAAGCATAAAGATTCCAATAAAATCGATGCCTCTTCAATCACACATCGAATACACCGTTCAAGATCGGTATCATTTTAAATTCTTTATTCCAACGGATTATAGAGGCATAAAGGATTATATCACTCAAAACTTTACTCCCAGTTTCATTGAATTCAAAGAAACTATTCCCTACTTGAACGACGGAACGTGGAAATATATCGCTGACCCTAGTGAAGTATCACTAAGTACGTCACACCTTCAGATTGAAATTATTAGTCTAGACTTTTTTAAAAAACAATTGGTTCGGACATATTGGGCTAAAAATCCTTAATAAGGGCTGCATATAACATTGCACAGGCAAAAGTTGGGCTTTTGTACTTGGCCCATCAGCAGTTGGATTTCTGACCGGACTTCAGTAATTTGGCTTTAGCTAATCGGGTCTTTAGTGGCCAAGTTAGCAGAAGGAATATCTCTCCCAAACCCTTGCCCGTGCTACAACGTTCATATACAATTACTAACTTTAACTAATGAACAGCACCGCCCACCACGACGACCGCTTTGCAAAAATGACATTTGCATCGGTGTATCCCCACTACCTCAATAAAGTAGAGAAAAAAGGCAGAACCAAAGCAGAACTGCATCAGGTAATAGAATGGCTTACCGGGTTTAACGATAAACAATTGCAGCAGCAGATCGATACCAAAGCCAGTTTTGAAAAATTCTTTCAGGATGCTAGGCTGCATCCCAATGCACCCCTCATCACCGGCCTGATCTGTGGCTACCGGGTAGAAGAAATTGAAAACCCGCTAACACAGAAAGTCAGGTACCTGGACAAACTGGTAGATGAATTGGCCAAAGGCAAAAAGATGGAAAAAATTCTGCGTGGATAGTGTACTATCGGTGCCTTCATAAAAGGCCATGAAGCCAGTAGCAATGAAAAGTATAAGCTTACCCAAATACCAACATACATTCTCATTAACCCCATGCTTCAGCATGGGGGGTAGCAAAACCTCATCTGTCTGTGGGCTTCAGCCCTGACAGTGGGGGCTAAAGCCCGGTTAGCGTAAAGGGTTCTTGCCCCCAGCCTGAAGGCTGGGGTTATAAAGAATAAAGTTGCTGATGAAGACTGTAGTGTTGGGTATGTAGCCGTTGTCTACCTTTCTCAAGGTTAGACATTGTATTCACTCCCCCTTCCTCTTTTTACTTCAGTTTCTCCAACGCCGCTTCCAGCTTGGCCAGCATTTCGGGGATCTCTTCTTTTTTGCTCGTACCTACACTTAAACGGTACCAGGGACTCTTGCTTCCACCGCCAAAAGCTGAGAAAGGAACCACCGCCAGTTTGGCTTCGCCGAGAATATAGGCGGTCACGTCGGCCTGTGAGTCAAGTAATTGTCCGGCAGCAGTGGTTTTGCCGGCCAGGTCTATTTTGATGGTGAGGTAGATGGCAGCCTGCGGACTAACTGAATCAACCGCATAACCTTTTTCTTTCAACGCTATAAATCCCGCGTGGATCTTGCGCAGCCGCTCTTCCATTTCGGCTTTGAAATGAGTGAGGTAGCTGGCAATGTTTTCTTTCTGTAACAGGTATTTGGCCACGGCTTTCTGTTCAGCCATGGGCGCCCAGGCACCCAGGTGACTCAGGATCGCTTTCATTTTAGCGATCACCGTTTCGGGTCCCAATGCCCAACCTACGCGTACACCGGTAGCGGCAAATACTTTGGAAATGCCGTCCACAAAAATGGTATAGGGTTTCATCTCCGGTCTCAGCGAGATGGGGTTATAATGTTCGGTGGTACCGTACGTAAGTGTCCAGTACATCTGGTCAAACATCAGGTACAGTTTCTTTTCCTCCTCGCCACGTTGCTGGTTCTCTGCCAGTATCAGGTCGCAGATTTCGGTCAGTGCCTGCTTGGATAAAGTGGTGCCGGTTGGGTTCTGCGGGGTACAGATGCAGATCAGCGTAGCGCCCTTGATATTTTTTTTGATGTCGGCCGGAGTAGGCATAAAATCATTCTCAACGGTACACTCAATCACACAATGTTCGCCATCGGTCATGTGTACATAGTGGTTATTGTTCCAGGAGGGTACACCGTAGATCACTTTATCGCCCTTATCCACAATGGCTTTGAAAATGGTATAGATCAGGGGTCTGCCACCGGATGCGATCTGGATCTCGTTGGGTGCATAGTCAATGCCTTCCCATTCTTTGATAAAATGGCTCACGGCCGTACGCAGGTCCAGCACACCTTCTGCTGCGGGGTAACTGGTATTTTTCTGTTGATAGGATTCGATGATGAGTTGCTCCAGTTCGGCGGGGATGGGAAATACCTGCGGATCAAAGTCGCCAATGGTAAAATTGTAGATCTTTTCGCCGTTGCGGATGCGCTCGCTGATCATGTTTCCGAGTTTCACAATTTCGCTTCCGATCAGGGTTCCGGCCAGGTGGCTTAGTTTGGGTTGGCTCATACAAAGAGTTTCAGGTGAAAAATCAGGCGCAAAATTACAGGATTGAGGGGTAGCGGCTACTGAAATAATTATTGCTGGCAGGTATCATGGCAAAGGCATGACAAAACCCGGTGATACATTGATAGCCAGCTGTATAAGCCAGTTAGCCTACAGTGGCAGTATCGGGTATGTAATTTTTCCCTAATTTGTAAGTGGAAACTGATCTCATGAAGAAAAAGGTTCTGATAGTAGACGATGACCAGCTGATTGCCGTCATGCTCACCAAACTTATTAGTCTCTACCCAACGCTGCAGCTGGCGGGTCATTGCCGTTCCTTTGCAGAAGCCAGGCAGTTTTTTGAGAAGGAGCTGGTAGATATTGTGTTACTGGATATGGAATTGTCTGATGGCTTTGGGTTTGACCTGATCCCCTTTATGTCTGGCGAGCCCGCCATTATCGTGATCACGGGCAATGAGGATTATGCTTTCACCGCTTTTGAGATCGGCGCCATTGATTTTCTGAAAAAACCGATCCTGCCCAACCGTTTCAAGAAAAGCATCGATAAGATCTTTGAACGGGTACAGCCAGCCAGTACGGTACCGGCCGAAAAAGAAAAGCCCTTCCTGTTTATCAAATCAGGGGTCAAGATCATCCAGATCGAGATCGAAAAATTACTGTACGCGGAAGCCCTGCGCGATTATATCAAACTGGTACTGGAGGGCAATGAAACACACCTCGTAAACCTCTCGCTCTCCGAACTTTCCCGCCGACTGGCCAGTTTTGGTTTTCTGCAGGTACACCGCTCGTATGTGGTGGGCATCCGCCATATCAAACAGGTGCAGGATGATATCATTTATCTCCAGGCAGGCAATACGCCCATCCCCATCGGCAAAACCTATAAATCGGTTATTGGTGAACTCCTGAAGTAGATACAAAAAAATGGCGACCAACGGCCGCCATCCTGACTTATGAAAAAGGGGGGATATTGAACTTTAAACTATTTATGAAAAAAGTTCCGTCCTTTCTGATTGTTTCTACGCTGTAAAATTGCAGATTCCCCCTACATCCCGCCCCACGCTTCTTCCAACGGCAGTACATTTTCTGCAAACGACCGTTTTTAACAGACAAAAGGCCCAACCCATCGGAACGCTGAAGCGGACTGATGGGTTGGGCCTTTTTGGAATGATAGAATGATAGGATGATAGAATGATAGGATGATAGAATGATAGAATGATAGAGTTGAACATTCACTCATTCTATCATACTATCATTGATTAATCTATGGCTTTATACTCCTTAAAAATCTTCACCGGCGTACCTTCTGCCAGGGCGCGGTATTCTTTCCATTTGCCGTCGAAGAAAGCATTGGCTTTGCTGATAACGGCGCTGACCATGTCTTCGGCATCTTTCATGAGCCTGTCTTCCTGGGTACCAGGGGCAATGCGTTTGCCGAGCACATAGGATCTGGCTTCACCTAATACACTGTTTACCGTAACCTGCGGTACGTTACCGTAGCCTTGTTTTTCCTGAGGTTTGCCATTCAGTTGCTCGCGGATGGATTTGAGCCCGTCCTGTACGGCTTTGCCCAGTTTGCGTAAGGTATCGGCCTGTTTCTGGTCCATATCTTTCAGGTTGGCTTCTACTTTTTTGACGATCTCATCGGCTTCTGTTAAGCGGTCTACGAGACTGGTCAGTTTCAGACTTTGTTTATCCAGTCTTGCATTGGCTTTGCGGATGGCATCGCGGATCTCTTTGCTGAGTGGAGCGTTGGGATCATCGTTTACGGTAACCAGGGTACTGTCTGTATGGTCTTTGCCTAAACTGAACACCACTTTGTAAGTACCGGGATCAACGGGTAAACCGCCGGGTTCATTTTCAGCAGCGCCACCGCCACCACGGCGGCCACGTCCGCCACCTGCCTGGCGGATGCCCTTTCCTTCCATGCCCCAATAGAAACGGTTAAAACCGGAATCAGCTTTGGTACGGAGGGTGCGTACCTGTACATTACTAGCATCGTAAATACGTACGGTAGCGGTATCGGCCAGTTTGTTTTTGCCTGTATCTCTGGCGGTTTTGTTTACAAAGAAACTCAGTGCGGCACCGGTTCTGCGGTTCTCGCCTTCGTAAGTGCCCCAGGTACTGTATTCGATACCGGCGGCATTTTTAATATTGGCCTGGTACCCCTGTGGTGCTTCAAATGCAACCAGTTTTTTGGTGGGCAGCATACCTTTGGTAGCTGCGATTTTTCTTAACGGACGGATATCATCCAGGATCCACAATGCCCTTCCGAAAGTAGCGATCACCAGATCTGCTTCTCTTTCCTGGATGGCCATATCGTAAGTAGATACAGAAGGATAACCGTTTTTAAATTGCTGGTAAGTGCTGCCATTATCGAGGCTCACCCATAATCCCTGTTCTGTTCCTACAAAAATCAGGTTGGGTTCTACCGGATCCTGGATCATACACAAAGCATAACCGGTTACTTTCTTTTCGTCTACCATCCGTGTCCATGTTTTACCAAAATCGGTGGTGCGGAAAATGTAGGGTTTCATATCGCCACGACGGTAATCATTGGCAATCACAAAAGCTTCACCGGCATTGTATCGCGATGCGCGGATCTGCGGTACCCAGGCACCCAATGGCATGCCCGGTATTTTACCGCGGAAATTGGTCCATGTTTTTCCGCCATCGGTGGTCAGCTGCACATTGCCATCATCGGTTCCTACCCAGATTACACCCTGCTGTTTGGCAGAGGGCTCAATGGCAAGAATGGTGCAATAGTTTTCTGCACCGGTGATATCGATAGAGATGCCTCCATTGCTGCTCTGGTCTATCTTGGCACTATCGTTGGTGGTCAGATCAGGAGAAATGATCTCCCAGGAAGCGCCCCGGTTGGTACTCTTGTTCAGGAACTGACTGCCATAATAAATCGTGGCTTTGTCAAAAGGATCCTGTGCCATGGCAGCATTCCAGTTAAAACGCTGGCGGGTTTTCATATCGGGTCTGGGTGGACGGATACTCCACTCTTCGCCGGTGGCAATATTGTAACGGTTTACATTACCTCCCTGGCTCATGGAATATACCCAGTCAGGATTTTCCGGATCGGGTAATACATCAAAACCATCACCCCCATTCACACCCTGCCAGAACGCATTGCGGATGCCGCTGCGCATCCAAACATAGGCCGGTCCATGCCAGCTGCCATTATCCTGCAAACCACCCATTACATTGTAAGGGATCTTATTATCTACATTGATATGATAGAACTGACCGAGTGGTAATTTCTCATCAAACTGCCAGGTTCTGCCGCGGTCGCGGGAGATGCCGATACCACCATCGTTACCATCAATGATAAAGGATGCATCTTTCGGATGGATCCACCAGGCATGGTGATCGGGGTGAATACCGCTGTAAGGGATCACAGTGGTAGGAAAGGTTTTACCGCCATCCTCACTCATGGTGATCATCTGGTTGATATTGTACACACGGTTCTCGTTCTGCGGGTCAACAGCTATGTCCTGGAAATAAAAGGCGCGGTTGGTGACCACTCCCGGCTCACTGTTCACCAGCTGCCATTTTAAACCGCCATCATCTGAACGGTACAGTCCGTTTTTGGTGGCTTCTACCAATGCATAAATACGGTTAGGCTCATTGCGGCTGATGGTGATACCGATACGGCCATACTCGCCGGCAGGCAAACCTTCTTCCTTGCCCAATTTTTTAAACGTTTTACCCGCATCGTAGGTGATATACAAACCACTGCCGCTGCCGCCACCTTTCAGGCTCCAGGGCGTTCTTTTGTGCTGGTACATGTTCACCAGTAATTTATTGGGGTTCGAGGGGTCCATCACCATATCGCCCACGCCACTGGTATCGTTGGTGTGTAAGATCAGTTTCCAGGTTTCGCCACCATCGGTTGTTTTATACAAACCTCTTTCCGGATGTTCTGCAAAGGGATTACCCATTACACCCGCATACACCACATCGGGGTTATTGGGGTCGATGATGATGCGGTGGATATTACGGGTTTTCTGTAAACCCATGTTTTTCCAGGTTTTACCGCCATCCAGGCTTTTGTAAATGCCTTCACCTAAACTGATAGAGTTACGGGGATTTCCTTCGCCGGTACCAGCCCAGATCACACTGGGGTTGCTTTGGGTAATGGCCACAGAGCCAATGTTCTGGATGGGTTGTTCATCGAATATGGGTGTCCAGCTGCCGCCACCGTTTTCTGTTTTCCATACCCCACCACTGGCTGTGCCGAGGTAAATGATATTGGGATTGGTCCAGACAGCATCAATGGAAGTAACCCGTCCGCTCATACCGGCCGGACCGATATTGCGGGGTTTGAGGTTTTTGAAATGTTTGGAGAGATCGGCCTGTTGGGCAAAAGAACCCAATACAGTCGTAAGCAAGAAAGCCGCCAGAAGCATTTTTTTCATAACAGTATAGTTTTCAGTGCTGGAAATTCAGAAATAAACGGCCAACGACCAAAAGAGATTGACCTGTGGTTTCGTGAATGGCGCCCAATCGGTAAAATGAATCGGTGAAGAGAGAAATCAGCAGAAATCTGATAGCACTTATTTCTAACAGGGCAGGAGGAAGTATATTTATCAATCGTTGCGCTACTTGTTTTATGTCTCCGCGAAAACTCCCTGACCACTGCGGCTCTGCGGTGAATGTAAGCTCAATTCACCGCAGAGCCGCAGAGAAGCAGCGTTTCGCAGAGATAAGCGCAATTGTTCCTGTTTAACACAAACAGCTTTTACATTAATTAAACCAACTGCTTTGCCTACACGCACCAACAATTATTTCAAAGGCAATGCCCTGCAAGCAGGCATTTATGCCGCCGTAGTAGCTTTTCTTACTTATACGGTCATCTTTGGTTTCCGTAAATCCTATACGGTCTGCACGTTTGATGGAATGCGTTTTGCCGGCATCAATTACAAAACCATCCTGGTACTGAGTCAGATGATCGGTTACCTGATGGCCAAATTTTATGGCATCAAATTCATTTCAGAATTAAAAAGACTTGGACGCTATAAGATCATTCTGTTATTGGTAGGCATTGCCTGGGCGGCCTGGTTATGTTTTGCCCTGGTGCCTGCGCCGTATAATGCGGTGTTCCTGTTCATCAATGGCTTTCCGTTGGGCATGTTATGGGGTGTGGTGTTTTCGTATGTGGAAGGGAGAAGAAGCACCGATTTTATCGGCGCCGCGCTGGCGGTGAGTTTTATTTTTGCCTCCGGTTTTGTAAAATCGGTGGGTGGCTGGTTACTGCTCGGGTTTCATCTGTCAGAATTCTGGGTACCCTTTGCCACTGGACTGGTGTTCGCCCTCCCATTGCTGTTCTTTATTTACCTGATAGAAAAAATCCCTCCGCCCGATGAAGCGGATATAGCGGCCAGGATGAACCGTACACCTATGTCGGCGGCCGACCGCAAACAATTTGTAAAACGATTTTTACCCGGACTCATTGCCTGTATCATCATTTATGGTTTTGCCACTATTTTCCGCGATATCCGGGACAATTTCAGTGCCGATATGTGGAAGGAGATGGGTTACCTGAACCAGCCCGCCCTATTCTCCCAAACAGAAACGCCGATCACTTTGATCGTATTGGTACTCATCGGAAGTATGGTACTGATCAGGAACAGTTACAAGGCACTGATGCTGGCACATGTTTTTATCGGGATCGGTTTTGTGCTGGCGGGTATCAGTACTTTTTTCTTTGTACGGCAGCAACTGGATCCCGTTTGGTGGATGACGCTGGTAGGGCTGGGTCTCTACATGGTCTATATCCCCTTCAACTCTGTCTTCTTTGAACGCCTGATCGCCGCTTTCCGTTTTACCGGTAATGTGGGCTTCCTTATTTATCTCGCCGATTCTTTCGGTTACCTGGGCAGTGTTGGCGTATTATTAAGTAAAGAGATCTTTAAAGTAAAACTGAACTGGGTAGATTTTTTCTCCAACAGTGTGATGGTATTGTCTGTGGTAGGGGTGTTGATCACTGTTTTTTCAGGATGGTATTTTGCGACGAAGCAGCGGGAGGGAAGTCAAAATTAAAAAGTCAAAAGTCAAAAGTCAAAATCGAGGGCAGCTGACTCCTGCTTTTTTAATTTTGACTTTTTACTTGATCCCGTGATCATTTCGTGAGCCATGAGCGGTGAGTGGTCAGTAGTGAGTAGTGAGTGTGAATGGTCAATGGTCAATTGGCCGTTACAAGTGTCTGTCTTACTAAACTCCCTACTCACCACTCACTACTGACGATTGACGACTCACGATTCACGATTCACAATCCCCCCTTCTTACCCTCATATTTCTTCTCTGCATCCTTCGCTTTCTCAAAATCGAGCACAACGCCATTGATGCAGTAACGCAGACCGGTGGGTGGCGGACCATCATCGAATACATGGCCTAAATGCGATTTGCAGCGGCCGCATTGTACTTCGGTACGTTGCATGCCGTGGCTGTTATCGGGCGTGTAAATGATGGATCCTTTGCTGATGGGATCGTAAAAACTGGGCCAGCCGCAACCGCTTTCAAATTTGGTATCGCTTTTAAACAAGGCATTACCACAAACGGCGCAGTAATAGGTGCCGATTTCTTTGGAAGTTTCGAACGGACTGGTGAAGGGTCTCTCGGTTCCTTTCTGGCGGGCGATATAAAATACGTCGGGACTTAACAATTTCTTCCACTCATCTTCCTTCAACACTACTTTGGAGGAATCTGTACGGGAGTACACCGGATTGTTTTTTTTGTTGTCTGTATCCATTTTTGTGAGGTTCTTTTGATTGTTCTGACTATAACAGCCCTGCCATAAGATGGTTGAGAGCAGTAAAATGATGATTGATTTCATATTATATTATTTTGCATACATTAAAAATGCCTTAAATGGCTCGAAACTTTCCATTTTGTTTGACGAAAACCGTCATATAACCTTACGAATGATCGCATTTAAAGGTTTTCAATTACTGTTAAATGTTTTTTAAAGTCAAGGCCTTATCTTTGTTCTTCACTCAAGGTTAGCAAGTACATGTTTAATATTATTCTGTTTGGACCTCCCGGCAGCGGGAAAGGTACGCAAAGCGAGAAACTGATTGCGGCATATGGGTTAAAACATTTATCAACCGGCGATCTGCTGCGTAGTGAGATAGCACGTCAAACACCACTGGGTCTGGAAGCCAAAAGCATCATGGATCGTGGCCAACTGGTACCCGATGAGGTAGTGGTAGGCATGATCAGCTCGGCGCTGGAAGCCAATCCGCAGGCCAAAGGCTTTCTGTTTGATGGTTTCCCGCGCACGGTGGCCCAGAGCGAAGCATTGGATAAACTGCTGAGCCTGAAGAATACTGCTATCGGGGTAGTGCTGGCTTTGCAGGTAACCGAAGAGGAACTGGTTTCCCGTTTGCTGAACCGTGGTTTAACCAGCGGCAGAAGCGATGATACCAACGAATCGGTGATCAGGGCCCGGATTAAAGAATACCAGGACAAAACAACCGTTGTAGCTGATTATTACAGCCAGTTCGATAAAGTGGTGAATGTTAAGGGCGAAGGCACTGTAGACGAGATTTTTTCGGCCCTTTGCAGCGAAATTGATAAACGGATGTCTTAATTCTATAACTTGTAAAAGTTTTTACAACCAACAACCAACTGCGAATCCCGCCCAAACGGCGGGATTTTTGTGTCGGGAGGCTACAGCCGCCTGACACATAAAATCCTCCATCCTACAGCCGCCTGACACATAAAATCCTCCACCCTGTAGCAGCCAACACATAAAATCCCGATCCCACCATGCCAGTAACAAAAAATCCCAACCCCACCATCGCCAATAAAAAAACATAACCAAAGCTGACTGACATACAATCCAAAATCCCAATCCCTATACCTTTATCCCCTCAATTGCCTGCCATGACCCATGCCCAAGTTGCTTTTCTCCAGAACGATGTTATTCCACTCTTATACAAACTTGACCCACTCCAGAAAGGAAAATGGGGCAAAATGGACGGACAGCAGATGGTTGAGCATCTGCGCGAGATCTGTAAAGTGGCCAATGGCAAAATAGTGTTGTCTCTGATGAACACAGACCCGGAACAACTGGCCCGGGCAAGGGCATTTCTGTTATCCGAACTTCCCTTCCCCGAAAACGCGAGGGTGCCGGTTATGCCGGAAGAACCGCGACCGCACAAATACGCCACATTGGAGGAAGCCATCACCAAAACTGCTGAAGAACTGGAGGAGATCTTTACGGTGTATGCCGCCAACCCATCGCTGGTATTGATGCATCCCATTTTTGGAGAATTGAACTATGAAGAACAGGTGCAGTACCTGTACAAACATATCTACCACCATCTGCGCCAGTTTGGCTTGGTAGATTAAAATAGACAGCACTACATTTTCAAACCTACCAATCGTTAGCTTTGTTGCCTAATAAACGATTGTTATGGTTGCATTGGAAAATTATATTCTCGGCAGTTGGATCAAGGGTGATGGTGATGGACAACAACTTTACCATGCCGTAACGGGCGAAGCGATTGCCCGGGCTTCTACCAAAGGACTGGATTTTGCAGCTGTGCTGGACTATGCCCGAACCAAGGGTAACCCCGCTTTGCGTAAAATGAGTTTTCATGAGCGGGGTGTCATGCTCCGCGCACTGGCCCTTCACCTGCGCGAACACCTGGATACATTTTACCGCATCAGTTACCAGACCGGTGCTACCAAAGCAGATAGCTGGGTAGATATTGAAGGTGGTATCGGTAACCTTTTCTCTTATGCCTCTCTGCGCAGAAAATTTCCGGATACACCTTATTGCCTGGATGGAGAAAATCATCCCCTCGGTAAAGCCAATACTTTTATGGGCCATCACCTGCTCATTCCCAAAGAAGGGGTGGCGGTGCATATCAATGCTTTCAACTTTCCGGTATGGGGCATGCTCGAAAAAATTGCCGTGAACTTACTGGCCGGTGTTCCTGCCGTAGTAAAACCCGCTACCGTTACTTCATTCCTAACCGAAGCGGTAGTGAAAGAAATTGTGGCTTCCGGTATTTTACCCGATGGTGCTTTGCAATTACTCTGCGGCAGTGCGGGCGATCTGCTGGATCATGTGGGTTCGCAGGATGTGGTAACGTTTACGGGTTCTGCTTCTACCGGCCTGATGCTGAAATCGGGCAAACGGATTTTGCAGGAGAATGTTCCTTTTACCATGGAAGCCGATTCGCTGAACTGTATCGTATTGGGCGAAGATGTACAACCGGGAATGCCGGAGTGGGATCTTTTTATCAAAGAAGTGAGAAAAGAAATGACTACCAAGTGCGGACAGAAATGTACTGCCATCCGCCGCATATTTGTGCCGGAAAATAAACTGGAAGATGTGCAGATCGCATTGGGCAAAGCACTGGCCCAAACCACCATCGGAAACCCCCTGAATGAAAAAGTGCGGATGGGATCACTGGCGGGCGAAACACAACGCAGAGAAGTAAAAGAACAGATCCAGAAATTACTGGCTTCTTCGCAGATCATTTACGGCTCGCTGGATAGTGTGGAACTGATTGATGCAGATGCAGCGAAAGGCGCTTTCATGAGTCCGATCCTTTTGCTGAATGAACAGCCACTGAGCAGCAAAGAAGTGCACGAAGTAGAAGCATTCGGTCCGGTGTCTACCCTCATGCCCTATACTTCAACAGCCGAAGCGATTGCCCTTGCTAAAATGGGGAAAGGCTCGCTGGTGAGTTCTATTGTAACAGCCGATAAAAACATTGCCAAGGAATATGTGCTGGGTGCCGGTATGTACCATGGCCGCATCCTGATCCTGAACCAAGCCTGTGCCAAAGAAAGTACGGGGCATGGTTCGCCTCTGCCTTTGCTGGTGCATGGTGGTCCGGGCCGTGCAGGTGGTGGCGAAGAAATGGGCGGCATGCGTGGCGTGAAACATTATATGCAACGGGTGGCTATCCAGGGCTCGCCGGATATGATCACGGCCGTAAGTAACGTGTTTCAGCCAGGTGCTACGGGTAATACCGATACGATCCATCCTTTCAAAAAATATTTTGAAGAACTGGGTATCGGCGACCAGCTGATCACAGAAAAAAGATTGATCACATCAGCAGATATTGACCGTTTTGCAGACCTGAGCGGAGATCATTTTTATGCGCACTTGACCCAAACAGATTTTGCAGGAACCATGTTCGACAGACAGGTAGCGCATGGATACTTTATCATCAGCGCCGCGGCGGGTTTGTTCGTAGACAGTTATGAGAAGAATCCCGTACTCCTTAATTATGGGATTGATGAATTACGTTTTACCAAACCCGTATATCCAGGTGCAGAAATTCATATCCGGTTTACCTGCAAGGAAAAAATCAGCCAGGAACAAAAAGAACCTACTGATATCCCCAAGGGTATTGTGAAATGGTTGGTAGAGATCATTGATGAAACAAACGAGATCGTGGGCGTGGCTACAATATTGACCATGGTGGAAAGAAAGATTCAATAAGAGAAAGACAAAAGAAAAGAAGCGCGGCTGCTAGTATGACTAAAACAAGGATTTTGGAAAGGGTTGCGTTAATATCTATGACAGATAACCCTGTGCGTTTTACAGACGATTTAATAACTTAGTAAAATGATTGAACAAGTAACAGACGGATACGTAAAAATAGAACGCGAACATGGCATTACCACAATCGAGTTTTTTCATCCGCAAAGCAATTCATTACCAGGGAAACTCCTGAATACGCTGGCCAAAGATATCCATAGCGAAGGACTGAACCCCGATACCAAAGTGATCATCCTCCGCTCTGCCGGCGAAAAAATATTTTGTGCCGGTGCTTCTTTTGATGAACTGGCCGCGATCTCTACTGCAGAAGAAGGCTATCATTTTTTCTCAGGTTTTGCCAATGTGATCAATGCCATGCGTAAAGCACCGCAGTTCATCATTGCCCGCATCCACGGTAAATGTATTGGTGGCGGAGTGGGACTGGCTGCTTCGGCAGATTATGCCATTGCAGTAGAAGGGGCCGATATCAAACTGAGTGAACTGGCAGTGGGTATTGGTCCATTTGTGGTGGGACCTGCTGTAGAACGTAAGCTCGGACTTTCCGCTTTCTCCCAACTCAGCATTGATGCCACCATGTGGCGTTCTGCCGATTGGGCTCGTCGGAAAGGTTTATTTGCCGAGCTGCATGCCGATATAGCTGGCATGGACGATTCCATTACACGCTTATCTACTACACTATCGCACTCTTCGCCGCAGGCCATGCATGAAATTAAAAAAGTATTGTGGAAGGGAACCGAAAATTGGGATGAGCTGCTGCTGGAGCGGGCGGGTATCAGCGGTAAGCTGATTCTGAGTGATCATAGCAAACAATTCATCCAGAAATTCAAAACACCCAAACCTCCCAAAGGAGACGCTTAAGGGTTGTAACTTTTACAGGAGTATTAAGCGATGACAGAGAAGTTCATCAATACTTGTACATAAAAAAATCACGCATCCGGAACTTGACCATGCGGGAAAGAAAAAGGGCACCTGTTAACGGTGCCCTTCTTCTTTTATGTTATCTCATTATTAGAGATCATCGTACTGATAGAGTTTGTCAATCGGTGTTCCCGCTCTCATTTCAAACACAGGATTGATTACGCCATTTTTCAGACCGTACACCCATCCATGCAGATCGGGGCGTTGATCGTTCTGCCATGCTTTCTGAATGATAGATGTTTTGGCAAGATGCTGCACCTGTTCCATCACATTCAGCTCTACCAACCGGTCGAACTTCTGTTCTTCATCTTGAATATTGGCTAATTCATCTGTGTGTAAACGATATACATCTTTGATATTACGCAGCCACATATTCAGCACCTGTTTAAAATCGTGGTTGGTCATGGCAGCTTTTACACCACCACAGCCATAATGTCCGCAAACGATCACGTGTTTCACTTTCAGGTGTACCACGGCGTATTCGAGCACACTCAGCAGGTTTACATCTGTATGAATCACCAGGTTGGCTACATTGCGGTGTACAAAGATCTCTCCGGGTTGTGTATTGGTGATCTCATTGGCCGGAACACGGCTGTCGCTGCAACCGATCCATAAAAACTGTGGTGTCTGGATATGCGATAGCCGGTTAAAATATTCCGGATCGTCTTCTACTTTCTCCTGTGCCCAGGCTTTGTTTTCGAGCAGTAATTTTTCGTATGCTTTCATCGTACTGTTATTTTTGGGGTTCGTTAATTAAAAGGTGCATGGGTTTGTGATTGCTTTTCCGGATCTCTATCCTGATATTCTTCAGGTGCGCGTGTAACAGAAAATTATTAATCTCTTCTATCACGTCTTTATCAATATAATCAGCCCTTGTGGCATCGATTAAAACGGCTGCATTTCTGGGTACATCTTCCAGTTTCTTTTTGATGATGGGTTTGTTCAGGAAGGAAACATCTTTCCGCAAACGGATCAGGTAATTGTTCTTATCGTTCACCACCATTACCGATGACCGGAAATTATTCCTGATCATGAAGAACAGTCCAACAGCAATACCCACCAGGATGCCGATCAGCAGATCAGTAAGCAGAATGGCTGTAATGGTAGTTACGAAAGGAACAAACTGGTCCCATCCTTTTTGAAAGAACTCTTTGAACAGCGATACTTTTGCCAGTTTATACCCTGTAAATATAAGAACAGCAGCCAATGCACTTAAAGGAATTTTATTCAACAAAGCAGGAATCAGCATCACGCAGACCAACAGTAAAACCCCGTGCATGATACTGGAAGTTTTTGTTTTGGCACCCGCGGATACATTGGCAGAGCTGCGTACTACTACAGAAGTAAGCGGTAAACCGCCAATCATACCAGATACAATATTACCTACTCCCTGGGCCTTTAACTCGCGGTTGGTGGGGGTAACTCGTTTCAGTGGGTCCAGTTTATCAACGGCCTCAATTCCGAGCAGGGTTTCCAGGCTGGCAACAATGGCAAGGGTAACGGCAGTAATCCATACATCCGGATTATTGAGGTATTTGATATCAGGTAAAGTGAAAAAAGAAAAGAAAGCAGTCAGGTCAGATGCGATCGGCAGGGTTACCAGGTGTTTGCTTTCCAGCACATATTCCGGGCGACTGGCAGCAAATAATCCGTTAATCAATACACCTGTGAGTACGACAACCAATGGGCCGGGTACCAGTTTTAAAAACTTATTTTTTTTGATGATTTTACTCTCCCAGAACATCAGTATCAGCAGTGATACGCCACCGATTACAATCGCAGCCGGAGTAATATACCGGATGGCCTGCAGCATTTCGGAAAAAGTATTCTGCTGGTCGGTCTGTTTAAATGTCTCATCGCCTACAAAGTCGGCATCGTAACCTACCAGGTGAGGAAACTGTTTTAAGATCAGGATCAGGCCAATAGCCGCCAGCATGCCTTTGATAACGGCGTTGGGAACATAATCCCCGATTACACCCGCTTTGATGAAGCCTAGTATGACCTGCAGAATACCGGCAATTACCACGGCCAGTAAAAAAGCTTCATACACCTGTAGTTTCAATATGGCGGTAGCTACAATTACCGTCAGGCCGGCTGCGGGTCCGCTGACACTCAGTTGCGATCCGCTTAAACAACCAATCACAATACCACCTACCACACCGGCAATGATACCGGAAAACAAAGGGGCGCCTGAACCCAGTGCAATACCCAGACAAAGCGGTAATGCTACCAATAAGACAACAATAGAGGCTGGCAGATCACTGCCGGCACTCTTAAAATATTTTTTCATAGTACGATAAGAAATGAAGTAAGAAATAATGATTCAACTGCTCAGTAACTGTCAGCAATTGGGTGGGGGCACCAGAATATCGCTGGTATGGTTAAGCGGGATGGCATCATCGAAATAGTGATGCGGTGAGTTAGCGTTGATACAGGAAGAAATACTTTCGAAAGTGGTTGAAATATAATCGCTTCTGAGAAAAGCTTTCTGGAAATTACCTTTCTCAACAGGAACAGAATGAGGAACCTCTTCTGTAAACTGGTTATTGAATAACAGGCCACCCATCTGCTGGATGGGCAGGATCTGTATGGTCATCACCATTAATAAGAATACGGTACAGAATTGCTTTTTCATGTTATCAGGGGAATAACAGAAGCGGTGCTAAAAAATGAATGAAAAATGAATGCGTTCAACGGGAACAGGTACTGATCAGGCTTCAGCAGTTGGGAGGGGGAACATGAATATCTCCCGTATAATTCTGGGGTATAGCGTCGGCAAAACCCGGGTGATGGTGAGAGAAACTGATATAAGCCGAAACAGGCGATTCCGGCGAAGCAGATAAATAATCACTTTTCAGGTCAATTTTCTGGAGACAGCTTTTATCCGGGTTGGCTGAGTGCGGAAGTTCTTCTGTAAGCTGGTTGCTGGATAAAAGACTCCCCATCTGCCTGATAGGCAGGATTTGAATGGCCAGAACCAGCAGTAAAAAAATGGTACAGAATTGTTTCTTCATCTACTCCACGAAAATAACAACAAAGGCTGATAGGATAGTTGTTAAAATTTTTATAACCGGAAACGTGCTGTTGTTAAACAGATATTTCTATACTGCAGAACAACAGCACATTAGTCGTTAAGAATTTATTATATGTTAAGGCCGCCGCAGGCACTCAACACCTGGCCGGTGATATAGGAACTCATATCGCTGGCCAGGAACAAAGTGGTATTGGCAATCTCTTCTGCACTACCAAAGCGGCCCAGGGGAATTTTTTTCAGGAATTCGTTGGCACCCTCGCCATCCTTTAAATAATGTGTCATATCGGTTTCGATAAAGCCAGGTGCAATGGCATTACAACGGATATTGCGGCTGCCCAGCTCCAGTGCCACTGATTTGCTGAAACCAATAATACCGGCCTTGCTGGCCGCATAACTGCTCTGCCCCGCATTACCCCGCACTCCCACAATCGAACTCATATTAATGATACTGCCGCTTTTTGCTTTCATCATGGGCCTGATTACCTGTTTGGTCATGTTGAAGACACTTTTCAGGTTGATATCCATGACTTCGTCCCATTGTTCGGAAGTCATGCGTAATAAGAGATTGTCTTTGGAGATTCCCGCATTGTTTACGCACACATCTATCTTACCAAATTCTTTTAATACATCATTTACCAGGGCTTCACACTCTTCATATACACCGGCATTACTTTTATAGGCTTTGGCTTTTACCCCCAACGCTACCAGCTGGGCTTCCAGTGCCGCGGCTTTTTCTGCGCTGCTATCGCTCACATAGGTAAACGCCACATCACTGCCGTGCTGGGCCAGGGTTACCGCAATAGCTGCGCCGATACCACGGGCTGCGCCGGTAACAATTGATACTTTTCCTTCCAGTAATTTCATAAGAAACAGTTTGTTATAAGTAACAAATGTAAAAGAATTGCCTTTTGCAGCAATGGATGTGGTTGATCTATGCCGGATACGGTTTATAACAAAGCAAGGATCTCTTCCACATACTGCCGGTCATTACTCAGTCTCGGAACCTTGTGTTGTCCGCCCAGTTTACCCTTGCTTTTTAACCATTCGCGGAAAACGCCTTTATTCAAAGCATGAACAATGGGCAGGGTTAGGGCGATGTCTTTGTATCGTTTGGCTTCATAATCACTGTTCAGTGATTTCAGGGCGCAGTCTAACTCAAAAGCGAATTGTTCTGTATTATCAGGGGTTTCCTCGAACTCGATCAGCCATTCATGGGCAGCTTTCTGGTTATCGCCAAAATAAACCGGTGCAGCTGTATAGTCGTTTACGATCAATCCTGTTTTTTGCGAGGCAATGGCGAT
>DASWXD010000127.1:0-1671 GCA_036405675.1 Sediminibacterium sp.
CGGTACACAGTTACTGGAAGCATTTCAGCAGGATGAGAAAAAAGCAAATACCCTTTATCTGGGTAAAGTATTGGTTGTAACCGGAATGATCAAATCGCAGAGCAGCGATAGTGCGGGTGTACAGACCCTGGTCATCGGAGATACGGCTTCTCTCTCATCGGTACGTTGTATCATGAACGGCGATCCCGGATCGGTTACCGGACCATTCAGCACGGGAACCATGGTAACGATCAAAGGCATCTGCACCGGTTATAATGCAGATGATATGGGCCTGGGTGCCGATGTGCTGCTGAACCGTTCTGTTCCACAAAATTTACTAAAACCTTAAATGCAATTTTTATGAAAAAGCTGATCATTTGTATACTGGCCCTGTTTGTCATCAAAAACATAACTGCCCAGGATAAATTTTTCACCAAGAGTGGCAGGATCTCTTTTGATGCCACTTCTCCCAAATCGCCTGAAAATATTGAAGGTGTAAATAAAACTGTTACCTGTGTGCTGGATACCAAAACAGGTAACCTGCAAATGGCTGTATTAATGAAAGCCTTTGAATTTGACAGGGCATTGATGCAGGAACATTTTAATGAGAATTATGTAGAAAGCAACAAATTTCCTAAAACGGAATTCAGGGGTGCTCTTGTGGATGGTTCGGTTGTGAACTACAGCAAAGACGGTGTTTATCCGGTGAAAGTAAAAGGGAAACTGACCATGCATGGACAAACCAAAGAGGTAGAAGCGGAAGGTAAGCTGACGGTGAAAGCCGGGAAAATTCAGGTACAGTCTGTTTTTTCTGAGCAGCTGGCTGATTATGGTATTACCATTCCGCAGCTGGTGGCAGATAAAGTAGCTAAAACCGCAAAGATCACGGTAGACTGTTTGCTGGATCCTTTGAAATAATTCGTACCCCCTAAAAAACCATGTATGAGAAAGAATACCCTATTGTTGATATGCCTGCTGAACCTATCCACTACCCAAATAATCGCTCAGGAAACGGATCTGTTGAAATTGGTGGGTGAAGACAAACCCCAAAAAGAATATGTAAAATATGCGTTCAAATCACCGCGGGTGATCAACGGGCACTCGATGGAATTTCTGGCACCGGGCACACTCGACTTCCGGATCCTGCACCGTTTCGGATTGGTGAGCCAGGGCTTTGATAATTTATTCGGTCTTGACCAGGCCAGTATGCGCATGGGTTTTGATTTTGGTTTGCGTAGGAACCTGATGTTTGGTTTTGGCCGCAGCACTTTTAAAAAAGAACTGGACGGCTATGTGAAATATGCACCCTTACAACAAAGTATCGGCGAGGGCAGTTTTCCGGTTACTATAGCTTTGGTGGGAGGAATGACAATGAATACTTTACCCTGGGCAGATCCTACCATCAAGAATTATTTTTCTTCCCGGCTGGCCTATTATTTTCAGACCATTATTGGCCGCAAGATCAGTGAGGGTTTTACGTTACAGTTATCACCTACACTGGTGCATAATAACCTGGTAGCCCTGCAAACACAGCCCAATGATATTTATGCAGTAGGGTTCGGCGGCCGCGCCAAAGTGTCTAAGCGTGTCGCATTGACCTGGGATTATTTTTATGTGATGAACGGCATTGAAAAAGGAATCAATTACCATCCGCTGTCTGTGGGGGTGGATATTGAAACCGGCGGACACGTA
>DASWXD010000128.1:0-23280 GCA_036405675.1 Sediminibacterium sp.
TCAGACACCGATCCTGTTACAGGACCATAATAATTCCGTGTACTTCAGAAATATCAAGATCAGAGAGATTAAATAACCACTGGTATGCAGGGTAACAAAAAAGTTCGCAGGCAGTTTGGTTTTGGGTCGGTAAGCGAAAGCTTACTGGCCCTTTTTATCTCCCTGCTAACAGCCAGTTCCGTATTTGGTCAGTCATCTTTGCAACCCTATCGCTTGCGGACAGATGGACTGTTGTATGCAGATAAAGTCTGGAAAAACGGATTGCCGGTTAACACAACACTGGCAGCAGCCCAAAAAGAAACCGCCTTCCAGTTCCCGTTGGTACGTAGTGCGGCACCTATGCTGTATTGGGAACTGCCGGCTGCAGTATCCACTAGTACGGCGTATCGTATACAAGTGGCATCCTCTCCGCAACTATTGAAGACAGGTAAACCAGATTGGTGGGATTCATATAAGGTCAATGACGCTGCTACAAAAGCTAGGTACAGCGGAAAAACACTTTCGTCGGGAATGGTTTATTACTGGAGAGTGCAGGTATGGGATCTGCAAAAACGGGCATCCGCTTTTTCACCTATAAGTTCTTTTGTATATCAAACTGCAGACACGGCAGAACCTTTTTCCTGTTATCCATTAACTGCAGAGATACAGCAACCCATCCGGCACTATCAAAAAGCAGATGGCAGTTATTTTTATGATTTCGGCAAAGCGGCTTTTGCACAGGTACAATTACGTATTACCAGTAACAAAGAAGATTCTATCTGGATAGAAGCGGCCGAAGCACTGCAATCGCCCGGGAACCTGCTTTCGAATGGAGGTAATATCCGGTATAAAAGACAGGGACTCTTCGTTAAAAAGGGAACCCATGATTATACTCTGGTATGGCCACCAGATGCCAAGCGGAATGCACGTAATCCTATACAGATGCCCGCTTATATTGGTGAGGTATTTCCGTTCCGTTATCTGTCTGTTAGTCAACTGTCGGGCAGTATCCAACCAGGAGACCTAACACGCAAAGCCGTGTTTTATCCCTTTGATGATAAAGCGGCAGATTTTATTTCCAGTGATACGGTATTGAACCAGGTATGGGAACTCTGTAAATATTCTATGAAAGCCACCAGTTTTACAGGGTATTATGTAGATGGCGACCGGGAGCGGCTTCCCTATGAAGCCGATGCAGTGATCAACCAGTTATCACATTATGCAGTAGATGCCGAATACAGCATCGCCAGGCGTACCATGGCACACCTGCTGTTTCATCCTACCTGGCCTACGGAGTGGAGCCTGCAGAATGTTCTGCTGGCATGGAACGATTACCTGTATACCGGCAATGACCAGTTTATCCGCCAGTATTATCCGGAACTGCAGAAAAAAATACTGATGCCGTTGGCAGCGCCGAACGGCCTGATCAGCACTACCGCCAAATTTCAGGAAGATGATTTTTTACGCTCTATTCATATCACCAAAATATTCGATGGTAAACGCGGATTGAAAGACATTGTAGACTGGCCCCAGCGTGGCAGTTATATCGGTCCTGAAAAAGAACATGGCGGCGAAACAGATGGGTTTGTATTTACAGATTACAATGCGGTGGTGAACGCGTTTTACTACCGAACACTTGTATTAATGCATAAGATCTCAGCGGCGCTAGGAAAAACGAAGGAGGCAGCTGATTATCTCTCCAAAGCCAAAGAACATTACCGCTCTTTTCAACAGGTGTTCCGCAACCCGGTAACCGGACTGATCAAAGATGGCGATACCACATCGCATACATCCCTACATGCCAATATGTTTGCGCTGGCATTTGGATTGATACCGGAAGAGGATCTTCCTGCAGTGGTCAAATTCATCAAGTCGCGTAAGATGGCCTGCAGTGTGTACGGTTCACAGTTTTTACTGGATGCCTTGTATGAAGCAGGGGAGCAGGACTATGCTTTATCCTTACTCTCATCCACCACAGAAAGAAGCTGGTACCACATGATCCGGCTTGGGTCAACGGTTAGTCTTGAAGCATGGGACAAAACCTACAAACCCAACCTCGACTGGAACCATGCCTGGGGTGCGGCGCCGGCAAATATCATTGTGCGTAAACTGATGGGGATAGAACCGTTAACACCGGGGGCAGATACCATCCGCATCAAACCACAAATGGGTTCACTGAGTTTTGCTAAACTGCGTACACCCACGATTAAAGGAGAGGTGTCGGTTGCTTTTGAAAGAACTACTGCAGCGGATCTTTACCAGATAAAGATTCCCGGTGGAACAAAGGCAGAAGTCTCACTCCCTGTCAGAACCGGTAGTAAAACAGTAATACTGGATGGGAAAAAAATAGTACTCAGTAACGATAAAAACTATTACCGTTTCCCATTAATGGGTGCGGGTCAACACCAGGTTACGATACAATAAATAAGATGATAAAAATAATTAGCTGGTTTTGCTGTCTGTGTATCTGCGTTTCAGCAGCTGCCCAATCTTCTTTTAGCCCGGAAGAATGGGTGAACCCGCTGATGGGCACCGATTCCAAATACAGTTTTTCAAACGGCAATACGTATCCCGCCATCACCCTTCCCTGGGGAATGAACTGCTGGACACCACAGACCGGTACCAATGGGTATGGCTGGCAATACACCTACACAGCTGATAAGATCCGCGGATTCAAACAAACCCACCAACCCTCGCCCTGGATGGGCGATTACGGCCAGTTCTCCATCATGCCCATTACGAGTAAACTGCAGGTGAACGAAGAAAAAAGAGCCAGTTGGTTCTCGCACAAAGCAGAGATCGCGAATCCTTATTACTACAGTGTGTACCTGGCCGATCATGATGTGCTGGCAGAGATCACACCCACAGAACGTGCGGCCATATTACAATTTACCTTTCCTGCATCAGATAGTTCCTTTGTGGTGATTGATGCATTTGACAGGGGCTCCTATATTAAAATCATCCCTGAAGAAAATAAGATTATTGGGTATACTACCCGTAACAGGGGAGGAGTACCGGCTAATTTTAAGAACTATTTTGTTATTCAGTTCGATAAATCTTTTACACTTACCTATACGGTAGATGATAGTGTGATGCATGCTTCTCAGAACGAAATAAAAACCTTGCATGCACAGGCAGCTGTGGGTTTCAAAACAACCAGGGGCGAGCAGGTCCGGTTGCGTGTAGCTTCTTCTTTTATATCTTTTGAGCAGGCCGACTTGAACTTGCAGCGCGAAATAGGTAAACAATCCTTTACACGGATCCGCGATCAGGCCAAAGCCGCCTGGAACAAAGCGTTGAGCAAGATCAAAGTAGAAGGCGGTACACCAGAGCAGATCCAAACCTTCTATTCCTGTTTGTACCGGATTTTACAATTTCCCAGAAAGTTTTATGAGTTTGATGTAAACAACAAAATGATCCATTATAGTCCCTATGGCGAAGGAAAAATTGCCGAAGGCTATTTATTTACCGATACCGGTTTCTGGGATACGTTCCGCTCCCTGTTTCCTTTTCTCACATTACTCTATCCCGAAATGGAGAGTCAGATGATCCAGGGATTGACCAATACTTACAAGGAAAGTGGCTGGCTGCCAGAGTGGGCCAGTCCGGGCCACCGGGCCACCATGGTAGGCAGTAATTCCGCCTCTGTAGTAGTAGATGCTTTTATGAAAGGCATCAAACATTTTGATACCACGGTATTGTACGAAGCGCTGATGAAGAATACCGAGAACATGGGACCGATCAGGACATTGGGCAGAGAGGGTGTGAAAGAATACAACCAGATCGGTTATGTGCCTGCAGATAAATATGGGGGCAGTGCGGCCAAAACACTGGAGTATGCCTATGCAGATTTCTGTTTGTACCAGATCAGTCTTGCTTTACACAAGCCAAAAGAAGTGATCGATAAATTTATTGCACGCTTACAGAACTATACAAATCTCTTTGATCCTAAACACAAACTGATGCGTGGCAGGAATCTGGATGGAAGTTTTGATCCCGGATTTAATCCCCTGCGCTGGGGCGGAGAGTTTGTAGAAGGCAATGCCTGGCATTATAGCTGGAGTGTGTTCCAGGATTTTGCAGGATTGGCCAAACTGATGGGCGGTGAGAAGCAGATGGAATTGATGCTCGATAGCGTATATCACCAACCGCCTGTATTTGATGGTTCTGCTTACAGAGGTGGTGTGATACATGAAATGACAGAGATGCAGGTCATGAACATGGGCCAGTATGCGCATGGTAACCAGCCTATCCAGCACATGATCTATATCTACAATTATTGCGGCGCTCCCTGGAAGGCCCAATACCATGTACGCGATGCCATGAATCGCTTATACAGGGCTACACCCGACGGCTATTGCGGCGATGAAGACAATGGGCAAACCAGCGCCTGGTATGTTTTCAGCGCGCTCGGCTTTTATTCTGTTACACCCGGTACCAATCAATACGTAATTGGCTCGCCCCTGTTTAAAAAAGCCACCCTGCAACTGGATAATGGAAAATATTTTGTGATCGAAGCACCGCTTAACAGCAGTAAAAATGTGTACATTCAGTCTGCTGATCTGCAGGGTAAGCCTTTTGAGAAAAATTATATAGAACATGCCGGCATACTGAAAGGAGGTACCCTTCGTTTCAATATGGGCAGCAAACCTGCTTTTGGCAGAGGAATCAGTAAAGCAGCAAAACCTTATTCGTTTTCTGATCAGAAATAATACAACCATTTATATAACATTAAACAGCCCGTATGAAAAAAGAAAAAACCAACTCCGTCTCGCGGCGGGATTTCATGACCAACTCGGCTAAAGTGCTGGCAGGCTTTATGATTGTTCCCAGGTATGTATTGGGTGGAAAAAGCCAGGCAGGTGTATTATATACTGCCCCCAGCGATATGATCAACCTCGGATTGATCGGGGGCGGAAAACAGGGTAAGATCCTTTCTGGTTATTTCCTGAAAACAGAACAGATCCGATTTACGGCATTGAGCGAAGTGTATAAAGCCAAGGCTGACCTTACACTCGAAAAGATCAAAGCGGAATATGCCAAAAATCCAAAGTACGGCACGTACTCTGATATACCTGTGTACAATGATTTCCGCGAATTACTCGGAAGAAAAGATGTGGATGCTGTAGTGATTGCCACACCCGATCACTGGCATGCAGTAATGGCTGTGAAAGCGGCTGAAGCTGGTAAAGATATTTATTGCGAAAAACCATTGGCGTTAACCGTTAAGGAAGGTAGAGCCATGGTGAATGCCGCGCGTAAATACGACAGGGTATTCCAGACCGGCAGTATGCAACGCTCCTGGCCCGAGTTCAGGCAGGCAGCAGAACTGATCCGGAATGGTTATATCGGTGATATCAAAACGGTAAAAGTAAATGTGGGTCCGCCACCAAAACCCTATGATCTGCCGGCAGAACCCATACCTGATGGACTGGACTGGGCCAAATGGCTCGGACCCAATGCACCCGTTGCCTTTAATGCGGAACTGGCACCACCCATCAGCAAAGATGTGTATCCCAACTGGCGAAACTACCGCGAGTTTGGCGGCGGTATGGTAACTGATTGGGGCGCACATATGTTTGATATTGTACAGTGGGCATTAGATATGGATCATACCGGTCCGGTAGAAGTAATCGCGCCGGATGGTAAGGATCATCTCTTCCTCACTTACCGCTATGCCAATGGTATAACTATGACACATGAAAAATGGGAATGGAACAATGCGATTCATTTCTTTGGAACCAAGGGAGAACTGAAAGTACAAAGAGGTAAACTGGAAACTTCGCCTGCGGCGCTGAAAGACAAAGGCATAGGTGCCAATGAAAAACATGTGTACAAAAGTGAAGATCATTACAAGGATTTTCTCAGTGCCATGCGCCTGCGCAGCAAACCCATTTGCGATGTAGAGATCGGTCATCGTACGTCAACCGTATGTAATATCGGCAATATCGCTTACCAGCTCAATCGCAGGCTCGAGTGGAACCCTGCTACAGAGCAGTTCAAAAACGATGCGGAAGCCAATGCTTTGCTGGGTCGTAAGATGGTAAATGAGTGGGCTATTAAACTATAAGCATTCGATTCAAACCGTGCCCTTGTGCCTTTGTGTGGTATTTTATCTCACAAAGGCACAAGGGCACGGTTAATTTCAGCCGATTCTGTAATTTCAGGTAACAGATACCAACCCCATGCGATACCTGCTTCTATTATGCGTATTACTCCTGGCCATCGCCTGCCAGCGTCCGCTGTTTCGCGAAAAATGGCTCAAAGAAAAAGCACCGGAACATTTCAGCGCTGTATTTGAAACCTCCAGGGGCAATTTTGAAGCAGCATTTACCAGACAATGGTCGCCGTTGGCCGTAGACAGGTTATATGCACAGATCAAACACAGGTTTTACGATCGTACTTTGTTTTACCGCGTTCGCCCCAACTATGTGGTACAGTTTGGGGGAGACGATTCACTAAAATTGCAAAAATGGAATACGGTAAAACTGCCCGATGAACCTGTGCTGCAACCTAATGAGCGTGGGGCTATCAGTTATGCCAGAAGCGGGAAAGACAGCCGTGATAATGATCTCTTTATTAACCTCCAGAATAACTCGCCCCGTTTGGATTCCCTGGTATCACAAGGTGTAAAAGGATACCCGGTATTGGGTAAAGTAACCAAAGGCATGGATGTGGTGGATAGTTTGTATAATGGATACGGCGATCGGGTATTTGCACACTATGGCCTTTTGATGAATGATAGAAAAGCTTTCCTCGAAAAATATCCCAGGCTGGATTCCCTGCAGAAAATACGTTTGATTAAAAAATAAATCCTATCCAGCACACCGTCAATAGCCTTCTATGAAAAGAGCCCTCTACTTATTATGGATACCATTCATCTGCACGCTTGCTTATTCGCAGCCGGCTAAAACGGATAAAAAGAACCTCGTTTATTTTTCAAAAGAATATTTTCAGATAGGTGGTACCCGGATTGATGAACAGGAAAAAGAAAATGCCTACGACAGGTTACCGCTGGCCTACAAGGAAAAAGTAAGAAAAGAAGTGTGGGACCTGTCTAAAGCATCTGCCGGTATTACCGTTGGTTTTATCACTAATGCAACTACTATTGCTGCGCGTTGGACGGTACTGAATAATTTCTCCATGAATCACATGGCTGCTTCCGGTGTAAGGGGCGTTGACCTGTATGTGAAGGAGGCGGGTCAATGGCAATATGTGAATACCGGCAGACCGGCTTCGGGTAAGGAAACAGAAGCTACGCTGATCAGTAATATGAAAGGGGAACAACGGGAATACCGTTTATATCTTCCTTTATATGACGGAGTGGTATCGCTGCAGATCGGGATTGATTCGGGTAGAACCCTTTCGAAACCCATGCCGGTTACTGCCCAACCGATCATCTTTTATGGAACCAGTATCACACAGGGCGGTTGTGCTTCCCGGCCCGGCATGGCACATACCAATATTATTTCCAGAAAACTGGATATCGAATGTGTGAATCTCGGCTTCAGTGGTAACGGGAGAATGGAGCAACCCCTGGCAGCACTGCTGGCGGATACCGATGCCCTGCTGTACGTGATAGACTGTGTGCCCAATATGTCAAAAGAGATGATCACAGCCAATACCGGTGCATTGGTGGCCACCATCCGTCAAAAACGCCCCAGTACCCCCATTGTACTGGTAGAAAATACCCAATACGAAACAGCGGCCCATGATCTGAAACTGCAGGAGCAATTACAGCAGAAGAACAGCAACCTCAAAAGGATCTTTGACAGTCTGCGTGCCAAAGCTGTACCCGATCTGTACTATGTTACCGCAAAGAATGCCCTCGGCAGCGACCATGAGGGTACGGTAGACGGGGTGCATTTTACCGATCTGGGTTTCAGCCGTTTTGCTGACCACCTGATTGCCGCTTTCAGAAAATACAAACTGGTTCCGCCTGCCCGTGTAAAATAGCGGATAGACAGTAAGTTGTAACCCCTTTGTTCCACAATAAGGAAGGCTTTTCCGCTATGCCAGTTAACAACTAGTGCATTCGTGTTTTTTAAACAAATTCAGGTATATTTATTAGCAGGTACAGGCGGGTGGTGATAAATGCCCGTCGGGATGTTATTCTGTAAAAACAAGTACACTCCATGCTCCACTCCAAACGATTGCTGATTGCGGCACCGCTGTGCCTGTTCTCGCTCTTTGCGATCTTTGACAGCTGTACCAATGTCAGTGGCGGTGGAGATGGGATTCCTGCCACTATCAGTTACAATTATGATGTACGCCCTATCTTATCTGATAAATGTTTTAACTGCCATGGTCCGGATGCACAGAAAAGAGAAGCCGGACTGCGTCTTGATATAGCCGAAGAAGCCTACAAGGCTTTGCAGGATCATCCGGGTAAACATGCGATCGTTCCCGGTAATCCGGATCTGTCTGAACTGATCGTTCGTGTCAGTTCTAAAGATACTTCGCTGCAGATGCCTTCTGTCAAAAGCGGTTTACCTGCGTTGACCGAAAAGGAAATCAATATCCTGAAAAAATGGATCAAACAGGGAGCGATATATGAACCGCACTGGGCATTTGTGACACCTAAGAAACAACCCATACCCGAAGTATCCGACCGGCAATGGCCCGTGAATGAGATCGATTTTTTTATCCTCCAGAAAATGGAGCAGAAAGGATTAACGCCCAATGCACCGGCCGATAAAGAAAGGCTTGCGAAACGTGTGTTCATGGATCTGACCGGTATACTGCCAACCGAAGCGGAGACCCGCCAATTCGTATCAGATACCGATCCGGCTGCGTATGAAAAAATGGTGGACCGCTTATTGGCAAAACCTCAGTACGGCGAACGCATGGCCATCAGCTGGCTGGATATTGCCCGTTACTCAGACTCGCACGGATACCAGGATGATAATTACCGCTCACAATGGCCCTGGCGCGATTGGGTGATCAGTGCCTTTAACCGGAACCTGCGCTATGATACCTTCATCACCTGGCAATTGGCGGGCGATCTCTTACCCAATGCTACCAAAGAACAGATCCTGGCAACAGGGTTTAACCGTAACCATAAGATCACCGAAGAAGGTGGCGTGATAGATGAAGAATACCGCCTGATGTATGTAGACGACCGCACCAGCACTTTCAGTCGCTCCATGCTGGCCATGACGGTTGAATGCGCCAAGTGTCATGATCATAAATATGATCCCATCCTGCAGAAAGAATATTACCAGCTCTCTGCCTTTTTTAATAATATCAAAGAAGTAGGTTTGGAATCTACGGTGGGCGGACCGGAAACTTTTGCCAAGAACCCGCGAATGCAGATCACCAATGAAGATGTGAAAACTACATTGGCTTTTATTAACAAACAGGACACTGGTAAACTCGAAGTATCGATCATGGCCGATCGGGATACGGCCAAAAGAAAAACTTTTATCCTCGCAAGAGGAAGTTATGATGTGCCCACCGATTCGGTACAGGCGGCCACACCAGCGGCCATTCTTCCGTTCAATAAAAATTATCCCAAAAACAGGCTGGGTTTATCGCAGTGGCTTTTTGATCAGAAAAATCCTTTAACGGCACGTGTATTTGTAAACCGGATCTGGGCCGAATTTTTTGGAAGGGCTTTTGTAAAAACAGCAGCTGATTTTGGTATGCAGGGCGAGCTGCCTACGCATCCGGCCCTGCTGGACTGGCTGGCAGTTGATTTCCGCGAACATGGATGGGATATGAAACGGTTGGTGAAACAGATCGTACTCTCTGCCACTTATCGCCAATCGAGCCAGGTAACCAAAGAGAAACTAAAAATAGATCCGTTAAATCTTTACTGGTCCTATGCACCAAGGGTGCGTTACCCGGCCGAGATCGTACGTGATGTATTGCTGACCAGCAGTGGTTTACTGAACAGGACCATTGGTGGCCCCAGTGTAAAACCTTACCAGCCACCAGGCTTATGGGAACTGGCCACTTCCGGAAGAGGGTTGCTGAAAAAATATGTGCAGGATACAGGACAGGCTTTGTACAGAAGAGGTTTGTATACGTTCATCAAACGAACGGTGCCACCCCCTTCTATGATGTTATTTGATGGAAGCAACCGCGATGAATGCCAGGTAACCCGTTACCGAACCAATACACCTTTGCAGGCACTGGTGATGCTGAATGATCCTACCATGCTGGAAGCATCGAAAGCGTTGGCCGATAAATTACTACAGCAGTATACTGATCCTGCACAATTACTGGAGAAAGCATTCCGTGCCATTATCTGCCGTACACCATCGGCCAAAGAGATAGACCAGTTAGTGATGTACTGGAAACAGGCAGCGCAGGAGATCGATCAAACCAAAGCAGAAAAATTACTGACACCGGGTGCGTATCAACCCCGGACCAACAATAAGATCAAACTGGCAGCTGCCATGCAGACCATCCAGATCATGTATAATATGCAGGAAGCCATTACCAAAACCTGATTATGGAAAAAGAAATACTCGAACATGGCCTCAATATTAACCGCAGAAAATTTCTGTCGCGGTTAAGTGTGGGTCTGGGTTCAGCCGCATTGGGTTCTTTGCTGATACCTGAATTATTCAGTGGTGGCGAAGGGGCCGAAGAAGCTATCATGCGCGGATTACCGCATTTTGCACCCAAGGCCAAACGGGTGATCTATCTTTTTCAGAACGGGGCACCATCTCAATTGGAAACCTTTGATTACAAACCCCTGCTCTGCCAGATGATGGGGGAGAACCTGCCCGAATCCATTCACCAGGGGCAGCGGTTAACCGGTATGACTTCTTCGCAGAAATCTTTTCCGCTGGTGGGTTCTTATTACAACTTCAACCAGTACGGAAAATCGGGTGCCTGGGTAAGCGATCTGTTTCCGCATATGGCTAAGATTGTGGATGATCTATGTATTGTTAAGTCGATGCACACTGAAGCCATCAACCATGATCCGGCACTAACTTTTTTTCAATCAGGCGCCCAGCAGGGCAACCGCCCCAGCATGGGTTCCTGGATAAGTTATGGATTGGGCACAGAGAATAATAATTTACCCGCCTTCTGTGTATTGTTATCCAGGGGAAAAGGAAACGGGCAGGGTGTATACTCCAAATTATGGACCAATGGTTTTCTCGATTCTGTACACCAGGGTGTGCAGTTCAGCAGTGGCGAGAATCCGATCCTGTATCTGCAGGACCCGGAAGGGATGGACCGGAAGACCAGAAGGATGATGATCGATAAGATCAATGAGATGAACCAGCTGGAATATGAAAATTTCGGTGATCCTGAAATAGCAGCCAAGATCCAGCAATATGAAATGGCTTACCGCATGCAAACGGCCGTGCCGGAGATCATGGATACTTCCAAAGAATCAGAAAGTATCATCAAACTTTACGGACCCGATTGCCTGGTGCCGGGTACCTATGCCGCCAATTGTTTACTGGCCCGGAAATTATCGGAGAACGGTGTTCGGTTTATACAATTGTATCACCAGGGCTGGGACCAGCATGGAAACCTGCCCGCAGAAATGAAAGGACAGGCCATGGATGTTGATCAGCCTTCTGCTGCACTCATTACTGACCTGAAACAAAGAGGATTGCTGGATGAAACACTGGTGATCTGGGGTGGCGAGTTTGGTAGAACTAATTTTTGTCAGGGAAGAATGCAGGCCGATAATTATGGACGCGATCATCATCCCCGCTGTTTCAGTATCTGGATGGCAGGCGGAGGTGTAAAACCCGGTATGGTATATGGCGAAACGGATGAGTTTGGATACAACATTATCAAAGACCCCGTGCATGTGCACGATTTTCAGGCAACGGTGTTACACCTGTTAGGACTGGATCACGAAAAACTAACGTATAAATTCCAGGGAAGAAGATACCGTTTAACGGATCAGTACGGGAATGTTGTTAAAAATATCATTGCCTAAAAAGCAGCTATGAACAGAAAACAATTTGTAAAACAGGCCGTATTAGGTACTGCCGGTTTTTTTATCGCGAAAGATATGTTTGCCGGCAGGCAGGGCACTGTGTATGGGCACAATGAGATGCGTTACCGGTTGAATACCCAATGGGGCAGTCTGAATCCGGATACAACACCGGTGAACGACTGTCATGAAATGGTGCAGGATAGTAAAGGAAGGATCTTGCTGCTCACCAACGAAACAAAAAATAATGTGATCATCTACAATACTTCGGGTAAACTGATCAGTACCTGGGGCACAGAATTTCCGGGCGCACATGGATTGACTATTCAGAAAACAGGAAAGGAAGATTTTCTCTTTATCACAGATACCAATCGCCACCAGGTGTACAAAACCACCATCGATGGTAAAATACTGTTTACGGTAGATGTGCCATTGGAAGCGGGCATCTATTCCAAAAAAGAAGCGTTTGTTCCTACCGAAACAGCGGTACTCGATAATGGAGAGTTTTATATAGCAGATGGATATGGTGCCCAGTATATTCTGCACTATTCGGCCACTGGCAAGCTGATCCGCTATTTTGGCGGGAGGGGTGAGGGAGAACAGTACCTCGATAATGCACATGGAATCTGTATCGACCGCAGAAAAACTACGCCTACACTGGTGATCACAGACAGGAGCCGCAATGCTTTCAAAAGATTTTCGCTGGATGGAAAACTGTTGGAAGTAATTCATTTACCCGGTGCCTGTGTATGCCGCCCGGTGATCAAAGGAGATTATCTCTATGCCGCAGTATTACGTTCTCCTGATCTGAATACCTCCGGTTCAGGTTTTGTAACCATCCTCAATAAAGATTTTAAAGTGGTGTCTAATCTCGGTGGTTCAGAACCTGTGTACGAGAATGGGAAACTCAAACCCTTATCACAGACTGAAAAGATCTTTACCCATCCACACGATGTTTGTGTAGATACGGAAGGAAGTATCTACGTGGCACAATGGGCATCCGGAAAAGTATATCCTTATAAATTTACCCAGGTATAAATGAACAGGATCAGGAGCATAGGTAATCTGTTAGCGCTGGCGGGACTGGTTTTTTTGTTGTTCCTCTTTGTGTTTGCCGGGCAATTATCTGTTCCCGCCTGGCTGCAGGTGGTAGGTCGCATGCACCCGCTGTTACTGCATTTCCCGATTGTGTTGGTATTGATCTCATTGTTGCCTTACTGGATTCCGCAGGAAGCAGCGATGGAAAAAACATGGGAACTCATTCGCCTGGCTGCTGCGCTTTCTGCATTGGCCAGTGCTATCATGGGCATCTTTTTATCTGTTGAACAGGGTACGGAGGGTACGAGTTTACAGTATCATAAATGGTCAGGCACTGCTTTGGCAATGATCGCCTGGGTTCTGTATAGTTTTCATGCGCAACTGATAGCAGCCAAAGCTTCTTTGGCGAAAGGAATTTCTGTAGTGGCAGCCTGCCTGTTATTGGTAACAGGACATCTCGGTGCTAACCTCACCCATGGCGAAAACTTTCTGAGTGGTCCCATCCTTGGCTCAACCAAAAAAATCATTGACCCGGAACAGGCGGTTATTTTTCCGGATCTCATTTACACAGTACTCGAAGAAAAATGTGGCGGCTGTCACCAGGCAGGCAACCAAAAGGGAGGTTTATCGCTGGCAGATAGTATCGCTATCATGAAAGGCGGTAAAACCGCCAAGGCCCTGGTATTGGGCGATCTGGAGAAAAGTCTGCTGATCTCGCGTTTGCACTTACCGCTCTCCGACAAAAAACACATGCCACTCGCGAGCAAACCACAGTTAACACCCGAAGAACTGGAGCTGTTGCAGGCATGGGTAAAAGCTGGTGCCCCCTTTACACAAAAACTAAGAGAAAGAAATAGTAACGATAGCCTTCGCCTGGCGGCAGATGCCTATATCCATTCACGCCAGGAAGTATCGGATGAACCTGTGTATGATTTTGCGGAAGCTGATCCGGCCACCATCCAAAAGTTATCTGATAATTACCGGGTCATCAAACCACTGGGTAAAAACTCTCCCGCACTATCGGTATCTTTTTTTGGAAAAGCCATGTTTACAGCTAACAGGCTAAAGGAACTGGAGTCACTCAAAAAACAGATCATTCACCTCAATCTTGCCAGGATGCCGGTAACGGATGAACTGTTGTCATTCATCAGCGGTTTTCCCAACCTCGAAAGACTGAACCTGAATTATACGGATATCACCGATGGAGGAATGAAACAACTGGCGGGGATGAAACAGTTGGTGGCCGTATCGCTGTCTGGCACTGCAGTAGATGCTGATGGACTGCTTGCAGTAGGAGCCAATCCGCATCTGAAAGAAGTGTATGTATGGGATAGCCGGATCGCTGCCAACGCACTGACTACCGTGAAACAAAAATATCCGCAACTGATCATTGAAACAGGTTTCCAGGGTGCGGATACAACGATTGTTACCTTGAACAAACCATTGATCAAAACAACAGAAGGCTTTTTTAAGGATACGGGTAAGATCGTTCTCTCGCATGTGATCAAAGGTGCAGAACTGAGATATACACTGGATGGGTTGGCTCCTGACAGTACTACCAGTCCGGTATACAAAATGCCCATTAGCATCACAAAAAATACCACGCTGCAAGTGAGAGCTTTCAAAAAAGGCTGGATTTCCAGCGAAGTGGTGAAAGCTTCTTTTCTGAAAGCAGGCTTACCTGTCAGTAATATCACTTTATTGCAACCCGCTGATGCGAAATATAATATGGGAGGGGGAAAGATATTGTCTGACCTGGATCTGGGCGATCAGTCAGACTTCAGTTCCAAATGGCTGGGCTTCCAGAAAAACAAAGCGTCGGTAGTATTTGATTTGGGTACATCTATCAAACTGGAAGAAGTGCTGATCAATTCGCTGCACAATACTGCAGCACATGTTTTTCCACCGGTAGTTCTGCGGGTATGGGGCAGCAGCGATCAGCAGCACTGGCGATTGCTGACTATTCACCAACCCAAACCGCCCGCGAAAATTGAACCGGCAACTGCTTATCTGTACCAGCTTCCCTTCCCTGCCACAAACGCCCGGTATATTAAACTGGAGGCAGAACCTGTACCCCAACTTCCGCTCTGGCATCCGGCCAAAGGAAAACCGGGTTGGTTTTTTATGAGTGAAGTAATCTTTCACTGATAACGCAATAGGAGTGAGCGAGCATCAAGCTATATAAACAACATTGATATGAAACAGATCCTTTCTCTCGTTGTGTATCTTTTTTTACTGTTGTTATCTCTTCCGGTAACTGCCCAGCAAACCCGACCCAATATTCTGGTGATCTTCTCAGACGATCATGCTGATCAAACCATCAGCGCCTATGGCAGCCGCTTGATGCAGACGCCAAACATAGACCGCATTGCCAGAGAAGGGGCCATCCTGCGCAATGTATTTGTGACCAACTCTCTTTGTGCACCAAGCAGGGCTGTATTGCTGACGGGTAAGTACAGTCATCTGAATGGTTTAAAAGACAACGATGTAAAACGCAGTTTTGATGGCAGTCAGCAACAGGTACAGAAATTATTAGCTACCCAGCAATACCAGACTGCCTGGATCGGTAAATGGCATTTACAGACTTTACCGCAGGGTTTTGATTTCTGGCGCATCTTACCTGATCAGGGACATTATTACCAGCCTGACTTTATCAATATGACCAACGATACGATCCGGTACAAAGGTTATGTTACTAATCTCATCAGTGAATTTTCCCTGAACTGGCTGAACCAGCGGGATACGACCCGGCCATTTTTTCTCGTAGTGGGCGAAAAAGCCACACACCGCTCCTGGCTGCCGGATATACCTGATCTGGGTGCGTATGATGCCGTTGATTTTCCTGAACCGGCTACTTTTCACGATAAATACGAAGGCAGAACTGCGGCACAGAAACAGGACATGCTGATCAGGAGAACAATGTCTGTAAAAAATGACCTGAAAGTGCGTCCCGATTATGATGCGAGGAACCAGTTCGGCAGATTCGATCCCGAACAACTGGCAGCGTTTAAAAAATACTATGATGGCATTGCATTGCAATACGATGCCGTAAAGAATGATAGCGCCCGCCTGGAGAACTGGAAGTTTCAGCGATACCTGAAAGATTATCTCGCAACCGCAAAGTCGCTCGACAGAAATATCGGCCGCATACTACAATATCTTGATGTTACCGGACTGGCCAAAAATACCGTGGTGATCTATGCCTCTGATCAGGGATTTTATATGGGTGAACATGGTTGGTTTGATAAACGGTTCATGTATGAAGAAAGCTTCCGTACACCTTTTGTTATGCGCTATCCCGGTCAGATTATACCCGGCACATCCCTGGACAAAATGGTGGTGAATATCGATTTTGCCCCAACGATACTTGATATCGCAGGCATCAAAACACCGTTGGAAATGCAGGGAAAAAGTTTTCTGCCCCTGCTCACCAAACCCGGAGAAAAAACGGCATGGCGTACTACCATCTACTATCATTATTATGAATATCCCGAACCGCACCGGGTGGCGCCTCATTTCGGTATCCGCACCGCTACGCACAAACTCATCCGCTTTTATGGTCCGGATGATAACTGGGAGTTGTTTGATCTGACTAGCGATCCCGCTGAGCTGAAAAATCTGTATGGTCAAAAAGGGTATGAGTTGTTAACCCAACAACTCAAAGCCGAACTGCAGGCACAAATTACCCATTACCAGGATACAGAAGCAGCAGCTATTCTAGCGAAAGAAGCAACTGCCGGACACTGAATATTATTCAATGGAAAATCGACTCATACGAGGGAAGTGCTGTGGCTTTTGTCTATCACCTGACTGCTGGAAATAACAGACCCATTGATTTCCTACCAGCGGGTAGATCAGCAGTAACATGCCACTCATCAGGGTAATACCCGAGATCAAAAACAGGATGAAAAAGGGCCGTAATTGTAGCATCATGGTCTGAAACGGCACGGGGTCAGTTTGCATCTGCCAGTTGGCTTTTAGGAGGCCGGCACCGATCAGGCTCAGCCAGAATACCAGCAGCGAAATATTCGCCAGCCAGAAACCCCTGTTGAACAGTTTTGTAAAAGGCTCGAAGGACTGGCAGGTATCAGACAGTATATCAAAAGCAATGGCAAGCAGGATAAAACTGTTAATGCCAATGGTAGCACCCATGGTATGCGCCACCGTAATATGCGTGCCATGCGTGTACACATTGATGCCGGGAATGGACATAAAGATCGCCAGTACGAGGGTTAAGAAGACCCATACATCTGCCGCTGCGAGAAAACGGTAACTTAGCCTGAAGAAATGCTTTTTAGCTTCTGTAAGCGAAGCCTTCCATAAATAAATGATCCTGCCCAGGATAAATAATTCCGTCATACTTACTGCGTAACTGATATGTTTTACATAGGCATGGGTGGGTAAAGTGTAAATATGATGTCCCCAGTTGAACATCAGGTTAAAAAGTCCGGTGAAGTACAAAACAAATGCAATAGTGGAGTAACTGTATTTTTTATGCTGGTTGATCTTGTCCATCAGAAAAATACTGCTGCCATAGATCAGCATGTTCCAGGAACCCACCATCGACCCATAAGATTTCCATTGAATGGTCATATCCTTTACCACATGCATCCTGAAATAGGGGAATATCCATAAATAGGATTCAAGAAAGGTAAAGAGGAAGAAGACAATACCTGTTAGCCACATCCACACATATACCGGCTGTTGCCGCAGGCTACCCACTGTTTTCAGAAAATTGAAAAGGAATAAAAGCCAACCTGCCACAATAGGTAAAGCCAACAGGGGATGAAATTCCCAATATTCCCTTCCGCCAAAAATACCTGCGCAGTAAGAAACCAGTATCAGGATTACAGTAATACCAAAAAGCAGGAACTGGATCCGGAACAGCAGAGAGGAATACATTTTTTTACCGTTGTGCTGCTGCAGGTAACTCATCACGGCACCCATGGCGCCGAAAATGATCCAGAATACCACAGAAGATACATGCAGGGGCCTGACTTTTTCGAATGAGAGATACTGTTTGAGAAATCCGGGTAACAGGTATTGCAGTCCGCCGGTAACACCCCATACCATACCGCTGGCGAGTAATAACAGGCCAGAGAGACAAAATAATTTGGCGGTCGATAATCGTTTACTGTTCAATGGTTCCATTTGTATGAATCGTAAAACTTCTCGGGTCAGCGGTACCCGATGCATCTATATTTTGTAAGTAAGCCACCAGCGCTTCCATCTCTTCCGCGCTGAGCTGAAAGTTGGGCATGGTAACTGTGCCGCCTGCTAAAAACGCTTTGATATATGCGGGACCTTTACGGGAATAGGTATTGGTCAGGTCGGGCCCCAGGTATCCTCCCAAACCATATACCTGGTGGCATCCGGTGCAGTTATACTGTTGCCAAATAAGTTTACCCTTGCTGCTCAATGCAGTAACTGCCGGGGTTTTGGGAGGCTGGGTTGAGTATAAAGTAATGGAATACAGGAGAAAACCGATAGCGAACAACACCAATATTAGCAGCCTGGACCTGTCTGTAAACATAGGAGTAACTAATTAAGGACAAAACTATCCTTAATTATTATATTTGCCAATATTTCCCGCATGAAAAAAGCGAATGATAAAACAGCAGCTGAATCAGTCACCATTAAAACAGAAGTGGTATGCCCCAACGATACCAATCCGATGGGGATACTACAGGGTGGCAGATTGGTAGAATGGATGGACATTGCTGCCGCTGTTTGTGCGCAAACCCATGCTGATCGGATCTGTGTTACCGCCTCCATCAATGAAGTAGCGTTTAAAGCGGCGGCGTACAGCGGAGATATTATTACCATCCGGGCCACCATCACCAGGGCCTTTAACAGCTCTATGGAAATTCTGGTGGAAGCGCATGCACGTAAAGTGCTGAAAGCCAAAAAATACCTGATCAGTAAAGCCTATTTCACTTTTGTAGCCCTGGATAAAAAGGGAAAAGTAACAAAAGTGATCAGTATGAAGCCAGAAACTGCATCAGAAAAAGAGGAATACGAAGGGGCTTTGATACGGAGAGAAACAGCTGCCGCACGAAAACTCTCAACGAAACCTGTATTGGTATGAAAAAAAGAACGGTAGAGATTTTAGCCCCCGTGGGTTCTTTCGATAGTTTGCAGGCAGCGATCAACGCCGGTGCCGACGCTATTTATTTTGGTGTGGAACAATTGAATATGCGCAGCCGCTCAGCCAATGTGTTTTCAGTAACAGATATCAAAAAGATCAGCCAGAACTGTAAAGCTGCCGGTATCAAAGCCTATCTCACACTGAACACGGTCATGTACGATCACGACAGGCAGTTGCTGCAGAGCCTGATCAAAGAAGCGAAAAAGCAAAACATTGATGCCGTGATTGCGGCCGACTTTGCCGTGATCGGCTACTGCCGGGAGTTGGAAATGCCTTTGCATATTTCTACACAGGCAAATATCACGAACATCGAATCCGTACAATTCTTTGCGGCTTTTGCAGATGTGATCGTATTGGCGAGAGAATTAACACTGAAGCAGGTAGCACAGATTGTTGCCGACATCAAACGAAAAAACATTACGGGTCCTTCGGGCGGGTTGGTGAAGATCGAAATTTTTGTTCACGGGGCTTTGTGTATGGCCGTGTCTGGCAAATGTTACCTCAGCCTGCACCAGCAGAATGCTTCTGCCAACCGCGGTGCCTGCACGCAGAACTGCCGCCGTTCTTACCTGGTAAAAGATGCCGATAGCGGTGATGAACTGCTGGTAGAGAATGAATATATTATGTCACCCAAAGACCTTTGCACCATTGACATACTTGATGAAATGATCCAGGCTGGTGTATCTGTATTGAAAATAGAAGGCCGCCCAAAGGGAGCCGATTATGTACACACTGTTACCCAATGTTACCGGGAAGCAGCAGATGCCGTAGCGGAAGGCAGTTTTACCGCCGAAAAAATCGCCAATTGGAAAACAGCATTGGCGAAAGTATATAACCGGGGTTTCTGGGAAGGCTATTACCTGGGCCGCAAAACAGGTGAATGGGCTACACAATCCGGCTCGGCCGCCACAGAGAAAAAGATCTATATCGGGAAAGGCAGCCGTTACTATCCGCAAAAAAAAGTGGGAGAGTTTACGATTGAGTCGGGCAGTGTACAGATAGGAGATACCTTACTCATCACAGGTCCCCTTTGCGGCATGGTAAAAGAAAAACCGGAAACACTGTATGTAAATGGTGCGCAGGCTGAAAAAGCAGATAAAGGAGACCGGATCACATTTCTTTTTCCCGTAAAAGTAACCGCAGCAGATAAACTCTATAAAATTATTGACACAACACATGCCTAAGATCATTCATTACCGCAATAAATGCATCGGATGTGGCGTCTGTTATGAACAGCAACCTTCGCTTTGGCGCATGTCGAGAAAGGATGGCAAAGCCATATTGCTGCGAAGCATCAGCAAAAAGGGCATTTTTCAGTTAACCGTTTCCGGGGAGGTGATGGAACAGTCTGCAGCTATAGCCAAAGCCTGCCCGGTGAACATTATCAAAATTGTATGAAAGATCCTATCAACGATTTCATATCACAACAGACCGCTGCGAGCATTTGTTGTATCGATAGCAACTGTATGCCATATTGTTTTAGTTGTTTTTATGCATACGATAGCAAAGAGCATTTGTTGTATTATAAATCAGCTAAAGATACCCGTCATTCTATCCTGTTGAAGGATAAACCGCAGGTGGCGGGAACCATCCTGCCCGATAAACTGCAGAAAATGCTGGTAAAAGGGATACAGTTTGATGGAGTATTATTATCCGAAGAAGATCCGCTTGCACGGCATGCCGCTGCACAGTATTATCTGAAGAACCCGATGGCAGTGGCCATACCCGGATTTGTCTGGACTATCCGCGTCGACAATATTAAAATGACGGATAGTAGTATGGGTTTTGGTAAAAAAATCCTGTGGAACAGGCATATCATCTGAATTCAGTAAATCAATTGATTTAGCCGTATTTTTCAGAAAATTTGCAGAACTGCAACTCCCGGGTCATATATCCGGTGTATACTGTTCTAAAATCCGAACTATCATAAATTACCTGTATGCGATCGATTATAAAAAAAGGTATCCCGCTGTTCCTGTTTTGTTTATCAGGTCTGTTGACTAAGTCCCAGCCAAAGATCGATCCCGCATCCATCCGCCCTAAAATGCAATGGTTTGCAGATGCCAAACTGGGTATTTTTATTCATGCAGGAATCTATAGTGTAAAAGGAGTAGATGAATCCTGGGGATTTTATAATAAAAAAATTCCTTACTCAGATTATATGCAGCAGTTAAACGGATTCACACTTTCTAAATACGATCCGGCTTTCTGGGCCGATCTGATCAAAGAAAGTGGTGCCCGTTACGCGGTTATTACTACCAAACACCACGATGGCGTAGCCATGTACGATACCCGTTTGAATAATCTCAGCGCTGTAAAAGCTACTCCCGCCAAACAAGACCTGGTCAAACCCTTTTTTGAAGAACTGCGCAAACGCAATATCAAAACCGGCGCTTACTATTCACTGATCGATTGGTCGCATCCGGATTATCCGGGTTTTCTGAAAGACAGTTCGCGTTATCAGGTAAAAAATGACTATAGCCGATGGAATCGGTTCCGGAGTTTCTTTCAGGGACAGATCCAGGAAATCAATTCCCTGTTCAAGCCCGATCTCTGGTGGTTTGATGGCGACTGGGAACATAGTGCCGAAGAATGGGAAGCGCAGAAAGTGCGGAATATCATTTTATCCGGCAATCCAAACGCAATCCTTAACAGTCGTTTACAGGGCTACGGCGATTATGAAACACCGGAACAGAATTTTCCTGTAACCAAACCACCTTATAACTGGTGGGAACTCTGTATGACCACCAACGATAACTGGGGTTTTCACAACGATGAGAACTGGAAAACGCCCTATGAAGTAATTACCATTTTTGTAGATGCGGTAGCCAACGGCGGTAACCTGTTGCTGGATATGGGGCCTAAAGAAGATGGCACTATTCCCGAACCGCAGATCCATGTGCTGAAAGAACTGGGTAAGTGGAACCGGAAAAACGGAGAAGCCATATTCAATACCATAGCGGGTATTCCGAAAGGTCATTTTTATGGAGCGACTACCTTGTCGAAAGATTCTACCAGCCTGTATCTTTTTCTCCAGGGAAATATCAGCGGAGAAATTACCCTGAAAGGATTAAAAAATAAGATCGGAGATATTACTGTGTTAGGTAGTAACCAGAAATTGTCTCACAAGATTGTAGGAAAAATCTCCTGGAGTCCTGTTCCGGGGCTGGTGTATATCCAGGTGCCGGAAGGCATCCAGGATCCTTATGTTACCGTATTAAAAGTAAAACTGGATAAACCGATACAGTTATACAGTGGCAAAGGTGGACTTACTGAATAGGAAGCTTCTCTGTGAGTTGCGCTGTTTTACTTGTTAAATTTGCATAGCTATTAAAACAGACAACTATGGAAATCGGCATGATGAGTTTTGCAGACATGGAACCGGAAACCGGGAGTAAGGGCGTGAATGGAATGCAACGGATGAAAAACCTGCTGGAAGAAATCCAATTGGCAGACCAGTTAGGTCTTGATGTGTTTGGTATCGGAGAACATCACCGTCCCGATTATGCGGTATCTTCTCCGGCAACCGTATTGGCTGCTGCCGCCATGGTAACCAAACAAATAAAACTGACCAGCGCCGTAACCGTGCTCAGTTCAGATGATCCGGTAAGGGTGTACCAGGACTTTGCCACAGTTGATCTGTTATCAGGCGGCCGGGCAGAGATCATGGCAGGCCGTGGATCATTCATTGAATCCTTTCCGCTATTCGGATATGACCTGGAAGATTACGATTCCCTCTTCACGGAAAAGTTGGATCTCTTACTCAAACTGAATCAAAACGAAACTATTTCGTGGAGTGGTAAACACCGGCCGGCTATTCATCAGTTGGGTGTTTATCCAAGAGCCTATCAAAATAAATTGCCTATCTGGCTGGCAGCGGGGGGCACACCAGCTTCTGCCGTAAGAGCCGCCAAACTGCAATTGCCACTGATGCTCGCTATCATTGGCGGTATGCCCGAACAGTTTGCAGGCTTTATCAATCTATATAAACAAACGGCACTGCAAAATGGTCAACAGGTAAGTGATTTGCAGGTGGGTGTTAACAATCATGTTTTTGTAGCGGAAGATTCTCAAAAAGCGGGCGATGATTTTTTCCCATATTATGCAGCTATGATGAACCGTGTGGGCCGCGACAGAGGCTGGCCACCCTTAACACGCCCGCAATTCGAAGCAGCACGCTCACCCCGTGGGGCTTTAATGGTAG
>DASWXD010000129.1:0-13308 GCA_036405675.1 Sediminibacterium sp.
TGTACTCAGGCAGAACAATATCACCCTTACCGGCATAGGTTTCAACATGGCAGATAAGTTCCCCATTCTCCAGCAGCAGGAACCCATAGACATCGTATTCACCCTCGATGAAAATGTATGGAACGGAGAAACCAATTTACAAATGAAAATGATCGACCTGCGGATCAGCGGTTCCTGGTAAAACTCTTGTTATTTAATTTTTCTCGCAAAGGCGCAAAGGCGCGGTTTTTCTTTTAAGGATGCGTATTAATACGCTATGACCACAATTCGCCATGTAGTAATATTATAGCAGGAATAGATATTCTATGACAGAAAATGAGATAGCAACGATTGCTGTTAAAACGGCCTTCAACATTCATTCTGAACTTGGCCCGGGTTTATTCGAATCTGTGTATGAATCGATCATGGAATTCGAGTTGATCCATACACATAAACTATACGTAAGGAAACAGACACCACTTCCTGTTATCTGGAAAAATCAAAAACTGGATCTTGGTTTCAGAGCAGACCTCATTGTTGAAAATAAATGTATCATTGAGATCAAATCAATCGAAGCAATAGCCAATGTACATTATAAACAAGTGCTGACCTACCTGAAACTTACCCATATAAAACTCGGCCTACTTATCAATTTCAATGAAGAACTCCTAAAGTCTGGTATCCGCCGTATCGTAAACAATCTTTAACTGCGCCTTTGCGCCTTTGCGAGCGAAAAAAAAGGGTGCCTGCAGACAACAAGCACCCTTTACCTTTTCGTCTATATATTACGCATTCACCTTAATCTCACCCTGCAATAACTCTACACTCCGGTTGATGAAATTGGTTAACTCATTCCCCTTTAATAATCCCTGAGAAAGCAAGGCAAGATCTGCCAGGTTACGCACCTGTTTCTGCTGGATGGCACTGTCTTTTTCTTTCAACAGTTGCTGGTATATCGGATGGTTACCATTCACGGTCAACGTTACTTCATCAGGCATCTGCGCATAAAAAGCCGTCATACCGCCGCCCACAGCACCCATGTCTTTCATCCGGCGCATAAACTCTGGCCGCGTAGCAATGACAGGTGCAGATTCAGGACTCAATCCCTTGATCTCCGTAGTTACATGCAGGTTATCAATCTGCAGGTTAAAGAGTTCCGTCAGTTTACCGGTATCGTCTTTACTTAACACACTCTCATTGGTTTCCTGTTTGTCTATCAGGTTGTCTACAATATCTGCATCCACCCGTACAAAACTTACATTCTCCCATTTCATTTCCATCGTATTGATGAAAGCTGCATCCACCAGTGTTTCCATCTTCAACACCGTATATCCTTTCTGGGTGCAGGCCTGTATATAAGCATCCTGCTGAACAGGATTGGTGGTATAGAGGATCACTTGTTTACCGTCCTTATTTTTCTGTAAGCTTTCGGTAGCCGTTTTATATTCTTCCAGTGTATGAAATTTACCGGTGGTGTCTTCCATCACCAGAAATTTATTGGCTTTTTCAAGGAACTTGTCGTCGGTCATCATACCATATTTCACAAACAGTCCCAGACTCTCCCATTTTTCTTCCAGTGAACTTCTTTCGTTACGGAAGATCTCATCCAGTTTATCGGCTACTTTTTTGGTAATGTGCGCATTAATCTTTTTCACATTCGGATCGCCCTGCAGGTAACTGCGGCTTACGTTCAGTGGAATATCCGGACTATCAATCACTCCCTGCAGCAACATCAGGAATTCCGGTACAATGTCTTTCACTTCATCTGTTACAAATACCTGGTTGCAGTATAACTGGATCTTGTCTTTCTGGATCTCATAACTCTGTTTGATCTTGGGGAAATATAAAACGCCCGTCAGGTTAAACGGATAGTCTACATTCAGGTGGATCCAGAACAAAGGTGTTTCATTGAAAGGATATAATTCTTTGTAGAATTTTTCGTAGTCTTCTTTGCTTAATTCAGAAGGCTTTTTTACCCAGATAGGGTCTGTATTGTTGATAGATTTTTCTTCTGCTTCTTTCTCTTTCTCTTCGCCTGCTTCAGAAAAATAAATGGCGATCGGTAAGAACTTACAGAATCTTTCCAGGATACTTTTGATCCTGCCCGCTTCCAGGAATTCTTTGCTCTCTTCATTGATATGCAGCACAATTTTAGTACCGCGCTGATTATAGTCTACATCGTATAATTCAAACTCTGGACTACCATCGCAGCTCCAGTAAACGCCACTGCCTTCTTTATGACTCTTGGTAAAGATCTCCACTTTATCACTCACCATAAAGGAGCTGTAGAAACCCAGACCAAAATGCCCGATAATATTGGCATCCTTGTACTTCTGCATAAACTCTTCCGCACCGCTGAAAGCTACCTGGTTGATGTATTTATCTACTTCCTCACTAGTCATACCCACACCGCGGTCAATGATGCTGAGGGTTTTTTCTTTGGCATCCAGTACCACATCAATACGCAACTCACCCAGTTCTCCTTTGGCTTCGCCGATGGAAGAAAGGGTCTTCAGTTTCTGGGAAGCATCCACTGCATTACTTACCAGCTCACGCAGGAAGATTTCATGGTCGCTGTAAAGGAATTTCTTGATAATGGGGAAAATGTTCTCGGTCTGTACCCGTATCTGGCCTTTTTGCATAGTACTAGTTTTGCCAGCCAATGAACAAAGAAAGTACCAAACAGGCTCTTGCTGACAGGATGACAAGTCTCAAAACCCTCCCCGAACGGCAGATTACCTTCTGACAGGAAAAAAATGCAGTCGCTAATTACCCCGGATCCGGATATTATCCAGCTGAAAACGGGTGGTACGGGCGTCATTTGGATTGATGGGGTCGGCCCCTTCATATCGGAAAGCCAATGAAATAGTCCCCGAAAACCCCGACAGGCTGATCTCACCAGATGCTACCCATTTGGCAGCTACTGCCGAAACCGTACCCTTTGCCATAAGGGCCTTGAGCGGCGTCCATTTCGCTTTCCAGGGGGTATTGCCACCATCGTAATTGTTTGATACCAGCACCTGTAATACCGCACCATTGTCAAAACCATCCCGTGTATCGAAACTGAGTATCTCATTAACTGAATTAGCCAGGTTAACCGGCGGGGTAATGAGCCAGGATACCAATACCGGTTTGCCGGTAGCAAAAGCACTGATCTCAGCATACTGGTTATTCAAGGTTGTGTTTACCAGAAAAGACAGGTCGCCCGTTTCTGCAATATTCTTCCAACCCGGTTTCGAGAATACGGTTTGTCCCTGCTGCTGTTCAAAATCTTCGGCCAGCAATTCTTTTGCTCCCGCAGCAGTACAACGCAATCCGGTCAGCTGTACATCACCGGTATCTCTGAGTAATAATTGCCGGCTGGTACCAAACACACTGTACACGGCGGTAATGCTACCATTGCCTCTGGGTATTTTAGCGGCAGCAAAACGTGCAAATCCACTGGTTCTTAGATACGCACTACCACCCTTACAGGATTTAACAATGGCATTGGAAGATAATTTATTGATCGCATCTGCATAGGTACTTCCGGTATCCGTTACGGCAAACTCCAACTGATCTATCTGCACCAGGCAACTCTGCAGCGAATCGCCCAACTCATCTAATCTAACACGATGAACCATTACCGGCTGGTTCAGTGCTTTTTTTACGAAGAACCTGTTAAACAAAGGAACCGGTACAGGCAATAACTCCGGATACCGGGGGTCCGACCAATCCACGCCCCCTCCCAACTGCACCATCCGGGCATAATCACCCAGGTACAATCCTTTCAGTTTTACAGCCAGCCTTCTTCCTACAGGGTAATCCGCATACAAACCAAACCCATCCATCCGGATCGTGATGCCACCTGTGCTGTCCTGCAGCACAATCGATTTATAAAAATTATCCTTGCTGTCATCTGCAATCACAATGCCTTCAATGATCCAGTCTTCGGTAATATACCCAATACTGCCACTCACCTGTTTACTCCGCAGATCACGTATGCTGAGATTGGCTGAAATATCCGGCCCCATATAAGCCGGTGGTGCATCAAACCGCTTATAACATTGCAAACCCGTAACCATCATCAGGCATATACAGCAGGTATAACCAATAGATATTGTCTTCATGATCAAAAACGAATGGAGAGGTTAACAGAAAAATTCATTCCCATCGCATAAAAATATTTGGGTGGGAATTTGTCCGCATTTTTGGTGTCCATATCAAAGCGTAACTGTTCATATCCACCAGAAATCATTCCTTTTCTGTTCAGCAGATTATTGATGCTGATATGACATAACAGCGTAGGCGGATGTTGGGCATCCAGCCAGCGCAGTCTCGCAGAGCCACCCACCGAAAAGTCAACCGTACATTGTTCCGGCAGTTTTTCCTGGTTAATCATCCGGTGCCACTGCTCAGAACCTTCGGTTATATTTTCCATCGCCTGGTAGGTTCTTCGCAGTGGATTAAAGGCCAGCCAATGTTGCCTGAAATAACTGGCAGACAAATTCATATACACAAAAGAACCCGGCTGGTAACTGATCCCCAAACCATACGCTTCCTGCGGTGTGCCTTCGATCCGGAAATTGTTCATATATACCTGGGTACGCTCCAGTTCATACGCATCATTATCAGCGGTAACAGACAATTGCGGTCTGCTGTTGTAATAATAGCTCCCCACAGAAGCGCCTAACTGCAAGCTTAGCTTTCCTGTTGCCGCCCATTCACCTCCCAGTTCTATTCCGGAATAGATCCGGTTGATGCCCCATAAAGCATCATTCACCAGTGCCCTGTAACCATCGTGGTAAAAGCTTAGTACATTCATGCCGTCCCACTGCTGCGTAACAAAGCCACTGAGTCGGAACTTCAGTTTTGGGGCCTGGTGCCGGTACCCGGCTTCCAGTGATCCGGTCTTTTCACTGGCAATATTCTCCTGCCTCGTATCCCTTGTTCTGGGTGAGATAAATACATTATCAAACAGAGGCGCTTTACTCATTACAATCCCTTGCAGATAAACATATTTCCTGCCATTGATTTTATAAGTAATACCTGCCTTGAGCGCCGGGTTCGTAAACGACTGCACCGCAGATTTTCCGTACGACTGAAACGGAAACAACCCATTCCTCGTTTTCCCATCGCGGTAATAACTGGTTGTTGATACAGACAACCCTGCAAAACCATCCAACCGTTCTTTGCTGGCCGTAAAGAGCAAAAAGCCTTCCCCGCGGGTAGTATGCATACTGTAATCATATCCATACCTGTCTCCCACACCCACCAGCCGGTTGGGGCGATTCAGGTCATTCTGCAACACTTTCTGATTACCCGGAAAATCATTCTCCGCAAACATATTCCAGTCCACCACATATTCCCCTCCCAACAGGTCGTTCACCCTTGTATAATAATCGCTTTGCTGTGCCAGCAGATGAATACCTCCTGTAAAAGAAAAACGATGATTGATTCTTGTATGCACAATCGTACTGAATAAGATTCTTTGCAGATTCATCACTCGCTCAGCCAGCCAATAATGAGCACGCAGACCTGTATACAGATTGCCCTTTCTGCCATCTGCATCCTGTATGGTTTCCCTGCTGTTCCGGTTCACTTCGTACAAACGATCCCAGTTGATCTGTTTCACAGAAAACCCGTCACGCCATGCATCCGTTACGGCTTCCCGCAACACCGGATCCGTTTGGTAACCCGGCAGGTAACGGTAATAATCGGGCCTGGGATCCGGCGCATCAAACCAATCCAGTGCCGTACTGCTTTTGGTACCGGTAATTAACCCCAGCGAGCTGATCCTCGTCGTATGATTATTCACTCTGAATTCATCTGAGATGATCAATACCGGCTGATGTGCCGTATTCATATTGGCATTTCTTTTCACACCCGACTGATACCCCCAATAAGGATTATAGAAAGCAGATCCATTCAGTGCAACAGCCTCCTTCAGCACCGGTCCCTGTTTGCCATTTTGCGTATGGTTTCCGAAAAAGATCAACGATAAAAGATGACCACTCTCCAGTTGTTTATCAATAGCTATATAATAACTGCCGCTCCGGTAATCCGTTCCCGGCATATAACTTTCCCATGCGTATCGAAAACTGCCGGATACCGAATAGGCCCAGCCCTTCAGGTTCATCGCCTGGCTATGCGTAAACTGATAACGGTGCGAGAATAAACGGTTGCTGCTGGTATAACCCAACTGTGTTCCCACCCTTTGACGGGATGCACGCATATCCATGGCAGTAAGGCTTCCTGCATTACCAAACCCCAGTTCCGAAGCCTGTAATCCCAACACCTGCCGGTTATTACGCGTAACTTCATTCAGGCCGCTCCATAAACTCCATTGGGTGCTGCCATCATCCGGGTTCTGCATAGGCAACCCATTGATCTGCGTGCTGAACAGATCCGACGGGTATCCCCGCATCCGGAAACGCATCACCGAAAAATGAAAAGAAGCCATCGATGCCAGTATATCCCGATTGGCAGATAAAACCGAAGGCACAAACAACTGCGCATTCTCGGAACGTTCCGTTTCATTCAGTGTAATAATGGGTAATTCATATACCTGCTCCTCCTTCAGTAAGGCAGCAGTAATACTGTCTGTAAACCTGTTTTTTTGTTTTTTGGCCGGATCAACTGTCTGTGCGTACAAGCCCCCGCTAATACACAGCAAGATCCCCAGGCATGATAGTTTCTGCATGGCGGCAATTATTTTCAATAAATAATGCGGGGAACAGACAGTGACAATGAAACAGGAAATAAAAATAATTCTTTGTTTTTCCTGCGCAAGAAAAACCGGAAAAACTGCGGTAAATACGCTACCGCAAAAGGGAAACAAACGGTAGGTTTGTTCAATCCATTATTTATGAGAATAGTATTCGTCTATATATGGCTGCTGTTGTTATACCAGCCTGCAAAAGCGCAAACCCATCGCTACAAAACCTGTGTGATCGCTTTCTATAACCTGGAGAATTTCTACGATACCATCAACAATCCACTGGTGAATGATGATGATTTTACCCCCACCGGTGCCAAACACTACACCAAAGAAATCTACCTCGATAAAATAGAAAAACTCGCTACCGTCATCAGCCAGATCGGAACAGAGATCAGTTCCACCGGCCCCGCACTGCTCGGCGTTGCCGAAATTGAAAACGATACGGTTTTACAGGCACTCGTCCACCACCCCTTCCTCGTACAAAGACATTACCAGCTCATCCATTTCGACTCCCGCGATGCACGCGGTATTGATGTGGCACTCTTATACAATCCCTCTATCTTCCTCCCCGAAAAAGCCGCCAAACTTTTTGTACCCCTTCCGGGCAACAGCAAAGAAGCTTACTATACCCGCGATATTCTCTACACAACCGGCTGGCTGGCCGGCGAGCGGATCCATGTATACGTCAACCACTGGCCCAGCCGCCGCGGTGGCGAAGAAAGAAGTTCACCCGCCCGCGAAGCCGCTGCCCAGGTTTGCAAGAACCACTTCGATTCCATCCTCCGCCAGGAACCGCAGGCCAGAATCATAGTCATGGGCGATCTGAACGATGACCCCGACAGTCCCAGCATCACCCAAACACTGGCCGCCAGCCCCTCCATCGCCCAAACCCGGCCAGGCCAGCTGTTTAATCCCTGGACCCACTGGTACCGCAACGGCATCGGCACCCTGGCCAACCGCGACAGCTGGGGCCTCTTCGACCAGATCCTGGTATCCCATGCCTGGTTACCACCCGTCAGGCAAGGCTTTTTCTTCCACAGCCAGCATATCTTCCACCCCGCCTATCTCACTGAAAACTCGGGGCGCTACAAAGGCTACCCCATGCGCACCTGGGACGGCAACACCTACCGCGGCGGCTATAGCGACCACTTCCCCACCTATATCGTATTACTAAAAAACATAAAATAAGAGGCCTTTCCAGTAAATAAAGTGAGAAAGAGCCAAAAAACTCCCAACTCCAGACTCCTAACTCCAAACTTTTCCTTACTTTTGCAGCCCCAAATCTGTATTTGGCAGATTCTTTCCACCGGGTTTCCGGAGCGGATTGACCACTGGGATAAACCAATTTAAAACCTAAAAATTCAGGTAATGAACAGCTACGAATTGATGGTGATCTTTACTCCGGTACTGTCTGAAGAAGACTTCAAAGCTTCTCAGAAAAAGTATTCCGACCTGATCGCCGAATTGGGTGGTGCTACTGTGCACAGCAACCCATGGGGCTTAAAATCCCTAGCTTACCCTATCCAGAAGAAAACAACCGGGATCTACTGGTTACTGGAATTCCAGGGCCCTTCAGAACTTAACGAAAAACTGAAGATCCAGATGTTGCGCGATGAGCAGATTATGCGCCACATGATCACCCGTCTCGATAAATACGCCGTCGAGTACAATCACGTGAAAAGAAATGGCGGATTTGCAATGCAAGACAAACAGGAGGCTTAATCATGGCAAAGAACGAAATCAAATACCTGACCGCCATCAAACAGGAGAAGCCCAAGAAAAAATTCTGCCGCTTCAAAAAATATGGCATCAAATACGTGGATTACAAGGACATCGAATTCCTGAAAAAATTCATCAACGAGCAGGGTAAATTATTACCACGCCGCTTAACCGGTAACTCGCTGAAATACCAGCGTAAAGTACAGGATGCAGTGAAAAAAGCCCGTCAGATGGCCCTGTTACCATACGTAACCGATTTATTAAAATAGCATTCATTAGTAACCTTCCCTAATCCCGCCGCAGGCGGGAGACAGTCAACAAAGCGAAAGCCGACTGGGCTCTTGGGACTAAAACAATTATCATGCAAGTAATCTTAATTCAAGACGTAGATAACCTGGGTGGACGTAACGAACTGGTAACCGTAAAAAACGGTTATGCCCGTAACTACCTGATCCCTCAGAAATTTGCAGTAGAAGCCAGCGCTTCTAACCTGAAGCAATACGAAGAGCGTCTGAAAGTGATCACCAAGAAAGAAGCCGCTATGCTGGCCGAACTCAATAAAGTGATCGATGTACTGAAAGCATCTGCAGTGTCTATCGGCGCCAAAACCGGTACCAGCGGCAAGATCTTCGGTAGCGTTACCTCTTTACAGATCGCCCGCGCCATCCGCGACCAGAAAGGTTACGAGATCGACCGTAAGCGTATCGCCATCGTAGACGAAGTAAAAGAACTGGGTACACACAAAGCAACCATCGATTTCGGTAACGGAAACGTTGTAGAGATTGATTTTGAAGTAGTTGCAGAGTAATTGCACCTGAATCGCATAAAAAAAGCCTGTTCCCCGGAACGGGCTTTTTAGTGTCCGGGCACCAGCTTCCCATGGCATCGCCAGTTGTGTCACTCACTTCAGGGTTCCGGGTGCCTGGCAGCAGGGTAAAACAGCTTTTCGGAAGCATCCCGGAAAAGGCCAAAAAAAATAGGGCAATTCAACAAAATCCCTATCTTCGGGAGTCCAATGACAGTTCTTCCATATTCCAGAAGGTTTTAAACGTAAATGCTTCCAGGTTTTTGGTTACTGTTTTACTCATTGGTTTTTGATCATTTAATTTTTTTAAGAACATGAACATTTACGTTGGAAATCTGAACTGGAATATGTCCAGCGAAGACCTGCAGAACCTGTTTACCCCGTACGGAGAAGTAACCAGTGCAAAGATCGTTACCGACAAATTCAACAACGACCGCAGCAAAGGTTTCGGTTTTGTTGAAATGGCTGATGATGAAGCTGCCCGTGCAGCTATCGCAGCACTGCACGACACAGACATCCTGGGTCGTAAGATCGTTGTTAACGAATCTACACCACGCCCAGAAGGCGAAAGAGGCGGCTTCAAGAAGAAGAGCTTCGGTGGTGGCGGCGGCGGAAGCCGTGGTGGTTACGGCGGCGGCGGTGGAAACCGTAGCGGCGGCGGTGGCGGGTACAACCGCGATCGTGGTGGTAACGGCGGTGGCGGTGGATACAACAGGTATTAATCCTACACAACCCAAACTAACTCTCAAGTCCGGCCTTGCCGGACTTTTTTTATCTCCATCAGGCAAGTGTCTAGCCAAACCCGGTTCTCATACGGGCTGGCCGCACTTTCTTATATTTGAATCATGAAAAACACCACCATTAGTTCTCCCGTTGCCGGCGTAATGCGCTGGGGTGTTTGGGGCGCTAATTTCAGCACCGCCCAATACCGCGAAATGATTGAGACCTGCCTGCAGTACGGCATCTCCGCTTTTGATCATGCCGATATCTATGGCGATTATACCACGGAAGAAGATTTTGGTGAAGCACTCAAAGAAAATCCTTCTCTCCGGCAACACCTCAAACTCATTACCAAATGTGGTATACAGATGGTAACGCCCAACCGGCCGGCGCATACCATCAAATCATACAATACTTCCCGCGAGCATATCATCCGCTCAGCAGAACAATCCTTACGAAATTTCGGTACAGACTATCTCGATGTACTGCTCATCCATCGCCCCGATCCCCTGCTCGATCCGGCAGAAGTAGCCGAAGCAGTGGAACAACTGAAACAACAGGGGAAAATTCTTTCTTTCGGTATATCTAATTTTCTGCCCCATCAAACAGATCTGCTGGTCAAGTATACACTGGTAGACTATAACCAGCTCGAAATTTCTCTGCTGCAGTTACAGGCATTAACCGATGGCAGTCTCGAAAACTGTATGAAGAACAAGATCATTCCCATGGCATGGGCACCATTGGGTGGCGGTCTGTTCACAGACGATAGTCATCCCCGTTTCAGGGCTATTTCCGCTACCGCCAATCAACTGGCTGAGAAATATAATACCGGCCTGAACGAGATCCTGCTGGCCTGGTTACATACCCATCCCTCCGGCATCCAATCAGTGATCGGTACTACCAAAATCGAAAGATTACTGCAAGCCAAAGCGGCAGCAGCTATCCGGTTGGAAAAAGAAGATTGGTTTGCTTTATTACTGGCAGCGAAAGGAGAAGACGTAGCCTGATGGATGAAGATGCGTTTGCTGAAATCTATCGGTAATGTAACGGTAGCTGTACAGAAAAGCAGCTGCCTTTACCCACTTCACTTTCCAGGTTAATCTTACCTCCATGAGCTTCTATAATCTCCCGGCAGATGGAAAGCCCCATGCCATAACTGATCTCACCTTCCGTACCCCGGCGCCGGGTATGTGTCAGCATATCAAAAACCCGTTCCTGGTCTTCTTTCGGAATACCTATTCCCGAATCGCACACACAAAAAACAGCATAATTCCCCTGCTTTTCAGTGCGTATGTTAATGACAGATCCGGCGGCACTGAACTTAATGGCATTGTTGACCAGATTCGTCAGTACACGTATGACCCTGTGTTTATCTGCCTGAACCATCAGCTCAGTTTCCCAATAGTGTTCCGCTATGCGGCTGTTTTTTTTGGCGGCACTTACCTGCAACAAGGAAACTGCGTCTTTCATCACCTGGTTCAGATCCAGCGTTTTTAATGAAAGTTGGTGAACAGTAACGCTATTGTTCTGCAGCAGTTCATTGATCAGGGTGAGTGAAGTATCAGACGCATGTAATGCCAGTTGTACCAGTTCCTTTTGTGCGGGTGTAAATTCCTTATCAGAAAGCATGATATGACAGATCCCGGAGATATTGTTAACCGGACTGCGCAGATCATGGGCCACCGTATTCAGGATCCTGTTTTTCTGTTCCTGTGCAAGAGACAGTGCCTTGTTGGTATTCTGCAACTGCTCCAGGTTCCGGAAATAGATATGTTTGAAATAAAATAAAGACATCCCAAAAACGATCAATGGAACCAGAATTTTCAGTACTTCAGCAACCAGCTGTAGAACCGAATCATGTATCAATAAAATATCATCGAGCCTGATCAGTACGAACACTACTGATACCAACAGCGAAAAAAAGAGGTATTGCCAATTCTTATCAAATACAACCACCGCAGCAATCATCATGATTAATAAACGGTACTCACTTCCGTTTTTAAAAGTATAAGCGGCGATAGCTGCAATCAACGATAACAGCAGTAGAAGCAGGGAACGCTGGTGCAGTCCTTTTTGAAGGTAGGAAATGCGGAAGGCCCAGGCAAAAATCAGCAACTGACACAGATTCAGTATGCCGGGCAAAAGGGCTTGATAATATACATTAATGACCAGAGAAAGAAGCGCGAAAGGAGCTGCTATCAAAAGAAACAGATTGTACATATAGGTTTTCTGCACTTCCACAAATGAAGCATCCTCACGAATACCCATACGAAGTAACTGCTGAAGGCCTGACAATAGCCGATCTATCATGAAGAGGTTGGAATTGAATTCTGATGTAAAATAGCAACAAAAGACAAGAACTGGTTTAGCAATTTAAAATGAACCAGCATCCGGTTTGGTTAGCAGTAATGGGGAACAGTTATCAGTACTGTTAACACATTCATTCTGAATAAATACTGACAAAAAAATCCAATCATATTATTGATCAGGTTATCATTAATAGGGCAGCTACCTACTCCCCATCCCGCCAACGGCGGAAGCGTACTATCGGCACTACCTGATCAGTCAGTTTTCCTTCAGTTCGGGGCACAAAAAAACCCGATCATTTTATTGATCGGGTTATCATAAATATGGTAGCTACCTACTCCCCATCCCGCCAACGGCGGGAGCGTACCATCGGCACTACCTGATTGTCAGTTTTCCTTCAGTTCGGGGCACAAAAAAACCCGATCATTTTATTGATCGGGTTATAATAAATATGGCAGCTACCTACTCTCCCAGCGTGATGCGAGTACCATCGGCCATGGGGGACTTAACTTCTCTGTTCGGAATGGGAAGAGGTGAACACCCCCGGCAAAACCACCATAAGATCTTCATAAGCTGTGAGCCTATAGCTGCGAGCTGCGAGCTTTTGCTCGTGGCTCATGGCTCGTGGCTCATGGCTTAAATAAGTTACATATTGGGAAGCTAGAAAAACTACAAGAAAAAAAATAAAGCTTACGGGCAATTAGTACTACTTGGCTTTGTTGTTACCAACTTTACACCTATAGCCTATCAACGTCATAGTCTTTGACGACCCTTAAAAGTAAACTCATCTTGTGGAAGGTTTCACGCTTAGATGCTTTCAGCGTTTATCCTTGCCGTGCGTAGCTACTCTGCATTGCACCTGGCGGCACAACAGATACACCAGCGGCACGTACGTCCCGGTCCTCTCGTACTAAGGACATGTCCACTCAATTTACTAGCGCCCACCACAGATAGGGACCGAACTGTCTTGCGACGTTCTGAACCCAGTTCACGTGCCACTTTAATCGGCGAACAGCCGAACCCTTGGGACCTTCTCCAGCCCCAGGATGTGACGAACCGACATCGAGGTGCCAAACCT
>DASWXD010000130.1:0-47729 GCA_036405675.1 Sediminibacterium sp.
CAGGAATTGATCGATTTCTGTCATGCACTGGAAGCTGTTTGCGTAGAAACCGTAGAAAGTGGTAAAATGACCAAAGACCTCGCTGTATGTATTCACGGAAACAAAGTAAACCATGGTGAACATTATCTGTACACAGAAGAGTTCCTGGATGCGTTGGATCAGAATTTGCAGGTGAAGCTGGCGAAATAGTGAATGGTCAATTGGCAATTGTCAATGAGTAATCACAAGTGCTAAAGCATATCAATACTAAAAAAGCATCTGCAGTCAGCAGATGCTTTTTTATTGTACCTATTATTGACAATTCACAATTGCCCATTCACTACTGACTACTCACCACTCACTTCATCACTTCCTCAATCACTTTACCCACCGAACCACTAGGCATCTGGATCTTGAGTAAGGCTGCGATGGTGGCTGCGATATCGGTCATATAGGTTTCGCGGTGGGTTTTGCCTTTTTTGATGCCCCATCCGTAGAACAGTAAAGGAATATGCGCATCGTAGGCATACCATAAACCATGCGTGGTGCCTGTGGCACCTCCTTCTATGTATCCAGACTTTAAAATGATCTGGATATCGCCGCTGCGGCGTGGGTTAAAACCATTGGCCAGCATTTCGCGGAGGGTTTTGTTGATGGGGGTGGTCAGGATCTCATCCGTAGGAAAAGCATTGGCAACAGCATCATTTTTCTTCACGTACTGAATGATCCATTTTTTGATCGGCGCATCATCCAGTTTGGCCGAATCGATCCGGGGATGATTCAGGTAAACCTGGTAGTTGTACATGCTCACGATCACATTATCGATCCCGAATTTTTCTTTCAGTTGTGTATTCATGGTTTTCATCATGCCCATATCATCTACCACGCCGCCAGGTAATTTATTCTCTTTCATAAAACCGGGCACATGTGCTACAGCATGGTCTGCTGTTAAGAAGGCTGTGTATTGATTTTTACCTACGGTCGCATCCAGAAAAGCGAACAGTTTCCCGAGTTCTTCATCCAGCCTGGCATAACCATCTACGGTTTCCCATGAATTGGGGCCGAAAGAATGACCTACATAATCCGGGGAAGAAAAACTCACTGCCAGAAAATCGGTGGCTTCGCCTTTGCCTAATTTTTCTGCCAGTACTGCGGCTTTGGCCATTTCGGCGGTAAGGGTATTGCCATAGGGTGTGGTAGAGATCTTGCTGAAATCCTTCCCGATATATTTGCTCAGATCATAAGGGAAACCGGTAGCCTCTTTTCCGAAAGGTTTGCTTTCGTAATCTTTTACATCGGCGGTGGCGTATTGCGGATAGATCTCTTTGGGCAGAGAAGTATTCCAGCCAATTGCATAGAGCGAATCTGCCAGTTTCCGGTTATTGAAGTTGTTTACCCATTCCGGTAACTGGTTCATGTAATAAGTGCTCGTGATAAAATTACCCGATTTGCCCTCGTACCAATAGGCGGCGTTGGCCGAATGGCCGGCTGGTAAAATTGAACCCCTGTCTTTCAATGCCACCCCAATTACTTTGCTTTTGAAGTTAGTGGCCAGTCGCAGTTCATCGCAGATAGAAGTGGTAAGCATGTTTTTAGGACTCATCTGCCCGTCTTCTTCACTTTTTCCGCCCACACCTTTCACTGTTTTATCTTCACTGCAGTAAACACTCCGCATTAACTGGTTATCCCACCATGCATTGCCTGTAATACCATGTATGGAAGGAACACTGCCGGTATACACTGCGGTATGACCGCAGGCTGTAACGGTAGGTGTATAGGGGATCAGGGTGTTCTCGCAGGAATAACCTTCACCCATCATTCTTTTAAAACCGCCATTGGCTTTAAAGATCGGTTGAAAACGATAGAGATAATCCCAACGCATCTGGTCTATCACAATACCGATGACCAGTTTGGGGCGCTGTAAACCCTCCTCAGCGGCAGGTTTGGTGGTTTTCTGCGCTTGTGCTGGTATTGACAGAGCCAGACAGGCCACAAGGGGTAAAAAGAGTCTTTTCATGGGTTTCTGTTTGCTATTTTGAGGGTGATTCGTTGATGAACATTGAAAATCAGGGGTGAAGATACAATATGGTGAATAATTGCCCTTGCCCTTTAGGGCCTAAAAGTTTACCTTTGCAACGATTTTTCACCAAAGTAATGATTTGATAATATGGCAGACATCTTTGAAAAACTGTTAAAGAATTACGGTCCGCTGGGTCAGCACCGTGAGCGGGCGCATGGTTATTTCGCTTTTCCTAAACTGGAAGGTGAGATCGGTAACCGCATGGTATTCCGTGGAAAGGAAATGATTGTGTGGAGCCTGAATAATTACCTCGGACTGGCCAATCACCCCGAAATCCGTAAAACCGATGCGGATGCTGCCGCCCAATTTGGTCTGGCCCTGCCCATGGGGGCGAGGATGATGAGTGGAAACAGTAATTACCACGAACAGTTGGAAAAAGAACTGGCCGCATTTGAGCAGAAAGAAGATGCCATCCTGATGAACTTTGGTTACCAGGGTATCATGAGTGCCATTGATGCGATCTGTGGCCGTCATGATGTGATTGTATACGATGCAGAAAGTCATGCCTGTATCATCGATGGATTACGTTTACATCCCGGACACCGTTATGTGTTCAAGCACAATGACCTGGAAGATTTTGAGAAGCAGATGGAAAGAGCCACCGCACTGATTGAAAAACAGAATGCCGGTGGTATCCTGGTGATTACAGAAGGTGTGTTTGGCATGGCGGGCGACCAGGGTAAACTGAAAGAGATCGTTGCACTGAAAAACAAATTTCAATTCCGTTTGCTGGTAGATGATGCCCACGGTTTTGGTACACTGGGTAAAAAAGGAGCGGGAGCAGGTGAGGAGCAGGATTGCCAGGCGGGGATTGATCTGTATTTCTCCACATTTGCCAAATCCATGGCTTCTATCGGCGCATTTATGGCGGGCGATAAAGCAATCATTGATTTTATCCGGTACAATATCCGTTCCCAGATCTTTGCCAAGAGTTTACCGATGCCGATCGTGATCGGAAACCTGAAAAGACTGGAACTGCTGCAAACCCAGCCCGAACTGAAAGAACGGTTGTGGAAGAACGCTTTAAAACTGCAGGCCGGACTGAAAGAAAGAGGATTTGATATCGGCAATACCAATACCATGGTTACGCCGGTATATATGAAAGGCGGCGTAGAAGAAGCTACTGCGATGGTGATGGATCTGCGCGAAAACTATAAGATTTTCTGTTCCATTGTGGTGTATCCTGTTATTCCGAAAGGACATATCATTTATCGACTGATCCCAACAGCTTCACATACGGACGCAGATATCGAAGAAACCCTGAAAGCCTTCAGCGAAACCAAGGCCAAGCTGGATGCCGGAGCCTATAAAGTGGAGAAGATCCCTGATATGGCAGAGTAAGCCGGATTAAGGAATTGTTATAACAACTATTGGAGAAGCCTTCTTTTACGAGAGGGCTTCTCTTTTTTTATGAGTGGCTTGTCCGCACAACAGTTTCTTTGTTTTTTTGGAGACAAATGAAAAGTATGTATATAGAACATCTGGCCATCTGGTGCAAGGATCTGGAAGCGATGAAAGATTTTTACGTGAAGTATTTTGCTGCAAAGCCTAATGAGAAATACCACAATCCGCGAAATCAATTCTCTTCTTATTTTTTGAGTTTTGAAAAAGGCCCCAGACTGGAATTGATGCAGATGCCGGAGATTCCGGATAATGTAAATGATGTAATGGCACAGTTTACCGGGCTGATTCATTTTGCGGTGTCGGTAGGAAGTGAAGAAACCGTGAATCTGTTAACGGAACAGTTGCGCGAGGATGGGATTACCATTGTGGGAGAACCACGTAAAACTGGAGATGGGTATTACGAAAGTGCAGTGTTAGATCCAGAGGGAAACCGGATCGAGATCACGGTATAAAAAAACAGATCCGCAGATGATGAAAAATCTGCGGATCTGCGTTTATAAAAAAGTAGGTTATAATTTTTTGATCAGGTCGGTAGCCATTCTCACATAATCATCATTCTTGGCTTCTTTGGCCAGCTCAATACATTTTTCTGCACTGGTTTTAGCAGCAGTTTTATCGCCCAACCCTTGTTCAATTCTTGCCTGTAACAGGAACAGCCAGAATGCTTTTGGATTTGCCTGTGTAGCTTTGGTAGCATTTACCAGGGCTTTGCTCAGGTCTTTGTCCCACTCAAAATAGAAATTGGCGGCAGCCTGGTAAGCGCCAGCGTTAGGTGTTTCGGCAGACAATGCTTTTTCTACCTGCGCACGGATACGGTCTTTCACATTCACACTTATCGGCACTTTCACCATAGTAGTTCCCCACATGATCACCATCTCGCAACTTTCAGGAAGGATATTGTCGAACTGGATGGTAAAGGTTTCAACAGATGTGCCGTTTTTCTCAGCTTTTACTTTGAAGCGGTTCACATCTTCGCTTTCTTTATAACCATCTGTACCTGAATTTTTCAGGCCTTTGTTGATGATGATCTCCCAGTATTCTTTACCAGGGATGGTGTATAGTACATACGCGCCTGTATCTAATAATTTTCCACCCATCATTACTTTATCGGTAAAACTGATCCGGGTAGCGGCATTGGCACCGGTACGCCATAATTTACCCAAAGGGGCCAGGTCACTGTTGTCTTTAAACAGGCTGCGACCTTTCAGTACGGGACGCGAATAGGTTACTTCGATAGAACCGAGCCCGAATTCCTGGGTCAGTTTCTGTAATGGACTGGGGGCGGGCATTCTCACCTGCGCAAAGCCGGAGATACTGCAGGCAAGCGCAGCCATCAGGATGATTTTTTTCATACTTATTTCGTTTTTTAGTGAGACAAACATAAGTGATTTTGCCGCATTTTGGGGAGTCTGTTCAGGTATGGGCAGGGCTATCTGTTGCCAGAGTTGCAAATCAGCTGGCCTTCCAGGGTTCAGGCCGCTTTAGCGTCCCGACCCCTGGAAGGCGGGGTGAAACCGTTGCAGGGTATCACGCAGGAAATCACGGTCGAGGTGGGTGTAGATCTCGGTAGTGGTAATACTTTCATGCCCCAGCATTTCCTGAACGGCACGCAGATCAGCTCCGCCTTCCACCAGATGCGTAGCAAAAGAATGGCGGAAGGTATGCGGGGAAATATGTTTGGTAATGCCCGCTTTTTTGGCCAGATCGCGGATGATGTAAAAAATCATAACACGGCTAAGCGTCCTGCCATGTTTATTCAGAAACAGAATGTCTTCAAACCCCGGCTGCAAGGGCTGGTGTACACGGATATTCTCCTTGTAGATCCGGATATATTTACTGGCATCACTTCCGATGGGGACCAGTCTTTCTTTATCGCCTTTCCCGATTACCCGGATAAAACCTACATCGAGGTAAAGACAGGAAATTTTCAGGTTCACTACTTCGCTTACACGCAGTCCGCAACTGTACATGGTTTCGAGGATGGCTTTGTTGCGTCCACCTTCGGGGGTGCTCTGGTCCAGTTCGGCCATCACGGACTCGATCTCTTCAAAAGTTAACACATCGGGTAGTTTCCTTTTGGTTTTGGGTGCTTCCAGCAGGGTAGAGGGGTCGGTGGCAGAGATCTGCTCCAACAGACAATATTTATAAAACGCTCGGATACCTGATATGATCCTAGCCTGCGAAGTGGCGGTCATACCCAGTTCCCCGATCCATTTTACAAACAGTTGCAGGTCTTTCAGCGTAATGTCGGCCGGGGCCACCAGCTTATTGATGGATTGAAGAAAATTCGTCAGCTTCTCTACATCATGCAGGTAAGCCTCCACCGAGTGATCACTCAGCGATTTCTCCAGCTGCAGCCAGGCTTTGTATCCTTTTTTATAGGCATCCCACATGTGAAATCAATGATTAGGGAATAGGTAAATTTTGGAATTGAAGCTAAGGTAGACGATATTGCCCTTTTAATTAAAACTGATAACCGGTAATCCGTAAATTCTACAATGCAAGTTAATCTCCGTTCGTTCAAACAGAAGGTTCGTCATAACCAGAAAGCATTCAAACGTTATTTAGGAAAGATTGAAAAAAATCCCCCCCGGCATCTGGATAAGATAGCGGAAGAGATCGACGCGGAAGTATGGAAAGAAGTAGATTGTTTAAGCTGCGCCAATTGCTGTAAAAGCATGACGCCTACTTTTACCAATAAAGACATCAAACGGATCGCAGCACATTTTGCCATTACCCCCAAGGAGTTCAAAGAGAAATGGCTGGAGTTTGATAAAGAAGCCGGCGATTGGGTAAATGTGAAACAGCCTTGCCAGTTCCTGAATATGGAAAATAATATGTGCAGTATTTATGAAGTTCGTCCGGAAGACTGTGCCGGATTTCCTCACCTGAAGAAGAAGAAGATGGTGGAATATATTCATGTGCATCAGCAGAATATTGAATACTGTCCGGCAACGTATAAGATGGTGGAGAAGATGATGGAGCGGTTTAATTAAAAATTAAAAATTAAAAATTAAAAATTGGGGCGCCTTTGCAGCAGATTTTTTCTGTGGCAAAGGCGCTTTTTTTATAGGGTTTTGGAGAAGTGGTGAGAGCTGATGGTGAAACCTTTGTTCAGGTATAAACGGTGGGCAGTAAAACGGTGATGGCCGGAGTCGAGGGTAACTACCTGGTAGCCTTTTTGCCGGGCCATGTCACATACATAATCCAGTAAGGCGCCACCCTGGCCCTTGCCCCTTGCTTCGGGAAGGGTGGAGAGGTCGTCTATATAAAAATGTTTTCCGTTAAAAGTGAATTGCAGGTAGCGGAAACCGATGATGGATTCGGCGTATCCATTGGGTCCTTCAATGAAAGCCAACTGGTAACCTTCTGCCAGCATTTCTTTGAGTAAGTCAACAAAATCAGCCTCCACCAGATGCGGCCTGAGTGCCTGTAATGCTTTCCAGCATTTGCGGATATCGGTGTCTGTTGTAGCCAGTTGTATGTTCATCGCTTTGTTTTTATTAGTTTGATAAATTGCTGTTAACTGCCGGGATTTGGTTATTTTTAAAGTAACCAGGGAAGTAAATGTAAAAAGCAGGCCTATTGTCTGCGGAACTTTTACACGAATGGAAACTGCTTATGAAAAAACTACTGCTCTTCGCCTTCTTATTTTCATTGAACCAATCCCATGCACAGCAGATGAGTTCGGGTGGTAAACTGCATCCGTTGCAGGCCATCATGGACATCCGCCATTATACGATTACACTGGAGGTTGATCCGCAGCAACAAAAGCTGAGTGGGTATACAGAAGTAGATCTGTTACTGAGCCATGCTTCCGATACGATCTTACTTGATCTGGTTAACCTGTTTACGATAACCAAAATTACCGTGAATAATACGGCGGCTTCTTTTACGCACCGGGATAACCGGATCTACATTACCCGTGCAGGTGGATTTGCCACTGGGAAACAACTGGTGAGAGTAACATACGCCGGCAGTCCGGCCGTGGCAGCCAGACCACCCTGGCAAGGCGGTTTTACCTGGGGTAAAGATGGTCAGGGTAATCCCTGGGTAGTGATCAACTGCCAGTTTGAAGGGGGGAAGATCTATTATGTCTGTAAAGATCACCCCTCCGATGAACCGGATGAGGGGGTTGATTTTATGATCAATGTTCCCAAAGGTTTGGTAGTAGCAGGGCCGGGATTGTTACAGAAAGTAACCCCATTAAAGAACAATACAGTTACCTATCACTGGAAAACCCGTTATCCGATCAGTAATTACTGCACGCTGTTTAATATTGGTAACTACAAAGTATTTACCCGTGAGTATACGAGCATTGATGGGAACAAAGTGCCGGTACAGTTTTATGTACTGGAGCAGGATACGGCCCATGCCAATGAAGTGATCGATATCCGGATCCGTGATACGAAGATCCTTGAAAAATATTTTGGCGAATACCCCTGGATAAAAGAGAAGATCGGTATAGCACAGGTATCCAACCCGGGTATGGAACACCAGACCATGATCACGTATGGCGACAAATTTAATTATGCCAAAGTGGGCGGGCAGAATTACTCGGCCAATCTGTACCATGAATATGCGCATGAATGGTGGGCCAATAAAGTAACCAACAAAGACTGGGCGCATATGTGGATCCAGGAAGGGATTGCTACTTATGCAGAAGCACTGGGATTCCGGGAGCTGGCGGGAGAAGACGCTTACCAGGAGCAGATCTTTAAACACTGGAGCCGGATCAAAAATGAAAAGCCGTTGGTGCAGGGTAAAGAGATCAATAGTGTGGATACCTACAGCAGTGATCTCTATTTTAAAGGTTCTTTTTTCATGCACAGTTTACGGTACCTGATGGGCGACAGCTTGTTTTTTCCAACATTAAAGAAACTGGCCACTGACCCTGCATACACCTATCACAATCTGGTGACCACGGAAGATGTAGAAAAACTGTTCAGTCGCGAAGCAGGAAGGAACCTGCAACCTTTGTTTGATATGTACCTGCGTACTACGCAGAAACTGGATTTTACGGTAAAGCAAACACAGTTGAACAGCTACCAGATCAAACTGCTGAACCTGTCTATGCCGTTGCCGGTAGATATTACCACATCTAACGGAACCCAACGCCTGATCGTAACCGGAGAAGGACTGTCACTGAAAAGTGCTACACCGCCCATCATTGATGCCAAAGGATTTTATTTCAAAAAAGTTACCTGGGAATAGTATTTCACACTATTGTGTAATTCAAAATTAAGCTAGTAAAAAGAATTGCCAGCTCAGGGTCCTTGATGAATAATTTCTAATCAGTCCCTGTGGACGGGCCTCATTGGGGTCGGTGTCGAGCGGAGCGAAGACAGATCAGATCATGCGAAGCAGATCTGATCAGAGGCCAATGCAGTCTCGGCTAAGCCGAGATAACAGGGACGAGGCCCAGCGGCCATGAGCGACAATGGATTTTGGGTAGCAGGGAGGTTGATTTTTAAATGTTGTGGCACTTTGCCACTACTATATCCAAGGTTAGAAATAAACATCTTCGATCATAAATACTTCCTTCACTTTTTCATCTACCACCGTAATGGCCAATACATCAAACTGGATGTATTGCCATTCCGGGTGCAGGTACTGGTATTCTTCGGCAGCATTGCGGAGATTGCTCATTTTGTTGCGGGTAATGCTTTCTTCCGGCCGGCCATAACGCAGGGAATGGCGGGTTTTGACCTCAATAAAGTGGAGAAACCGGTCTTTGGAGGCAATGATATCTACTTCCCAGTGCCTGAAGCGCCAGTTTCTTTCGAGCAGGTTATAGCCTTGTTTTTCGAGGTAAGCGGCAGCGAAATCTTCGCCCTGGTTGCCTTTTTGTTGATTGGTATTCATCTGATAGGGATAAGACAATAAAGTTATCCACCCATACAAGATGCAGCCATTTTGAACGTTATAGGAAAATACGGGTAATTTATATGCAATGAGTACACCAGAAAGAATCTGTAAACTGAAGGGTAAAGTGATGCATTATGCCTGGGGAGGCACTGATTTCCTGCCGGCATTACTGGGCATGGATAATCCGCAACACCAGCCTTTTGCCGAATACTGGATGGGAGCGCATCCGGCTGCTCCATCGGAACTGCTTACGAAGGAAGGCAATCTGTCATTGTATGCCGTCTGTCAGCAAGACCCTTCATCCGTTCTTTCCGAAAAGGTATTCAACCGTTTTGGGGAATTGCCTTATCTGTTCAAGATCCAGGATGTAAACGAAATTTTATCCATACAGGTGCATCCTTCCAAGGCAGAGGCCGAAAAGGGGTTCGACAGGGAAGAAGCAGCGGGTATACCTATCAATGCCCCTCATCGCAACTACAAAGACCGCAACCACAAGCCTGAAGTAATGGTGGCATTGAGTGAGTTCTGGTTATTACATGGGTTTAAACAGCTGGCAGATATCGAAAAAACGCTGGAAGATGTTCCTGAATTCAATGTGCTGCTTCCTTATTTCCGCAAAGAAGGATTAAAAGCCCTGTACCAGTTTGTGATGGAGATGCAGCAACCGGAGATCAATGCCATGCTTACGCAATTGATTAAAAGGGAAATACGCAGAAAGAATGATGGTGAACTGACAAAGCAACAGCCAGGCTGGTGGGTAGCTAAGATTTTTCAGGGTAAAACAGACCTGGGAGATATTGACAGGGCCATATTCTCCCTATACCTTTTCAATATCGTACAAGTACATCCCGGCGAAGCCGTGTTCCAGGCGGCGGGTGTGCCCCATGCGTATATGGAAGGACAGTGTATGGAGTTGATGGCCAATAGCGACAATGTATTAAGGGCCGGTTTAACCCCCAAACATATTGATGTGCCGGAATTGATGAAACATACTGTGTTTGAAAGCATACAACCTAAGGTAATGCCGGGTAATCCGGTGCAACCCGGAGAGCGGGTATATCCCTGCCCGGTAGCTGATTTTGGCATTGCCAGGGTAGATCTTACGGCGGACCTATCCTACACCGGTACTGCTGCTTCGCTGGAGATCTGGGCGGTAACCGCAGGTGGTGCAGTAGTTAATAACAGCCTGGTATTGAAGCGGGGCGAGGCTTTCACTGTTTTTGCCAATGAAACCTATACGATAGAAGCTTCGGGCAATTGTACTTTATTCAGGGCCTTTGTTCCGGCCATATAAAGATTATACACAGTATGAGGAAAAATGCGCGGGGCATAATCCCCAGAACGCCTATTTTTGTGTTGAAATAATCACCGATGAAAATTAACCGTTCTCTTGTTCTATCCCTTTGTATAATGATATTGGTAAGTGCCTTATACCGCATCATGCCAAACCGTCCTATGGGCTTTGCGCCACAGATTGCTATTGGTTTATTCAGTGGCGCCCTGTTTGTGAAAGATAAAAAATGGGCTTTTGCTTTGCCTTTGCTGTCGATGTTCCTTTCGGATCTGTTGTATCAGGCTTTATATGTAAACGGGCTTACCGATTACAGAGGTTTTTATGAAGGTCAGTGGATCAATTACCTGTTGTTTGCGGGTATGACCTGTTTCGGATTCCTGGTAAAAACCAACCGGATCAGTAATGTGATCGTAGCTGCTTTGTCTGCCCCCACTGCTTATTTCCTGACATCCAATTTCCTGGTATGGATCAGCGACCGGGGATTTGGCCTGAATCGTCCCAAAACCTTCCAGGGTTTAATGCTGACTTATGGCGATGCATTGCCTTTTTATACCAATAGCCTGATGGCTACCGTGGTATTTTCGGCGGTATTGTTTGGAACCTATTATCTCGCTAAAAACTATCTTACCAGCGAAGAACTGGCATAGTATTTTGATATTCAGTAAAAAGCTCCTTCCTATGGATGGAGCTTTTTTGTTTTGGTATGGTCTGTTTTCCGCTGAGGTTATTTTGCTGCCAGTTGCAGTTCTGTGAACCAGTATTCGCCGTGCTGCATTTTTTTTCCTGTCTTTACTTCAATGCGATCACTGAACAAAGGGCAGTTCAAAACCAGCGTATGAAACTCTCCATTTTCGCCGCATACATCTACACCCAGTTTTTCCAGTTCTGTTACCAGTTGCCGTGTAAGCATCCGGCCCAGAAAAGTTTCACCCATCACCATATTACAACTGACGATCATGGTTTCGATACCCGCATCCAGCATCTGTTCTACCAATACTTTCCGGTTTTGCTGCCAGAGAGGTAATACGGCGGTAAGGCCTGCTGATGCACAAACTTTTTCTTCCCAATCGCGATGTGCCTGAAGGTCAATATCGCCGAATACGGCATGGGATAGCTGGTACTGTTCCGTTAATTGCTGAAGGGCGTTGATAAAATGTTTTTCATATTCTTCCCAACTACTGCTGATCAGGTGAACCGGTAACTGCATGGCAGCTGCCTGTGCGGAAAGAATGGCGGAGGGTATACCATGACTGCGGGAGATTTGTCCCGCTTCATTCAACACATTCAGTAAAACAGCAGGCGTATAGCCAGCGTGGATGGCCTGCATCAGCGCATAACAACTGTCTTTTCCGCCACTCCAGCTACAAAGAATTCGCGACATAGATACAGGATTTAAGTATTCTCTGCTTCATAACCTTCATCTACCAGCAAATGTTTCCCATCAGCGGCAGATGTGGCCAGTTCATCACAACGGTTATTCATGGCATTACTGGCATGTCCCTTCACCCAATGAAAACGCACCCGGAAATTTTTGGCAATCTCGTGGTATTGCATCCACAGGTCGCGGTTTTTTTTACCTCCTTTAAAATCGGTACGGATCCAGTTATCCAGCCATTTTTTTTCAACCGTATTCACCACATACTGGCTATCGGTATAGATGGTAACGGGAATATGTTTTTTGGTTAAAGATTGTAAAGCCACTATCACCGCCATCAGCTCCATCCGGTTATTGGTGGTAAGCCGGTAGCCGCCCGACAGTTCCTTTCTTTTTTCACCCCATAATAATACCACTCCATAACCTCCCGGGCCCGGATTACCACGTGAAGCGCCGTCTGTGTAGATGATTAATTGGTGGGAGGGGGAGGATGCGGTCATCTTATTGGGGGAGAGTTAGTAGTTAAAATTCAAAATTCAAAAGTCAAAATTCAAAAGTCAAAAATGAGGGGTTGTAAATATACCGAATTTGAGTTCTGTAATTAACTCACCACTCATTACTGACCACTCACGATTCACGTCTGCCGATTTGCATCTCAGGATAAAAAATATTCTCCCTTCATGTACAACACTGCTTTTCCTGCAATGGTAACCCTGTCGCCGAGGGATGCGCACCAGAGATGACCTTTTCGGTTGGAGAGTTGGATGGCAGTCATTTCTGTTTTATGAAGTTGGGATGCCCAGTACGGAATCAGCGTGGCATGTGCGGAGCCGGTTACAGGGTCTTCGCCTATGACAGAATTGGGAACAAAAAAGCGGGATACAAAATCGGCTTCTTTTCCTTTGGAAGTAACGATGATGCCAAGGGTTTCTACCTGGTTGAGGTAATTGAAATCGGGAACCAGTTGTTCTATTTCTTCCTGCGTATGATAAATGAGGAAATAATCCCGTGAACGGAGAATTTCTGCCGGAGGCAGGTTAAATGCTTTGTATAATTCAGCAGGCGGTTCGCAGGTAACCGGCATTCTTGCGGGGAAATTCATCTCCAGCATATCACCCTTCTGCATAACCGTGAGTACACCACTTTTGCTATGAAAAGTGATGGTATCTGATGCATGTTTCAATTCCGTAAAAATAACAAAGGCGGTAGCCAGGGTGGGATGGCCGGCCAGGTCTATTTCGAGTTCCGGTGTAAACCAGCGAAGATCATAACTGCCATCGGCCCGTTTCACAAAAAATGCGGTCTCGGATAAATTATTTTCATTGGCCAGTTGCTGCATGGTTTCAGTAGGCAGCCATTCCTGCAGCGGACAAACAGCCGCCGGATTTCCGCCAAACACATGGTCTGTAAATGCATCAACCGTATAAATCGGATATACCATAACATTTCATTTCACCACAAATAAAACCATCCTAACCGCTTCCGCCAAATAAAAACATTCTATCATTCATTCACTCATCCACTCATTCACTCATCCACTCATTCACTCATTAATTCATTAATTCATTAATTCATTAATTCATTAATTCCCCTACACCTGAAACACCCCCATCTTAAAAATCTCCTTATCAGGATTCTGGTTGGCCGCGTAAATCCCTTCTGCAATTACCCTGCGTGTGTCTATGGGATCAATGATGCCATCTACCCATAACCTCGCCGCTGCATAATAGGGGGAAGTTTGTTTTTCATAGCTCGCTTTAATACGGTCAAGCAGTTCTTTCTCCACTTCTGCACTTACTTCTTTTCCCTGGGCCTTGAGATTGGCTACCTGAATCTGTAACAGCGTTTTGGCTGCCTGTTCACCACCCATTACCGCAATTTTGGCCGAGGGCCATGCGTAGATAAATCTGGGATCATACGCTTTACCACACATAGCATAGTTACCTGCCCCATAACTGTTGCCTACAATAATGGTGATCTTGGGCACCACCGAATTGGCAACGGCATTCACCAGTTTGGCGCCATCTTTAATGATGCCGCTATGCTCGCTGCGGCTGCCTACCATAAAGCCGGTTACATCCTGCAGAAATACCAACGGAATTTTTTTCTGGTTACAGTTCATGATAAAACGCGCGGCTTTATCGGCACTGTCGTTATAGATCACCCCACCAATCTGCATTTCTCCTTTTTTGTTCCTGCTTACCAGTCGCTGGTTAGCCACGATACCTACGGCCCAGCCTTCAATACGGGCATAACCGCAGAGTATACTTTTGCCATAATCCTGTTTAAACTGGTCAAACGCACTGTTATCAACAATGCGTTCAATGATCTCCAGCATATCATAGGGTTTCAGATTGCCTTCGGGCATAATGCCATAAATCTCTTTGGGATCTTTTGTGGGTGCCACCGGTGTTATCCGGTCAAAACCGGCCTGTTCCGGTTTGCCCAGTTTGTTCATGATCTTTTTGATATGATCCAGGCATTCCTGTTCTGTTTTGAATTTGTAATCAGCGATACCGCTGATCTCTGTATGGGTAGTGGCACCGCCCAGTGTTTCATTATCGGTTTCTTCACCGATAGCCGCTTTTACGAGGTAGGGCCCTGCTAAAAAAATACTGCCGTTACCTTCTACCATCAACGTTTCATCGCTCATAATGGGCAGGTAGGCTCCACCCGCCACACAGGCACCCATTACGGCAGCTATCTGGGTAATACCCATGGCACTCATACGGGCATTATTGCGGAAGATGCGGCCAAAATGCTCTTTGTCGGGGAAGATCTCATCCTGCATGGGCAGAAATACACCGGCACTGTCTACCAGGTAGATGACCGGTAATTTGTTCTCCATGGCAATCTCCTGCATCCGTAAGTTCTTCTTGCCGGTAATGGGGAACCAGGCACCGGCTTTTACGGTCTGATCGTTGGCAATGATCATACATTGCCGGCCGCTTACGTAGCCTAGTCCGGATACAGTGCCACCTGCCGGACAGCCTCCCTGCTCTGCATACATCTCAAACCCCGCAAAAGCGCCAAGTTCCACAAAGGGGGTGTCGGCATCGCAGAGATAGGCAATGCGTTCACGAGCCGTTAACTTGTTTCGCTCTTTTTGTTTTTCGATCGATTTTTTACCACCCCCCAGCTTGATTTTCTCCAAATGCTGTAAGGTTTGGCTTACAGACATTTTCATCCAGTCTTCATTACGGTTCTGCGCAAGATTCATATACGAACAATTGTTAGTATTGCAAATATAAGTGCTGTTTGGTAAGTTACAGGATTAATGCGTGTAGGTAGGTGAATATTGGTAAGTATTAACGGACAGGTTATTGCCTGTTTCGATTTTGTTAATTCACCCGATATTGATAATTCTTTATATTTAAACATGGCATACGACTACATTATTATCGGGGCAGGCTCTGCAGGCTGTGTATTAGCCAACCGTTTAACCGAAGATCCGGCATGCCAGGTATTATTGCTGGAGGCAGGATCGACCGATAAAAAACCGGAGATCCATATTCCGGGTGCGTATACCAAACTGAATCATACGGCGGTTGACTGGTCGTTCTGGACAGAACCGCAGTCTGCCATTGGCAACAGGCGATTATACATTCCCCGCGGCAAAACCCTGGGAGGTTGTAGTTCTACCAACGCCATGGCTTATGTAAGGGGCAATCAAGAAGATTTTAACGAGTGGGAGAAACTGGGTAACGAGGGCTGGGGGTATGAAGATGTGTTGCCGTATTTTAAAAAATCAGAAAATAATGAACAGTTTGGTGAGCCTTATCATGGCGAGGGTGGTCCGCTGAATGTTACCCTCAGCAAACAACCCAGTGTGCTGGGGGCTGTGTTTGTGGAAGCCTGCACCGAATCCGGCATTCCTGCCAACACAGATTATAATGGCGAAAAGCAGGAGGGGGCCAGTATGCTGCAGTTTACCATCCGTAAAAACAAACGGCATAGTACCGCCGCTGCTTTTTTAAAACCGGTGATGCGCCGATCCAATCTTACGGTAAGAACCCAAACCCATGTGCGTTGTATCCTCATCGAAGATGGAAGAGCTGTTGGGGTAGAAGTGATGACGGCTCATTCTGATACGGAGCGAATCAACTGTTCCAAAGAAGTGATTTTATCCGCAGGTGCTATTCAATCGCCGCATATACTGATGTTATCCGGCATCGGCGATCCTGTTGAATTAAGCAAACAGGGGGTGGATATCAAATTCCCTTTGCCCGGCGTGGGCAAAAACCTGCAGGACCATGTTTGGTCTGGGGTGAGTGGTTTGTCCACCATTGAAACCGGTAATGCCTTACTCAAACCCCATCGCATGGCCCAGGCCCTGGTGCAGCACCTGTTGCTGAAAACTGGCCCGCTGGGTAATAGTCCGCTGGAAGCCAATGCTTTTTTGAAAACGGATGAATCGCTTACGCGACCCGATATCCAGTTTCATTTTATCCCGCTGGGTATCAAAGACGATTACAGCACCGATATCTACAATATCAAAACGTTCTCAACGCAAAGTGGCTTCAGTATCATGGCCATTCTGATCAGGCCGGAAAGCAGGGGATATGTAGGATTGAGAAGTTCCAAACCCAAAGACCCGCCCCTTATACAGCCACAGGTGCTTACACATCCCAAAGACAGGCAGACCCTGTTAGCCGGATTAAAAAAAGCAATCGAAGTAATGGAAGCGCCTGCCTTTCGCGGTTACCTGGCCGATGGGATCAGTTTACCAAAGGATTTGTCTGATGAGGCCCTGCTGGCACATATCGACAAAAGCCTGGAAACACTTTATCATCCCGTAGGTACCTGTAAAATGGGCAATGATCCGATGGCGGTGGTAGATGACCAACTGCGGGTGCACGGCGTAAAATGTTTACGGGTAATAGATGCCTCCATTATGCCCACGATTATTTCGGGTAATACTAATGCGGCGGCTATCATGATTGGCGAGAAAGGGGCCGACCTGATCCGCTCTGCCGGAAAGTAGTTCTGTAAGTACTTTTTCTATCCTAACAGCTTAATTTTCATTTTCTTATCCGTTGTGTTTGATTTACACATTAGTTTTGCTATTTTAGCGATCCTAAAACCTTGCATCTTGGCCATTGAGAAAATTAAAGGAGCAGCTGCTCCTGCTGGAAAAAAACAGCCCACAGGTAAGACAAAAAAAGCAGCAGCTACCATTACGGCTGCCAAAACTGTTACCGTAACCGAAGAACCAGTAGCTGCCAAAGCAACGGTAAAACCAGCAACGGCCAAAACAAAGAAAGCCGACCCACCCCCCACAAAAAAGGCGTCTAAAAAAGCAGAGAAGTCTACAACCCAAAAAGCCGCTACCGCCAAAACAACAATACAAAAAAGAAAAACCGGATTACAGAAAATCATATTCCAGATCCGTTTTCATACAGCTTTTGGTCAGTCTTTATTTATTACGGGCAATCATCCATTATTAGGGAATGGTGATCCGGAAAAAGCGGTTCCGTTGCAATATTTTAATGATGAATACTGGTATTGGGTGCTCGAATTGTCGGCAAAAGATATCACAGACAGCGAGATCACTTATCATTATATCCTCCGCAATGCAGATGGCATTGTAAACTATGATTGGGGTAACGATAAAACGATTCATCTCTCAGCTATCACTGCCACGGAATTACTCATCATCGATTCCTGGAATTATGCGGGCTATTTTGAAAATACTTTTTACACAGAGCCTTTTGCAGAAGTATTGCTGAAAGCCAATCATACAGCCATTCAAACCAAAACGCCAAAGAATATCACACACCTGCTCAAAGTAAAAACACCTTTACTCGCAAAAGGACAAACCCTTTGTGTATTGGGCAGTTGCAATAGTCTGGGAAACTGGAACCAGTCCCAACCTGTATTAATGAAGCGGGAAGCGGGTCAGGATTTTTATACCGTAGCGCTGGATCTTTCACAGGAATCTTTTCCGGTGGCTTACAAATATGGGGTGTACGATACCAACACGGACACTTTCCTTCGTTTTGAAGATGGGAATAACCGGGTATTGCATGATCCCGGGAAACCCGGTAGACAAACCATTTTAAATGATGGGTTTGCTGTATTACCCAATAATACCTGGAAGGGAGCAGGTATGGCCATACCGGTATTCAGTCTGCGCAGTAAAGAGAGTTTCGGGATCGGAGAATTTACTGATCTGCGTTTGTTGGTAGACTGGGCCAAAAAAACGGGTCTGAAAATGATCCAGTTATTGCCGATCAATGATACAACTGCTACGCATAGCTGGACGGATTCCTATCCCTATGCGGCTATTTCTGCTTTTGCCCTGCATCCTATGTATCTGAACCTGGCGGCTATCGCCGGTGTAGCTGATCGCAAACGATTGCAGCAGTTGGAGGAGGAGAGGCAACGATTGAATGCATTACCGGTAGTGGATTATGAAGCAGTGAATCAACTCAAATGGGATTTTATCAAAGAAGTCTACGCCGGCAGCAAAGACAAAGTACTGCAGAGCAAAGAATATGCAGGTTACTTTGAACGTAACCGGCATTGGCTGGTGCCGTATGCGGCTTTCTGTTACCTGCGCGATCAGTATGGCACGGTGGACTTCAGTCAATGGCCGGCTTTCAAACAATTCAAAGCAGCTGATATAGAGAAACTGGCCGATAAAAAATCAGAAGCTTACGATGCCATTGCCTTGCATTATTTTATCCAGTTTCAGTTACACAAACAATTACAGGAAGCCACAGCCTATGCTCATGAAAATGGGATTATAGTGAAGGGAGATATTGCGATAGGCGTATACCGCCATGGAGCAGATGCCTGGCAGAATCCGGAATTATACCATCTCGATTTTCAGGCAGGGGCACCACCCGATGATTTTGCAGTAACCGGTCAGAACTGGGGTTTCCCCACCTATAACTGGCAACGTATGCGCGAAGATGGTTTTGCCTGGTGGAAACAGCGTTTTGAACAGATGAGCGACTATTTCGACGCTTTCCGCATCGATCATATTCTTGGTTTCTTCCGCATCTGGAGTATTCCGATGCATGCGGTAGAGGGTATCATGGGACATTTTGTGCCTGCGATTCCCGTTCATATCAATGAGTTCAACAGCCAGGGCATCTGGTTTGATCTGGCGCGATATACCCAACCCTTTATTACCGAAGCTGTTTTATGGGAAGTGTTCGGCTACGATAATGAACTCGTAAAAAGTCTGTTCCTGAAAGAGGAGGGTGGAGGTAATTACTCACTCAAACCTGAATTTAACACACAAAGAAAAGTAGAACAGCATTTTGCCACGCTGGAACAGGATCAACAGCATGCCAAAATTCAACAGGGGCTGTATACGCTCATCAGTAATGTGATTCTGTTTGAAGAGGAGAACAGCCAGGCACAGCAATTCCATTTCCGCTTTGGTATGGAAGGCACTTCCTCTTTCCGTAACCTGGAGTGGAATACGCAACAGCAGTTGCGTGCTTTGTATGTGAACTATTTCTTCCGCCGCCAGGATGATTTCTGGATGAAGGAAGCTTTACAGAAATTACCCGCCCTGAAAAGGGTGACCAATATGCTGGTTTGCGGAGAAGACCTCGGCCTCGTGCCATCCTGCGTACCGGATGTGATGCGGCAGTTAGGCTTACTGAGTCTGGAAATACAACGGATGCCGAAAGATCCCAACAAACCCTTCTTCCATCCCAATGATGCGCCTTATCTGAGTGTGGTAACGCCATCTACCCATGATATGAGCACCATCCGTGGCTGGTGGGAAGAAGACAGGGCACGCATACAACAGTTCTATAATACCGAAATGGGGCAGCCCGGTAATGCACCTTTGTATTGCGAAGCATGGATCAACAAAGCCATCGTATTACAACACCTGTATTCACCGGCCATGTGGAGTGTGTTTCAGTTGCAGGACCTGCTGGGTATGGATGAGCAGATCCGCCGCAGTAATCCGCATGAAGAGCGGATCAACATACCCGCCAATCCCAAACATTACTGGCAATACCGGATGCATATTGGCCTGGAAGAATTATTGGCAGCAGATGCTTATAATGAAGAACTGAAGGGATATGTAGCTGCGAGTGGAAGGTAAGAAAGTCAATGCTATATCACAAAGGTTCGTTTGAATAGGGATTGGCACATGTAACTTCTATGGTTTCTTGATTGTACAGCGAGTTGGCAGAACAAAGTCGGAAAATCTCTGTGCCCCTCTGTTGTGCTGTGTATTCTGTGTTAAAAAATAAGATGGATGCTTTTGCGTAACTGGAGTTTAGTGAAGTTTTTCAACACAGAGACCCAGAGATAAGGAGTTACACAGAGAAATAGCTTTTAGTCAACAGCCGCGAATTATATAGCCTGTAATGCGCCTTCACACCTGATCCTAAAGAATTATATTTGCACCCGTCAATCCCCTTTAGGAACTGACAGCTACCAATGAAACTCAGTTACCGCCAGCAGAACCTGCCTTTTCAATACCCTTTCACCATTTCGAATGGTCGCACCAAAACCCACCAGCCCGCCCTGGTAGTGGCATTGGAACTGGGTCCCTTTGTGGGCTTCGGCGAAGCGCCGGCCATTGTGTATTACGATGTTACTGTAGAGAAAATGATCGCCGATCTGGAATCGAAACGACAACTGGTAGAAAAATTCGCTTTTACAGAACCGGAACGTTATTGGCACTACCTGCACCACCTCTTTCCCGATAATCCTTTTCTGGTTTGTGCGCTGGACATAGCCGCATGGGATCTCTTCGGAAAAATGAAGGGCAAACCCCTCTATGAACTCTGGAACACCCGCTGGGAAAATACGCCGGTAACCGACTATACCATCGGCATAGATACCATCGACAAAATGGTGGCCAAAATGAAAGCCAAACCCTGGCCGGTGTACAAAATCAAACTGGGCACACCAGAAGATATACAGATCATGCAGGCGTTACGGCAACATACCGATGCCGCTTTCCGCATCGATGCCAATGCGGGCTGGACGGTGGAAGAAGCGCTCGAAAAAATTCCGCAACTGGAGAAGCTGGGTGTTACATTTATTGAACAACCATTGGCCAAAGACAACTGGGAAGGCATGAAAATTTTATTTGAGAAATCTCCCTTACCCCTGTATGCAGATGAGAGTTGTGTATTTGAGAAAGATGTAGAAAAATGTCACGGCTATTTTCATGGCATCAATATCAAACTCACCAAATGCAGCGGTATCACACCAGCCATACGCATGATACAGAAAGCCCGCGAACTAAACCTGAAAGTGATGATGGGCAGCATGAATGAATGCACTATCGGTTCTGCCGCCATTGGTCATTTTTTACCGCAGGTAGATGAAGTGGATATGGATGGTCCGCTACTGTTGGCTGAAGATGCTGCTGAAGGGATCCATTTTGATTACGGCCAGGTAACTCTTTCGGGCAGGCCCGGATTGGGGATCCGTATGTCATAAGCTGCTCACCGGTACACAAAGCCTCTTTACCTCACCTTAACAGAATACTAACAGTCTCCGGCATTTTTGGCATTGGCTTTGGCTAAGTAAGGGTATAAAACTTTGTACCATGAAAAAGTTACTACTTACAGCTATGATGGTTGGTGCTTTTCTTGCCACACAGGAAGCCAACGCACAGGTTCGCGTAAACCTGAATGTGAATATCGGTAACCGACCCGCCTGGGGTATACCGGGTGCTTATGCCGGTGATTACTATTACTTACCTGAGATCGACACCTATTATGATATTCCCCGCAGGCAGTTTATTTACTTTGATGCCGGTAACTGGGTTTTTGCGGCAGAACTGCCTTACAGTTACCGCGGCTACGATCTGTACCGTGGGTATAAGGTAGTGATCAACGAACCACGCCCTTACCTGCATTACGATGTGTACAGAACCCGTTACAGCCAGTACTACAATACTTATCGCAGACCCGGGGTAGTGGTACAACGTCCAGTCTATCCTCCCGACCGTTACGAGATAGACCGTTACCACAGTGGCAGCCGCGATTACCGAGGCAGGGACGATGACCGCCGCAGAGATTACTACCGCGATGATCGCAACGACAGAGATGACCGTGACCGTGGCAGAGGCAATGGCAATGGCCGCGACAGGGATCATGACCGTGGTAGAAGAGGAAGGGGATAATCACACACTAATGGTAGTAAAAAGCATGAAACACCCGTTTCATGCTTTTTTTGTTTTACTCGCCGCTCTTATCGAATTTCGTTGCCTTATCAATTCTGTATGAGTCCGGAGAGAAAAGCGAAATTACTGGAAGTGCTCAGCAAACGGCAGGGCGATCTGGCGGTGGTGATGGAGAATGTAGATGACCCGCATAATATTTCTGCCGTGATGCGAACCTGCGATGCGGTGGGCATCCAGGATATTTATGTACTGACCACTAAAATCCATCCACACAAGAAATTCGGGATCAAAAGCAGCAGTAGTGCCGAAAAATGGTTGACCATTCACCAGTATACCGATGCGCAAGCCTGTTTTGCGGCTTTGCGGAAGCAGTACACACAGATCCTGACCACACATCTCTCCACCGATGCAGTAGGTTTGTATGAGATCGATTTTACCCAGCCAACGGCGCTGGTATTCGGTAATGAACACGATGGGGTGAGCGAGGAGTTCAGGAATATGGCGGATGGAAATTTTGTGATACCGCAGATGGGAATCATCCAAAGCCTGAACATTTCTGTGGCCTGCGCTGTAAGTATTTATGAAGCGTTTCGTCAGAAGACCGTGGCCGGTCATTATCTCAGGACTTCTTTATCTGCCGAAAGACAGGAAGCGATCAAAAAAGACTGGGGATTTCTTACAACCGATCTGTAAAACGTTGCAGTTGTTGGTTGCTGACCACAGGTAGTCGGCAGATATTGCGTGATTTTTTTAGCAAAGAGTGTTACGCGGGACTAAAGTCCCGGATAAGGATGTTAAGTTGATGATGCACCCGCTCTGAAGAGCGGGGCAAAGGAAAAAAATTGTCACACTCTTTTTTGCCACGCTCTTCAGAGCGTGGATGCAAAGAATAAACATATTTCCTGTTGGGGCTTTAGCCCCGTGTAGCGAAATATACTGTGTTTCGAAAAACTGAGGTAAGGCAATTAACAAGAGCGATAAGCTGGTGATTTTGTAAACTGATTAGTAAAACTGTATGCGAAAATTATTGGTGTTATTACTGCTGTTGGCTTTTGTACAGGTTACAAAAGCACAATCCATCAAAAAGATCAAGATGGATGGTTTGCTGAAAATGATCGATACCAGTACGGTACCGCTGGTGGTTAATTTCTGGGCCAGTTGGTGCGGACCCTGCATCAGGGAAATCCCCTGGTTTGAGAAACATGTGGCGGCATTTGCCAAACAGAAAGTGAAACTGGTGCTGGTAAGTCTTGATTATCCCGATGAATACCCGAAAGGCATCGCCGCATTTGCCAAAAAGAATGGCTACCGCTCAGAAATCATCTGGCTGGATGAAACCGATGCAGACTCCTTCTGCCCCAGAATAGATACTTCCTGGAAAGGAACCATTCCGGTTACGCTTATGGTAAACAAGAAAAAGCAGTACCGGCAGTTTTTTAACCAGCAGTTACCTGAACCGCGTTTGGTGGAAGAGTTGCAGAATCTGGTGCAATGAGGTGAGTGGTGAGTAGTCAGTGGTGAATGGTTAGCTGAAGTTAGTTGCTGAGCGATATCCAACCCATCGTTCATCAGGCAGTGTTACTCAGCCGCTGTTGGTCGCCTGACCAACAGCTACCTAAACATCCATCAAAGAATAATTCCTTAATGAAATTGTAGTTGTTCGTTTGCTCTCAGTCAATACAATAAGATGATTGTTGGTCAGGCGACCAACAATGGTCCTGAATTATACCAATGAACAGTACTTGTTGTATACTTCACAGAAAGCCAAGCTTTAACAGTAGCCGAAAATGGTTGCTGTCTGAATAAGCGTAACTTTACCTATTCTCCATCGCAGATCTGCACTTTTTCAAAAACCTTCTACCGTAGAAGTGTTAAGACCATTTTTCTAACAATTTTTAAATCAACAAAATGAATAAAATCAGTCAATTATTTTATGTGACAGCGTTATTGCTTTTTACTATGCCCGTCTTTTCTCAAAATTATAAAACAACTAAAGACACCGTTAAACTAAATAAGGAGTTTGTTAATCTGAGCAATGATGTGGTGCAGTTAAATGCCAGATTAGCCATTGCTAAAAATGATCTGCCCGGTTATCAAACCAAACTAAGAGAGGCCAATGAGGATGCTGCTAAAGCTGCCACCATTAGTAGCAACCAGGCAGCGAAGGCCACCAACGGAAACGTACGCGCTGCTAAAACGGCTAAACGAAAAGCCAGTAAATCAATCGGTGAAGCCAAAGATGCAAGGTCTGCCAAAAACAAACTGGAAGACCAGGAAAATAAAATAACCCGCTATCAACTGGATATCAAGAAAAAGCAACAACGACTGGAAGCATTAGAAGTGATGCGTGCGGCCATTCATGCTAAAGTATAGTCGCATCTCCCATAAATGGTCCATCAGGCAATAATTCCTTACTGAAATCACCCTTATTCGTTTGCACGCTGTCTATGCAATAAGGTAATGGTTGGTCATGCGACCAACTATGGCAGATAAGCGACTCATAATAGTGAAAACTCAGCTTTCTTCTTCCTCCTGCAGTCTTCTTTGTTGTTCCCGGTAGAGGTTGATGGATAGGCCAAGGGCGATCAGGCTGCCAAGAGACAGTACGATGCCCCAGGTGCTGCCATAATAGAGGCCATCGGCCAGGGCATACGTGATCAGGAATAAGATGCCCAGAATGATCAGCGTACGCAAAACGGCATTATTGATCATATAGCAAGGTTTTGGTTAACTATGGGATGCAGGGATCGTGAAATTCCATAAATGGGGGAGCGGTGAGTTGTCAGTGGTGAGTGGTGAGTGGTGAGTTATGGATTGTAAATGAGGCTTGATTAGCCGTAGTTAGTTGATCGCCAGTATCCAACCAATCAAGCATAATTGTTGGTCAGGCGATCAACAATGGCGAAGAAACACAAAACTGTATTCGGACTGGAAAGTTTGAATTTTTGCAAATCTGTTGTAAACGGATCTTTATTATTTACGCTCAATATTATTCGTCGTTTAAAGAGTTGATCCCTTGTTCTTTAAGTTTCACTAATGCATCTTTCATTGCTTTAACCTGCTCAGGTGGGTGACTTAACCAAACAGTAACTTCACCCACAACCTTAAATGGATCTGTAGAACGATAAGATTTTGTTGGGTTTCCCGGGAATTTCTTATCTGTCAAATCTGGGTCGTCTTCAATATGACCAGTGGGTTCTACTAAATAAATTCTTTCTTGTCCTTCGCCAATGGATAGCTCGGCGCCCCAAATAGCAGCGTCTAATGTTGCAGTTAAGAAAATATATTTTGCATTTTTTCTTTCCCCAAAGTTCGAGGTATTACCAACTTGAATATAGTCGCCGGGTTTCAGGTTTGCTTTGGTGCCGTGAAAGTAGGTTTGGGCAAAAGGGGTTTGCATAGATTTCTTTTTGCTTATGTTTTGTTAAGTTATGTGCAGCTTGTGATGCTGCACTTGCTGCTCCCATATCTGCAGAATGATGTTTAATTTCTTGTCAGTTGACATCTTCCTTTTCACGAAAATTATATAAAATAATTTGTAGCCCAGAGGTTTTGCTGATCATTTTTTGTTACGAAGCGGATTGCCTTAATTTGATTTGTGCGTGGTTCAAATAACAATAGTTCTATTTTGCTGGATGGTGAATCGTAGTTAGGGCAGCATATACTCACTACTGACAACTCACCACTCACGAACCTCTCATTTCTTCGCCAACTCCTTCTCCAAGCGCTCCTTCTCCTTTCTTTCTTCCACTTCTTTGGTGAGATAGGTAATGCTCACATTCAACTCAAAGCCGATCAGGAGGATCAGGGAGTTGATATAGATCAGGATCATAATGATGAGCACCGTGCCGATAGAACCGTAGATCTTGTTATAACTCGCAAAATTATTGACCCAGTAAGAGAATAAGAGGGTGGTAACCATGGTTAACCCTGTGGCCAGCAAAGAGCCGGGAGATACCAGCGACCAGCGTTTTTTGATATTGGGCGCAAACTTGTAGATAAAAGCAATGCCATAAAACAACAGACCGGTGATGATACCCCAGCGTAATCCGTTCCACCAGGAGAGACGTTCGGCTCTGCGCATGCTGAACAGATTTTTGAGTACGTAGGTCAGTTGTTGTTTGCCAAGGAATAGCGCAAAGGCAGAAATCAGGATCAGTACAATCAGGATCACCGTCAAACGGATGGCACGCCAGCGTTGGTGCAGAAAGATCTTTTTATTCTCCTGTATCGATTTGTCAAATGTGCGGATGATCCCGATCATCGCATTGGAAGAATAAAAAATGAGTAATAGAAAACCAAAAGAGAAAATGCCGATATGGTGGTTATCGAGCAGGTCGTTCAGTATGTTCTCGATAAATACGTAAGTGCTGGAATTAGGTGTAATGTCTTTGAACAGGCTCAGGATCTCCCGCTTAAAACTTTCCGGCTTGGGAAAAAGGGGGATAAGGGAGAACAGGAACAGGATAGCCGCAGGTAATGCCATAATCAGGTTGAATGAAATGGCGGCGGCGCGCTCGTCCAGTCCTACCCGTTTTACCTGCTTCAGAAAAAAGTTCACCACATCATATACCGGTATACCCCTGAACCCGGGTATCACCCATGTTTTGCTTTGCTTCAGCAGAAAAGCAATGGGTGGCCAGCGTAGTATGATGCGTTCGAGTCTGGTCAAGGTTTTTTACTTTCTTTTTCCTGTTTGCGGGCCATGTAGGCATCCAGCGCTTTCTGGTATTGTTTGGCAAAACTGTCGTGCTCTGCATAACTGCTGCTGAAATGGTGGTAACCACTAAAATCACTTTTGGCTACAAAGTAGAGATAGTTGGAGGCAGGTGCATTCAGCACAATATCGATGGTTTTGGGTGAAGGCGTGCAGATAGGGCCGGGTGGCAAACCTTTTACCCGGTACGTATTATAGGGCGAAGGGTTGAACAGGTATTTCTCATAAATACGCGTAATGGTAAAATCCTTCATCGCGAATTTGATGGTAGGACAGGCCTGCAGCGGCATCTGTTTCTGCAAACGGTTAATATACACACTGGCGATCTTGTATTTATCGCTTTCGTAATTGGTCTCTTCTTCTACAATAGAAGCCAGTATATATACCTGCTCAGGTGTAAATTTCATTTTCTCCGCTTTGGCCATGCGTTCATTTTTCAGCCAGAAAACACGCTGTGCATCGGCCAGTTTGCTGAAGATACGGCTAAGCGAAGTGTGCCAGTAAAAACTGTAGGTGTCGGGAATGATCAGGGTAAACACCCTACTCGTATCAACCCCAAAAGGTTTCAGCGAATCTTTGCTGTTCAGGAACCGCATCACTGATACGGAATCCGGTGCAAAATTTTTGCTGATCAGTTTTGCCAGGTCTTCCTTGGTGCGCAGTTTATTGATCACCAGTTTGATCTCGGCTAAACGGCCATTGCGTAGCATGCGAACGATCTTCCAGTTGCTCATGCCTTTTTTCACCTCGTATTTGCCGGGCCTGATCTTACTCCATATGTCCATCTGCGATGCCAGCAGCGAGAAAGTGGAGGGATGGGCAATAATTTCATTGTCTTCGAGCACCTGTAGCACAGAAGCTTTATCTGTTTTGCCTTCGGCGATGAGGAAGTAGCGGTTTTTCTCAGAGAATCCGGTTCCGGCACCCAGCACCAGCCAGGCGGCTACAGCGGCTACGATGAGCAGAACCAGTAACAGGGTGGAGAGCACTCTTGACATGTGTTCAAATTAAATAAAAAACCCTGTCTGGGATACAGACAGGGCAGTAAAATATTTGTAACGGATTATTTCTTTATGGTATCTGTAGCAGTAGCGGTATTGGCCGGAACGGTTGCAGGAGCAGGTGCCGGAGCGGTTTGGTTGGTATTTACTTTCTGCAGGATCGAATTATCAGAAGCTTCCGAACCACCTTTCAGGAACAGGGTAGAGAAGATGGCCAGTACGGCAATGATGCCTGAAAATAACCAGGTACCTTTTTCCAGTACATCGGTGGTTTGTTTCACACCCATCAGCTGGTTGCTGAAACCGCCTACATTACCGGATAAACCACCGCCCTTGGGATTTTGTACCAATACAATAAAACCCAGCGCTACAGCAGCAATCACAATCAGGATCAAAAACACAATAATCATATTATATACCTTTTAGTTGTTCTATTTTGGCAGCAAAATAACTGGATTTTTCAGGATTTATGAAACTTAATTTAATATAGAGCTGGATGGCTTTCTCTATCTGTCCCTGTTTTTCCAGTACATCGGCCATGGTTTCGGTCAGGATCTCCCGGGTTTCGTTCGAGTTTTTGGCCGTTTCTGCCACGGCTTTCTCCATTTCCAGGCTGGTTCCCAGATCCTGCGAGTGGGTGGCCTGCGTATTTTTCACCTGTTTGAGCCAGTCGGTAAACTTGCGCAGATGGGCCGTCAGTTTATCCTGTGGTATGGTGGAGAGGTCTATTTTGATGCCCTGTGAGGCAAAATAGTCGATGGTATGCAGTTTCCGCTTCTCTGTTTCAATGTCCAGCGTGGCATCGGCTTCTACCGGTTTTTTAAAATCGGCCAGCTGGCTGGATAGGATCCCGGCAATTTTACTGTCGGCATCAACCGTTTCCGTAACCGCATCTTCTTCTTCGATATATTCATCCGGCTCAGGTTCCTGTTCTTGCTCCAGCAAATCCGTGGTTTCCTGCTGCCTGATCTTCTCCATCATTTCCTTCACCGATTCTACAGAAGGTACCTGCAGCGGGGGAGTGGATACGGGCTCTTTTTGGGCAACGGGAGTAACCTCGCCCAACTGCAAGGATAACCACAGCGGATTGGTAAAATACAGGTTAGCTGTTTGCGCAGCGGCACTGGTTTGTCTGGTATCTGTAACCGCCTGGAAAAAACGAGCCGGTGCAAAATAAGGTGCTTCTGTTGCCAGTTGTTGCCATAACGCAGGATCTACCTGGGCAAGCGATAATTTGCCGGTGAGGTGGAAGAGTACTTTTTCCTGGAGATGGGTCATTTATTAATGAGTGAATGAGTGGATGATAGAATGAGTGAATGTTTTTTGTATGGATAAAAATAGGGAATGGTTACCAGTTTGAGAAAATGCGGTTGAAAATATCGTCGGTGAGGGATCTTACTACTTCGTCGAGCAATTGGGCTTCGGCCTGTTGCAGGGAGAGGTTGGCGGAGTAGTCGAAGCTGCGGCTTACATCAAACTCTTCGGTTTCGTTGGTCAGGGTTTTCTTTAATATCACATGCAGGCTTACTGTTAAACGGTTGGTACTGGCCTGTTGTGCACTTACCCCTACGGTTTGTGTGGCATCGTAGCGGGTAATAGTGCTGTTGATCACATAGTGGGCATTGTCGTCGTTGGTGCGGGTCAATTTGGTACCGCCGATGATTTTTGTCTGGATTTTATCAAAAAATTTCTGGCTGATCTGCGGGTTCACATAAGTGGCCCTGTTCTCCACAAACCCGATCTTCACTGTTTTTACATCAGAAGGTATGGTGGCATCATTAAACGAATACCGCACCACATTACACCCCCCCAGCCCCAAAAGGCCAAGCGAAAAAAACAATACCAGTATTTTTTTGCTATTCATCACACACAACAAATTACAATTCAAAAAAAACATTCTATCATTCTATCATTCGCTCATTCACTCATTCACTCATTCATCAATATCATACTCCTTCAACTTCCTATACAAAGTCCGCTCACTGATCCCCAGATCCAGCGAAGCATCCCTTCGTTTGCCCTTGTGTTTTTTCAGGGCTTTTACGATCAGTTCTTTTTCCTTATCCATGATGTTGAGCGATTCCTCAATTTCTTCGTGCTGGTGAATCTCATTGTCATGGTGCAGCAATACCGGCTGTTGCGCGCCGCCACCTGTTGGCAGAAAAGCGGGTTGACTGCTGGCCTGTTGTTGAACCGCAGGGGCTGAAGCCATCAACTGCTGATTATCACCATTGGCATGGTAATCGTTCAGCAAAGAATCCCTCGTAAAATTAGCCGCCGTACCTGCCAGTGAAGGGTTCTGGAGAATTTCCAGGAACATCTTCTTCAGCTCGGTCACATCTTTTTTCATATCAAAAAAGAGCTTGTACAGGATCTCCCTTTCGTTGGCAAATTCGCCCTGGGGCGCATGTCCGGCCAATACGGGCAAACGGTTCTGTACTGCATCGGGCAGGAAACGGCGCATATCATTGCCGGTAACCAGGTTATTGGTGCTGAGTACAGAGATCTGTTCTGCAATATTCTTCAACTCGCGCACATTACCCTGCCAGTTATGGTTAATTAACAGGTTTTTGGCCTCATCATCCAGTTGTACCGGCGTGGTTTTATAGCGTTCTGAAAAATCCACAACGAATTTGCGGAAGAGCAGCAGGATATCTTCTTTCCGGTCCCGGAGGGAGGGTACGCGGATGGGCACGGTGCTTAAACGATAGTACAGGTCTTCGCGGAAACGTCCTTTTTGTGTAAACTCCAGCAGTTCGCGGTTGGTGGCCGCTATCACACGCACATCTGTTTTCTGTACTTTGGAAGAACCCACGCGGATAAATTCGCCGGTTTCGAGTACCCGCAGTAAACGGGCCTGTGTGCCCAGCGGCATTTCGCCGATCTCGTCCATGAAAATGGTACCACCGCTGACGGTTTCGAAATAACCTTTGCGACTGTCTACGGCACCGGTAAAAGCGCCTTTCTCGTGACCAAAGAGTTCAGAATCGATGGTTCCTTCCGGTATCGCTCCGCAGTTAACGGCAATAAAAGGATTGTGTTTACGTGCCGAGAGGGCATGTATGATCTGGGAAAAGACTTCTTTACCCACACCACTTTCTCCCACGATCAGTACCGTGAGATCGGTAGCGGCTACCTGTGCGGCCGTGTTGAGCGCATGGTTCAGCGCGGGTGAGTTACCAATGATGCCGAAGCGGTTCTTTATACTTTGTAAATCCATCGGGATAATTAGAAATTAATAATTAGCAATTAACAATTAGTGCTTTATTGGGTAGGTGCTACTTCGCCTAATAAAGTACCTGCAGTGCAGCTGTTGATCTGTACCATTACATAATCACCTTTGTTCAGTTGGTATTGTTCTTTGGGGAAGATGACCACTTTGTTGTGATCAGTTCTTCCCTGCCAATGATTGTCGCTTTTTTTGGAATTGCCTTCAATCAGTACCTGGAAGGTCTTGTTCACATCGCGCTGCATGCTTTCCAGTGAGTGAATGCGGTGCAGGGCAATGATCTCCTGCAGCCTTGTTTTCTTTACGTCTTCGGGTACATCATCTGTATACCTTCTCTCTGCCAAAGTTCCCGGACGTTCGCTGTAATAGTACATGTAGGCCAGGTCGTATTTGCAGTATTCCATCAGCGTATAAGTATCGCGGTGGTCTTCTTCGGTTTCTGTGCAGAAGCCGGAGATCATATCAGTACTTAGGCCGCAACCCGGCAGGATCTCGCGGATGCGGTTTACCCGGCCAATATACCATTCGCGGGTATAGGTTCTGTTCATCAACTGCAGAATACGGTTGCTGCCGCTTTGTACGGGCAGGTGAATGTATTTGCAGATATTCTCGTGCCGCGCCATGGTGTACAATACCTCGTCTGTTATGTCTTTGGGATGAGAGGTACTGAAACGCACCCGGAGCAGGGTAGAGATCTGGGCCACTTTTTCAAGCAGTTTGGCAAAAGTGATGGTTTCGTCTTTCTGCTCATCTATCCAGTAATAACTGTCTACATTCTGTCCCAGTAAAGTCACTTCGCGATAGCCTGCATCAAAGAGTTGTTGTGTTTCTTCGAGAATCGAATACGCATCGCGGCTGCGTTCGCGGCCACGGGTAAAAGGTACTACGCAGAAGCTGCACATATTGTTGCATCCCCGCATGATGGATACAAAGGCACAAACGCCGTTACTGTCCAGGCGGATCGGGGCAATATCGCCATAGGTTTCATCGCGGCTCAATAAAACATTCACCGCTTTCTGGCCGGTTTCGGCTTCTTCGATCAGTGAGGGCAGACTACGGTAGGCATCCGGGCCCACTACTATATCCACCAGTTTCTCTTCTTCCAGCCATTTCGATTTTAAACGCTCCGCCATACAGCCCAAAACACCCACCAGCATACCCGGTTTTTTCTTTTTGAGCGAGCGGAACTCGGTAAGTCTTTTTCTGACGGTCTGTTCCGCTTTTTCGCGGATAGAGCAGGTATTGATGAGGATGAGGTCGGCTTCTTCCTGGTTACGGGTAGCGCCAAAGCCCTCTGCCTGCAGGATGGAAGCCACCACTTCGCTGTCGGCAAAGTTCATGGCGCAACCATAGCTTTCTATGTAAAAATGCTTCTGATAAGTACCCGAACCATTCACCATCGGATTATAGGCCTCGCCCTGTCGACTCTCATCGTGTGCTTTGCCTGCTAATTCCAATATTTCCATTCTGTTCTGTTTTAAGTGTGTAAAAATACATAAAATGCGCTGTTTAATGCCAGATTGTCAGCATTCCTGTCGTTAAAATTGTTCATATCCCATAGATTTGCGAGCAAAATATCATTTTGATGAAGAAAGCCCCCGCTCTTTTCCTCTGTTTGTGCTTTTTCTATACCACTTATAGTCAGGAGATTGTACTAAACAAGTTGAGAAGTGAAACCTCCCGCACCATTAAAAAAGAAGCAGATACCAGTACCTGGAACTGGAAAAGAGGTGGACTCTTAAGTTTTAACCTGGCCCAGGGCTCGCTCAGTAACTGGGCAGCCGGTGGTGATAATTTTTCGTTGACCGTTAACGGGTATTTCAACTATTTTTTCTTCTACAAAAAGGATCGGCATTCCTGGGACAATAATATTGATATGAACCTGGGTTATATCCAATCCACCAGCCAGGGCAGCCGCAAAAACGACGACCGTTTTGATTACCTGAGTAAGTACGGTTATAAAATGGACACGGTTGGTAAGTGGTATCTTTCCACCCTGTTCAACTTCCGTTCGCAGTTGTTCGATGGGTATACCTATTCCAATAATGTGGGAACTTTTGCTTCCTCTTTTTTATCGCCGGCATATTTCATTCTTTCGGTGGGATTTGATTATAAGGCCACACAGAATATGTCTGTCTTCATTTCGCCGCTTACCTCACGTTCTACTTTTGTTACCAACAACCGCCTGGCGCAGAAAGGTGGGTACGGGATACCGGCAGGTAAAAATTCCATTAATGAAGTGGGTACTTTTGCTACGGTAAACTACAACAATGCCATTGCCAAAAACATCAATTATAAAGGGAGGATGGATCTGTTCTCCAATTACCAGAACAAACCGGAGAACGTGGATATTTTCATGACCAACCTGTTCTCTTTTAAGATCAATAAATTTTTCTCTGCCACCTACAGCCTGGACCTGATCTATGATGATGATATCCGCCTGTTTGGTCCCAACAAACAATCACCGGGTTTGCAAACCAAGAGTCTGATCGGAATTGGCTTTCTGAAACCACTCACGGTCAAAAAGACACACCACGTTAAGCAATCACTTTTAACAGGTGTTTGATCTTATTGGCTTTGTAAGTAAGGTCCTGGTAATCTTTGTGGAGGATGGTTACATGTCCCATTTTACGGCCGGGTTTGGTATGTGTTTTACCATAGAGGTGTACAAACACATTATCCATGGCCATTACTTCGTTTAATCCTTCGTATTTGGCTGTTCCGGAATAACCATCTGCGCCCAGTATGTTTACAATGGCCGAGGGCAGGATGGGATCCGTATTGCCCAGCGGAAAACCGAGCAGTATGCGCAACAGCATATCATACTGGCTGGAATAGTTGGCTTCGATGGTATGGTGGCCGCTGTTATGCACCCGGGGAGCGGTTTCGTTCACCAGCACTTCATCGTTTTTATCAATGAATAATTCAATGGCAAAGAGGCCCGGACTTTTCAGTTCTTTCACTACCCTTGAGGCAATGGCTTCGGCGCGCCAGAGGGTTTTCTCGGGTAACTGAGCCGGACTCAACTGGTAATCCAGCAGGTTCCAAACCGGGTCAAAGATCATTTCGGCAGGAGGGTAGATCACGGTTTCACCGGTGGTACTCATGGCTACAATGATGGCGATCTCTTTTTTGATGGCTACTTTTTTCTCCAGCACCGATGGGGCATCAAATCCGTTGGCAAGGTCTTTCTCTGATTCCAGGATGGTAACCCCTTTGCCATCATAGCCACCTTGCCCGATTTTGTGTACGGCCGGTAAAAAAGCTACCTGCTGTGCCAGTTCAGCCCGGTTATGGGTGATTACGAAAGCAGAAGTGGGGATCTCGTGTTCTTTATAAAATTCCTTCTGGGTTACTTTGTTTTTAATGGTTCGGATAGCAGATGGTTTGGGAATTACTTTCACCCCCTCAGCTTCCAGTTTCTCCAGGGCATCCACATTCACCGATTCGATCTCGATGGTGATGGCATCCAGTCCTTTGCCAAACGCATACACCGTATCAAAATCCGTGATATCCCCTTTGGTAAAATGATGGCAAAGATGTGCAGCCGGACAATGGGCATCATTCTCCAATACATGGGTTTCAACCACATAATTACCTGCCGCCTGTAACAGCATACGTCCTAACTGACCACCCCCCAGGATCCCTATTTTCATAAACGTTGAATATAAAACGAAGATAGGTAAGGAGTCTGGAGTTAGGAGTGAGGAGTCTGGAGTATTTTTTACATTTCCCCAACTCCCGACTCCCAACTCCTAACTCCCAACTTTTCTATAGATTTGTCCCATGGCACCCGATTATCCACATAAGATCTTCAGCGATAAACGCTTCTGCTATTGCCTGCTGATGGAGGCGCTGGCCATGGATGCTGTAGGCTAAGCGCTAAACGCTTAACGCCGAACGCGTAACGCAGGACGGGATTAAGTACCTGCTATTTTATCAACCATTACTTATTTACATTTTTATGGAAACAGTTGTATCTACTACTACTGCACAACCGGCTATATCGGATTTTCTTCCTTTAGAGGGAACAGACTATGTTGAATTTTATGTAGGCAATGCCAAACAGGCTGCTCATTTTTATAAAACAGCTTTTGGATTTCAGAGCCTGGCTTATGCCGGACCGGAAACAGGCATCAAAGACAGGGTGAGTTATGTGGTGCGCCAGCACAAACTCACATTCATGTTTACTACCCCACTGCGCAGCCAGAACCCGATGGCCGATCATATTTACAAACATGGCGATGGGGTAAAAGTGCTGGCACTGAAAGTGGAAGATGCCACTGATGCCTGGCAACAAACCACTTCCCGTGGCGGTAAAAGTTACCTGGCACCGGAAACCCTGACCGATGCAGATGGGGAAGTGGTATTAAGCGGCATTCACACTTATGGCGATACGGTGCATGTATTTGTAGAAAGAAAAAATTACAAAGGTGTATTCATGCCCGGTTTCCGCAAATGGGAAACGGTATATAATCCCACAGATACCGGTCTGCTGTATGTAGACCATTGCGTAGGCAATGTGGGCTGGAACCAGATGAACCCCTGGGTAAAGTTTTACGAAGAAGTAATGGGCTTCCGGAATATCCTTAGTTTCGACGATAACGATATTTCTACGGAATACTCGGCCCTGATGAGTAAAGTGATGAGTAATGGCAACGGATTTGTTAAATTCCCGATTAACGAGCCTGCCGAAGGCAAAAAGAAATCACAGGTAGAGGAATATCTCGACTATTATGACGGCGAAGGCTGTCAGCACGTAGCCCTGGCCACCAACGATATTGTAAAAACCGTAACCGAATTACAAAGCAGGGGAGTGGAGTTTCTGAAAGTGCCCGGTTCTTATTATGCAGACCTGTTAGACAGGGTGGGGCAGATTGATGAAGACCTGCGCCCTTTAGAAGAGTTGGGCATTCTGGTTGACAGGGACGATGAAGGATACCTGCTGCAGATCTTCACCAAACCTGTGGAAGACAGGCCCACCCTGTTTTTTGAGATCATCCAGCGCAAAGGCGCCAAAAGCTTTGGCAAAGGTAATTTCAAGGCACTGTTTGAAGCGATTGAGCGGGAGCAGGATCTGAGAGGTAACTTATAATGATTGATCATATATGTCCATCCTGCAGGGCAAAGCCCCGCAGGATGGACAATTTTTTGTCCGGTAGAAACGTTAATTATAGCGTTGAGAAGGTAGCGGTATTTTTACATTCCTTATTTTTGAAAGCATGAAGCGGGTAACAGGACTTCTTTTGTTGATGGCGATCGGTAGCAAGGCCGGGGCACAGAAATCATTTCTGGCTTCTCAACTGCAGTTTCCAAAAGTGGTGAACGCCATTAAGCTGAAAGAAGATTCCCTGAAGAAGCAATTGGCGGCCATGCATATAGCCTGGCCTATTAAACAGATCTACATACGTAGTTTTAAATACGATAGCCAACTCGAGGTTTGGGTGCGTAATCAGAAGAATGAGCCGTATAAATTATTCAAAACTTACAAGGTTTGTGCTTTATCCGGTGCGCTCGGTCCCAAACGGATCGAAGGCGATTACCAGGTGCCGGAGGGTTTTTATTATATCAATGAGTTCAATCCCAAAAGCACGTATCATTTATCGCTCGGACTGAATTATCCCAATGCCTCCGACCAGTTATTAAGCGATTCGCTGAAACCCGGTAACGAAATCTTTATTCATGGAAGTTGTGTTACCGTAGGTTGTATTCCCATTCAGAATAACCAGATAGAAGAACTGTACCTGTTGGCCAGTTATGCCCACGACCAGGGACAGGATTTTATCCCCGTTCACATTTTCCCGGTTCGCTATAACGTAGAAAAAAGCCGCGAATACCTATCCCGCGCCAGCAAAGACGATCCCGGTTACCAGAACTTCTCCAACCGCCTGAAAGAGGTCTTTGATTACTTCGAACAAAACAAAAAGATTCCCCTCATCTCCGTGAACAAAAAAGGCGAGTACATTCCCCTGTAAAAAAAAACATTCACTCATTCACTCACCCACTCATTCACTCATTGTTTATACAACACCTGCACCGTCTCTTTTGTACGTTGTGTTAATACGATCTCTTTTCCGCTGGTTAATCTTTCAAAGGTTTCTGTAGTATAATGCCGGATCGTGAGTAAGGTCAATTCTTTTTCCACCTGCACATCAAACAGGGAAGAGGCGGCCGCTGCCAGGTGTTCTATTTTTTCCGCACGGTAATCCATACACAATTGTACGTTGATGGCGCCGGTCTGAATCAGGTTAGGACGGGTTTTATGTTTGGCCAGTAAGGCATAGAGCTGGCTCATCGGTTCTTCGCCCACAAAAGAAAAATCCTGGCTGCTGAGGTGCAGCAAAGCCTGGTTCTCCTTTACAACAATAATGGGTGGCAGTCCCTTGCTGCTTTTTTTGTGGATGAGGGTGCCAGGTAAATCCGGATCAAGAAAACATTTTACCAGTAAAGGAATGCCTTTGTTCTGTAAAGGTTTGATGGTTTTCGGGTGAATTACCTGCGCACCATAATAGGCCATTTCAATGACTTCGGTAAAATTGAGTTCAGACAATAACTGTGCTTCCGGAAAACGTTTGGGGTCGGCATTCATCACACCTTCTACATCTTTCCAGATGGTAAGACTTTCGGCATCCAGGATATTGGCAAAAATGGCGGCAGTAAAATCACTTCCTTCGCGGCCCAGGGTAGTGCTTTCATTATCATTGGTACAACCGATAAAACCCTGTGTCAGGTATATGCCTTTTTTCTCCACCGTAGCGTTGATCCTGTCTGTCGTTACTTCCCAGTTAATAGAGGCGTCGCGGAAAGTATTGTCTGTGCGTAACATATCGCGAACATCCAGCCATTCGTTGCTGATGCCGGATTCGTTCAGGTAATGACTGATGATGGCTGTGCTTAATAATTCACCCACACATACAACCTGATCATAATAGTAATCATATTCCCGCACAGGTTTATCGTGCAGCAACCATTCCACTTCGGTAAAAAAATCGGTGAGCTGGGACAGGCATTCGTTGAAATGGGTCACCAGCAGGTATTTGGAAATATTGATATGGTATTGTTTTACCGCATCAAATAACTGAAGGGCTTCCTCTTTGTTACCCGCAAAAAAAGATTCTGCTACTTTTTCCAGTCCATTGGTGGTTTTACCCATGGCCGAAATGATGATCACCAGTGGTTCCGACTCATATTTTTTCACAATGCCTGCCAGGTTCTGGATCCTTTCTACACTGTTAACACTGGCGCCGCCGAATTTAAATACTTTCATTCCTGCCCTTACTTTGGTTGATGCTGACAAAACTAGGTTAAATATGCACGCAGGCTCACACCTGTTAAGACTTTGGCAGTCGGTTAAACTGGTATGGTTGTTGCCACTATGCGGTAAATCGATACCATGAAAAATTTTGCCTGGATACAAAGGATCTCTTTGCTGGCGCTTTGGGTAGGGTTCCTGTCCTGCAGTCCTGCCACAGCCCCCCATAACGCCGGTTTGCCGGCCGATGAGGAAGTGACTTCTACTAATATGGAGAGTTCTATCCTGCGTTATGTGAACCAACACCGGCGGCAGCTGGGAAAACAGCCCCTGGTATTACAGGCGGTGGCTTCGCAACAGGCCACGCAGCATAGCCGGAATATGGCCAGACGCAAAACCGGTTTCGGTCACGATGGTTTTGAACAGCGCATGGCAGTGATTAAAAAAAATACCGGCTGGATCTCCGCTTCAGCAGAAAATGTGGCGTATGGTAAATTAACCGCGCAGGAAGTGGTAAAGGGTTGGTTAAACAGTCCGGGACATAAAAAAAATATCGAAGGAGATTACCTGTTTACCGGTATCGGCGTGTATAAAGATGCCAGGGGGATCCTGTTTTTTACGCAGATTTTTTACCGTAAATAAACTGTTGTATTGTGTAACGCATACATGGTTTGTTCGTAAAATTTATCAAACAGATATCGGGGCGCTCCCTAACTTTATCCAAATGATTGCCGAATGAATGTAAACAGGAATATTCTCACACTGGATGAATTTACCCTAACCCAATTAAGACAGTTTCCCACTGCTACCGGCGAGTTAAGTCGCCTCCTGCGCGATCTGGCCCTGGCCGCCAAACGCGTGAATGTAGAAGTGAACAAAGCCGGTCTGGTAGATATTCTCGGCGATGCGGGCAGTATTAATGTACAGGGAGAAGATGTTAAGAAACTCGACATTTTTGCCAATAACCAGTTCATGGGTGTATTAAAACATGGCATCAGCTGCGCAGGTATTGGCAGTGAAGAGATGGATGATTTTGTGGTATTTGATGATGAAGTGAGTAATAACAGCAAATACGTGGTCTTATTTGATCCGCTGGATGGTAGCGGTAATATTGATGTGAATGTATCGATCGGTACTATTTTCAGTGTGTACCGCCGGGTAAGTGAATTAGGCAAACCCTGCCGCAAAGAAGATTTTTTACAACCTGGTAATAAACAGGTGGCCGCCGGTTATGTGGTATATGGTTCCAGTACCATGCTGGTATATGCCACCCGCCGGGGCGTAAATGGATTTACACTGGACCCTTCCATTGGCGAATTTTCACTGAGCCATCCCAATATCAAATGTCCGGATACCGGAAAATTCTACTCTGTAAATCATGGAAATTTCTTCCAGTACGAAGAACCGGTGCGCAAATACATAGATGGCTGCCAGCGCAAAACCAAAGAGAATGGTGGACCCTATACCCAGCGCTATATTGGCAGTATGGTGGCAGATGTGCATCGTAACCTGATCAAGGGCGGGATTTTTATGTATCCGGGCACCCTGGACAAACCCAAGGGCAAACTGCGCTTGTTATATGAAGCCAATCCTTTTGCGTTTATCGTAGAAGTGGCCGGTGGGGTAGCCACCAATGGCAAACAACGGATACTGGATGTGGAACCCACCGAATTACACCAGCGTACACCGCTCTTCATAGGAAGCCGCAAAATGATGGAGGAACTGAATACCTTTATGGGCATCTAAGAAAGCGCGATGAAAAGAAAGTATTTACTCTTGTTACTGGTAGTATTGGGAGCCCTGCCGGCATTGGCCCAGCAGCGGTTGGATCCGAAAGGCATGAATTATATCGTGGCCGCCAAACCCAATAGCCTTATTTACCACGATACCCTGTTCAGTGGCAGTAAACAGTTTTCGTCATTGTTTTACCGCACACACGATCAGGAACTGATCCGGTTACTGGAAAAACACCAGTCCAACAAAGTAACGGGCCAGGTACTAGGGTTGATCGGCACCATTGGCACCATTGTAGGGATCGGACAATTATCGCGCAGCGATAACAAAGGATTGGCCTGGGGACTGATTGGTGGCGGATTTGCCATGACCCTGACAGGCGGTTATTTAACCCTGATGGGACAACGGAACCTGCAAATGGCCGTAATTTTGTTCAATCAAAGACATAACCAGGTTTCATTGGGTATGGGAGTGGCCAATCGCTCGGTGGGACTGGTATATCAATTCTGACATATGGGTAAAATGATCATAGAGGTAAAGGAACTTCACAAAAAGTACGGCGATTTTGAAGCCGTGAAAGGCATCAGTTTCTCGGTGCAGAAAGGAGAAATCTTCGGATTGCTGGGGCCGAATGGTGCGGGTAAATCAACTACCCTGGAGATTATGGAAACCCTGCGGACAAAAACCAGTGGGGAAGTTTTTGTAGATGGATGGAACCTGGATACTTCACCCAACGATATCAAAAAAATTATCGGGGTACAGCTGCAGACATCGGGTTATTATCCGAGTTTGAATCTGACCGAACTGATTGTGTTATTTGCGGGACTATATGATGAAGAAGTGGACCCGTTGGTTCTGCTGGACAGCGTGAATCTGCGCGATAAGGCCAAGGCCAAATACAAAGAACTCAGTGGCGGGCAGAAACAGCGGTTCTCTATTGCTACAACATTGATCAACCGGCCGAGGATCATTTTTCTGGATGAACCTACTACCGGACTGGATCCGCAGGCCAGAAGAAATCTCTGGGACCTGATCCGCGAGATCCGTGCAAAGGGAACAACGGTGATCATTACCACACATTATATGGATGAGGCAGAAGTATTGTGCGACAGGGTAGCCATTATTGACAGCGGAAAGATTATTGCTATCAATACACCTGATAAACTGATTGATGAACTGGTGGAATCCGGTTTCGAAAAACCCAAAGAAGTGAAACAGGCCAATCTGGAAGACGTATTCATTCACTTGACAGGGAAAGCGTTGAGAGATGACTGAGGACTGTTTAGATGAAGGTTGGCTATACTCTTGATGAATAATCATAAAAAAATCTGAGATCAATATGACAATGGATCCGCGTTACCCCATCGGGAAATATGAACCCCAGCCTTTTTCAGAGGCACAGAAAGAGAAATGGTTACTGGATATCAAATTTCTTCCGGAAGAGCTGGAAAGATCCTTGCTGAACCTGGATGCCGCGCAACTGGAAACTCCTTACCGCGATGGCGGCTGGACGGTACAGCAGTTGGTGCATCATGTGGCAGACAGTCACATGAATGCCTATATCCGGTTTAAACTGGGCGTAACGGAAGAGAACCCCACCATCAAACCTTACGAAGAAAAATTATGGGCGGAACAGCCGGATAACCAATTGCCGGTGAATATCTCCATCACTTTATTACATGCCTTACACCAGCGCTGGTATACTGCTATCAAACAGCTGAAAGAGGCAGACTGGAACAGAACCGTGGTACATCCCGAACATGGCCGGCAGATGAGTCTCTGGTTTTTACTGGGCCTGTATGCCTGGCATGGCAAACACCATACTGCGCATATCACTTCTTTACGCGAACGTAACAACTGGTAATGGCCAAAGAATTCAAAGCATCAGAAAGAGAATCGCTCAGGGATCTGCGTTGGAAAACCTTATCATCGAAATATATTTATGACGACAGGTGGTTCCGCGCCCGTGCCGATAGCTGTCAGTTTCCGGATGGCAGAATCATAGAACCTTATTATATCGTGGAGTTGCCGGATTGGTGTAATGTGATCCTGGTTACCAAAGACGAAAGAGTGATCCTGGTGCGTCAGTACCGGTATCCGATTGATCAGGCTACCTATGAATTACCGGGTGGTGTGATCGAAAAAAATGAGGATCCGAAACTGGCCGCTAAAAGGGAGATGGAAGAAGAGACCGGTTATACTTCGGATGATATTGAATTTCTGATGAAACTTTCTCCCAATCCGGCCGTCAACAATAACACCGCCTATTTTTTCCTCGTGCGAAATGCCGTGCCTACTGTTTCCACCAATCCCGATCTGTTCGAGGATATCGATATTGTTTCGTTCTCCAAAGAAGAGATCATCGCATTTGTACAGGAAAACCAGATGCCCCATGGGGTGCAGGCAGGTCCTATGTATGCTGCTATGATAAAATTGGGATGGCTGCAGTTTACCTGATTACTACAGGTTTACTTCTCCCACTAAAAACACACTTCCGCAAACCAGTACCAGGTCGTTTTTCTCTGCCTGCGCCATGGCTTCTTTTAGGGCTTTGTTTACTTCCGGATATGTATGCCCCTCCAGTTCAAAAGCAGCTGCCTGTTCTTGCAACTGGGCAGCATCCAATGCACGGGGAATCTGTGCCTGCGTAAAATAATAGGTAGCTTCTTTGGGTAATAAAGCCAATACGGCATCAACCTCTTTGTCTTTCACCATACCGATTACCACATGCAGGTAATCGTAGTTGGTGAGTTCCAGTTGCCGGCTGATCTGCCGCATGCCATCTACATTATGACCCACATCCAGGATCACGGTCGGATGCTGGTGTACCAGCTCCCACCTGCCATGTAAACCGGTGAGTTTTTTTACATGCGGCAAAGCTTTTTGTATAATGCCTGTATCTATTTTCCAACCCTGTAATTGCAATTGGTGTGCAGCTTCCAGTACCGTGAGCAGATTTTTGGTCTGGTAAATACCGGGCAGGTCCAGTTCATAATGCGTATGCCCATTATTAGCTTTATCTACGATCGATACTTTCAGTAAATGATGTTCGTATTCCCAGCCGATCATCCATCTTTTTTCCTGCGCATAGGTAATAGGAGAGTCGGCTGCTTTCAGATCGAACACGGGCCTTATTTCCGGTATCACTTCGCCGATCACTACGGGGATGCCTTTTTTGATGATACCAGCTTTTTCGCCGGCAATTTCTTCCAGTGTATCTCCCAGCAGGTTCATGTGATCCCAGCCGATATTGGTGATCACACTTAATTCGGGAGTGATAATATTCGTACTGTCCAACCTGCCACCCAAACCCACTTCTATAATGGCGATATCTACTTTCTGCTTGGCAAAATAATCAAATGCCATCGCCACCGTGATCTCGAAAAAAGAAGGCTCTATCTCATTGATCAGGGGTTGTATGCGTTGGGTAAAATCAACCACAAAATCCTCGTCGCAAACCACTCCGTTGATTTTGATCCTTTCCCTGAAATCTTTGAGATGAGGTGACGTATATAATCCTGTTTTATATCCCGCCGTTTGCAATATGGCTGCCAGCATATGGCTGGTAGAGCCCTTGCCATTGGTGCCGGCAATATGGATGGTTTTACACTGTAATTGCGGATTGCCGAGTGCTTCGCAGAGACGGATAGTATTGGTGAGGTCTTTTTTATAAGCGGCCGCACCCAACCGGCTGAACATGGGCAATCGGGTAAACAGATATTGTAAGGTTTCCTGGTAAGTCATATGCTGCTGCAAATATGCAACAATAATTAACCGCGTAGTTTGAAATTGAAGACCAATGTGCCGGTTTGTTGCTCGGCAGCCCCGCTATTCAGTTTCAGGCTCCTTGCTTTCCGCAGGGCAATATTGCGGATATTGGTATTGGTAGTAGTAGTGCCACGCGGGTTTACAATAGCCATGATCACATTACCGGCTTTGTCTACGGTGATATCTACCGCTACTTTGGCATTCTCATTAAATTCATCTTCAAAAGAGGGCAAACGGGTAATTCTGCGCCCGTCCAGTCCGCTGCGGATACTTACTCCCCCCGAACCTCCTGCTCCACCCTTGCCACTGGCCGCATTTCCCTGGTAACTATCTGAATTGGGGTTGCCGTTGGGGTTGCCCTGGTCTCCTTTGCCGCCCGCAATTCCCTGGTTCCGCACACCATTATAACTATCGGCCCGGTTACCACTGGTTGTGGTACTGGTGCCCCCTTTAAACAAGGCTTTTGGTTTGGGTGGTGCCGGTGTAGGATTGGTAACAGCCGTTGGGTTGGTCTTTTTTACGGTTGAGGCAGGGGTACTCAGTGGTTTATCAGCGGGTTTGTTGGTTTTATTCACTGCAGGTGCATCGCCATCGGCGTATTCATCTGTATTGATCCTGGGCTGATGGCTGGGCGATTGTGCCGATCTGGGAGGGGCCGTTTTGCTGTCTTCCGTAACAGAAGGCTCCCCGGGAATCTGGGGTGCTATATCACCCAGTCCGGTTTCGCTGTTACCCAGATTCACTTCGATCCCTTCCCCAAAATCGGGTGGAGGAATCTGTGGTAAGGTCCATTGCAGGAAAAAAAACACCAGAAACACCAAAACACAGATCATGGCCGTGTAAGCGGATGCTTTTAGATTCTTTTCTTTTTCGAAGGAAGCTGCCATGGATGGATAATTGCTCATATCAAATGTACAGGTATCGGGTCAGGGTTATTTCCGATGTTGAAAATTACCTGTTTAAGCGGAGGGTAATCCACTTTTGGGGTATAAAGAAAGGTTAAGGTTGGGGTTTGGGTAAATAGGTAAATAAGTAAATAGGTAAATAAGTATTGAGGGATAGTCTTGTTTACGAGGGGGGATTCTTTAGCGAAACACCATAACCTTTCAGAGCAGCTATCTCCAGAAAGCGTCATAACCGAAACGGAGTAGGGTGGCGGTAATGATGAGGAGGAAGAAAACCCGGATGAAACGATTGCCGCGGGCGATGGCTAAACGGGCACCTACAATACCGCCGATACCATTACAGATGGCCATGGGAATGGCGATCTGCCAGAGGATGATTCCTTTCAGGAGGAATAAGCTGATGGAACCCAGATTGGTAGCGAGATTAATCAGTTTGGCATTGGCACTGGCGTGCAGGAAATCGAATCCAAGTAAAGTGATAAAAGCCAGTACCAGGAAACTGCCGGCGCCCGGACCGATAAAACCATCATAAAAACCAATACAGAGACTGATGAGAATTGCATAGAGCCATTCACGCCGCGAGGAATGATCCTTTTGGGTATGCTGACCGAAATTCTTTTTGGTATAGGTATAAATGGCCACGCCGATCAGTACCACAAAGATGACAGGTTTCATGTAGCGATTGCTCACCATGGTTAATACTTCCGAACCGGCAAAGGCTGCTACAAAAGCGATCGTACACATCGCAGCGGCCATGCTCCAGTTGATGGATACTTTCCGCAGGTACTGAACCGTTGCAAAAGCAGTACCGGTGAAAGAAGGGATCTTTAATGATCCGATTACGGTTGCCACCGGAAACTGTGGCAGCAGGATCATTGCGGCAGGTGTTTGAATCAGACCACCACCACCTACAATGGCATCTACAAATCCGGCAGAGAAGGCAAAAAGGCAAAGTAAGATCAGGGTAACTATATCCATCTGTTGAGCAAAATAAGGAATGTACTATTGAGGTGTTTTATTTTTTCTGACGGTATTGGCGAGTACCAGTCCGGAGATCACCAGTATACCACTGATGATATGAATCCGGTTAATCCGCTCGCCCAGTAACCACACCGCTTCCAGCACACTGAATACCGGAATCAGGTTGCCGAATAAAACGGTTCTTCCTGCTCCGATCTTTTGAATAGATAGGTTCCAGCACAGAAATGCGGTAACCGAAGCGCCGGCGCCCAGATACAGAATCACTGCCCATAAAGAAAAACTCCATTGCGCCGGTGGGGCCAGCAACAGTTCTGCTATAAAAAAAGGTAACAGCATGGCCGTGCCTGCTGCAAATACCACAAATAAAAAATTGATGGAAGAAAGGGTAACCGGTTTTTTTCTTACCAGTGTGCTATATACCGCAAAGGCAAAAGCTCCGGTTAATACCCAGAGATCGCCCCTAGAAAAATGAAAAGCAGCCAATACTTCCCAGCTGCCGCGCGAGAGCAATAAAACAACACCGGATAAACAGATGGCCATACCGGTGATGCGGAGAATGCCGGGCTTGTCTTTCAGAAAAACAGCCGCCAGCACCGTAGCAAAAATGGGAGAAGAAGTGGTGCCGATCAATGCCATATTGATGGCGGTGGTATAATGTCCGGCAACATATACGCAGGTATTAAAAATCGTAATACCCGTTAATGCCACCCAGAACAGGTAACGGGCATTTGATTTTACCGCTTCTTTTTCTGAACGGAATCGCTTCCAGGCAAATGGGGCAAGTAGCAGGGTGGCAGTAAACCATCTGCAGAAGGCCAGGCTCACCGGTCCTATCTGTTCACTAACGCCCCTGGCTACCACAAAATTCCCCGACCAGATAATCGCAGCCAGCACTGCCAGCAGTATGCCGATATAAGTGTCTCTTGCAGAATGAGGTTGGGGTATGGTTGTCATGTGTTAGAGGTGCAAAATAGCTAAAACTATTGCGGTAAATACGCTATTTAATCCCGGGCCGGATAAATATTTTTCAGAAAAAAACTATGGCACATGTATCTGTCTGGCTGCATACGGTTTGGGCAACCAAAAACAGGGAAAAAATACTGGTAACCGGTAAAAGAGAGTTGATCTGCGAACATATCAAACAGAATGCTTCTGAGAAAGGGTTTTATATTGATATCGTTAACGGATATCTTGATCACCTGCACTGTCTCATGGCTTTGCGTTCGGATTGGACCGTAGCCAAACAATTGCAGATGATCAAAGGGGAAGCAGCACATTGGGCAAATAAAAATAGCGTACTGGAAAATAAACTGGAATGGGCCGATGAATACTTCGCAGCATCGGTCAGCATGGATAAACTTGATATCGTCAGAAACTATATCCTGAACCAGGAAGCGCATCACCGGACTAATAGTTTCGAGGCTGAGTATGTTCGCTTTCTGAGTGCCTATGGATTGAATCAGGGCTGAAGCCCTCGAATCTATTGAGGTGTTGTGAACCCCAGCTTTTAAGCTGGGGTTATAGATTATTGCGGAATTGTTAGTGGCACTCGATGGGCATCTGAGTGCGTATGGATTGAGTCAGGGCTGAAGCCCGCGAATCAATTGGAGTGTTGTAACCCCCAGCTTAAAATCTGGGGTTATAGATTTTTTTGAGAGGCTTAGCACATGATCGCTAATGAAATTCGTTGGTGCTAGAAACGAAAAATTCTCTGATCTTCATTAACCCCAGCTTTTAAGCTGGGGTTCAGTGCATAACTAAGTATATCGGGCTTCAGCCCTGACATCCACTTCATATTTCACCCGCAAAATCCCCAGCCTGAAAGCTGGGGTTATAGATGATTGTAGAATTGTTAGTGGCATTCGATGGGCATCTGAGTGCGTAATGGATTGAGTCAGGGCTGAAGCCCATGAATCAATTGAGGTGTTGTGATCCCCAGCTTAAAAGCTGGGGATATAAATAGTTTTTTGGGCTTTAGCACACGATAGCTAATGAAATTCCTTGGTGCTAGAAACGAAAAATTCT
>DASWXD010000131.1:0-3528 GCA_036405675.1 Sediminibacterium sp.
TTTGCTATTTCAAGAATGAATTCTACAGGCAAATACTGTGCAATTTGGATTTTACGACAACAAGTCAGGCCATATTGCTGCTTCTAACCATGTCCACGACCGTAGATCTGTAGACTGTAGACAGAATTTCCGATATAAAAATGCCGGACCAAGCAGGTCCGGCATTCAGGTATGTTCTCACGCCTGTTTCAGGGGTGTTGGGATTAATGATGATGATGGTGCAGTTTCTTGGCAAAATCTTCGGCGCTGATGGCTTCTTCTTTGGCCTTTACCTGTCCTTCCAGCGCGGTAAACATTTTGTCTGTGCTGATGCGGTGGTAGCTGTCTTCCACAAATTTGCGGTCCTGCATCATGCGGTTGGCATAATCATCTACCCACTGCTGGTTATCGCCCAGGGCACCTAACTGGCCACCCATGTAGCTGAACAGCTGCTGTTTGGCAAAATCACGGATATCGTCAGGCATTACTTCGATCTTATTGTCCTGGATCAGCTGGCTGCTTACCAGGGTCCATTTTAACTGGTTCACAAAAGTAGGGTAGTCCTGCTCTGCTTCTTCGGCCGTTTTAGGCTGTTCACCACCGGTTTGTAACCAGCGTTTCAGGAAACTTTCGGGGAACTGCATTTCGGTATGGTCTACCAGGTGGTGATAGATCTGGTCGAAGATCTGGTTGCGGGATTGCTGATCAAAATGCGCATCAATCTCCGCTTTTACCGCTGCACGGAAATCAGCTTCAGATTTGATCTCCTTGTTAGGATATACAGCGAGGAAAAATTCTTCGTTCAGCTCTGCTTTTTCTACCAGTCCCACTTTAGTAATCAGGATCTTGAAATATTTATCGCCATCTTCTTTGCTCAGTCCCAGATCTCCCAGGATGGCTTCTTTTTCTTTGTCTTCGAAAGCTTTGCTTAACTGCAAAACCAGGGTGTCGTCCTTCTTCTTACCCATCAGGTTCTTGCGGAAACCGGCTTCAAAATATTTCACCAGCAGTGAATTGTCTTTGCTGATACCACCTTCCACTTCATTACCATCCTGATCGCACTCAATGAATTTTACATTCACCACATTATCCTCACCGGTAACGGTTTCTGGTTCTGTCATTTTACCGTTGCGGATCTGTAAGCGCTCCACTTCTTCCTGTACCATTTCATCGGTTACATTGATCTTGTAGCGGGTTACGTTAATCTTGCTGGCATCTACCTTCACATCCGGTTTCAGACCAATTTCAAAAGAGAAGGTATATTCAACCGGATTGTTCATGTCCAGTTTGGCCGCATCGTTATCCAATGGCAGGGGCTGGGCAAAAATCTCCAGTTTTTCATTGTTCAGGTAGGCGTTCAGTTCGGCTTCTACCTTACGCAGTACTTCATCATTAAAAACGCCCTGGCCGTACATTTTCTTAACCAGTCCGGCAGGAACCATACCCTTACGGAAACCGGGGATATTGGCGGTTTTGGCATATTTTTTCAGGCTTTGTTCAAAGCCGTTATAATAATCTTCTTTATTCAGCTGAACGGTCAGTTTGTCGTTCAATAAACCAATGTTCTCTCTGGTTACAGATGCCATGATGGAATTTTTAGAATTCTTAAAATTTGGGGTGCAAAGGTAAGGGATTGTCTGAAACCACGCGGTTTTGGCCGGTTTTTAAGGAAAAATACCCCATAGAATACCCTGGCAGATGATTTTTTCAATCACAGGCAACGGGGAAGAGAGGAAAGGGCTCTACCTTTATACTCCCAAGATGGTACAAGACCATTTTAATATATACAAATATATTAATTTGTACAACGTTATCTTAAAATGAGATAATCTGGCGGTCGCTGGCATCAATTTTGGTTGATTACTAACACATGAGGAAGCCGCTGCTGATATCAATGCTGTTGTTGCATGTTCTGGGAAACACAGAATTGTATCAGCTTTTGTCTGTGCACAAAATTTATCAGCATTACCAGCTTCACCTGCTCATGAATCCCCGGGAAGGTTTTGTGGAATATATCAGTGAACATTATATAGGGGATGATGGTATCACCACAGATGATGCCATGGATCATGAATTGCCTTTTAAGAACCTGATACACCCCAGCAACCTGCCTGCCACTACGCCGCCACTGGTATTTTCTACCACACTCCATTCTTCTCTTTTAAAAAGTATTCCGTTTCCTTTAGGAATACCTGAAGCTGTTATATCCCCTTTTAAAGATTCACTTTTACGCCCCCCTGCCGCAATGGCCTGATGTTTACCCTTGTCTTGAAACCTTAGTGTAAAAGTCATCCCTGTCGTTACAGCCGGAACCGAATGTCTGTTCCTGACTGTACCTGTCCGGATGTCTGCATCCGCCTAAACAAATTGTATGAAAATAATAAGCGTAAAAACCGGTTTACTGACCGTAGTAGCCGCACTTGTATTTTTTGCCTGTAAACATGAGATCCCGTTTCCGGCAGGTACCACCGTGGTAACGGAAGTTCCCAACCCCGGAACTTCGGGACGTACCTGCAGTCCGGACTCTGTCTATTTTGCCAACGAGATCCAACCCATGATCAATGCCAGCTGTGCCATGGCCGGTTGTCATGATGCGGTTACCCATGCAGAAGGTCTGAACCTGACCACCTATACAGGTATTCTGAAAATTGTTTCGCCCCGCAATGCCGGCGGCAGCAAATTGTATAAAGAAATCATCCGCACCGACAGAGACCGGATGCCGCCACCACCTATGCCGGCCATGAGCACCGACCAACTGGCAAAAATTCAGAAATGGATTAACCAGGGTGCAGTTAATAATGTCTGCGATAAATGCGACACTACTGATTTCAAATACAACACGGCCATCAAACCCTTACTGGCTACCAAATGTGTAGGATGCCATAACAGTGCTTCACTGGGTGGGGGAGTAGATCTCGCTTCCTATGCCACTGTGAAAACCTCGGCCCTCAGTGGAAAATTACTGGGATCTGTAAAATGGACAGCTGGTATTTCTGCGATGCCCAAGGGAGGTGCAAAAATGCCTGACTGTGAAATCACACAAATTCAAAAATGGATTAACGCGGGAACGCCGAACAATTAAATATAGTAACCATGAAAAAATCAATCTTGTTTCTTTTCATCGGCTTTCTGGTCATATCATTCTATTCCTGTTATTATGATAAAGCCGATCTGTTATACCCCACCGGTGCGGCGGTGTCATGCGATACCAGCACCGTCATCTCCTATTCGCAAAAAGTAGTACCCCTGCTGAAAAACCAGTGTTATGGATGCCATACACCCACCGGTGGTTCGGGTGGTATTAATATGGGAACCTATGCCACTGATAAAGCGATCGCGGTGAATGGAAAATTATATGGCAGTATCAGTCATGCAGCGGGTTTTATTCCCATGCCGCAGGGTACCTCCAAAATGACTACCTGCCAGCTGGCTGCGATCAAAAAGTGGATAGATGGAGGCACATTAAATAACTAATCCTTATAACTGAACACATGACTAAGAAAACAATGACAAGAGTGCTGATCCCTGTTATGATTCTGCTTGTGCTGG
>DASWXD010000132.1:0-23720 GCA_036405675.1 Sediminibacterium sp.
GTTGCTATATCATTCCCTTTCACCAGCGTTTGGCCGAGGTAGATACTTTTTAATTGGGTCAGTCCCTTTAATTGCTGAATACCCCCTGCGGTTACTTTCGTACCAACAAGATTGAGGTATTGGAGCTTTGAGAGAGAAGACAGGTATCTGACAGAGACATCGGTAAGATTGGTATGATCTACCTGCAGTCGGGTGAGATTTGTGCATTGGCCAATCAGTTTCCAGGAATTCTCTGATAGTGCTGTATAACCCAGCTTCAACCACACCAGTTGTTTGCTGATCTGTTGTAACAGTCCCACGGTTTTCTCTGAAACTACGGGTATGCTTACAAAATTAGCCAGCAGGTAATTGCTGTTTGTTGCCACAGGTAATACTACAACACCTGCATTACGGAGTGTATCGAGCACAGCAGGCGCGGCAGGTGCTACCGGTTCATCGGGGATGGCAGGCTTTTGCATGGTAACAGCGGCAGATTGCATAGCCAGTAAAGCAGGCTTCAAGTTGGCAGGCTGCTCTACCTCTTTTACTTTTTTATCGAAGCCGGCATTACTGCTGATCCACCAGTGCAACAGGGCAATTTCCTGTTCGGTTAGCTGAGGTTTTCCTTTGGGAGGCATATGTTTTTCTTCCAGCGGATCAAGTAAAATCCGTTTATACAATTCACTGGCTTCGGCATTACCCAACGTAATTACTTTTCCTTCCTTACCTCCTTTCAATATCCATTCCTGGCCATCGAGACGCAGTCCACCTTTTTGTTTTTTGGCACTATGGCAGGTGCTGCATTTATCCAACAGTACCGGTTGAATGATATCGTTAAACACCTGTGCTTCCTGTACATTCACGATGGTTTTTCGGGCAGATGTAGTTGAATCTTTTGCTCCACCGGAGATGCCTTTGGTCAGGAAACCTTCGCCGTGCGTAAGGGTACCCCCCAAATGACCTGCTAACAGGATCAGCAGAAACAGCACCACAGCCAGTATACTTTTCACAACCAGTTTTGTCTGCCGCGAAAAATAATAAGCTGCAACCGAAACAACCGCCACACCAATACCCATCCATCGGTGCAGCTTCAGTGTGGCTTCTTCATATTCGCCACCAACGGCCAGCGACCAGCCGGAAATACAGGAAAGTACTGCGCTGATCATCCCCAATAAAAAAGCAACCGGTACCGCCGGTTCAATGGCCGCATATTTTTTCTTATTGCAAAGCCATTGCAATACCAATGCCATCAACAAAAAACCAATAGGCAGGTGTACCAGCAAGGGGTGAAATCTTCCGAAAAAATCTGCGAATGCATTCATCAGTTGCGGTGATATCGTTTACGGAGTAATTGCATCATGTATTCGTTAATGGCCCACTGATCAGACAAAGCCTGCCGGGTATAAGGCAGCGTAGGCATATAATCCGGTGGACCAAACTCTGTGAGTATGGTTAACTGTTGGGCTCCCTGTTTAATCCTGGTCTGCACCACCGTATCCCACCATTCCAGGTGCCGCTTTACCGTTCCTTCCCATTCCGGTGCACGGGGATCATTTACCTGCGGACCTTCCGGATGACCGATGCGTGCATGTACATGATCGGTTCTGCTGAGTGCGAGCTGTACCGTTTCTTCCTGGTCGTGTAATAATGATTCATGGACATTACACCAGTGCGAAATATCCAGTGTTAAACGCAGATCCGGGTATTGCAGAAAATATTGTTTGGCCACGTGTGCCGCAAACAGAATGCGGCTGCGATGCGATTCATGACAGATAGTGATACCCGTTTCTTTGGCTACCTTATTCGTGTATTCGATGAATGGTGCATTCTCTTTCATCGAAAAAAAATCACGACCGGAATGACAGTTAATGTACAAGGGCCGTTGCACAGTTTGAAAAGCTGCCCCATCTATCATGGCTTTGAACTGTTCAAAATGTTTCCTGGGATCCGAATCAGATCCACCCGCCAGAAAACCGATACTGAGTTGGTGCTTTTGCAGGGCATCAAATAATTCCTTCTGCGCTGCAGCTGTTCCGGGCCACCACATTTCTATCCCATCATAGCCTGCTTTTTTGGCTTTGGCACAAAAAGCATCTACCGTTCCGGCAAAACCCCAGTTGGTTCCCATTACCCGTAAATGAAAGTCTGCGGGAATAGCAAACGCAGGTTTTGCGGCCATCAATTCTTCGAATGGCGAAAGTGCCAGTGTACCAAGGGTTGCTGTCATAGATAAAAATTTTCGTCTGTCTACACTCATATATTTTCCAGCTTTTCGATGCTGACTATTCTAATCTGAGAAATAAAAATCTCCATTGCCGTTGTTGGTCGCCTGACCAACTACATCATCACCATCAAGCAACGATCTCATTGATCACCCTGCCATGCACATCCGTTAACCGGAACGGCCTTCCCTGGAACTGGTAAGTCAGTTTTTCATGATCAAACCCTAACTGGTTCAGGATGGTAGCCTGGATATCAAATGCCGTTGTTTTACCACTGATGGCCGCATAACCGATCTCATCCGTTGCGCCAAAACTGGTTCCCTGTTTAATACCACCACCGGCCATCCACATCGTAAATGCTTCGGTATGATGGTCCCTTCCCTTGAAAGGATTCTTTTTACCATCTCGGTTCTCCTGCATCGGCGTTCGGCCAAACTCACCTCCCCAAACAATCAATGTTTCATCCAGCAGTCCTCTTTGTTTCAGATCGAGTAACAAAGCAGTAATGGGTTTATCAATGCTTCTGCATTTATTCACAAACCCATAATCGATCGCGAGGTTCTCATCAGTGCCATGACTATCCCATCCCCAATCAAACAACTGCACAAAACGAACACCCTTCTCTACCAGTTTGCGCGCCAGCAATACATTGTTGGCAAAACAGGCTTTACCCGGCTGTGTGCCATACATTTCGTGGATATAATCGGGTTCATCATTGATATTCATCACTTCCGGCACAGAGATCTGCATGCGGTAGGCCATTTCGTATTGTGAGATGCGGGAGAGAATTTCGGGATCTTTGAACTCTTCAAAACTCAGGCGATTGGCTTCATTAATGGCGTCAATAGAAGCTTTACGCAGATCACGATCCATGCCTGCAGGATCTTTGATAAATAAAACAGGGTCTCCCTCACTCCGGCACTGTACACCCTGGTACACCGAAGGAAGAAAACCACTGCCCCACACACTTTTACCCGCATCCGGGAATTTACCGCCGGATGTAAGCACCACAAATCCGGGGAGATTACTGTTCTCGCTGCCCAATCCGTAAGTAGACCAGGCACCAATACTCGGTCTTCCCAAACGCGGGGTTCCGGTATGCATCAGCAATTGTGCCGGACCATGATTGAACTGATCAGTCTGTACTGCTTTCAGAAAACTGACTTCATCGGCTACTTTTGCAAAATGAGGTAAATGATCCGATACCCAGGCACCACTCTGGCCCCGTTGTTGAAATACCGCCTGCGGGCCCATCATTTTAGGAACACCGCGGATGAAAGCGAATTTTTTTCCTTCGAGTAAAGAGGGCGGACAATCCTGTCCGTCTAATTTCATCAGGTCCGGTTTGTAATCAAACAATTCCAGCTGCGAGGGGGCACCGGCCATGTGCAGATAAATCACTGACCTTGCTTTTCCCGGAAAATGAGGTGAATGCGGTAACAAAGGATTGGCACTGTTATACAACTGACCGGTTGCTGCATCGTTTCCATCCAACCAGTTACATCCGCCCAATACCGAACCCATGGCCAATCCGCCCATGCCCAATAAACATTCTTTCAGAAACAACCGGCGGGTTTCCAGTTCCAGTTTTTTGCTCCTGGCTTCGTTGAATATCCGATAGTTGTTCTTTGACATCTAGTTTAGTTTTTGGTAATGAATTCATCCAGGTTCATCATAGCACCTGCCACTACTACCAGGGCAGCCGTGGTTGGATTTTGTTTGTTTATAACTGCGCCGGCCATCAATTTTGTTTTCGCTGTATCAGTCCGGAAACGTTTATAAGCAGTCATATATAATTTTTCAAACACAGCCAGTTTTTCCGGAGAGATCGGTTGGTACATAGCCAGTTCATATCCTCTGCGGAGTTGTGTTTTTAATTCCTGTCCTCCTTCAGCCTGCATCCGGTAGGCAAAAAACTGCGCAGCTTCTATATAAGCCGAATCATTTAAAGTAGTGAGCGATTGCAAGGGCGTGTTGGTACGGATCCGCCTTGGCGTGCACACTTCGCGCGATGTGCCATCAAAACTGATCATGGAAGGATAGGGCGCAGAACGTTTCCAGTAGGTGTACAATGCCCTTCGGTACTGGTCGCAGCTATCGCTTTTTTTCCAGACACCGCCATTCCATGGCGACATCCAGATGCCTTCCGGCTGGTAAGGAAATACGCCCGGTCCGTACATTTTTTCGCATAACAAACCACTTACCACCAATACCTGGTCGCGCACCTGCTCTGCTGATAAACGAACCCGTGGACCTCTTGCGTAGAATTTATTGAAAGGATCTTTTTCTGTTGCTTCTTTACTCATTTTTGAATCCTGCCGGTAAGTGGCAGATAAGAGAATTTCTTTCATGAGTTTTTTTAGATCCCAATTGTACACATACATCAATTTCCAGGAAAGATGATCCAGTAGTTCGCGATGGGTGGGCGGGATTCCCTGTGTTCCCATGTCTTCCAGTGTTTCTGCAATACCCTGCCCAAAAAACTGTTCCCAGATCCGGTTCACAATGGTCCTGGCCGTAAGCGGATTTTTTTTATCGGTTACCCAAGCGGCCAGTCCTAACCGGTTCTTCGGCGCATTAACAGGTAATGCTCCCAGCGAACGCGGTACCGCGGCCGTTACTTTTTTTCCTTTGGTGAGCCAGTTACCTCTTTCAAACAAATAGGTAGTACGGAATAAAGAAGAAGGATTTTCTACCATCACCGGCGTGATGGTTTTCTGTTGAGAAACCAGCAGGTCATTGAAATATTTAGCGGCACTATCATAACCCGGTTTGCCTTTTCCGGGAAAGGGATCGGTGATGAAAAACCAATCGAACTGCATACCGGTTTCTTCTGCACTGCTGAGTGCATGGTTGCGGTAGGTAAAAAACAGATCTCGTGCGCCGGAGCTGGCAGGCAGACTCAATGTAGTGATCTTCCAACCCCCTTTCGTATCTGCTACCTGTACAGCATTCACCAGCGGACCATCGGGCCGATCGAAATGAATTTCCCATATACCACCGGGTTTCCAGCTTTTGTAACGGTACAACAGTTGCGTGTAGTTCTGAAAATCCACCGCCGGAATTCTTGCTACCGCTTTATTTCTTAACACCAGCCATTTGGTATCCGTTAAAGCCGCATTCACTAACTGGTCTGCGGCAATGGAGTTAATAGCTGGCTGTCCGGTCTTTACAAATTTGATCAGCTCCTTCTCTCGTTCAGGCGCCTGTTGTTTCAACCAGGTTTTCAGTTGAACGAACTTAGTGCTGTCTTCTTTGTGAAATTCTTTTAGCAAGGGATAATCATCATAAGTGTCTTCGTCCCTTGTGTTATTAAAGAAAGCCATGAACTGGTAATACTCTTCATGCCGGAAAGGATCATAGGGATGGCTATGGCATTGTACACAGGCAAAAGTGGTACCCATCAGGGTTTCCCAGGTAGTGTTCACCCGGTCAATCACGGCAGCGGTTCTGAACTCTTCATTATCCGTTCCACCTTCATCATTGGTCATGCTGTTGCGGTGAAAAGCAGTAGCAATGTATTGCGCATCTGTGGGATCGGGCAACAGATCTCCTGCCAGTTGCTCCGTTAAAAAAAGGTTGTAGGGTTTGTTTTCATTAAACGCCTGTATCAGCCAATCGCGGTAGCGCCAGATAGAACGCCAGTCATCTCTTTCATACCCTTTGGTATCTGCATACCTGGCCAGGTCCATCCACATGGCTGCCCATCGTTCTCCGTAATGCGGATTGGCCAGCAGCTCATCCACCAGCTTTTCATAGGCATCTGCCTGGTTATTGTTCAGAAACTTTTCGGTGGTTGCAGCAGAAGCGGGTAAACCGATGAGATCCAGACTCACCCTCCGTAATAAAGTGGCTTTGCTGGCTTCGGCCGAAGGCTTCAACCCTTCTTCGCGCATACGCTGGTAAATAAAATGATCGATATCATTCTTCACCCAGCTGCCGCCACCGGTGGTACCAAAGAACCAGTTATCTACTTTCGGAACCGTTGTTTTTTCAACGGGCACATAGGCCCAGTGATCTCCCCATGGGGCACCCTGTTTGATCCATTTTTTCAGGGTATTGATTTCATCATCCGTTAAAGGAGGATGTTTATACGGCATGCGCTCTTCCGGATCTTTCAGCGTTAAACGTCTGATCAGTTCACTGTGTGAGGGATCGCCGGGAATGATGGCCGCTTTACCGGATTTATTCACTGCCAATGCTTCGGAACGGAATAAGAGACTGAATCCGCTCTGGCGTTTTACACCGCCATGGCAGGTAATACATTTTTTGTTGAAGATGGGTTTTACTTCCGTGTTATAATCCACCGTATGCCCCGAGACCAGAAAAGAAAAACCGGCTGCCCCCAGCACGAGAATCAATACTATCCACGAAAGTTTGGAAAGACGGGGGCGTCTCATACAGCAGATCGTTTGTTGTTTTAAAGTTAGCTTTTTTCAGCATGTTACGAAAACAACTTTGCAGCTCCATTCCATTAGGTGGAAAATAAAAATGCACAGATCCACAAAAGATAAATTTTGTAAATCTGTGCATGGGCACTGTAAACCTGGTGCTTTTTAGTGAACCTTTTTACCACCCAGGTAAGTAGCATTTACTTTCACCTGCAGAATAGCGTTCTCTGCTACTTTCATGATGTCTTTGTCGAGTATAATAAAATCGGCTTTTTTACCTGCTTCCAGGCTGCCCACTTCTTTTTCGAGGAAACTGGCCTTCGCCGCCCAGATGGTCATACCCCGCAAGGTTTCTTCTCTGCTCAATGCATTTTCTTTCTGAAAACCATCGGCCGGAAAACCTTTGGCATCTTTACGCGCCACTGCCGCCAGGAATGTTTTGAACGGAGAAATATCCTCCACCGGAAAATCGGTGCCCAGCGGTAACCAGCCATTCTGCTGCAGTAATTGTTTAAAAGCATAACCACCTTTCAGTCTTTCTTTGCCCAGTCTTTCTTCTGCCCAATACATATCACTGGTAGCGTGGGTAGGTTGAACTGAAGGAACAATATTGGCAGCACCAAACAGGTTAAAATCGTTCTGGTTGATGATCTGCGCATGTTCGATCCGCCAGCGCTTATCATTTTTACCCTGCAGGTATTTGTTATAGATATGCAGGATCTCCCGATTGGCACTGTCGCCGATGGCATGCGTGCACATCTGAAAGGAAGTATTGATCAGTACCCCGGCCAATGAATCGTAATGCGATTGGTTGCGGAGCAGAAAACCTGACCAGCCGGCTTTATCCGTATAAGGCGTCAGCAAACAGGCACCGCGGCTGCCCAAAGCTCCGTCCATATACACTTTGAATCCATTCACGAACAATTTATCCGTTTTATACGGTCCCTTCTTTACATAGCGGTTGATATTATCATCGTTATCACTCAGCATCACAAACAAACGCATATCCAGTTTGCCTTCTTTCTGTAAGGCATCAATGGCATCCACATCCTGGTAACTCAGTCCGCAATCGGTAATAGTGGTTAACCCCTGTTCAAAACAATTCTTCTGCGCCGCCTGTAACCACTGCAGATAGGTTTCTTTGGTAGGTTCAGGAATCTGTGCATGTACTTTATTATCGGCATTATCTATCAGCACACCGGTCAGCTTCCCGTTCTTTACTTCAATGGATCCGCCCACCACTGTCTGTCCGGCAGCAATACCCGCCATATCCAATGCTTTCTGGTTGGCGATGGAGGCATGTCCGTCCACCCTTGTGATCACCACCGGTTTATCCGGAAACAGTTTATTCAGTTCCTCATTGGTAGGATAGGTTTTACCCGGCCAGCGGTTCTGGTCCCAGCCACGCCCCTGTATCCAGGGCAGATCGGGATGTGCCTCTGCAAAAGTTTTGATGCGGGCCACCGTTTCTTCCCAGCTATTGGTACCAAACAGATCGGCCTGGAACAGGGAACGGCCATATCCCACAAAATGTGCATGGGCATCAATAAAACCCGGGTACACTGCTTCGCCTTTGGCGTCGATATTATCCGTAGCTGTGTAGGTACACATGATCTCCTCATTCTTGCCTACCGCTACAATCTTCCCATCTTTTACCGCCATGGCTTCTGCCACAGTAAACGCCGAATCCACGGTATAGATCACGGCGTGGTGTATGATGGTATCTACTTTGGAACTGGAGCAGGAGGTGATGGCAAAGAGAACAGCCAGGAAAAGGAATTTTCGCATAGTGATGGTTTGAGTGGGATAAAGATAGGGAGGGGGAGGGAATATCGAATATCGGATGTCGAACAAGGAATGTCGAATATCGAAGTAGCAGAAGACTTTATCAGCGCAGATCATTGCTAACCAGCAAAATGCTGGGTCAAACCCTTGTGATCCTCTGTATCTCAGTGTCTCTGTGTTAAGAGAAACCAGATGACTTTACATGATTGGGGTTCAGTCGTGTTTTTCAACACTGAGACACAGAGATTAGGAGTTGTACAGAGAATAGCAGGTAATAAGATTTCGATATTCGACATTCCCTGCTCGATATTCGATATTCGTCACTTCAGTGACGCTGTCTACTTCAACAGCTCACACGGCTTCAACCCCGTATGCTTTTTGAAAGCAGCAGAAAAATGTGAGATAGAGGAATAACCCAGCAAAGCAGATACGTCGGTCACACTCAACCCTTTTTCATACAAAAGGTATTTGGCGTGTTCCATTCTTTGCTGCTGGTAAAAATCGAAGATGGTGGTGCCGAACACTTCTTTGAAACCTTTTTTGAGGTAACATTCGTTCATGGCCACTTTGCGACTCAGTTCTTTGATGGTGATGGGGTCGCCGATATGTTGCAGGAGAATTTCTCTCGACTGGTAAATTCTTTCGCGGCCACTTTCATCAGCCAGGAACTTACAGGTAAAGCCTTCTTCTTTTTCGTCAACCAGGCATTCCAGGCTATAGAGTAAGAGCTCGTGAATCTTGGCATTCACAAAAATATTTTCGAGCGAACCGGAATAACTATGGTTCAGCAATCCATCCAGTACATTTCTTTTTTTATTACAGAGCGGAAACACTTTGGTAAAAGCATGCGGATGTTTGAACGCAAGCACTTCATCCTTGCGGTTACTCATCTTCACATTATGCACAAACTGGTGCAGAAAAGTAGCGGTAAAATGGAACGTAAATACATCCACCGTCTGGTGTTTACCACTGCAGTTATTGGTAGGCAACTGGTTACACTGTCCGCAGCTCCTTTCTTCACAATACCGGTTACCGGTAGTGCAGTAACGGAGCTCCATATAATTCTCAGCGGGCTTTTTGGCATTGTAATGATAAACCATCATACCGGTATCTTCTGCCACCCATGCATGCTGGGCATAGTAACGCTTGATACTGTACTGAATAGAACCCGGAATGTTCTGCTCTTTCTCGTACAGCAAATCCATGCTGGGCTCAATACCATTGCGCTGAGAAACCTTTAATATGTCCATTACCTGTAACATGCAAATGCAAATTTAATGTATAAACATCTATTTTGCAAGCCCATCATTTGCAGGCCTGTCATGCAAGCGTCATTTTCTCATCCACAATGGCCCTGAAAATGGGGAAAAATAGGCTTGTTTGGGCCCGAAAAGCCCCTTTATTTTCGTTAGATTTGCCCACCTCTGAAAAATTGTTAAAACTCAGGACTGATCAGCATTTATGACCCAGGAACAACAGAATAGCAACGACGCCCAGAACAGGAATTATGGCGCCGACAGCATACAGGTATTGGAAGGTTTGGAAGCGGTGCGAAAAAGGCCCGCCATGTATATCGGGGATATCGGCATCAAAGGTCTCCACCACCTGGTATACGAAGTAGTAGATAACTCTATTGATGAGGCTTTGGCCGGTTATTGTAAGAATATTACCGTAACCATCCACGAAGACAATTCAATCAGTGTACAGGATGATGGCCGCGGTATCCCTACCGGTATCAATACCAAGGAAAAGAAAAGTGCCCTTGAGATCGTTATGACCGTGCTGCATGCCGGTGGTAAGTTTGACAAAGACACGTACAAAGTATCCGGTGGTTTGCACGGTGTGGGTGTGAGTTGCGTGAATGCGCTGAGTACCACCCTGCACGTAACCGTTCACCGCGAAGGAAAAATATTTGAACAGGAATACAAGATCGGTGTACCGCAATATGCCGTGAGAGAGATCGGCACCAGCGATAAAACCGGTACCCTGGTGCATTTCTGGCCCGACAACACCATTTTTCAGGAAACAGTTTACCGCAAAGAGATCCTGGAAGGACGTTTACGCGAACTTTCTTACCTCAACAAACGCATCAGCATTACCCTGACCGATCTGCGCGATCTGGACGCGGAAGGCAATGCCTACTCCAAAAATTTCTACAGCGAAGGCGGTATTGTTGAGTTCGTAGAAATGCTGGACAGGAACGGCAACCGTAACGCGCTGATCCCTTCTCCTCTTTATGTGGATGGCCATGATGAAGCTTCCAATATTGCGGTAGAAGTGGCTTTAACTTACAACGACGATTTCAAGGAGCATATCTTCTCCTACGTAAATAATATCAATACCATTGAAGGCGGTACCCACGTAACCGGTTTCCGCCAGGCACTTACCCGTGTGTTCAAAACCTACGGCGATAAACAGGGCCTGTTCGAAAAAGCCAAGGTAACCATTGAGGGAGACGATTTCCGCGAAGGACTGAGCGCCATTATCTCTGTAAAAGTGCCTGAACCGCAGTTTGAAGGACAAACCAAGACCAAACTGGGTAACAGTGAGGTAAGTGGTATCGTTCAAACCACGGTGGCCCGTGCACTGGAAGCTTACCTGGAAGAAAACCCCAAAGAAGCCAAGAATGTGATTTCCAAGATCATTCTGGCGGCACAGGCAAGGGTGGCGGCCAAAAAGGCCCGCGACATGGTGCAGCGTAAAACGGTACTGAGTGGTGGTGGTTTGCCCGGTAAACTGGCCGATTGCAGCGAAAGAGACCCACAGAAATGCGAATTATACCTGGTGGAGGGAGACTCTGCGGGTGGTACGGCCAAACAGGGTCGCGACAGAAGTTACCAGGCCATTCTGCCTTTACGTGGTAAGATCCTGAACGTAGAAAAAGCCATGGAGCATAAGATCTACGAAAATGAAGAGATCCGCAACCTGTACACCGCCCTTGGCGTTACCGTAGGCACGCCGGAAGATCCCAAAGCCCTGAACATGGCCAAACTGCGCTACCACAAACTCATCATCATGACCGATGCCGATGTGGATGGTTCGCATATTGCTACGCTGATCCTGACTTTTGTGTTCCGTTATATGAAAGAAATGGTGGAACAGGGGTATGTATATATCGCCCAGCCGCCTTTATACCTCGTAAAAAAAGGAAAGGACCAGGAATATGCTTACAGCGAAGAGCAAAGAAAAGGCTGGGTAGCCAAACTGGGTGGTGGAAAAGACGACAGCGTTACCATTCAGCGATACAAGGGTTTGGGTGAGATGAATGCCGACCAGCTCTGGGAAACCACCATGGACCCCGCCCGCCGTACCCTGAAACAGGTAACCATTGAAAGCGCTGCAGAAGCCGACAGGGTATTCAGTATGCTGATGGGCGATGATGTGGCCCCCCGCCGTGAATTCATTGAAAGTCACGCGAAATACGCGAAAATCGACGTGTAAATAAGCTGAAAACAGCTGATTTATGAACCAATAGTGAAAGCCGGTGCCCTGCACCGGCTTTTTATTTTCCGCTTTTCTCTTTCGCCAGCTGAAGAGTCCTGTGAACGCTACCGTGTACCCACAAGTTTGCAGCATTTTAATACCAACCCCGTCTATCATACTTCCGGGTTAAAGAAAGGCTCTCTTTGACTCTTTTACTTTCTAAAATCTTATTGAAATAAGCTGATTATCAGCAAAATAGATGAAAGTGTACACAGGGACAATAAGAGAGGCACAGGGAGAAAAGGGCCCGTTTTCTGCTGCTTACTTCTCCACTACGCGGTAAATAATATGCGGCCAACGATACCACCATATCATAAAGTACCCCTCTGATAATTAATTTATTCAGTTCAGTACGGCAAACAGATACCGTTAATTATTCCGCACCCAGGTCTGAGAGGTGTTCGGGGATGCCTGGGTGTTTACCCATATATCTTTCCTTGCTAACCTGCCAGTTTTAAATTACTGATTATCAATGAATTACCATGAGTGTAGTTTTGGCCTTTCGAGTAATGTCTTCTTCCTTTTTCTTCCTTGTTTTGTTCGCTTTTCGTTCGCCTTTTCTTCGCTTCGCAGACGCTGTAAGAGCGAACAGGAATTTGACAGGAACCGAACAGAAACCGAAGAGAAACCGAAGAGAAACCGAACCAGAAGCGGACTTGAAGGGCACTTGAAGGGCACTTGATGGGCATTTGAAGGGCACTTGAAGGGCACTTAAGCCCCTGTCTTGTACTGAAAACTTTACAGTTGAGTGTCTTACGTGTAAACTGCGAAGATGTGGGTACACAGTAGCCTGTGAATGCCCCAGACCCTGAAATTTCACTTTCCTGAAAAAAATTGGTAGATTGTGCGCTATAACCCATTGTTTATCTACTAACTTTTAAATTCTAACCACATGGACACTTCAAAAATGATCAAAGCATATTGCCTGAAAACAAAGGAAAAAAACGTTCCAATGCAGGATGCCGTTATCACCAAAACTGCCAAAGGCGGTTATATGGCTGGCGGTCATGATGGCAAAGGCAATAAAATGGCCGCTATCATGAGCGAAGCCAAAGCTTTACAGGCAATCGCTGATGGCGTTGCCAAAAAAGGTTTCTAAGCCATACTAAATACGAGATTAGATCCGGCTCGGTAAGGGCCGGATTTTTTTGTGCATACAGGTGTTTACACCTGCGGTTAATACCTGGTTTGTCAATAAGGGAATTGATTAATTTTGAACAAAGCACCATCCATGATCATCCGCTTACCCTTACGGTTCGAAGGCAGCAAAGGAGAAAAACATCTCTATGCTTTATTCGATAGTGGTGCTACCTATTCCTGCATAGCAGAAGATATTGCAGAAGAGTTAGCCAATCCGGAGAAACTTCATACACCCATGAAGCTGGCCACAGCCAGTAATAGTACCTACATGGAAATAGAAAATACCTGCCGGCTGGATTTTTACCATGAAGATGTCCGTTTAAGTGATGAATTCCTGGTAGTTCCAGGAGTAAGTGAAGAAGTGATTATCGGTGCTGCTACCATGCAGAAATGGCGCTTAAAACTCGACTTTGAACACGACAATGTGATTGTTGACCCACGCGTTGCCAAACTGATCCTGATCAACCTGATCAAAAAAGACTGATCAGGCTTTTTTTCCCACTACTTCGCCATGCATATGTTCCAGGAAACGATGCATGGATGCCATGTCTTTCATCGGCTCCACAATCAGCATAAACATCCGGCCGGTCTGTTTCAGGCGGGCTTTATTGGTGCCGGTTTGCAGGTAAGCCAGCACTTTACGGAACAGGTCTGATTCGAAATAAGGAGAATCCGGACGGTTGATGAAATAACAACGCAGCGTCTCATCTTTCAAAGCCATTTTCTCAAACCCTAACTGCACCGCCAGCCAGCGGCAGCGAACCGTAGTAAACAGGTCTTCTACCTGCGCGGGCACCGGACCAAAACGATCCAGCATTTCTTTGTGAAAATCCTGCAGTTCTTCTTCCTTCTCACAACTGTCCAGACGGGTGTACAAAGACAATCTCTCTGTGATACTTTCTACATAACTATCCGGGATCAGAATTTCCAGATCGGTATCAATGGTACAATCACTCACAAAATCATCCTGTTTGCTGATCTCTTCCTGAAACAAATCTTTGAACGAAGTACGCTTCAGCTCGCGGATGGCTTCTTCCAGGATCTTCTGGTACATTTCAAAACCAATCTCGGCCATAAAACCTGTTTGCTCACCGCCCAGCAGATTACCTGCTCCGCGGATATCCAGGTCGCGCATGGCTATCTGGAAACCACTACCCAAATCGCTGAACTGCTCCAGCGTCTGCAAACGTTTTCTTGAATCGGTAGGCATGGTGCTCATCGGCGGACCCAACAGGTAACAGAATGCTTTTTTATTACTCCTTCCCACCCTTCCCCGTAACTGGTGCAGATCGCTTAACCCGAAATGATGGGCGTTGTTAACGATAATGGTATTCACATTCGGAATATCTACGCCGCTCTCCACAATATTGGTGCAAACCAGCACATCGTATTTCTTATCAATAAAATCAAGGATCCTTTCTTCCAGTTCATGCCCTTCCAGCTGGCCGTGGGCAAAACCAATACTCAGGTCCGGACAAAGCCCCTGTATCAACGCGCACATTTCGGGCAGGCCCTGCACCCGGTTATGGATAAAAAATACCTGTCCGCCACGTTCGGTTTCATAATAAATCGCGTCGCGGATAAAGTCATCGTTAAATACATGCACTTCTGTCTGTATCGGCTGCCGGTTGGGTGGCGGTGTATTGATGATGCTGAGATCCCTTGCTCCCATTAAACTAAACTGCAGTGTTCGTGGAATAGGGGTAGCTGTGAGCGTTAAACAGTCCACATTTGTTTTCAGTGTCTTCAGCTTCTCCTTATGCCCAACCCCGAATTTCTGTTCCTCATCAATCACCATCAATCCCAGGTTCTTGAATTTGACTTCCTTGCCCAGGATCCCGTGTGTTCCGATAATGATATCGATCTTGCCTTCTTCCAGTCTTTTCAGGGTTTCTTTTTTCTCTTTGGCCGATTTGAACCGATTGATATAATCCACTGTTACCGGGAAATCTTTCAGTCGCTCCTGAAAAGTTTTAAAATGCTGGAATGCCAGGATGGTAGTGGGAACCAGTACGGCCGCCTGTTTACCATCCACACAGGTTTTGAAAGCAGCCCGAACGGCTACTTCTGTTTTACCAAAACCTACATCACCACAAACCAACCGGTCCATCGGACTTTCGCTTTCCATATCCTTCTTCACATCGGCGGTAGCTTTGCTCTGGTCGGGTGTGTCTTCGTAAATAAAAGAAGCTTCCAGCTCGGTCTGCATATAATTATCCGGCGTATGCGCAAACCCATGCTGAGCCTTTCTTTGGGCGTACAGTTTGATCAGATCAAACGCAATTTCCTTAACCTTGGTCTTGGTTTTTTCTTTGAGTTTGTTCCATACATCCGACCCCAGTTTATTGATCTTGGGAACCGTTCCTTCCTTACCGGTATATTTCGAGATTTTATGCAGTGAATTAATATTCACATACAGAATATCACTGTCTTTGTAAATGATGCGTACGGCTTCCTGCACTTTGCCGTTGGCTTCAATTTTCTGCAAACCACTGTAGGTGCCCACACCATGATCGATATGCGTTACATAATCGCCCGGCTGCAGATCGCGCAGGGTTTTTAAAGTGATGGCTTTGTTTTTATTGTAAGCCTGTTTAACCTTGTATTTATGGTATCGCTGAAAGATCTGGTGATCGGTATAACAGACCACTTTCAGTTCTTCATCAATAAACCCTTCATGAATACCGGTAGCCACCGGCACAAACTGGATCTCCGTATGCAGGTCGGCAAAAATACTGTTCAGTCTTTCCAGCTGACGCGCCTGTTCCGCAAAAATATACAGTCCGTAACCCGCAGCTTCGTGGGCTTTCAGGTCTTTGATCAGCAGATCGAACTGCCGGTTAAAAGAAGGTTGGGCGCGGGTCTTGAATTCGATCTCAACGGTTGCCATCTGGGGTTTATAACCGAACTCAACTATATGTCTTTTTTGTAACTGCTCTTCCAGGATACTGCTTTTCACAAAGTCAGCTTCCTTAACTTCTTTCAGGATCCGCGTATCATCTTCTTCCGCATTGTTCTGCATCCGGAAACCGGTATCCAGCAAAGCCCGGAAGCCCTGCATATCTGCTTCCTGCTCATCTATCTTTTCCCTGATCACATCCCAGTCTTTCAGCCACACCACCGTATTCTCAGAAAGAAATTCGAGAATGGATACTTTCTCCCCGCTTTCGAACTGTGTTTCTACATTCGGAATAATATTTACCTGCAACAGTTTCCTTTCACTCAATTGTGTTTCCGGATCAAAGATGCGGATACTGTCTACCTCGTTGCCAAATAACTCAACCCGGTAAGGTTTCTCATTCCCGAAAGAATAAATATCGAGGATACCTCCCCGCAGGGCAAACTGTCCGGGCTCGTATACAAAATCGGTACGCTCAAACCCGTACATCACAAACAGATCCATCAGGCTGTCGGGGTTGATGGTATCATTGGCTTTGATGCTGATGATATTACTGCTGAGCGTTTTGGGTAATACCACTTTTTCAAACAAAGCTTCGGGATAGGTAACAATGATCTTTTTGTTTCCCCCGTTAGACAATTTGGTCAAAGCCTCTGTGCGCAGCATCACATGCGAGCTATTCAGTAACCGGAAATTCTTACGGTTTTTGAAAGAAGAGGGAAAATAGAACAGGTCCAGTGCATGGGTCAGGTTCTCGAGTGTATTGTGGAAATAAGCGGCTTCCTCCGCATCGTTCAATACTACCAGGTGATTCAGCTGCTGGCAGTTGGGGTGCATAAACACGGCACTCACTACAAATTCTGAACTGCTGCCCTGTAAATTTTTGAGGAAGAGTTGCTGGGTTTGGGCAAATGATAACCTATCCGCCAGCTGAAAAAGGTGGGGGGAATTCTGATACTGCTCCAGCAACACATTCAAATTCATATCCGCTTGATCAATTCCTTCACGAAAAGAGAGCAAAGATAATGGGTAGAAAGAACATTCTACGGCCCCGTTGCAGCTTAGAAGCTGGCACGGTTGCTGACAGACAGGTTGGCCTGGGTTAATTTTCCTTCTTCTACAGCAAACAGCGCGATATTATTGTTGGTGTCGAAGAGATTGGCATAAAAGTTCTTACCCTGTTTAACAAAGAGCGAATAAGTACCCACGGGCAAGGCAACGGTAAAACTGCCGGTACTGTCTGTGTCTATAGAAGCAACCAGTTTGGTATGGATGGCCGTATATACCGGTGCGGTACCCTCGCGGGAAACCTGGCTGATATGGGTAGGTTCGTAGATCAACACAGTGGTAACCACCCCTTTAGGTATTTCAGGCACCGCGTCTTTCATCGGCATCCGGTTACCGGTTTGTTCGGTTACCCGGCCGGTAATTCCCTGGGTGATGGGCGATGAATCTGTCTTTTTAACCGACGAACAGGCTAACAGTCCCAAACTGGCGGTAAAAAGAAAAAAAAGAATGTGTTTCATACCTCACTTTGAATGATGAAAGTATCTAATTTAGTGAATATTACGCCTATTTTTTCAAAACAGGGCGTAAGGAAAATCTCTAAGGTTATGATGAAAAAAATTGTTGGGTCTTTTGTAGTGATTTTGGGATTGACAGTTTTTGTTACTGCCCAAACAACTACCAACACCCGGATCCTGAAACAGGCTTCGGTAGGATATAAACTGGCGTTTGAGGCCAATTATGCCAAAGCCCTCTCACTGGCCAAAAGAAAGGGCTGGGACCTGACTATTCTCTCACGTGATGGCAGAAAAGGGGTATTGGTGGGGGTAGATGATTTTGGGTTTCCCAAATATTACATGACCAATAACAATACCATTGCTGCGGCTACTACGCGGGCCAGTCAGTTATGGCCGGGAGGTGCTACGGGTTTGAACCTGTCTGGCAGCTCTGCATACCTGAAGAACAAACTCGGAATCTGGGACGGAGGTTCGGTACTCAGTTCACATGTGGAGTTAACCGGCCGGATTACACAGAAAGACAATCCTTCTTCTTCCAGCGATCATAGTACACACGTAGCAGGCACCATGATCGCCAGTGGTGTAAACAGCAGTGCCAAAGGAATGGCTTATGGCTCACTCGGTATTGTAGCCTATGATTTTACCAGCGACCTCGCAGAAATTGCGAATGAATCTTCCACCCTGCTTTTATCCAACCACTCTTATTCCATTATTTCCGGATGGAGTTATAACAGTACCCAGAGCCGGTGGGAATTCAATGGCCGCCCCGATGATACAGAAGATTATAAATTCGGTTATTACAGCGATGATTCGCAGGCGCTGGACTCCATCGCTTACAACGCCCCTTTTTACCTGATTGTAAAATCAGCGGGTAATAACCGGAATGAGAACGGACCGGAAGTTGGGCAGCCTTATTATCGCCGCAATGCGAGCGGGCAGATGACTGCTGCCGGCAACCGGCCGGCCGGCATCAGCAGTAATGATGGATATGATATTATTTCCTGGGATTGTGGCGCCAAAAATATTTTAACCGTTGGTGCGGTAAACGGTATCCCTTCGGGTTATACCCGCGTAGATGATGTGGTAATGAGTGCCTTCAGTTCCTGGGGACCCACCGATGATGGAAGGATTAAACCTGATCTGGTGGCAGATGGTGTAAACATTTTATCCCCCATTGCTACTTCCAATACAAGTTATGCTACCTATAGCGGCACTTCTATGTCGGCACCCAATGCAACCGGATCCCTGTTTCTTTTGCAGGAATATTATTCAAAACTTAAAAACAGTTCTACCGCTTTTCTTCGTTCAGCCACACTCAAAGGACTGGCGATCCATACTGCTGATGAAGCAGGTAGTACTGCCGGACCGGATTACAAATTTGGCTGGGGTTTATTGAATGTGCAAAAAGCAGCAGTGGCCATGAATGCAGCGGTAAGCTCTAATAATGCGGCTACCAGTAACCACCTCTTGTATGAGAATACGTTAACGCAGGGACAAAGTTTCACCACCACAGTAATTGCATCGGGTAAAGGTGCTTTGCAGGCCACTATCTGCTGGACGGATGTAAAGGGCTCCGTAGACAAAGTAAACCTGCTGAATAACCGCACCAAAAATCTGGTGAATGATCTGGATATCCGAATCACCAAAGGAACCCGCACGTATCTGCCATGGACGTTGGATGTAAACAACCCCGGAGTAGCTGCTGTGCCCGGCGACAATACCATCGATAATGTAGAAAGAATTGATATCGACAGCACCGTACCGGGTCAGACCTATACCATTACCGTATCACACAAAGGTACACTGGCACGGGGTTCGCAGGCCTATTCTTTGCTGGTCAGCGGCGTGGGTGGAACGGCATTTTGTACATCTGCATCCGGTGGCGGTGGTGCCAGAATTGACAGTGTGACTTTCAAAGGCATTCAGTTTGCCAACACAGCCGGCTCCAAAACCTATACCGACAATACCCGTTTTATAGCAGATGTAGAACCTGCAGAAACCATCCCGGTACGTGTAAGGGTAAGTACGGCAGATGCCACTACCGCCAGCCGTATCGTGAAGATCTTTATCGATTACAATAACAATGGGGTATTTGATGCCGCCACTGAATTGGCAGCTTCCAGCGGCGTATTAAGTTCAGTTGCACAAACATTTACGGCCAATATCATTACTCCGGGTACCGTTACCATTGGCAATATCTGCCTGATGCGTGTCATTGTGCAGGAAACCACTGTGGCCGGAGATATAGCCGCCTGCGGCACTTATGGCAAAGGCGAAACACAGGACTACCGCGTAAGGGTAATCAGTCCTTCCAACGATCTTTCTATCAACGAAATTGTTGCTCCGGCCGGTAATGATTGTGCCAGTGCTGCCCAGTATGTAACGGTTAAGATCCGTAACAATGGTTCAATCACACAAAGCAGTATCCCCATTACAGCCACCATCAGTACCACTTCGGGTACCGTAGCCAGTCTTTCATTTACCTACCCGGGTCCGATAGCCCCTTTAACAACAGAAACCTATACTTTCCAGACCCCCATCGTTACCAACGGGGCAACGGCTTATACCATTGTGGCTGCGGTTAACAAAACCAACGACCAGTATGCTGCCAATAACTCACTTACCTCCACTATCACTACTGCGCCTAAACCAGCATCGGTGTCAGCGGCAGCCGGTATCTGCGGCAACACTGTTAATCTGAAAATAAACAGTCCGGATAATTCGAATTATTTCTGGTACACTTCCGCTACAAGCAATTTACCGTTCGCCAATGGTCCTACGGCTACTACCACTACCATCACCAGCGATAAGACCTATTATGTTGCCAAGGAAGCAAAAACAACGATCGGGCCTGTAAACAAAACAACCATCTCCGCTTCGGGCGGATACAATAGTTTCCTCTACAATTATGTGAAAATAAATAATTCAGTTCCTTTGGTCATTGAATCAGCCCGCATGTATATTGGTTATCCGGGTAAGATCAGGTTTACTCTGGCTAATCTTATATCAGAAACTGGCAATATTATCCGTTACCAGGTATTGAACACCACAACAATCGATGCTTATGCAACTACTACAAATCCTTTACCAGGTGCTGTAACATCCAATACGGCAGCTGATACGGGAGCGATCTTCCGTTTAGATCTGCCGGTAGCTTCTATAGGGGATCATATCATTATGATTGAATGCCTGGATAGAAACGGTAACGTTGATACCATTACTAATCTTGGAGCCACTATTTTCCGTAACAATGGTATCACAGGTGCCAATACCTACCCCATTGCCATACCCAATATCTTATCCATCACCGGTAACAGTGCGGGTACTACGCAGAGCCAGTTCTACTACTTCTTTTATGATATGAAGATCAATACCGGAGCCTGTGTAAGCGACAGGATCCCGGTTGTAGCTGCCAGCATTGCCGCACCGGTGATCAGCCAGCAGGGAGACTCGCTTGTAAGCAGTATTGCCGCAGGTAACCAATGGTATTACAATGATACAGGTATCAACCTGGCCAATAAAGCGAGTTACAAACCTACCAAAGCAGGCAGATACAAGTCGGTTGTTACAGATGGATTTGGTTGTCAGCAGGCATCCAATGAAATAACCATAGCTGTAACCGCTACCATCGATGTAACGGCAAGAGAGATCAATCTGAACGTATCTCCCAATCCGAACAATGGGGTATTTAATCTCTCGTTCGAGGTAACCAGCAAAGCGGATCTTTCGATAGAGTTACTCAGTTCGTCGGGGCAACGGGTATATAACAGTACTACACCGGGATTTGTGGGTAAATACGCGAAACAACTGCGCATCGATAAGGTAAGCTCAGAATTTTATCTCCTAAAGATTACACATAACAAAAAGACCTATCTTCAAAAGCTATTGATTCAACGATAATCAAAATTTACCAGAAATACTAAAGGCCATAATAACTTTATCATGGCCTTTAGTATTTAGAAAACAGTGTATTATTGTGTTTATATTGAGCTATAACAGTGTTTATGCTATGCATTTCTTATAAATCGCATTATTTGTACACTCTAAAAGGAAACGTGGCAGCACCTATCACACTGTGCAAGATGATAAAATTCAAACGGCAGTTCAATCGGTATAGCACCTCGTTTCTGAATACAGGTTCCGGTAGTACACTTAAACTACTAGTCAGGGTAATTAGTTTCAACCCACATACATAATTAAGGAATTGGAAAATGAAAAAGTTATTTCATCACACGGCACCAGATGCTAACAATATATTTTAACATAGAAAATTTGACAAAGATGCCTAATCTGAATTTCCTATAAGCAGTAAACATGATTCATAATAACGAAATAAGCGACTTTGCAGTCGCTTATTTTTCTGAAGCCAATTCGCATTTTTTGACTAACTACGTATGTAGCATTTTAAATAGTCCTTAGTGGTTTGAAATATTGCCATAGTAGAGAATTCCCAAAACATCAACTCTCTGAGTGGCAGCCACTGCTGCTGATGCATTAACCACCCCATAGCCCATTTGTTCATGCCAGGTTCCATTAGGTCGTCCTGCCTTGTTGGAATAAACATACGGACCCAATTTTTGTGCAGTAGATTCAATAATATTGCATACCTCATATCCGTATAAGGTTGGGTTTTTTGATAATATTAGTGCTGCAATACCTGACACATGTGGACAGGCCGCAGAAGTTCCCCAAAAATTTTGGATATACTTATCAGGAGTGTAACCTGGCTCCCCAGAAATATCAGTTGTTGGCACCAATGTTCCAGGAGCCATAACATCAAGCTGCGGGCCATAACTGCTAAACCAGTAACCTTCTCCGTTGTCGGTACAGCCAATTGCTCCATCTTTTCTGGTTCCGCACTGTGTAACAGCACCTACAGCTAGAACCCCAGGATTGTCGTTTGCGGGATATTCAACATCTGTTCTATACCCACCATTCCCTGCGCCAAAAACAAGAACACAGCCTTTCCCATTCCGGCCAAAGGCTAAAGCCCTAGCTATTGCTTTATCAAGAGAAGGGATTTTTATTGCCCCCCAGGAATTATTGATTACATCCGCACCATGAGCAACAGCCCAGTTTATTGCATCGGCCGCTAACATAGATATTTCTGGAGTAGCCCATCCAACAAAGGGGACACTAACTGACATTAACCTGCACCAAGGGGCAACCCCCGTAATACCTTTTCCATTTTCGCGAGCGGCTATAATCCCCGCAACAGCTGTACCATGCGGCCCACGAATCATATTGTCCCCTCCTGTTACTATATCATGGTTTTGTATTGGAGGATACAATGACATATCCAAATCTTCGTGACTAAAATCTACCCCTTGATCTATCACAGCCACATTAATAACCGCACCGGTAGATCTGGTTTGATCCAATGCACCGCATAATTTTATGTCTACACCCGCAGAACCACCCATTTGGGCTGTATTATTAGCACCCCATTGATTGGCAAAGAATTCGTCTGTTGGGCAGGATAAAGGATAGATCATTGATATATCCGGTTCAGTTTCAGAAAAATACCCGGTTTGATAAAATAAAGCCGCCATGTCAAGAGCAGACTCAGTTGAAGACAATGTATACCAAAGCGGCATGAACTCATTCTGCCGAACTATGATAGCGCCATAAGTGTTTGCAACCTGAGTCAATAGTTCATAATCACCAGGAGATTGCAACTCTACATTAAAAAGTGAACTAATACCAACCGGTATTCCATCCGGATCGATAAAAGTAGGGTATACATCTGTATACCGATCAACTTTTTTCAGTTGATTCACGATAGCAAAATATTCCTGCTCCGATGCTTTTTTTGCCAGTTTTAACTGCCCATAATAATGTTGCTTCTGTGAAGAAGAAGATGGAATCGTACTTTGAGTCTTTGCTTTTGATACTTCTACCTTTTCCTCATTGGTTTTCACTGTGCCAAACTTTGCGAAATTCTCTGATACAATTATTTTTTTAGATACAATATTGATCAACTCGGTATTCGGCGTCAATACCCTTTTCTTACCTTTGTAATAATAGAAGTATTTGGGATTGTCCACCGATCTTTCATCTAAAGAAGTAATATCTACTTTTTCTGCAAACTTTGTACAAGAAGAAATTGTCGTACATAATAGTAATACAATGGGGATAAATAACAGATGGTGTTTAAACATTTTCATAGAATGCTTTTTGATTATTAAAAAATAGAGCTTAAAAAGATATTGCTCAAATAGCACAATCATATATTATTATAGTAGCATCGACTAAAAAATGGGGGGAGTGATAGTGGGGGGGGGGAATTTAAAAATAG
>DASWXD010000133.1:0-8046 GCA_036405675.1 Sediminibacterium sp.
AACCTGTTCCTGTTTTACGGCACACGCGATAACAGTTACCTGTATTATATCATTTATATCTTTTGCCTGGCATTGGCCCAGGTTACAGTGGCAGGCTATGGTTACCGTTATCTCTGGCCGGAGCAAGCCTGGCTTAACCGGTATTCGGTCGTGTTTACTTCTACGTTTTCTGCTTTAAGCGGACTCATTTTCAGTATTCACTTTTTACGTACGAAATTTTATACGCCTAAACTGCATCGCTGGTTACTGTTGCTGGCTTCGGTGTATGTGGCCGGCCTGATCTGTTCTTTGTTATCGTTGCCGGGAATCAGTTATGCCATTCTGAATTATAATGGGCTGGTTAGTGTGATATCTGTGCTGGCTACCAGTGTCATCATTGCCCGCAAAGGATTTAAGGCGGCTTATTTCTACTTATTCGCCTGGCTGCTGTTGCTGGTATCTTTCTGTATCCTTATTTTCCGTAACCTCTCGCTGCTGCCGTATAATAACTTCACTACCTATACCATCTATCTCGGTTCTGCACTGGAAGTAGCACTTTTGTCTATCGCCCTGGCGGATAAGATCAATGCCCTGCGTAAAGAGAAGGAACAATCACAGGCTGAAGCCCTGAAAGCTTCTCTCGAAAATGAAAAGCTGGTGCGTGACCAGAATATGGTACTTGAACGAAAAGTAGCCGAAAGAACCGAAGAACTGCAGGCTACCAATGAAAACCTGAGTGATACTTTGCAAAATCTGAAAGACACCCAGTCGCAACTGGTAGAAGCGGAGAAAATGGCATCGCTGGGTCAGTTAACGGCCGGTATTGCACATGAGATCAATAACCCGATCAATTTTGTAAAATCAAATATCAAACCCCTGCAACTCGATATCAATGACCTGGTAGAAGTGATTGATGCGTATGAGCAATTGCATACCGCTTCTGCAGCGGAGATTCCCATTAAATTAACCGAGATAGAGAAACTGAAAAAACAGATTGATCTGGGGTATGTGAGAACAGAAATTGACAGCCTGGTAAAAGGCATACAGGAAGGGGCGGAGCGTACGGCCGAAATTGTGCTGGGCCTGCGCACATTCAGCCGGTTGGATGAGAGTGAGGTAAAAACTGTGAATGTACATGAGGGCATAGAATCCACCATTGTGCTCTTGAAAAATGCCCTGCCATCCAATATCACTATTCAAAAAGATTTTCAGGCCTTGGGTGAGATCGAGTGTTTCCCGGGTAAACTGAACCAGGTATTCATGAATATCCTGAGTAATGGTATACAGGCTATCAAGGAAAAAGAGGAGCAGACGGAAAATGAGTCTATCACCATCAGTACCAGAGACATAGAAGACCGGATGGAGATCAGTATCCGCGATACGGGTATGGGTATGACGGATGAAGTGCGGCAAAAAATCTTTGATCCTTTTTTTACTACCAAAGATGTGGGCGAGGGTACGGGGTTGGGGCTATCGATCGTGTACAAGATTATCCAGAAACATGGTGGGAAGATAGAAGTGCATTCTACCCGTGGAAAAGGTGCGGAATTTGTAATATCTTTATTTCGGGTGCTGCCAGAAACAGCACTGACATAATCCAATACCCAATCCTTACCGTATGCATTCCCCCGACGCCAAAGTACGTGTATTATACATAGACGATGAAGCCAATAACCTGCTGGCATTCCAGGCTGGTTTTCGCAGGCTCTACGATATCTTTACCGCAGACAATGTTGCTGATGGGATGAATATCCTGAATGAAAAAGACATCCAGGTAATCATTGCCGATCAGCGCATGCCCAAAACCACCGGAGTAGAATTTTTCAATATCATCCGCCGCGCACATCCTGATCCGATCCGGATCTTACTGACCGGTTACAGCGATATGGAATCCGTGATTGATGCCATTAACAAAGGCGAGATTTTCCGCTTCATCAAAAAGCCATGGGACGAACGTGAACTGATTGCAGCCATCCAGAATGGGTATGAATTATACCAGACCCGGAGAGCTTTGAGCGATAAAGTAACGGAACTGGAGAAAGCCAATGATGAGCTGAACCGTTTTGTATACAGTACTTCGCACGATCTGCGTTCGCCGCTGGCCAATATTATCGGCATCCTGAACCTGGCCAAAATGCAGCAGCCGGAAAGCGCGGAGAACGAGTATTTTGCCATGATAGAAAGTTGTGTGAACAAGATGGATGCGTTTATTCACAAAACCATCGAGTACTACAAGGGCATCCGGCTGGATGATATTCATGAACAGGTAGAATTTATGAAGTTATTTACAGATGCCATTGAACTCTGTAATATGCAGAACCCCAGGATTGTTTTTGATGTACATGTAGAGCAGCCGGTTAGCTTCCGCTGTGATGCGTTCCGTTTATCCGTGATCCTGAATAACCTGATCTCCAATGCGGTAAAATACCAGCGCAGCGAAGAACCACATCCCAATGTAAAATTATCGGCCGTAGTAAATGAGAAAAATGCCACCATTCATATCGAAGACAATGGGGTAGGCATTATTGAAGAGCACCTCAATAAAATTTTCCAGATCTTTTTCCGCAGTACCGATTTCAAGAATGGCCTGGGTATCGGGCTCTATATTGTAAAAGAGGCGCTGACCCGTATCGGCGGCGAAATTTTTGTGCGATCAGAATATGGGAAAGGAACGGCTTTTACACTGGTAATTCCTAACCAGCCTTTACCGGAGGAATAAGCCGCTTTATTCGTAACTGTATTCGATTCGGCCAATCAGTTTTTTATCCTTATCAAAGCCCAGTTCTTTCTGTTTCAGCCCCTTGTCTGTGTAAGTGTATTTCCAGATAATATAACTGGCACTGCTCATCGATACCTGCGTCATCTGGCTCACCCGGCCATTGGCATCGTATTCATATTGAAAATCGGGGATCAGTTTTTTTAACCGGCTATTGTAACGTACAATATCTGTGAGCTTTTTATTGGCATCGTAATAGTAATAATAGGTTTCGAGTGTGCGGTTCTTCTTTTTCCAGTGTTCTTCGGCTATCAGTCCCTGTTCATCTTTTAGGAAAACAACGGTTACCGTATCTGTTTTGTTTTTGATCTTTAACATCTGCACCGGTGCTCCCGTACTGTCGTACTGCCATTCGTGTGCTTCTGTTAAGGTACTTTTCATGGCGGTGTCGGTGGTGGTAAGTACGATCTTCTGTACCTGTCCTTTATCGGTATAACTATATTCCGTGCGTGTATCTATGTTGAGGCTGCCCGATTGGGTTCTTTTCAGTTTACCCAGTTCATAAAACCGGTTGGTAACGGCAGAGCGGCCGGCTGATGTGGCTGTACTCAGGATAATACGTTTGCCATCCATGCTGATATCTTCTTCCAGCTGAAAACCTTCGGTAAGGCTGTTGTCGGCCTCGTAACTCGTGGCTTTGATCTTCTTCACTTTCTGCGAACGCAGCAGTTTATACTGCTCGTTGCTGAGCTGGGTAGAAATAATATCATTAAAATAATACTGCCCAAAACCGGCGGCAAAGAAGCAACTGCAGATAAGAACCAGGAAGAAACGCATCGGGCTGATTTTCGCCAAAGGTCAGCTACAGTTTTCAACAATCCAAAAACAGTGCTGTCTGCCTCTTGCTGCAATCAGATAGTTCTGTATTTTTAATCAAACGTTAACAAGTGTCGCATTTAAAGGAAAGAGAAGACAAAAACTGTTTAAACTGCGGAGCCACCGTTCAGGGCCGCTACTGCCATATTTGCGGGCAGGAGAATATTGAACCCAAAGAGAGTTTCTGGCACCTGGTTACCCATTTTGCCTATGATGTTACCCATTTTGATGGCAAATTCTTCAGTACGCTGCGATACCTGCTGTTTAAACCCGGGTTTCTGTCGAAGGAATACATGCGGGGTAAACGGGCTTCCTACCTGCACCCGATCAGGATGTATGTATTTACCTCGGCTTTCTTTTTTCTTGTCTTCTTCAGCCTGCATAAGGAAGAAGAAGTGGTCAAAATCAATGAAACAGACCCTACGGCGGCCCAGGTGATGAAGAACCTGGAAAAAAAGAAAGCCGATCTGCAGGAGAACCTGAGCGATAGTATGCCTTCCATGGCCCGAATACCCATGCTGAAAGCGATCCAATTGGTGGATAGTGATATGGCGGCCCTGCGGAGAGATACTACGGTTAAAAAAAGACTGAAATCGGAAGGAAGCAATTTCAATATCTTCTCTATCTCTTCCAACGACCAGCGCTATCGTACCGAAAAAGAATACGATTCATTGCAACAAACATTACCTGCCGGCGAGCGGGACAATTTTATTGAACGCAGGTTTGCCCGCCAGAACCTGCACCTTAAGGAGAAATATAAAAACGATGGCAAAGCCATCTGGACAGCCATCTTCTCTAAATTCAGACACCTCTTTCCGCAGATGATGTTTGTTTCGCTGCCTTTATTTGCGTTGCTGCTGCAGTTGCTCTATTCGCGGAAGAAAAGTTTCTTCTACGTGAACCATGTGGTGTACACGATTCATCTGTATTGCGCCACTTTTATCATCATTTTACTGGGCATGCTGATAGATCTGCTGATGGGTAATATGGGTATGAAAGGAACCGATTGGGTTACTACTGTATTTGGTCTTTTTGTGATCTTTTACTGGTATAAATCCATGCGTAATTTTTATGAACAACGCAGAGGCAAAACCCTGCTGAAGTATTTCCTGTTAGGGTTCCTGTCGATCTTTCTGATGGTGATTATCTTTACAGTTTTCTTTATTTTCTCGGCCATGGCCATTTAAATTGACAGGTATGCAAAACAAGGCAGATAGTTTTTTACGCTTGGTGAAGATCATGGACGAGTTACGCGAGCAATGTCCCTGGGATAAAAAGCAGACCATTCACACCCTTCGCCCATTAACTATTGAAGAAACCTATGAACTGGCCGATGCCATTACAGCAGACGACTGGAAGGGCATCAAAGAAGAACTGGGCGATATGATGCTGCATATCCTGTTTTATGCTAAAATCGGTTCGGAGCAAAAACAGTTTGAACTGGAAGATGTGTTGAACGGCATTTGTGAAAAACTCATTTTCCGTCATCCGCATATTTACGGCGATGTAAAAGTGTCGGGCGAAGAAGAAGTGAAACAGAACTGGGAGAAACTCAAAATGAAAGAAGGCAATAAAAAATCTGTGCTGGGAGGAGTGCCGCCTTCATTGCCGGCAGTAGTAAAAGCCACCCGGATCCAGGAAAAAGCCAGACAGGTAGGGTTTGAGTGGGACAATAAGGAAGATGTATGGAAGAAGGTAGAAGAGGAGATTGGCGAGCTGAAAGAAGCCATAGAACTGGCTTCGCAGGAGAAGATTGAGGAGGAATTCGGGGATGTATTGTTCAGTATGATCAATTATGCACGGTTTTTGCAGGTAGATGCCGAAGGGGTACTGGAGAAAACCAACCAGAAATTCATCCAGCGCTTTCAACAGATGGAAAAAATCGCAGAAGGGCAGGGTACCCAACTACAGGACCTGACACTGACCCAGATGGATGCTATCTGGAACGAAGTGAAAAAACAAAACAGACTTACTTGATCCACTCATTACGACAGGCGGCATATAAACACGGTTACCTCATCATCACCGCCGCATGGCTGTATACGATCTCTTTTATTTTCATCAATTACTGGAGTTATCATTCTTCTCCCAGGAAAGTTCAAAACAAACTGGAGCAGCGCCTTCGGACACTGGAGGCGGAATTCAATGAGGTGGCAGCCGATACGGCCCAGCTGCAGTCGCTCCTGTCGCCATCTCCCGACGTAAAAGATCCCCTTCAGGGCGAGATCGGACTGTTTCTTTACGAAGCCCGGATCGATAACCAGCCATCTTCCCTGGTGTATTGGAATACCAACCGCATGTACATTAACAGCGAAGACCTGTTACTGAAGGAGGGCAGTTATTTTATAGGCAACCAGAACGGCGATTTTGAAATGCTTCGCAAGGAAGTAGAACTGCGGGGCAAACACTACCATCTGTTTGCCATGATCCCCGTTCGCTGGGCCTATTTTATGGAGAACAAATACCTCCATGCAGCTTTTGCCGGTTACCCGGGTATCAATGAACAGTACGAGATCAGTGTAGATCCGCAGGCATTGCCGGTAAAGGGCTATCACGGACAGGAACTGTTCCGCATCAAATTAAAACCCGGCAAATCCTTTATCGCTTACGATTCAGTGACCATTTTACTGCGGGTGGTAGCCATTATCCTCTTATTGATTTTCCTGCATGCCATGGCATTGGAACTGGTGGGCAGGTACCGGTTCAGAACCGGCTTTGTGTTTTTATTAGTATCCGTTCTGATACTACGATTGATTGCTTACCGGTTTTCTTTCCCCTTTGATTTCAGTAAGCTGGCTCTCTTTGATCCCTCTATCTATGCATCCAATTTTCTGCATCCTTCTCTGGGCGATCTGTTTGTGAATGCGGTATTGTTGTTCTGGCTGGTCAGTTTTTACAAAAGCCATACCGACCGGCAACCCTGGATCCGCTCAAGGTTTGCCCCAACGGTATATGCTTACCTGAGCCTGCTGGTTCTCACATTCGTTTGTTTTTTGCTGGCAGGTGTGATCACCAGTCTCGTGAAAGACTCCAAAATCCCCTTTGATGTAACCAATTTCTTCGGGCTCACTATTTACAGTGTGATCAGTTTTGTGATTCTCTGTTTACTGGTACTAAGCTTTTTTCATTTTTCACAGGTGCTGCTGCAGCCGGTTATCAGGGCAGGGCTGCCGGTGTATCTGCAATGTCTGGCCATTGCCTTATTTGGGTTTGCCTATGTATTGGTGGTTACTTCTGCTGCCGATACCAGGTTGCATCTCTGGGTATTGGTATGGCTACTGCTGTACCTGCTGTTGCTGAACAGCCGCCAGAAAGACCTGGACATTCCTTTACTCAAATCCAGCTTTTTTATTTTCTGGGTGATGATCTTTACCATGTCTATCGCTACCATGGTGATTTACCAGAACGGTAAAGTGGAGTTTGAGCAGCGGAAGCGGATTGCGGAGAAGCTGGCGCTGCAAACGGACCCCTCCGGAGAAAACTTACTGAATATTGCCGCTACCAATTTCGATGATCAATTTCTGAGCGAGAATTTTCACCGGCTGGAAGAGAGTGAGTATTCCAATAAATACATCAAGGATAGCCTGGTGAACCAGAATTTCTCGGGGTACCTGAATAAATATGATACCCGGATCTATACTTTCGATAGCCTGTATCACCCCCTGCACAACGAAGATTCACTGGATTTTGCCGCCATCCGTACCATCATTACCAACCGCGCCAAACCTACAGCCATACCGGATATCTTCAGTTATGAAAACGCGGTGGATGGATTCAGTTATATATACGAGAAAACAGTACGCCGTAACCAGGATATCCTGGGTTATCTCTATGTGATCATTAAATCCAAACGCTATAAAAGCGAAGCACTGTACCCCGAACTCTTTAACCAGGTGCAGGATGTGGCTTCTGATCTGAACACGAATTACGCCTACGCCGTGTATGTTCGCGGCCGGCTGATCAATCATTTTAATACCTATAGCTTTCCTTCGGTACTGGATAAAAAGCAGTTGGCCGGAATGGAGTTTCAGTATAAAAAAGCGGGCGACTTTAACGAGTTATGGTACAGTTCTGCCAACGACAAACAGGTGCTGGTGGTAAAACGGGATACCGGTTTTATGGAAGCGGTTACACTGTTTGCCTACCTGTTTTGTTTTTTCCTGCTCATCATCCTGCTCTTTCATTTCGGGAACTATCTGATACAGGCAAGGTTTAATGCCGTTGCCCTGCGTAAAATGATGCGGCTGAATATCCGCTCGCAGATCCAGGCTACCATTATCTTCCTGAGTGTATTCTCTTTTATCGTGATCGGGATTGCCACCATTTCTTTCTTTATCATGCGGTTTAACCGCAATAATGAAGAGCGGTTGTCCAAATCTATCCAGGTAATGGCCAATGAAGTGAATTCGAACATGAGTTCGCTCCAGGCTTTTGATGATGTGCCGGATAATGTGGGCGTGAAAGCCGGACTCGAA
>DASWXD010000134.1:0-26455 GCA_036405675.1 Sediminibacterium sp.
ACAGAATGAGAAAACTTTTTACCTGGTATTGTCAGAAGGACGCTGCAGCCTGGTAAAAGCCATTGTAAAAAAAGCGATTGAGCGAAGAAATGAATTGTCGGGTGAAGTTGTTAAAGAGTTTGAAGCAACTGAACAGACTTATCTTTTTACAAAGGGGGAGATGAAAGTATTTAAAAAGGATAAGGATTTTATATTGTCTGTGCTGGCGGATAAAAAAGCAGAGATGAACCAGTATCTTACCGAACATGCCACCAATTTCCGGAACCAGGAGCATATGATACGTTTGCTGAATTACTATAATTCGCTTTGATATATCAAGCAAAAAAAACGCAGACCAGCCTGGTCTGCGTTTTTTTGATCTGTATGATCAGAACTTGATCTCTTCTTCGTGTTCGTTAAAGAATTTGAATTCGATCAGGTGGTAATTTGTATTGGACTGTGCTTTCAGGTTAGTCTTGTATTTACGCTTCCATTTTTTGATGATGGAAGTGAAGAAACCTTTGGTGAGATACGAATACACAATCGGGTGTACCACCAGTGTCAGGTTCTTGTGTGCATGGGTAATCAGGTAATGCAGGCGCTTTTCGATCTCGTCTTCGAGTAAGAGGGTAGAGCTGATTTTGCCGGTACCATTACAGGCCGGACAATTCTCGGAAGTATTGATATTCACTTCCGGACGCATACGCTGGCGGGTAACCTGCAGCAAACCAAACTTTGAGATAGGTAATACAGAGTGTTTGGCGCGGTCAGATTTCATATAACCTTCCATCGCTTCCTGCACTTTGCGTTTGTTATCCGGCAGTTTCATGTCAATGAAATCTATCACAATGATGCCGCCCAGATCTCTGAGGCGTAACTGACGGGCTATTTCTTCTGCCGCTTCCAGGTTGGTCTCCAGTGCATTGTCTTCCTGGTTATTGCTCACGCTTTTATAACCGCTGTTCACATCAATTACATGTAATGCCTCTGTATGTTCAATAATGAGGTAAGCACCACTGGGCAGATTCACTGTTTTGCCGAAAGAAGATTTTACCTGTTTGGTAACACCATACTGATCGAAAATGGGCAATCCATTATTCTGGTATAGTGTAACGATATCAGTTTTATCGGGAGCGATTCGCTGGATATAACTTTGGGTTACGCCAAACAGGTTTTTATCATTCACCACTACCCGGTTAAAGTCTGCACTCAACAGGTCGCGTAAAATACTGGTGGTTTTATTCTCTTCGCTTAAAATTCTTACGGGGGCTACAGCTCCTTTCAGATTGGTTTTAATGGTTTTCCAGGTTTCTTCCAGTGCCAGCAGGTCCTGGTGCAGTTCTGCGGTGCTTTTACCTTCCGCTGCGGTTCTCACGATGACGCCAAAATTCTTGGGGCGGATGGCTTCCACAATCTTATGCAGGCGTTTTCTTTCTTCCGAAGAATGTATTTTTTTGGAAACCGCTACGATCTCGTTAAAGGGAGTGAGTACAACAAACCTTCCCGGCAGGGATAATTCGCAACTGAGGCGGGGACCTTTGGCGGCAATCGGTTCTTTTAAGATCTGTACCAGTACATGTGGTTTACCATTCAGTACTTCATTGATCTTACCTGTTTTAACGATTTCGGGTTCTGAATGAAATTTAGCGAAATCAAAGCCATTGGGTTCTTTGTCGTTCATGGCCAGTTGTGTAAACTTCAGGATAGAACGAACATAGGGGCTCAGGTCTGTATAATGCAGAAAAGCATCTTTCTCAAATCCCACGTCTACGAATGCGGCATTCAGTCCTGGTATCAGTTTCTTCACTTTACCGAGATACAAATCGCCTACGGCAAAACTGGCATTGGTGATCTCGTTATGGAGCTCAACCAGTTTCTTGTCCTCCAGGAATGCGATTTCAACACCTGTAGGGCCAGCATTTATAATTAATTCTTTGTTCACAAAATAGCAACTTTTACATACAAAATAACGGCCGGTATGCGGCAGGGCAAAACACACTTATATCCGTATCGCTCGTCACCTGATCAGGAAGGAAAAGGAAAAGTTGCAGCGTAGAAAGGTAGTGACGATATCCTGGAAAGTGTTAAAAACAGTCACGCCCATGGGCGTGACTGTTTTCTATAAAGGTCAGAAGCAAGAATTATTTATTCTTCTTCTTATGACGATTCTTTCTTAAACGTTTTTTACGTTTGTGAGTCGCAATTTTATGACGCTTTCTCTTCTTACCACAAGGCATACACTTAGTAATTTTGTTAGTTAATGAATAAATTTATTTTTTCAATTCGGTGATCCTTTTGTCGAGTTCCTGTTGTGCTTCGGGTATTTTCACCAGTTTTTTTACGGCTTCGTACCATTTCACAGCATTTGTTTTATCTCCTTTGGCTTCGTAGCATTCGGCAAGGTTAAAAAGGGCTTCTATGTTTTCGGGTTGTTTCTGAACAACGATAGTAAACCTTTCAATGGCTTTGTCGAACTGCCCGCTTTTCTTTCCTCCCATACCCAATACCATCTGGGCATATATATTACCCGGATCTTTCTGGGCAATCTCACGAACCGGTAAAATACCTTCCATGGGGTTATCAGAAATATTGCCGAACAGGTAACAGGCGCCGATCCCGATTTTGCTGGAATCGTTAGCCGGATTAATCACAAGGGCTTTCTCTAAAAGAACTTTTGCATTGCTGGCCAGCCATGTTTGCATGGTAGCCTGCCCCTCCGTCATCAGGTTATCTAAAAACAGATGGGCGGCAAAGGTGAGGCTTTTTTCAGAATTTTCCAACTTAGCTGCTTCTGCAGTATAATAGGCATAGGGCTCGAAGATCCGGGCCGAGTCGCGCCAGAAGCGCGCCAGCTGATGATACACATGTAATTGCTGCTCTTTTATATCGCCGCGAACAACGGAGTTTTCCAGTTTCAAGAGGCGTTGATTCTGGGCAGGACTGATCTTTTCCTTGGCTTTGGTCAGGATCTCCTCAAACTTAATTGGTTGATGTTCAGCGTGTTGCTCTCCCGTGGCAGCGGGAGAGGGTTGTTTGGGGGGGATTGTTTTACCGAAAAAAAACAGTAAAACAAATAAGGCTACACCAGCTCCGACTAATAAATATTGCTGTTTTTTCACTCCTGATTACTTTCCGCAAAGTTAGTCAGGCTTTCGTTTGCTTTTAACTTCGGTCACAAATTCTTTCGCGGGTTTGAAAGCAGGAATATAGTGCTCCGGAATCTCTACGGCTACATTCTTCTTGATATTACGCCCGATTTTGGCCGCCCGCTTCTTGGTAATAAAACTACCAAAGCCACGGATGTAGATGTTCTGGCCATTGGAAAGACTTTCTTTTACTTCCTTGAACATGGTTTCAAGGGTCACCAATACATCCACTTTAGGGATGCCGGTTTTGTCTGAGATCTGGTTGATGAGATCTGATTTTCGCATTTTTAAATGGTTTTAAGTAGGTACAAGAGATTAAAATAAGCTAAAAAAAACGAATAATGCAAGAAAGATGGCGTAAATATTATAGACGTTACTTATTGATAGATAAATGGTTCAATCCGGGTGACCAATGGTGGTTTTAACACATATAAATATTTGTGTTATTTAATTCAGAACCGGCTGCTAATGGCTTTGTTGTATTAAAGCCTATTTTCGGCTCCCATTTATGGAAAAAAGGTTTACAAATACAGTTTTACACTGGCATAAACATCAGAATAACCGGGAAATGCCCTGGAAAGGAGAGAAAGATCCGTATAAAATCTGGCTCAGTGAAGTGATTCTGCAGCAAACACGTGTGGCCCAGGGCTGGCAGTATTATAATAATTTTATCACTAAATATCCCAGTATCCGCCAGCTGGCCAAAGCGCCCGATCAGGAAGTGTTTAAGTTGTGGGAGGGCTTAGGGTATTATAACCGCTGTAAAAACCTGCTTTTCACTGCCCGCCAGATTGTTGCGGAGCGAAAAGGGGTTTTCCCGGAGCGCTATGAAGAGATACTGGCATTAAAGGGCGTAGGCCCTTACACTGCTGCGGCCATCGCTTCTTTTGCCTATAACCTGCCTTATGCAGTGGTGGATGGAAATGTGTTCCGGGTACTTTCCCGTTTTTTTGGCATCGCGGAAGCGATAGACTCAGCCAAGGGCAAAATTCTCTTTACCCAACTAGCCGAAAAAGTATTGGCCCGCAAAGAAGCCGGCAGCTATAACCAGGCCATCATGGATTTCGGGGCCACGGTTTGTAAACCCTTTGCACCCAGCTGTTCCAGTTGCCCATTGCAGCCTCACTGCAAAGCCTATGCTGAGGGCACCGTGAACCGTTTACCCATTAAAGAGAAAACATTACAGCGGAAGAACCGTTGGTTCTATTATTTTTTGTTCAGTTACAAAGGAAAACTATTGGTAAACCAGCGCCTGAACCCTGATATCTGGCAGAACCTGTTTGAGTTTTACCTGCTCGAAACAGAAGAACAGGTAAAATGGGATGAAAAATCTGTGCATCAGTGGCTGAAAGACCAGATCGGCATCCGCAAAGCGGAGATCAAACAGATTTCGCCTTTGCAGAAACAGGCATTAACGCACCAGCAGATCAAAGGTCAGTTTATCCGGGTAGAGCTGGAAACGCTGCCGCATTTTTTAGAGAACTATCGCTGGGAAACGCCAAAAAACCTGCAGAAACTGGCTTTCCCCAAATTTATTACCGGGTACCTGGAAAAATCTTTTTTGCAAAAGGATCTTTTTTAAATCCTCGCAGGCAAAACTGTCGCATTTGTGAAATTTTACCGGCCGTTTCTTTTGTTCCTTAAAAAAAGTTATTTTTAAGAGAGATTCAACCTGCGACGAACTTAAAACCTATCCCATGAGAGGCGTTAATCGAGTAATGTTGATTGGTAATCTGGGGAAAGACCCGGATGTTCAGCACCTGGAAGGAAATATCGCGGTAGCAAAATTTCCGCTGGCTACCACCGAAACCTATAAAGACCGGTCGGGTAAACTGGTATCACAAACAGAATGGCATACCGTGGTATTGTGGCGCGGACTGGCAGAGCTGGCACAGAAATACCTGCATAAGGGGAGTTTGATCTATGTGGAGGGCAGGCTGCGTACCCGAAGCTGGGAAGACAAGGATGGTAATAAAAAATTTGCCACAGAAGTGGTGGGCGATAACCTGATTATGCTGGATAAGAGAGGCGAAGGACATGGTGCACATGGTGGCCATGATTCGCTGGAAGGATATCCGGGAGATGAGATACCACCTATGACGGATCCCGGGGAAAGTTTACCTTTCTGATCAAATCCGTAAAAACAATACTTTTGGCAAACAGAAAGCAGGCGCAGTTGTACTGCCAGCTACACTGATCGTTCACTAAAAAAACAAACTTTGGATCACCACCCGGTTCTTTCCCTTTTCTCACATCCTGTTTTACTGGCGGCCATACAGGCACAGGGCACTACTGTACTGGTGATGGTTTTGTTGCTGCTACTCTTCCTGTCATTTGTACTCTCCGGTTCGGAAGTGGCTTTTTTCTCCCTTACCTATAAGGATATCAATAACCTGAAATCGAAACAGCAACCCGCCTACAAACGCATTGTAGACCTGCTGGAAGAACCCAAAGTATTATTGGCCTCACTGCTGATTGCCAATAGTTTTATTAATATCTCCATCATCATTATCTCCAACCTGCTCATCGATAACATGTTCAACTTTGAACAGTTTGATGCTGTATGGGTTGAGTTCCTGATCAAAGTGATTGCGGTTACTTTTATACTGGTATTGTTTGGAGAAGTAATGCCCAAAGTACTGGCTACACAGAACAATGTACGTTTTGCCAAAGATTTTGGCGGTATTGTACAGGCGGTTTCTTATGCCTTCGCCGGGTTAAGCAAACGACTGGTAAAATATTCAGATATCATTGAACGCAAGCTGACCAACCGGCCGGGTGGCGCGTACAGTCTGGAGGAACTGGATCATGCCATCGACCTTACCACACAGAACACTGCCTCGGAAAATGAAAAAAATATCCTGAAGGGGATCGTCAAGTTCGGGAATATTACGGTGAAACAGATCATGAAAACAAGGGTGGATGTGCATGGCATTGATCACTCGCTCAGTTTTGGAGAACTGATAGCCACGGCAAGAGATCTGAATTACAGTCGGTTGCCGGTGTACAAAGAAGACCTGGACAATGTGCTGGGTATGATACATACGAAAGACCTGATTGCTTACCTGAACGAGCCGGATGAGTTTGACTGGCACCCGCTGATGCGACAGCCTTATTTTGTACACGAGCAGAAATTTATTGAAGATCTTTTAAAAGAGTTTCAGTCGAAAAGAATCCATTTTGCCGTAGTGGTAGATGAGTTTGGCGGAACAAGCGGGATTGTTACGCTGGAAGATATTCTGGAAGAAGTGATTGGTGAGATCAAAGATGAATTTGATGAAGAAGAAACCAGTTATAAAAAACTGGATGAGTACAATTATATTTTTGAAGGCAGAACCATGATCAACGATGTATGTAAGATTATGGATCTGCCAACAGATACTTTTGATACGGTAAAAGGAGAGAGTGATTCGGTTGCAGGATTGGTGCTGGAACTGGCGGGAGAAATTCCGCAGCCTGCCAAGGTATTACAGACCGGCGATTTTGAATTTACCGTACTGGAAGTAGAAAGGAACCGGATACAGAAAGTAAAAGTTACGATTAAGCCACAATTATCATGATGCGGAAAATTGTTGAAAGAAGTTGGGTAATGGTTGCAGATATATACCACAGAAGTCATTTTTCGCTGTTGGCTATTTTGATGATGGTAGGTGTAACTATCACGGTCTTTTCCTGCAACAGTACTTTCACCCCCAAGCCAAAAGGGTATTATCAGATCAATTTCCCTGAAAAAAAATACCGGGTATTTAACCAGCCGGGTTATCCTTATTCGTTTGAGTATCCTGTATATGCGAATGTGGTCAAAGACAGTACCTTTTTTGGAGAAGCTACGGAGAATCCCTGGTGGATTAATGTAGATTTTCCGCAGTTCAATGGCAGGATTTATGTGAGCTACAAAGAGATTGGCCGGAATAATTTTGATACCCTGGTAAAACACAGTTTTGCCCTGACGGGGAAACATACTTCCAAAGCCTATTCTATCGATGATACACTGATTGCTACACCCAATGGGGTGCATGGGATTTTTTTTACGGTAGGAGGTGATGTGGCAACGGCCAACCAGTTTTTTGTAACCGATTCGACCCGTCATTTTCTGCGGGGAGCCCTGTATTTTGATGCTACCCCCAATGCAGACTCACTGGGTATTGTGAACCGGTTTTTGCTGGAGGATATGAAACACCTGATCCAGACTTTTCAGTGGCGTAAGTAAACAATTCCAAAACAAGGCCACCCTGAAAAGGGCGGCCGTAAGGCAAACAAAGTACACCCGCCGGCGACCTGTTTGTTATATAACGCCCATACTACCACCGGGTTACTTTTAAATTGTTAATTATTTGGGTCATACCGCGGTGTGGGCTGCCCGAATGGGATTATCTTTGGCTAAATCAATCAGTGAACCGGATAATGATAGCTATCGATAATAAACTAGTCAGTGATGAAATCCTGGAAGAGCAGTTTGTATGTGACCTCACTAAATGCAAAGGCGGTTGCTGTGAAGATGGTGATGCCGGTGCACCGATGGAGAAATGGGAACTGGAGAAGCTGAAGACCTATTATGAAATGATCAAACCCTATATGACGGCGGAGGGAATTAAAGAAGTAGAGAAGCAGGGGAAATATATTTACGATAAGGAATTTGGTTGGGTAACACCCACGATCAACGGGTCTATCTGTGTATATGGCTACCGTGATAAACAGGGTGTGATCAAATGCGGGATAGAACAAGCTTATAATGAAGGTAAACTGGACTGGAAAAAACCGATCAGCTGCCACCTCTTCCCGATCAGGATACAGAAAAGCAAACGGGATCCGGATGTGGAATATGTGAACTATGAGCCGAGAGAAGATTTATGTGCGGCGGCCTGTTCACTGGGTAAAAAACTGAAAGTGCCGGTATATGTATTTCTGAAAGATTCTTTGATCAGGAAATACGGGGAAGAATTTTATGCGGCATTGGAAGCAGCGGCAACGCATCTGGACAAAAACCGTTGAGAAGCTATTTTGATTGACAGACGTAAATAAATTCATACAACAGTAACGAAATATACATCATCATGAAAGATACGGCAGCATCCTTTATTGCCAAGAGTACCATAAAAGCGGCCGACCTGGAGCACAGGCGGAAAATCAATTTTAATATTGGCAAGTATAATGCCGTGGTGCCACAGGGTAAACAGCAATTTGGGAACCATGTGATGGATGCGCGCGAACAGGCTAAAAACCGTAAATGGGATGCGATTGAACACCTTGACCGTTACCTGCTGGAATTTGAGAAGAAGATCACAGCCAGAGGTGCCAAAGTGATCTGGGCAGAGAATACAGCCGAAGCCACTGAAGCTATTGGGAAGATCTGCCGCGAGAAACAGTGCAAAACACTGGTGAAGAGTAAGAGTATGGTAACCGAAGAGATTCACCTGAATGATTATCTCGAATCGATCGGCATCGAAAGTGTGGAAACAGATCTGGGTGAATATATACAGCAGCTGGATGGGGAACCTCCTTATCATATTGTAACACCTGCCATGCATAAAAGCAAGGAAGATGTAGCACGTTTATTTGCAGAAAAACTGGGAACCCCCGCTGGTTTATCGCCGGAGGAACTGACATTGGTGGCGCGCAAAATTCTGCGCGAAAAATATGTGCAGGCTGAAGTAGGTGTTACCGGTGCCAACTTTATTGTAGCTGATGTAGGCGGAATAGCCGTTACCGAAAATGAAGGTAATGCCCGCTTAAGCTGTGCCTGGCCCAAAACACATATTGTGGTGGTGGGCATTGAAAAAGTGATTCCCTCTATCAACGATCTGGCTTTATTCTGGCCACTGTTGTCTACCTATGGCACTGGCCAAAAAATTACAGTATATAATACCATTGTATCAGGTCCTAAACAACCGAATGAATCGGATGGTCCGGAAGAAATGTATGTGATACTGCTGGATAATGGCCGAACCAACCTGCTGGCAAATCCCACTTCGCGTGAGGCTTTGTACTGTATCCGTTGCGGGGCTTGTTTGAATGCCTGTCCGGTGTATAAGAATATTGGTGGTCATGCCTATGAAACCACCTATAGTGGTCCGATTGGTAAAGTCATCACTCCCTATCTCAGGGGAATGGAAGAATACAAACACCTCAGCTATGCTTCTTCTTTGTGTGGGAACTGTACAGAAGTATGTCCGGTAAGAATTAACCTCCATGAACTGTTGCTCGATAACCGGCATGAAGCAGTGGTGCAGGGCTCGAGTTCGCTGGCAGAGCGGCTTGCCTGGAAAATGTGGAAGACGGCCAGTATGAGCAGGGGCATGATGAATATGGGAACCGGTAAGATGAAGAATTGGGTGGTGAATAAAGTATTCAAAGGCTGGACAACCCACCGGAGCGATCTGGATTTCAGTGGTAAGACCTTTAATGAAATGTGGAAAGAGAAACACCGGTAATTACAAACCAATAAACAATTAGCAGTCATTGGAATCTTCGGGTGTTGATACTTGGGTGGTGTACACGCCGCGGATGACTGCGCGGTTGACCTATATCATTCAGACAGTTTTGCCTGGGGTAACAGTAACAGATTCCAAAGAAAAGATCCCGGAATACGGAAAGTATTGCCTCAATTACTCCGCTGAAATAATCGCCGGTAGTTTCCGGATCCTTCCCCATGATTTGTTATTACAAACGGGGATTACAGCACAGCCAATACAGATTTCTTACTGGGAGGAACTGCCTGTTTTTTTTCAAACGGAGGGAGATCTTCCTTTCGATATTTTTGCGGCTGCTTTTTACCTGCTCTCCCGCTACGAAGAATACCTGCCGCATACACTTGATCAGTATGGCCGCTATTCCCATACCAACAGCCTTGCATATAAAGAAGGTTTTCTAAAACAACCGCTCGTAAATCTCTGGCTGAAAAAGTTGTCGCAAAAACTTCAGCAATTCACTCACGACTCACGACTCACGATTCACGATTCACGTTTTCGTTTCATCCCCACTTACGACATTGACGAAGCTTTCAGCTACCTCCACAAACCCCTATGGAAAAATATACTCGGCTTTTACCGTGATCTGCTGCAGGGAAAATTTGAGCAGGTGATAGAAAGGGGGAATGTATACAGCGGAAGGAAGAAAGATCCCTATGATACGTTTGACTGGATTGATAGTCTACATGAGAAGTTTGGATTAGAACCCATTTATTTTTTGCTTACTATTCTGAAAAGAGGCGTTTACGATAAAAATCTATCAGCCTATTCGAAAGCCTTACAACAGTTGTATCGTAGTTCAGCTGCGAAAAATACAATTGGCTTACATCCTTCCTGGCAAAGCGGAACAGAGCAAGGTTTGCTGGAAAAGGAGAAATCTTTTCTGCAAAAAATAATACGGCAACCTGTAACCACTTCCCGCCAACACTATCTGCGGTTTACCCTACCGGATACATACCGGCGGCTGTTGGCAGCGGGTATGACAGATGATTACTCTATGGCATACGGTGCTGTGAACGGCTTCAGGGCATCTTATTGTTTGCCTTTTTACTGGTATGATCTGGCGAAGGAAACAACAACTACCTTACGGATCCATCCCTTTTGTTTCATGGAAGCCAGTTCTTTTTTTAACCAGGGGTATACCGCTTTACAGGCTGCTGAAGAAATTCAATACTATCATGATGTTGTGAAAGAAGTGAATGGTGAGTTCATTACGCTATTTCACAATCATTTTTTAACGGAGCAACCACAATGGAAAGAATGGAGAGAAATGTATGAAGCCTTTCTGTTGAAAAATTTCGGCTGATTCATCCGTTCATGTCAGCCATTACACATTACATAGCATCCGCATCGGTGGTTTGGGTAAGGCTCTCTTTCTGTTTGCGGAGACTTTGGTTTACGAGGTAAACACCTACTAAGGTAATCAGTGAGCCAATGATGATACTGAGGGTTATTTTTTCATTCACTACTAATGAACCCACAAAAATGGCAACAATCGGGTTGATATAAGCATACAGTGAAGCAATAGCGGGTTCCAGGTGCTTCATCGTGTAAATAAACGCTGCGAATGTAATGAGATTACTGGCTATTACGAGGTAAGCAATAGCACCCCAGGTTTGGCTGGGTATTTTTGATAACGGAATATGATCTCCGGAAACCAGCAGCATGATAAATAAAATTCCGGCACTGATCAGCATTTGCCAGCCGGTGGCATTATACGCATTCATTTTTATCCTGGTGCGGGAGAGTACAATAGTTCCTACGCTCCAGCTTAACATAGCCAGAATGGATAGGATGATGCCCCAGGCATAACCTTCTGTATGGTTATGAAAGGCATTGTCGTAAAATACGATAGCAATACCGCCAATGCCTAGAAAAAGTCCGATGAAAGTACCCGGTGTAATCTTCGTGTTTTTGTAAAAGATCCTTTCAATAATGACCACGCATAAAGGATAAAGCGCCGAGATTAAAGCCCCCATACCACTGGGTACATATTTTAAGGCAACCGTTGCGATGCCATTGGCAGAGATGAACAAGAGTACCGCCATCAGTGTTAACCAGCGCAGTTCTTTCCAGCTGGGAATCTTCTCTCCCTTGATCAGAAAAAAAGCCACCAGCACCACACCCGCAATCAATTGCCGGATGGCAGCCACTTCCAGTCCGGGTACCTGCTGCACGCCAATCTTACTGGCAATCCAGCTGGTACCCCAGATAATACTGGTGAGTGTTAAAGCGATATAGGCTTTTTGTTTGGTGGTCATACCTGCCGTCCCATAAGCACTTTCCCCCGCGAGGGAAAATGAAGTTGTATTAGTGTTTGAAGTGACGCATACCGGTCATTACCATGGCAAGGCCGTTGGTAACGCAGTATTCAACGCTGTCTTTGTCTCTGACTGAACCGCCGGGCTGTATAAATGCTTCCATACCGGCTGCATGTGCAATCTGTACACAATCATTAAACGGAAAGAACGCATCGGAGGCCAATACCGCACCCTTGAGATCGAAATTGAATTGTTTGGCTTTATCAATGGCCTGGCGTAGTGAATCGATGCGACTGGTTTGTCCGCAACCTTTTCCCACCAGTTGTTTGTTCTTGATCAGGGCGATGGCATTACTCTTCAGGTGTTTGCAAACGAGGTTACCGAACAACAGGTCTTCTTTTTCGGCTGCAGTGGTTTCTCTGCCACCTACTTCTTCCCATTTGCTGTAATTGCCGATATCTGCGCCCTGTTCCAGTGTACCGTTGAGTAAGGATTTGGAAGGGGTTTTGAGTTTGGCAGTATTGGCTGTAAGCTGGAGCAGGATCCGGTTCTTTTTGCTTTTCAATACCTCCAGCGCGTCTGCATCAAATGCCGGTGCAATCAGTACTTCAAAGAAAATTTCATTGATGGCATCGGCTGTGGCTTTGTCGATTGTTTGGTTACATACCAGTACGCCACCAAAAGCACTTTCCGGATCGCCGGCCAGGGCAGCGTCCCAGCTTTGTTTTACGGTAGCTCTTTCTGCAATACCGCAAACATTGGTGTGTTTAATGATCCCGAACACTGCCTGTTGAGTAGCCGTAAATTCCTGGATCAGTTGTACCGCAGCATCCACATCTACCAGATTATTATAAGAAAGTTCTTTGCCATTCAGCTGGGTGAACAGTTCGGCGAGGTTACCATGGAATACGGCCGATTGGTGTGGGTTTTCACCATAGCGCAATACCTGCTGCATACCGGGGTTGAAATAGTTGCTGATGGCAATATCATAATGCATTACCACTTCAAAAGCTTTGGCCGCATAGGCTTTTCGCTGTTCGATCGTGGTTTCGCCTTTTTGTTCGGTCAGTAATTTTTCGAGAGATGCATAATCGTCTTTGGCCGCAATCACTACCAGGTCGCGGAAGTTTTTGGCTGCTGCACGGATCATGGAAGGACCACCGATATCTATTTTTTCGATGATGAGTTTTTCTTCTGTGGTGGTACGCAGGGTTTCTTCGAAAGGATACAGGTCAACGATCACCAGGTCGATCTCAGGGATCTTATATTCTTTCATCTCTGCGAGGTCCTGTGCTTCATATCTTCTGCCCAGAATACCGCCGAAAATGGCAGGATGCAGTGTTTTTACCCTGCCACCGAGGATGGATGGGTAGGTGGTCAGACTTTCAACGGGTACACAGGTAACACCGAGATCTTCCAGGAATTTCTGGGTGCCGCCGGTGGAGTAAATGGTGATTCCCAATTCCTGTAATTTTTTGGCAATGGGTTCCAGTCCGTCTTTGTAAAAAACGGAGATGAGGGCAGATTGAATTTTCTTTTGCATGTTGCTGTGTTTAACCCGCGGGGGTTGGTTGAAATAAAGAACGGCGCGTTCGTCAGAGATCCACTTCAAAAGCACCCTGCTCAGAAATGGTATGGTGCCGCAAATGTAGGCTGTCCGCGTCTTTTTTCCAGTACTGTATTTTCCACAATGGATTACTGCTGTCGAAGACATATTGTGCACAAATAAACCTTTGGGTCAACTGACTGAGTTGCAGACGGGGATTACCGCTGAGAATAATAATGTCTACGGGAATTTTTTCGGCTGATGGCGGATTAGTTATTGGCCGATCAACCACCAATACGGTTTTCCGGCTACCCGCAATGATGTTTCCGGCGATCCGGGTATATTTTGGCTGATGAGGTTTGGAGACGCCAAAGAAAAGCCGGGCAGGAGCGAGGTAATAATCAGCCAGGCTGGTTTTATCCAGCAGTTCCGGGTTGCCCCTGAATAAAAAATGCTGTCCTTCTATGATATCCATGGCCTGCATCCGGGGAATATTGTATACAACCAGTGTATGCAGTTGTTTTTGTGCCATAACTGAAATGGCTTGTATACAATAGATGGCCGAGAAAGCAGTCAGTGCTCCTATCAATGCTATTGGCTTTTTGGTGTTGATCCATACGGTAAAACCGATCAGTACCCCATACAGCAGGAGCGCCTGTGCCAGACTGAAGGAAATATTACCCGTAACTGCAAAAGGAAGGCGGTGGGTATTCTCGATCAGCTGGTTCAGCTGTTGGATGAGGAAGGAGATCATTTTACCGGTGAATTCGTTGACAAAGATGAGCTTGTGTACCAGCAACAAAAACAACTCACCATATAGAATGAATCCTGATAAAGGCACTGCTATGAAATTGGTGAAGAGAAATAAGTTAGGAAACTGATGAAAATAATAGAGCACTACAGGCAAAGTGAGGATCTGTGCCGCAAGGGTTACTGCATTGAGTTGCCAGAGGTTTCGCAACAGGGGATTCTCCAGATAGATACTGCGGTAAATAGGCTGCATAAACAGCACAATGCTGGTAACGGCTGTGTACGATAACTGAAATCCTACATCCCAGAGAAAATACGGATTGTAAACAAGCAAACAGAAAGCCGAAGCAGCCAGGGTATTCAGGATCCGCGTTCGCCTGCCAAGGCTTTCGCCCAGGATGATAAAGGAAAACATAACCACTGATCGTAAGATGGAGGGAGCCATACCTGCGAGATAACTGAATCCCCATAAAACCAATAACAGGATCACTGGCCGGATGATGCGGATTACTTTGTATTTGCGAAAGGGTTTCAGCAAGAGCAACAATAACCCATAGATCATCCCAAGGTGTAAACCGCTGATGGCGATGATGTGCACCACGCCGGTATTACTGTAGGCCTGTACCAGCCCTTTATCAAGGTCTTCGCGATAGCCGATCAGCAATGCTTCTGCCACACCCTGCTCTTTTTTACCGGGGATCCATTTTCGGAGGATGGTAAGCAGTTTGGTCTGGGTACGGATCAAAGCGTTGGTGAAGGAGGACAGTCCCTTTGTAGCCAGCAACCTGTATTCTCCATCCTGCAGAAACACCTGGTGATGAATATCCTGAAAAGCACAATATAACCGGTAGTCAAAAGCTCCGGGGTTACCGCTGTTGGTGATGGGTTGCAGTTTTTTCTGTACCAGCAGTTGCGAGCCATAGGTAATGCCCGGTGGCAGCTTATTTTTTCTGAAATAGAGCAAGAGGTTTCCCTGCACGGGTAACCAGCCTTTCTGTGTATGTACCCATTCCACTTTTGCCAATGCTTTGCAGGAGTTGGCTTTGGTAACAGGTGTTTCCTGCAATGTTACCAGGATGCCGGTGGTTTGTTGCAAGTGATGACCGATCCAGTTGTGCTGGTGCCGGATATCCTGCAGCCAGGTTCGGGAAGCTCCGAGACAGATTAACAGCAGGTTGAATAACAGGCCGGTGATCCATCTCAGCCGGTATTGTGAAGCCAACGAAAAAAAACGGAACAGCAAGAGCAGGCCCAAACTGACAAGGCCGGTGATACAAAGCTGTGCAAAGGGGATAGGCAGGTATCGGCCCAGCAGGATGCCGGCGATCAACGGAATCAATAGTCGTACAAAAGGGGCGGAACGCCAGTATTTTTTTCCATATCGCCGCATGGCTAAACCTAATCAAAACAGCCGGTCTTTGCAGAGCCGGCTGTTAAATCAGGTATAAATACGCGGTATAAGTATCCTCGTTTATTTACTGAGGTTCATACTTCTTTCCTTGTACAGGGTACGGAAGTAAGGATCCCGCAGGTCTTTGATGAAGCGGATGGCTTCGCCGGTGCTCTTCATTTCGGGACCGAGTTCTTTGTTTACACCAGGGAATTTTTCGAAACTGAAAACAGGTTCTTTGATAGCGTAACCTTCTAATTTTTTCTCCATCGTAAAATCGGTGAGTTTGGCTGCGCCGATCATTATTTTGGTAGCAATATTGAGATAAGGGATCTGGTATGCTTTGGCAATAAACGGTGTGGTACGGGAAGCCCTTGGGTTGGCTTCGATCACGTATACCTTGTCGTTCTTGATAGCAAACTGGATATTGATGAGACCTTTGATTTTCAGCGCACGGGCGATTTTCTCGGAATAATATTCCATGGTTTCCACAATCAGTGGCGTAAGATTGAAGGAGGGCAGAACCGCATTACTGTCGCCGCTGTGAATACCGGCAGGTTCAATATGTTCCATCACACCCATCACATGAAAATTCTCGCCGTCAAAAATGGCATCTACTTCCGCTTCCTGGCAACGATCCAGAAAATGATCGATCAGGATCTTATTGCCGGGTAAATGTTTGAGCAGGCTGATCACAGCTTTCTCTACATCTTCATCATTGATCACGATCCGCATTCTTTGTCCGCCGATTACATAACTGGGTCTTACCAGTACCGGGTAACCCACACGATTGGCAACGGCAATGGCTTCATCAGCATTCAGCGCGGTGCCATATTCAGGGTAAGGGATATTCAGTTCTTTCAACAGATCACTGAAACGGCCACGGTCTTCTGCAATATCCATGTCTTCAAAAGCAGTACCAATGATCTTAATGCCATTCTCGTGTAAACGTTTGGCCAGCTTTAAGGCGGTTTGTCCGCCCAGCTGTACAATAACACCTTCCGGTTTTTCCAGTTCTATAATTTCCCAAAGGTGTTCCCAGTATACCGGCTCGAAATAGAGTTTATCCGCCATATCAAAATCGGTGGATACGGTTTCGGGGTTACAGTTTACCATAATGGACTCGTAACCACACTCTTTAATGGCCAGTAAGCCATGTACACAACAGTAGTCAAACTCAATACCCTGGCCAATTCTGTTAGGGCCACTGCCCAAAACAATAATTTTTTTTCTTTGCGACGGTACTGATTCGTTGGAGTTTAATGTAGGGTTCATTTCTGCGAGGAATTGCGCAAAATTAGGGGTACGGGCGTATTTTGGACGTTTTTTTTTGAAATAAAGCCGGAAATCCAGTGCCATCAGGGCTTTCAGCGAATAGCCGGGCCGCTGATGACACAGATTTACACGGATTCAGGGGTCGGGGGGTACCCCATTAACAGACTAACAACAGTTTGTATTATTCTTACCTGCTATATTATCTTCTTTCACACCGGCTTTTACCAGAATGATCTCCAGGGGACAGAAACGGGTAAAAGATGACTGCAGCAGGTTAACTCCTACAAATACAGCCAGCCATAACCACTGGATGTTTACATAAAATGCCAGTACTACACTGATCAGTACAAATGTGCCGGCAACGGCGCGAACGATTCTTTCTTTCATGGGGGTAGGTTTAATGTGATGATTGTATAATGTTCAGCGTAAAAGCCCTGAGGGGAAACTCATCGGCCAGTTTTTCGTTGTATTCTTTTACCAGTTCCATGGCCCGGCTGGCCAGTTCGGTACTGGTAAACGAAAACAGGAGAATCGAATCGAACTGGGCCTCTCCGGCACCGAACCAGTCGTCGAGCAGGTTATGGCTGCTGCCGTCTTTGAACCCCTGGATATCAGTGGCACTGAAAATGTGAATACCTGCTTTTTTTAACAAGGCCGCGGCCTGATCGCTGTATTCTTTTAAGGCGGTGATAATGAATAGTTGCATAAGGGTTGATTTTATTTGGTTGTACCACGCATCATTTTATAATAAAGCAGGGGCACTACCAACAGTGTCAGGAATGTAGATGTAATGGTTCCTCCCATCAGCGAAATGGCCAGTCCCTGGAAGATCGGATCAAACAGGATGATAATGGCACCCAGTGCAACAGCGCCGGCTGTTAAGAGGATGGGAGTGGTTCTTACTGCACCCGCTTCAATGATGGCCTGTTTCAGCGGAATACCTTCGCGTAAACGGATATTGATAAAATCGATCAGTAATATCGAGTTTCGGACCATGACTCCCGCAAGGGCAATAAAACCAATCATGGAAGTGGCCGTAAAATAAGCACCCATTACCCAGTGACCTAACAGGATGCCGATCAAGGAAAGCGGTATGGCTGCCAGCATCACCAACGGAACGGTGAAGTTCTGGAACCAGCCTACGATCAATACATAAATGATGATGATCACTGCGGCAAAGGCAATACCGAGGTCCCTAAATACCTCATACGTGATCTGCCACTCGCCATCCCATTTCAGGGTGTATACATCCTGGTTCTCGGGTTGATGGGTATATTCTTCTGCCAGGGTTGTATAACCAGTGGGCAATTTGATATTCTTCAGACTGTCGGAGATCTGTGAGATGGCATAAAACGGACTTTCCAGTTTACCTGCCATATCTGCCATCACATACACTACTTCTTTCTGGTTTTTGCGGTAGATGCTTTTGTCTTTGGTGGCTGTTTGTACATTCACCACATCGCGCAATGCTACCATATTGCCCTGCATACCGGTTACCTGCAGGTCCAGTAATTGATGCATACTTCCTTTGTCAGCATCTTTCAACTGCAAACGGATAGGTACCTGGTTAAAAGCTTTGGGCAGGTTCAGGTTGCCGGATGGCATGCCTGATAATGCTGCCTGCACGGTGGCGGTAACCTGTGCGGTGGCTACCCCATAGCGCATTGCTTTTTCTTTGTCAACGGTAACGCGGTATTCGTGCTGATCGTCTTCTACCATCCAGTCTACATCTACCACATCAGTTGTGGTTTGCATCATCTGTTTGATCTGCTTCGCGATAGCCATCTGCTGGTCGTAATCCGGACCATAGACTTCTGCTACTAGTGTAGAAAGTACCGGAGGTCCTGGTGGTACTTCTACGATCTTTACATTAGCGTTATACTTAGCAGCAATCTGCTGAATAGGGCCGCGCATGGCTTTGGCAATATCGTGGCTTTGTTCGCTGCGTGCTGTTTTATCCACCAGGTTTACCTGGATATCGGCTACATTTTCACCTCTTCTTACATCGTAGTGCCGAACCAATCCGTTAAAACTGATGGGTGCAGATGTGCCTACATACCCTTCATAATTCTTTACCATCGGTTGCGCCGAAATATAACTGGAAATATCTGCAGCCACCGCCTGTGTTTTTTCCAGCGTGGTGCCTTCCGGCATATCAATCACTACCTGGAACTCATTTTTGTTATCGAAAGGCAGCATTTTAATGGCTACCGATTTGGTATAAAACAATACCATCGATCCTAACAGTACAACGATGGTGCCCAGGATAAATGCCCATCTTTTCCAGCGTGTTTCCAGCATGGGTTGAATGAAGGCGTAATAGATTTTATAGATACGGCTTTCTTCCAGCTTTTCTCCGTGATGATCTTGCTCTGCCACACTTTTCTTTTCTTTCTCACGCAGGAAAATATAGCCGAGATAGGGCGTTAAGGTCAAGGCTACGATCAATGATAGTAACATGGCGATAGAAGCACCGATGGGCATTGGACTCATATAGGGTCCCATCAGTCCGGATACAAATGCCATCGGTAATACAGCAGCTACTACGGTAAAGGTGGCCAGTATAGTTGGGTTACCTACTTCATTGATCGCATAGATAGCAGCCTGTAATGGCGGTAGTTTACGCATTTTGAAGTGGCGGTGCATATTCTCCGCAATGATGATGGAATCATCCACCACAATACCCGTGATGAAAACCAGTGCAAACAGGGTGATCCTGTTCAGAGTGTAATCCATCATATAATAACTGAACAGCGTAAGCGCGAAAGTGACAGGTACGGATAAGAATACGACCAGTCCACCGCGCCATCCCATGGCCAGCATTACAAATAAGGTGACCACCACAATCGAGATAAAGAGGTGGAACAGCAGTTCCGATACTTTGTGTGAAGCGGTATCGCCATAGTTTCTGGTTTCGCTTACCTGCACATCTGAAGGGATCAGGCTTTTTTGCAGGTTGGCTACTTTGGCTTTGATGGCGGTGGCCAATTGCATGGCATCAGCTCCTTTTTTCTTGCCGATAGCAAGTGTAACGGCAGGATAGGAAGCACTGTATTTTTTGTAACCAGCCGTATCTGCTTTTCCCGCGCCGTAAAAAACATACTGGGCAGGGGCAGAAGGAGCTTCTGTTACTTTGGCTACCTGGTTCAGGTACACGGGCTGACCGCCTTTCATGCCTACCACCAGTTTGGCTACATCTTCTGCGCTGTTGAGGAAGTCGCCGGTTTGTACAGAAAAAGCGGCATCATGTTCTAACAGCGTGCCTGCATCGCTCTGTGTGTTGGCTGCCTGGATGGCTTTGCTGATAGTGAGAAAATCCACACCCTGTAAAGCCATCAGTGATTTATCAAGTACTACTTTTACTTCGCGGTTTCTGCCGCCGGTGATCTGGATATCTGCTACATCAGGTACTTTCTTTAATTCGTTGGAAAGTTCCTGGCTGAGTAATTTTAAACGATAGTCGTCATAGTTTTCTCCCCATAAAGTGAGGGCCATTACCGGCACATCATCAATGGCACGTGTTTTAATGAGGGGCAGGGTGGTGCCTTGTGGCATAGCATCCATGTGTTTCATTAACTCGCTGTAGAGTTTTACCAGGGAACGTTCCACATCTTCGCCCACATAAAACTGAACAATGAGCATGGCCTGCCCTTTCATAGAAGTAGAATATACATACTCTACTCCCTTGATATTGGAGATGAATTTCTCCAACGGTGCAGCTACCTTGGTTTCCACTTCTTTGGGTGTGGCACCGGGGTAACCGATAAAGATATCTGCCATCGGCACCTGGATCTGCGGTTCCTCTTCGCGGGGCATCAGGAAAGTACTGTATGCGCCGATGGCGAGGAAAGCGAACATCAGCAGGATGGTCAGCTTTGATTGTAAAAATGCTTTGGCTATATTACCTGAGAGTCCTTTTTCCATAGTTTATTTTTTGATGGTTACCGGTGCACCATTGTATAATCTGCCTTCGGCAGAGAGAATAAATGTTTCGTTGGCGGCTAAGCCAGACAGTACTTCTACCTGATCGCCGCTGGTACTCCCCAGTCGTACCCAACGCAGTAAGGCTGTGTTTTGCGAGCTGATGGTGTACAGGCCGGTAAGCTGGTCGCGGGTGATAATGGCTTTGGTGGGAACCAGTATTTTGCCCGTTTCTTTTGCAGTAGTAGCGGTTCCTTTTACCGGAATACGCAGATGCACATACATGCCTGCATACAACTGTTTGGCTTCTGCAGCAGGCACAGAGATCTTAACGATGTATTGTCCGCCGGTGAACTGTGAAGAAGGATTTACCTGTATCACTTTACCGGTGATGGTTTTATTAGCAGATTCGATAGACATGGTTACTTCGTCTCCCAGTTTTACAGCAGCGATCTGGGTTTCCGGAATAGAAGCGCTTACCTGCAGCTTACCAGATTGCTCTAATGTAAGTACCGGCATGCCGGGATTGGCCATACTGCCGGCATCGGCCAGTTTCTGGGTAATGATGCCCGCAAAAGGAGCGGTAACACTGGTATATGCCAGTTGGGCACTTACTTCGTTACGCATTTGTCTGGCTGCGTCGGCACTGGCTTTGGCCGACTGAAACTGCAAGGTTACCTGATCCAGTTCTTTGGCAGAGGCACTTTGCTGTTTGTACAGGGCCGTGTATCTGTCAAGGTCTTTCTGTGCGGCGCGTTGCGCAGCTTCTGCCTGGGCGATCAGTGCATCGGTCTGTGCTCTTTTGGCGGTAATATCGTTGCTGTTGACCGTGAACAATAACTGGCCGGCATGAACCCGGTCGCCAACTTTTACTTTCATCTGGGTGATATAACCCATGACACGGGTACTGATATTGACGGACTGTGACGCTTCTACCTGTCCGCTGGCTTCAAGCACACCGGCATTGATGTTTGTTCCGCCTGCAACAGCTGTTTGAACAGCAATGGGTGTTTCTGTTTTAGCAACTGTTTCGGTTTTATCACCGGAGCAGGCTGCCAGTGATAAGAGGGCAGTGGCGGCGAATACGGAAATGGTATTTCTGGAAACTATCATAGCAATGTATTTGCGGTTTAATTATTTGGATGTGGTTAAGAATTGTAAATAAGTGAGGGTGCTTTTCTGCATAAACAACGCCTGTGCCAACAACATCTTTTGTTGTGCCAGTTGGCTCTGTGCCATTAGTACATCAGTGGTATTTACCAGTCCCTGGTTATACCGGTTGCGGATAATTCTAAGCGCTTCTTCTGCCTGTTCTGCAGCGGTGGTCTGCTGACTGATGCGGAAGCGGGTATCCTCCAGCTGACGTTTGGTTTTGCGGATCTCAACGGTACCCTGTTGCAGTTGCTCCTGCAGTTGTTCCTGCAGTTTTGTTTTTTCGAGAGTTTGTGTAGCAGCTTTGTTTTTGGCCTGGTTACCTTTAAAAATATCCCAGGATAACTGGATGCCGGCGAAATAGGCATTGGCACCAAAACCAAACAGTTTTTGATCGTTCAGCTGGTAATTACCAAATGCATTTAACTTGGGTAACATGGATTTCTGTGTGCTTTTGATAGCGAGATCGTAGGCAGAGAGGGCCGTATTCATGGCTTTGATATCAGCACGTGTGGTTGAAACGCTGTCTGTAAATCCGGCAGCAACGGGCAGTACAACCGCTTGTGTGGTATATACCTGACCGGTGGCCGTATTCATCAGCTGGCTAAGCTGATCAGAAATATTGCTGATCTGGGAATTGGCTTCTGCCAGGTTGGTCTCAACGGTTTTTACCTGCACTTCTACCTGCAGCAGATCTGATTTCTGCAGTAATCCCTGCTGGTAGCGGTCATTGGTAAAACGATAGATCTCACGCACCGTTGCCAGTGCCTCCTGCAAAACCTTTACGGCTTCGTAGGCAAATTCCAGTTGCAGGTAACTATTGGTCACCTGCAGGGTAATGGCTTCTTTGGTACGTTGGGTTTTGAAAGCGTATACTTCCGATTCTTTTAAAGCAGCTTTCCGCAGATAGCTCATATCCGGGTTAAAAATGGGCTGCTGTACACTCAGTTGGGTCATCACATTGGAAGTGGCGCCGGGGTGATTGAGTGTAGCGGGATTAAAATCGCTGGACTGCACCTGTGACTGCTGCAGTTTAAAACCAAATGCATTCAGGGGCTGGTTAGTGGTAAAACCCGTGTAGGAAAGGTTTACCTGCGGCAGCCAGATAGCTTCTGTTTGTTTGAATTGGGAAAGGGAGATCTTTTCAGCGGTTTTGGCCAGTCCGATCTGCCTGTTTTGCTCCAGTGCCAGGGTAATGGCATCATTGAGTAACAGGGGTTTGGTGTTTTGCTGGGCAGTAGCTGCCAATGCAGAAAACACCATCGAAACAGAGAGAACCAGCGTACGCAGAAAATAAGAACGACGGCTTTTATATATCATATGCTTCTTTTGAGGAAGCAAAAGTACCAGCCGAAAAAGGGCGGGATTGTAACATAAGTCACATATCCCCAGCGGGAGTATTACCGGAAATCCTTAGTCAAGCAACTCTTCGCAATAATAACCGGCATTCTGTAATATGCTTTCAACGGCTCGGGCAGAAAGCTGCTGGGCTTCTATGCGGAGAATATTGTCGCAGTCGTGCATATCTACATTCCAGCGGTGTATACCGGGCAGGTTTTGCAGAACCGGTCTGGCCTGGTTAACCAGTTCGGTGTTATGCAGGTTGGTTTTGAAGATGAGGATGTCCATGGGTTTTGGTCCCCGGTCGGAACGCTGCAGCGGTCTGACCGGTATTTTTGGGTGATGTGATAATATAGATGATGTGATCTATGCGCAGTTGTAACTAATGTTCATCCAGTACACACCGTTCGGGCCGCTTAAGCGTCCTGACCGGTGCCGGTGCCCCACATACGGCAGCGGTTGCGCCATTCCTGTTTAATTTTTTCTCTTTCCTCCGGACTCATGCCCTGCCATTTTTCTTTCATCTCATTTTTCCAATGTCCTCCCTTACCGCCACAACGACCTGAAAATCCACCAAAGAGAATTTTACTCAGCAACAGCAGCCCTAATGCCTGCCAGAAGCTAATAAGTGATACGCCGCTGATCACAACGGCCAGTACCTGGTTCCACAGTAACATCACAACATACCCCAGCGCACCGGCAACTACAAGTGCCAGTAAGGTGAAGCCGATAATTTTTTTGATCCAGAATTGCTTATTCATGGTGATTCGTTTTTTATTTATGTAAGAGCTCATCCCGCAAACTGCCGAGTCTTTCTCTCAAATGCAGTACCGCATAGCGTTTACGGCTGAGCAAAGTATTAATGGTTTCGCCGCTTTGTTCGGCAATGGTTTTAAAGGGCACGCCTTCTATCTCGTTCAGGATAAAGACCTCTCTCTGTGCCGGCGGCAGTTCGTTCAACGCATTGTGCAGGGCTTCCCAGAAAAGATTGCGGAGATAATCGGTTTCCGGATTATTGCTTTCGTCAAAAAACAGATCCGTCCAGTTAAACATGGACTCATCGTCTGCTTCGGTATAGAGATCTTCCAGTAATTCGGGTTTGTGTTTGCGTTGCCTGTCGGTGATTTTGTTGCGGGTAACTGTAAACAACCAGGCGGTCAGCTGTTCAATGGGTTTGGTATTACCGATAAACTGGTAAAATACATCCTGCAGAATATCTTCCGCATCTGCCTCATTACTAACCCGTTTGCGTATAAAGCCCATCAGCCGGTGGCTGTAGGTATTGATTACCTCTGTAATGGTATTCCGTCGGGCTTCGGCCATAGGGGCAGGTATCGTCAATGCCTTTGTCATGTCTAAAAGGGTAGACGGGTAGGGAAAGATAATATTTTACGGGGGAAAAGATTTTTTTAGCCCCGGGGAACACCGAATATCGAACGCCGAATATCGAAGTCAAAAATCAAAAGTCAAAAGTAAAAAGGTTCTCCGCGATGCAGCGGATACTATTTCGATATTCGGCGTTCCCTGTTCGGTGTTCGACATTCACTTCAGTTCTCCCGCCGCTTCCCGGTCGTCATATACATTCCGGAGGCGGAGCAGCTCTTTTTTCATGTCGTCCAGAATGGCCTGGTAGGATTTATTGCTTACCACATTGTTCAGTTCGGCCGGGTCTTTGCGCAGGTCAAACAACTGCCATTCGTTTACGGTGTAGAAATACAGTAGTTTGTAACGGTCGGTGCGTACCCCTACATGCTGCAGCACTGTATGGTCTGCTTTGTATTCGTAGAAATGGTAATAGAGACTGTTACGCGGCAGGGTGCTGGACGGATTTTCCAATACCGGTTTCAGGCTGAGGCCATGCATGGAGGCAGGTACTGTAATACCGGCTATATCAAGAATAGTGGGGGCATAATCAATGTTCTGCACCATGGTGTTGGTTTTGGTGCCGGCTTTGATATGGCTGGGCCATCTGGCCAGCAGGGGAGAGCGCATAGAAACATCGTACATCCATCTTTTATCAAACCAGCCATTCTGGCCCAGGTAAAATCCCTGATCGGAAGTATAGATAACCAATGTGTTCTGTGCCAGACCGCTTTTATCGAGGTAATCCAGCACCCTTCCGATATTATCATCTACCGATGCCACACAGGCCAGGTAATCCTGCATATACCACTGGTATTTCAGTTTGAGCAGATCTTTTCCCTGCGGACGTTGTTGCCGGATAATCTCTCCGCGCTCTTTGTAGATCTCCAGGATGCGCTTTCTTTCCTGCACAGGTATGCGGTTAATGATGGCACGGTAATAAGCGATCTCGGATGAGTCGGGTTTGAGCCAGGGAATATCCATCAGGTAGGCCGGGTCTACTTTCAGGTCGCTCGAAAGTTTCATATCAGGCAGGATACTCATGGTTTGCAGGCGCCAGGCACTACCGCGTCCGGTGGTATCTGTGTATAAGCTTTCCGGTTCGGGAAAGGTTTTGGTATGGTACTGCTCAATATGTTTGAGGGCAGGGAAGAAATACCGGTGGGGTGCTTTGTGATGCAGCATCAGCATAAAGGGTTTGGCAGGATCCCTTTTTTCCTGCAGCCATAGCAGAGATTCATCTGTGATAACATCGGTGGCATAACCATGATAGGTGCTGGTATCGCCTTGCATGCCAATGATGCGTGGTTCGTAATAAAGCCCCTGACCCGGTAAAATTTTCCAGTAATCAAACCCTGTGGGATAAGTGCTTAAATGCCATTTGCCGATGATGGCTGTCTGGTACCCTGCCTGCTGCATCAGCTTGGGCATGGTTAGTTGCGACCCATCAAAACGGGAACGGTTATCGATAAATCCATTCTTGTGCGAGTGCAGTCCCGTTAACAAAGTAGCCCTGGCCGGCCCGCAAATAGAGTTGCCTACAAAAGAGCGGTTGAACAGCATTCCTTCTTTGGCCAGACGGTCTATATTGGGTGTGTTGATCAGTGTTTTATTATAGGCGCTGATGGCATTGGCATCATGATCGTCGCTCATGATATACAGAATATTCGGCCGCTGCTGGGATAGTGCGAGTAAGGGGAGTAAGGTTAGAATGGTAAACAGCTGTTTCATGGGGTTGGTTGGTGAATGGGCAATGGTGAATGGTCAGTGGTGAGTAGTCAGTAGTGAGTTATCAGTAGTATACTGCCCGACTCACGATTCACGACTCACGACTCACGACTCACGACTCACGACTCACGACTCAC
>DASWXD010000135.1:0-8108 GCA_036405675.1 Sediminibacterium sp.
GTAACGTAAATTATGCTTCTACAACAGCTGTTTTCAATAATATTAGTGAAAAATACCACATGCCTGTTATCACACGCTATGGCGCAAGTTATCAAGCAGCCATTGGCAGATACCATCTTTTTGATTCCACAAACTTTTTAAAATATTCGATTCTAGCCGAATATCAGTTACTTTTAAATTCGTCATACAGATCAGCTATAAAATTTGGTTGCGAAATAACTTGGGCAAATTTTCTTTCGATTCGTACTGGATGGTATCGCGAAAAGGTATATGATTTTGGATTACCTGATGAAAACAACAATAGTATAGCCGGCCTAACTTATGGAGCAGGTTTACGTATGCCATTGTATTCAGTTTTTAAGGTTCCTTTTACTGCACAATTTGATTTTACTTCATTGCCACAGGTAAGTTATTCGAAAAATAAAACCAGCTGGGCCAACTTCAATACCTATGGCGTTAGTCTAATGTATTCCTTATTTTAGTGAGTAATATGGTAATCACCAGCAGTCCGGTAGCTACCCAAACACCTTTATGCAGGTGGGTGTTTATGTTCCACCGTTGCCCTGCCGGGAAGGGCTTTAATTTGTGTTTCCATGCCTGCGATGGCAGTAAGGTTATAAAATTACGCTCATCGCGCAGCGAACTAAATAGTTCAGTTCTTATAAAGTGTTAATAAAGAATGACTTGTGTAAATTCCAGTGAGTCTTTGTAAAATAAAGGCAACTCCACGAATTACTCACTAGACTATAGCCATAAAGTGGGGTAAATAGGGGTAATGCTAAAAAGCAAAAAACCCACAAACACTTGATTTTGCGGGCTTTATTACCTAAAGTTTATCTTAATAAACCGATATCAGCGGAGAGTTAGGGATTCGAACCCCAGGACCTGTTACAGTCAACAGTTTTCAAGACTGCCGCAATCGACCACTCTGCCAACTCTCCGGGTGCAAAATAATAGGGATTGCAGTTAATTACCAAAAAAAGAATAGATAAATCTGTGAAGCTCACTGTTTCTGCGGCTCTTCCAGTTTCTCCACCGAGATCAGATCGGCCAGATCCACATTCATGGGCAATACACCCACCTGTACAATGGCCCGTTTGCCACGGATCTCTTTTACCTCACCCACCTGGTAATTCTTCTTCATTTTTACCAGCGAGCCCACGGTAATATTCTGGTTCAATTCCTTATAGGTCTTATCTACTTTTTTGGCCAGTTTGTTCACCACGATCTCTTCCTTGCGCTTGAAGAGCAGGTTCTGCAGGTTTTTGACCACCTGGTTTTTGTCTTCGGCTTTTTTCCAGTCCAGTACGATCTGTTTCAGTTTGCGCTCCATGTCTTTCAGGTACACCAGCCGGTCTTCTGAAATGCGGTTCTGCTGTTTTAGTAATTCTACCTGCTGGCGATGGCGTTCTTTATCGATCACTACTTCCATTTCCTTCTTCAGTTTCTCATTCTCCTTTACCAGCCGCGCCAGTTCTTTTTTCTCTTTCTGTAATTGCTGCAGATCCTGTTCAGTGCTATTTAGCAACCTGTCCAGTTTAAAATGATCCTCATCTACCAGTTTACGCGCCCGGTTGATCAGGTGCTGTGGCAATCCGATCCTCTCGGCAATGGCAAAAGTGTACGAACTGCCGGGTTTACCTACGATGAGTTTGTACATGGGTAACAGGTGTATCTCATCAAACTGCATGGCGCCGTTAATGATGCCCTGTGTATGGTTGGCCATCACTTTCAGGTTCAGGTAATGCGTAGTAACAATACCGAAGGAATGGCGGCGCGAGAGTTCTTCCATGATCACTTCGGCAAAAGCACCACCTAGGTTGGGATCGCTGCCGCTGCCGAGTTCATCAATAAAGAAAAGGGTTTTGCCATTGGCGGTTTCGATGAAGTATTTCATGTGCAGCAGGTGACTGGAATAGGTACTCAGTTCAAATTCCAGGTTCTGCGTATCGCCGATATGAATAAAGAGTTGTTTAAAAATACCCATTTGCGACAGAGGACTCACCGGCACCAGCAAACCGCTCTGCAGCATCATCTGGTTCAGGCCAATGGTTTTCATGGTAACGGTTTTACCACCTGCATTGGGGCCGCTGATCACGAGAATGCGGTTTTTATCATCAAGCGTTAAAGTAACCGGAATCGTTTTTTTACCGGAGTGTTTGTTGTAGAGATAGAGCAAGGGATGGTAGGCATCGATCAGGTGTACATGCGCTTTATCGGCCAGTTCCGGAAACTGCCCGTTCATATCCAGGGCCAGTCTGGCCTTGGCGTTGATGAAATCGTATTCGCCGCTGATATCGAGGTATTGCTGCAGCAGGCTGGCGTACACCGATAAACGGGCCGTCAGATCGCGCAGGATGCGCTGTATTTCGCGGCCTTCCTCGTGTTCCAGTGCAAATACATCGTTATTAAGTTCAATGGTTTCTTCGGGTTCGATGAACGCTGTTTTGCGACTGTCGCTTTCGCCGTGCAGGATGCCTTTTACCTGGCGTTTATGCTCCGAGAATACGGCCACTACCCTTCTGCCGTTGCTGAAGCTTTCGTCAATATCGGCGCTGTAACCGGCTTTGGCCAGTTTGGCGATCACTTTTTCAAATACTCGTCTCAGCTCATTCCGCTTGCGAAATAAACTCATGCGGATCTTCTGCAGGTCTTCCGAGGCATTGTCTTTCACATTGCCATTCTCATCCAGGATCTCATCGATCAGTTCAATGATCACTTTCTCATAATAGGTGCCTGCAATCACTTTGCTTAAAGCCGGAAAAGCCTGTCTGCGCTCCGTATCAAACCAGCGGAAGATATTGCTGATATTCTCGGCCAGTTTGCGGATGGGCATCCACTGCTCCCCGGTTAACAGGGCACCGGGAATGGAGAGCAGTTTCAGGTCTCGACTGATATTATGGGTAAAATCGTTGGGAAAATACTGTGCCTGCTGCAGGATCAGTTTGTACTCGTGGCTCTGTTTGAGTTCGGTTTCAATATAGTCTTTGCGGGTGTGTATGCGGAGGTTTTCGGCCTTTGTTTTGGCATATTCGGTACGGGCATGTTCTTTCAGCAGGGCTTTTACCTTGTCAAATTCCAGTTGATGCAGGGCCGATTCCGGGTACAGACGCATAGAGATCCTTGCTTTTTAAGTGCTGCAAAGGTAATGGAGTAGCCATTATCTATGCGAAAACCTCGTGCCGGGCATAGAAATAGAAAGCAATGAACAAACGCTGGCCTGTGTCGGAAAATGTTAAAATACCAGCCAATTGTAAGTTCTGAACCATTGCCCCGTCAAACTGTTTACTATTGTAAGTCGTACATTTAAAAAAACGAAGATGATGCGCTCCTGGTTATCCTTATTCCTGCTGGTATCGGGCTTTATGGCCTGTGCACAGCCTAAAACAGATCAGAAATTAACAGCTATGCAAACAAAACCCATCCCCAACGGGATCAAAACAGACACGGCCACACTAGGCGAAGGTTGTTTCTGGTGTACCGAGGCTTTTTTCCAGCGCCTGGAAGGTGTATATGAAGTAGTAAGTGGTTATGGCGGTGGATTTGTGGAAAATCCGACCTATGAGCAGGTATGTGACAAGAATACCGGCCACGTAGAACTGGCCCGCATTGTGTACGACCCGGCTAAAATCAGTTTTGATGAACTGCTGGAAGTATTCTGGAAAACCCATGACCCCACCACCCGTGACCAGCAGGGCAATGATGTGGGCCCGCAATACCGCAGCGTGATCTATTATCACAACGAAGAACAAAGAAAAAAAGCCACGGAATACAAGGCTAAACTGGATAAGAGCGGTGCCTGGGACAAACCCATTGTAACCGATATCGAACCCTTCAAGAATTTTTACCCGGCCGAGAACTATCACCAGAATTATTATAACAGCAACCAGAACCAGGGCTATTGCCGTTTTGTGATTGCACCGAAGCTGGAGAAGTTTGAGAAAGTATTTAAAGACAAACTCAAGAAAGGGTAGCGCTGCGCGCGATTGGCTGATGACGGATTAGCGGATTAACGGATTAATGGAAGAATTAATCGGGACTAAAGTCCCGGAAAAGATTTGTAAGATGATGTTTCACCCGCTCTGAAGAGCAGGGCAAAAAGAAAAATTGCCCCGCTCTTCAGAGCGTGGTTACGAAGAACATACATGTTTCTTATTGGGGCTTTAGCCCCGAGTAGCAAAATATACTCGCCTAAACAACAATATGAATAATTCGGCATTATTGGTCAGGCGACCATACCAATAATGGTTAAGGAATCCGCCAATCCGTTATTCGCTAATCCGCTAATTTACCATCCGTAAATTTTGTCCTCCTAAGTTCGAGCAGATTCAGCGCATTCGGATAAAAGCCCTGCACATTCGGTTGTACCAGGTGAATGGCCATATCGTACCAGATGGGAATGACGGGCGCATCATTGATGACGAGCTGATCCATTTCACGGTAAAGTTGATAACGAAGCGAGTCATTGTTTTCGAGTAGTGCTTTCTCGTACAAGACATCGAAAGCCGGATTTTTGTAGCGGGTATAATTGGGTGGTGCGGGATTTTTGCTGTAGAACATGGCCATATAATTTTCTGCATCGGGATAATCGGCGATCCAACTGCCCCGGAAAAACTGCGCCTGCGATTTGGCGGTCTGCTCCAGCAATAAACTTTTCTGTATCACTTCTACCTGCACCGGAATACCCACTTCTTCCAGCTGTCGCGCCACAAAACTGGCGATATCTGCATAAATATTGATCGTTAGCAGTTTCACCGTGGGTAATCCTTTCCCATCGGGGAAACCGGCCTGTTTGAGCAACTGTTTGGCTTTGGCCGGATCGTATGGATAACCCTTCACCATTTCCGTATTGCGCGAGGGTAAACCGCCGGGTACAAAACCCGCTTCGGCGGGGATGCCGATGGAATTACGCATATACATCATCAACTGCTGCCGGTTAATGGCATGGTTCATGGCCCTGCGAACCAGCAGGTTGCCATTGGCACTGTTTTTTACCAGCGGATTGTTAGCATCTACCAGTATGCCGAAATATTCTGTGTTGAGATAGGGATGTTTTTTCAGCTGCAGTTTCCCCACCCATTGCCGGCGCAGCTCTCCCTTTTTAGTGAGTAATTCATCTTTAAAGGAAGGATCGATATCATTCACAAAACTCAAGCCACCCTGGCGGAACTGGAGAAACTCAGTGGCTTTGTTATCGAAGAAACTGATCTTTATGGCATCGAGATATGGTAAACGGTTGCCCGCACTGTCTTTCTCCCAATACCGTTCATTTTTATGCAGGATCAGGGCTTCTCCCTCATCCCAGGAATGAAACTGAAAAGGTCCGGTACCACAGGGATGCCGGCGGAAATCCTTGCCATATTTTTCAACCACTTCTTTCGGAATAATGCTGCAATACTGCATACTCAGAATACCGAGGATGGGATGAAAAGGCCGTAATAACTGCAATTGAAAAGTAGAATCATTCACAGCCGTAAATCCCTGCGCGGTATCGATCCGGTTATTAAAGATCCAGGCACCACTGCTGGCGGTATTTTTATCGATGATGCGTTGCAGGCTGTATGCCACATCCGCAGCAGTAAGCAGCCTTCCCTTCCCTCCCGGAAACGCTTCGTTATCGTGAAAATAGATTCCTTGCCTGAGATGAAAAGTATACCGGAGCCGGTCTTCACTCACCTCCCAGCTCTTGGCCAGGGAGGGAACGATATTCAGTCCGCTGTCTATCTCCACCAAGGTATTATACAACTGATGCACGGGCCACATGATGGACTGGTTCTTGGCAAATGCAGGATCCAGTGTGGCAATGCCGGTAGATTCGTTGTAATAAAATACCTGGCGTTGGTCTGTTTTTTTTTGCTCACAGGCCGTAAAAACAAAAGCCACTAACACCCAACAGAAATACCGCGAAGGAATGATATGTTTGTAAACGGGTAACTGAATTATCTTTTTATTGGCATTCATGCTGCCCGAATATCATAATTTTAAACAATGATGACAAAATTCAGCTTACTGCTCTTACTCAGTATAGGAAGTTTGGGCATAGCCAAAGCCCAGTTGGGTGAGAATAAAGAAGAATTTACCCGTGCCGATACCCTGCGGGGCAGTTTGAACGAAAACCGTACCTGGTGGGATGTGTTGCATTACAGTATTGCGGTAACACCTGATTTTGATAAAAGAACGATCAAAGGCAAAGTGGATATGCAGTTTAAAGTCTTGCGTCCCGGGAAACGGATGCAGATCGATCTGCAGGAGCCCATGCTGCTCACCAAAGCCTATCTGGGCGATACCAAACTGAATTATACCCGTGATGGTAATGTGTATTATCTGGATATACCCGTAAACCTGCCCAAGGGAACTACGCAGAAACTGGCACTGGCCTATGAGGGTAACCCCAAAGTGGCTAAACGCGCTCCCTGGGATGGTGGCTGGATCTTTCAGAAAGATGCGAAAGGCAGACCCTGGATGACGGTGGCCTGTCAGGGACTGGGTGCCAGTGTATGGTACCCCTGCAAAGACCACCAAAGCGATGAACCCGATAATGGGGCCACCATGCTGATCACGGTTCCGGATACACTGGTAGCAGTGGCCAATGGACGGCTAATCAATTCCAAAAGTTTCAGCAGCGGAATGCTTACTTGGCGTTGGGAAGTAAAGAATCCGATCAATAATTATAACCTCGTTCCCTATATCGGCAAGTATGTGAACTTCACCGATACACTGATGGGTGAAAAAGGAAAGCTTGACCTGAGCTACTGGGTAATGGACTATAATCTCGATAAAGCCAAAGAACAGTTCAAGCAGGCCAAAACCATGTTACGGGCTTTCGAATACTGGATGGGGCCCTATCCTTTTTATGAAGACGGATACAAACTCGTGGAATCCTCTCATCTGGGTATGGAACACCAGAGTGCCGTGGCCTATGGTAATAAATACCAGAACGGATACCTCGGTCGCGATTTGAGTGGCAGTGGCTGGGGACTGAAATGGGACTTTATCATTATACATGAAAGCGGTCACGAATGGTTTGCCAACAGCATTACCAGTAAAGATCTGGCCGATATGTGGATCCACGAAGGGTTCACCAATTATTCCGAAACCCTGTTTACAGATTATGTATACGGCAGGCAGGCCGGTAACGAATACAATTACGGAAGCCGCCGTGGCATCCAGAACGATAAACCCATCATTGGTCCTTATGGAGTGAATAAGGAAGGCAGCGGCGATATGTATCCCAAATCGGGTAATATGCTGCACAGCATCCGCCATGCCATGAATGATGATGAAAAGTTCCGGGAGATGCTACGTTTTATGGGTAAGAAATTCTACCACCAAACGGTTACTACCGAAGATATCCAGCAGGTAGTAAGCCAGTTCTTCGGCAGTAACGTAAACAAAATATTTGACCAGTATCTCCGCACTACACAGGTACCTGTTTTTGAATATGCCATTTCTGCCGATAAAACCAAACTATCCTACCGCTATACCAATTGCGTAGATGGGTTTAACCTGCCGATATTTCTGCAAACAGCCAAAGGCGGACTCTTACTCGGCCCCGAATCCAATAAATGGAATACCAAAGAACTAAAACCGGGAGACTGGGCAACGTTTCCGATAAAAGAGATCGAAAAGAATTATTATGTGCAGGTGAAACAGGGAAGTTTGTAATTAGTAATTAATAATTAGTAGTTAGTAATTATCAATTGCCAGCCAATACATCCCTATTCGTACACATCAATTAGTTGAAACAAGAACAAAAATTATTAATTGCTAATTACTAATTATTAATTACCAACATGGGTAGTATACGGAAACAGACGATCATCTCAAGTATACTCGTGTATATTGGATTTTTGATTGGGTTCATTAATAACTACTTCTATACCACTACCACCCCTTTCTTTTTTTATGAGTCGGGCAATGTGTTTACGCCCAGCCAGTACGCATTAACCAGGATCTTTTTCGATTTCGGACAGATCATGTTTGCCTTTGGTTCGCTGGGTGTGATTCCGGTGATCTATAAATTTTATCCTTATTACAAAGACAACCTGCCGGAAAAAAGGATTGATCTGCTGTCATGGGCGCTGCTGGCTTCATTTTTCGGATTCCTG
>DASWXD010000136.1:0-25749 GCA_036405675.1 Sediminibacterium sp.
TAATGTTAGTTCCGCCACACTCGCCGCTAACACGCCTACTTCCGGTACAGGTATCTGGTCTTTTGTATCCGGACCTGCAGCTGTCAGTTTCACCAATGCCAATGATCCCAATACAACCGTAAATGGTTTAGTGGCCGGTACCTATCAATTTGCATGGACCATCTCCAATGGCATCTGCTCTCATTCGCAGGATGCAGTGCAGATTACCGTATATGCTGCCACGAATAGCGGCAAACTGATAGCCGATGCATTTGTCTGCGTGGCCGGTAACAATGGCAAACTGTCTGTTTCCGGTTATACAGGAAATATCATCCGTTGGGAGTCATCCACAGATAGCGGTAGTACATGGAATACGTTCAATCAAACCACTGCAGATTTTTCTTATACCAATCTGCAGGTAACTACTCAATACAGGGTATTGATACAGAATGGTATTTGCAACAGCACCTATAGCAATACGGTAACCATTCATGTTTACCAGCTTTCAGTTGGCGGAAAATTATTACCCACCCAGCGCACTGTTTGTGTAACAGCCAATACAGGCAGTCTGCAGCTGGGTGGTTTTACAGGAACCATTCAACAATGGGAATCATCCACAGACAATGGCAATAGCTGGACCCCGCTGAAACATACAGATACCAGTTACACGTATACCAGCCTTACCAGTACTACCTGGTTCAGGGTACTGATCAAAAACGGAGAATGCTCTGCCGCTTATTCTGACACAGCGAAGATCCGGGTTGATACAGCCACCCGTGCAGGCATTCTTTCCGGAACCAATATTGTTTGCAGTGGCAACAGCAGTGGTATGCTTACCCTGGCCGGCAGAACAGGCAATATTATTCATTGGGAATATTCAACCGACAATGGTGTTAACTGGAATCTCATTATTAACAATACCGATAGTCTGCTTTATCGTGACCTGACAGCTAATACACTTTTCAGGGTATTGGTGAAAAACGGAGCCTGTGCCACCGAGTACTCAAACAGTATCTTAATTACAGTTGTTCCACTGGTAACCATCGCTAATGCAGGGCAGGACCAGACACTGTGTTACGCAAACAGTTCTGTTACATTACAAGCCAACGAACCCACATCGGGCGCAGGCAAATGGAGCCAGGCATCAGGACCAACAAAAATCGCATTTGCCAACGCTTCGTCAGCCGCTACTATGGTAACCGGATTACAAACCGGCACATATCGTTTTGTGTGGACCATTTCTAACGGTATCTGTAACAATTCTACTGATACGGTTACCATCAAAGTAGACAAAGTACTTTCTGCCTTTTCGCTGGCCAGTATCAATGATTGTGGCAAAACAACCTTCCGCTTCAATAATACAAGCCAGTCTGCTTTTGGTATCAAAAGTTATCAATGGTTATCCAGTACCGGAGACACTATACGGCAACCCAATGCCACCCTCAGTTTCACTTCAGAGGGTGAAAATAAAATGGCATTGGCCATTGAAAGCAATACTGGTTGTACCCATACAACAGAAGCTATTTACAAAGTAGTGGTATACGAATTCCCGAAAGCAAATATCAATGCCATTGCAGATGCCTGTAAAAGTCAGTTATTCCAGGTTTCGTCTGATGTGAACTCAAAAGACTCCATCGCCTTTATTCTCTGGAACCTGGGCAATGGTTCCAGACCCAGAGATTCCGTTGTGTCCGTGCAGTATATGTCTGACGGAAACTACACACTGAAATTAACCGTGGCTACCGTTAACCGCTGTTTTGATTCTGTTTACAAACAGATTGCCATACACCCGATACCGGTAGTGAAAATCGATGCAAAACCCATTGTATGCCGGGGTGAAGAAGCTACCCTCACTGCTGATGGTGCCATGAACTATATATGGACCGATCAGGATAACAAACTTATCTGCGATGGTTGCGCCATAGCCAAAGTGAGACCGATGCAAAACAGTTCCTACAAAGTGATCGGGTATAATCAGTTTGGTTGCAGTCAGATCACCACCACAGATGTTCGTGTAATACAACCACTGAAAATGATTGCCTCTTTAAACGATACCATTTGTGTTGGTCAGTCGCGCCAGCTGTTTGCCAAAGGTGCCGCCAGTTACAGCTGGTATCCTGAAACAGGATTGAGTAATAAAAACGCAGCTTCACCAGTAGCCAAACCACTTATTACCACCACTTATCAGGTTGTAGGAAAAGATAATTACAACTGCTTTACCGATAGTGCGCAGGTAAGAATCACCGTGGGTAATCCAACCCGGATCCATATCGGTAACGATACCACTGTTACGGCAGGTGGTACGTACCAGTTGAATGCAAGACCCGAAGCACAGGATATCCGTAAATGGTATTGGAGTGGCCCGGTTGATTTTTCCTGCAAAACCTGTCCAACCCCGCAGGTAAAAGTTTCCAATGATGCCAGCATCTTGTGTCTCGCCATCAATGCTTACGGCTGTACCAGTACGGACACACTGAATATTAAAACTTTCTGTCCAAGTACAGATGTATTTATCCCCAATGCATTCTCACCTGATGGCGACGGAATCAATGATCTGTTGATAGTGCAGGGCAAAGGAATCAAGATGATCAAAAGCTTCAGAATCTTTAACCGCTGGGGTGAAATTGTTTTTGAGAAAACCAATTTCCTGCCGGGCGATCCTGCCTATGCATGGGATGGTAAGATCAGGGGCAAAGCCGCACCACCGGATGTTTTTGTATACGTATGTGAAGTGATCTGTGAAAAAGGGATCCCTTCTATTTTCAAAGGAAATACCGCTGTATTAAAATAATTAAATCATCCCCCCATGAAACGAATTTTACAAACCACCTTGCTGCTGATTGTTTTGCTGGGTATTCGTTCAGGATACGCGCAGGACTACACTTTCTCCCAGTTTTATGAGCAGCCCTTACTCCGCAATCCCGCACTGGCAGGTTTGTTTACAGGTGATCTGCGTGTTTCTATGTCGTACCGCGACCAGTGGAGCAGCGTAACCGTTCCATTCCGCACGGGTTCTTTAAACATAGAACATAAACTGCCCGTAGGTAAGGCAAATGATCTGATCACTATCGCTTCGCAGATGAGTGTGGATGCGGCGGGTGATATCCGTTTGAAAAGAACACAGATCCTGCCCTCTATCAGCTTTCATAAATCTCTTAGTGATGAGACGGATACTTATCTCACAGCGGCTTTCCAGGGCGGACCCGTATCCAGCCAGTTCGATGCCACACAACTCAAAATGGGCGACCAGTTCCGCGGTGGTTCATTCGATGCTTCTAACCCTACTGCACAGGTCATCACCAACAACAAATATTCTTACTGGGATGTGAATGCAGGTTTGTCATTCAGCAGTACGCTCAGGAATAAAACTAATTTCTATGTGGCAGTAGGCATGTCGCATATCAATACGCCCACTATTACATCAGTAACCGGTAGTGTACCTGATTTTCTCAGGCCAAAATTCATTATGAATGCAGGTATCAATGCACCTTCCGGCGAACGGGGTCATATTACTGCCTTTACTGACCTGATGATGCAGAATGGCAACCGCCAGTTACTCAGTGGTATCATGTATGGCATTAATGTCGTAGAATACGATAACGGCGATCCGGATATTCTGTATGTGGGTAGTTTTATGAGATGGGGCGATGCGCTGATACCGGTTGTAAAAATCGGATTTAACCATGTTAGTATCGGACTCAGTTACGATATCAATATCTCCAAACTGAAAGTGGTTTCTAACTGGCGTGGCGGACTCGAACTTTCCATCGTTTACCGGGATTTTCTGAAGATCCGCAATTCTACACTTGATAAATTAAGATGTATTAGGTTCTGATTTCTCCTGTGGTATCATTCTTATGGCATGTTTAACAAGCGGGTCTTCCTGGTAGCGGAAATGTTGTGAGTTTTTTCTCTTTCCGCTTCCATCATTTCTTCACTTTGATGAAATAGATCACAGAATTATGCTCCAGATCACTGGTTACATTGATTTCGGTTCGCTTACGCTCTCCATCCGTAATAATCATCAGCGCTGAATTCGGTGGCGTTAACCCAAGGTTTTCTGCAAAGAAGATCATTTCATTCCTGCGGATATCTGCACTCAGTTTTACATAGAAAGTGATAGGCTTATTAGTCTGAAGTATCTGCTTATAAATTACCAGCTCTTTATTGTAAATGACAGAAACCGAATCGTTATCAAATACCCCGTTATCATACAACTCCACTTTCACTGAATCAGAGGTAGTCAGCACTTCAAAAGATCTTTTGGGTGTGCGGCTGGTCATCTGTTCTATCATTGAAGGTTTTTTCACCCGAGGTGTAAAATCCAACAAGGTATTTATCTTCATTTTCTGTATACTGTCTTTGCCGGCAGCATACCCAGCTGTATTTTCTGTTTTTATGATCTGTGCCATCGGCCTCACTATACTATCCTTACTATTTTTACGATTCCCCGGTTTTTTTGTAGAAGTAAGATCAGCCGTTTTACTATTTCCTGATGCAGTTTTTGTAGCAGCAGTATTCGTAACTGATTTCCGGTAACCTGATCCGCTAACCGCATCTGTGCTAACAGCAGGTTTTATATTACCCGATACAAGCTCAGACTGTTTAGCATTTCCCTGACTAGACTGATTCAGTTTTTGCGCAGCAGTCACATTATTATGCTGCACACCAGACTGTTTCTGCGCACTGTTATCCGTTTTATTCTCAGCCGGTACAACAGCCAACCCTTTATTAATCGGAGCCAGATCAAGTTCTTTGCCTGTAGGTGTCCATTGTGGATTTTTCTCCGTGGTCACAATCAGGTCCGAACGTCGGTTAGCCAGCTGTGAGAGTGCATCATAGCTACTGCCTTCCTTACAAGGTACGATCAGGTGTTTCTCTCCAAAGAAATCAATGTTGATCCTGGAAGCAGCAATGCCTTTAGCCACGAGATACGCTTTTACCGCGGCCGATCTTTTACGTGAAAGAATCTCATTGGCACTGCGTGAACCGATACAATCTGTAAAAGAAGCCACCAGCAGATTCAATGCCGGATTCTTTGTGAGCTGTGCTATTACCTGCGCCAGCTGCGGATAATCCACATGGCGGATGCGGGCACTCGCAAAACGGTAATTCACATGCAGTCTGTCTACCGTAACCGCACTGATCGAATCCATTAATTGCTTTTGTACATCTTTTACGGCCACTAATGTATCTGGCCGAACCGGTGCTGCTTTTTTCACCAGCTCAGGAGTAGGCATACTATCCATTCGGGGCAGCGCTACTGCAGAAAACACTTCCATGCAACAGGCAGAAGCCCTGTCGGAACTCAGGTAGACCGTATCTGATGTATTATTCTTTCTGTAATACAAATCATCTTTCACAGAATTCACCGGTGCGCCCAGGTTAACAGCTTCCTTCCACTGATTACTGCTGATATCACCACTTACTGCATACACATCCATACCGCCCATACCCACTCTTCCGGCCGAACTCAGAAATAATTGTCTGGCTACTGTATCATAAAATGGAGAAGCTTCATCGGCAGATGTATTTACGTTATTACCCAGGTTACTTGCTTCACCGTAAGGTTTACCATCCTGCATAGCCACCATCCAGATATCATATTTACCATAGCCACCCGGCCGATCGGAGGCAAACAACAGAAAGCGGCCATCCGCTGTAAGAAAAGGTTGTTTGCTGCGATAGTTTTTTACATTCACATTCGAACCCAGGACGACCGGATCACTCCATTTTTCTGTAGTACTGTTTCGGGTAGTAATATACAATTGGTATTGGGGTTGCGGAGAAGCCGGATCTTCTTTCCATCCGGTAAAATATAACCTGAGACCATCAGCCGACATAGAAGAAGCACCCATATTGATCTTTCCCGGGATCTCCGTGTACACAGCCGTGGTTCCGGTTTTGAGATCAGCGGTATACAATCTCACCGGATATACTTTTTCTTTTTGTTTTCCCTGCAGTTCATGGCGTGAGCTGGTGAACAGAAAAGAGCCATCAGGAACCTTCTCCAATCCAAAGTTGGAGCCATCGGTTGACGATAGTGCCGTGAGTTTGGTAATCAGCGCTGCAGGTTTTTGTTTTTGCTGATTGATTACAAATTCACAGTTGGCCAATCCCTGTTTCGCTTTTTGCGTCATCTCATCGGCCGTTTTGTATTGCTGTAAAAATGATTTGAATGCAGCACTGGCTTTTTCGGGTTGATTATTGGCTAATAAAGATTCTGCATACCATAACCTCGCCAAAGGATACCTTGTATCCTGCGAGGCAAGGTATTGTTCGTATTGTGGAAGCGCATCGCGGTAGTGTCCGTATAAACGATACGACTCCGCCAGTTTAAATTGCAGTTCACTTTTTACTACGCCTTTCAATTTACGGGGGCCTGTATTGCGGGAAGAAGGTTGAAAAGGATATACCAAACCGGGCGTAACGGTTGCCAGCGGACTATCATATAATACTGCAGCATACCATTTGGCTGCCCCGTAATAATTCTGTTGTTGAAAAGCAGCATCGCCCCTCCGTTTCAGTTTACGGGTACTTTGGGCAGATGCGGAATCAGCCAGCACACAGGTTAGTATACCTAACAGAAGGCAGAAACCCAATGTCGTATTTTTCATTTTTACAATCTGGGACATATAAACCGGGTATCAGGTATTTTCTTTTGACTGGTGAAACTGATCGACAATTCATAACCACCATTGGAAGCAGCCGCTGTTTTCAGTCCGGAAATATTTACATCATAACTGATTCCAATCGTAAGGCCATTGATATGCAAACCCAGACTGGGGGCAACCGCATCATTTTTCCGGTACATAGCTCCCATAATAAGATCTTTACCAGGTTCCAGTTTGAGATTACATACCATACCACCCGCCAGCTCTGTGGTACTACCCTGTTTCATAAAAAGTGCATGCGGAATCAGCTCTGCTGTCCGGCTTACCTGAAAACGCACACCCCCATGTACAGTATACCGCATGGGAATCAGGTTCTCATCGCCACCTGACAGAAAACGGTTAACGGGTTGTGTAGGATGATAGAGGCTTACGCCGATAAAAGCATTGCTTTTTTTAGAAGGATCGCCATCAAAGTACATGAGTCCTACACTGCCATCCAAAGAGGTGGCCGAACGATAGGTAAAGATCTCATTGGAAGGTAATGAAGGATCATATCCTATTACCGGGTTGAACTGATTACCGAACTGCAGTTTGCCGGGGTCTACTTTCCGGTTGATCACACCCAGCTGAAAACCGCCACTCAGAATTCCGTACTTAGTCAGATGTACCCGGTAAGAAAGCGAGAGATAGGCATTGGAATATTGGTATCCCGCATCTGTAGACCGCATGTTTAAAGCCGTTACGCCCAATCCGATATTTTTAGGCAAAGAAAAATCAGCCGTAACAGCCTGCGTGGTCATCGGTGCATACAAACCCGGTAACTGACGGCGGTAATTGACTGCTACACGCGAACTGCCATCTATCACGCCACTTAGTGCGGGATTTAACCACAAGGGATAAGCATAATACTGGGTAAAATGCGGATCTGTCTGTGCCTGCAGCAGGGTAGCTGAAAGAACAGCGGCAGTTAATATGGTTACTAGTTTTCGCATGGTCATTTGCTTGATACTTATCTTATCACGCTGAAAGTGCCTCCTTTGTTAATGCGGCTTCCATCCTGCATAACCGCTTCCAGTGAATAGGTATATAAACCCGCAGGCATTTTTTGTCCGTTATGCGTTCCGTCCCATCCTTTTTTCAGATCGGTGGAAAGAAATAACTGTGTACCCCACTGGCTGTAAATAATCAGTCGCACAGAACTGATGGCCGTTCCATACACCAGTAACACATCATTCACCCCATCGCCGTTTGGTGTAATGGCATTGGGCACATAAATGCCATTGCCAAAAGGATTGCGTGTGGTGGCTGAAATCTGTGCAGTATCACTTGTCTGGCATACATACGGCCCTGTGGCTTTTACCGCTATCGACATATTGGTATTAGGTAATAACCCCGTTAGTATATGCACCCTGCCCTGTGCACCACTGGAGGGAGCGGTATAGCTGATTCCCTTATCGGTACTTATTTGATAGGCAGTGGCACCTGGTACCGGATCCCAGCTGAACTGAAGGGTACTTGTTCCAACAGAATCAATCCGTATTACAGGTTTGGAAAACTGCGTTCGTACTACAATCGTAGCAACTGCTGTTTTGGTTGAGCAGATAGCTGGATTACTGGCTCCATTGATTGTATATGAAGTATTCGTATTAATAGAAGTTGCATAACTATTACCTGTATTGATCACATTCGTATTGCCCGTTACCCGCCAGGAATACGTAATACCCGCCTGCGGATTGGTGATATACAGAGAATCCCTGTCGCCCGCACAAACAGAATCTTTCAGTACTGCTACGGTAAAATCTGCTACGGGTACTGCAAAACTTACTTTACTGCTATCCGTTGCCGTACAAACAGCTTTGGTAACAGCCACCCGGTACGTACCGGTTTGGGTAACAGTGATGGTACGGGTTGTTTCGCCGGTATTCCATTGGTAAGAGGCAAAACCTGCACCCGCATCCAGGCTGGTACTGTTACCGCATACATTTACGGCAGTTTGCAGACTGGTCTGCATATTGGTTACAGTAATTAATATACTGTCTTTACATACCTGGTTACCAATGGTACGGGTAACACGATACATAGTAGTTTGTAAAGGTTTTACTGTAATAGCAGCAGTGGTATCTCCGGTTGACCATAGAACTGACCTGGACCCCGGTGGTGCCGTGGTTGAATCGGGATAATAGGCCCAGATGCCATCATGCCTAGCCCAGATCATTCGTTTGGCAGTGGCATCATAATAGGCATAATTGGCCAATGCTGTTTTAGCCAGGGCTGGTGGCACTTGTCCTTCACCCTGTATTTCCTTAAATCCTGTATCGATCCCTCTTCTGAAATAAAATGTTTTATTGGTGTTCGCCAGATTCTGATTGGTTGCATAATTATCCGTTGGCTGAAACCCGCCAAACAGGTAAAAACGTGATTGGTCTGCGTAATAACTCAATGCTCCCTCATATAAAATCGACGCACTGTTCACCGGTAGAATATTCTGGAACTTATAGGTACTTAAATCAAGTTCCCACAGATCGCGCAGCCAGCAGAACATACCACCCGCAGAAGCCCAGGCACTGCCCAAAGCACAGGCGCCGGAAAGTTCATTACCTGAATAACTTCCCTGTCCGGAGAACAAATACAGTTTGGTACCATCTGCATTGGCTGCAAGCAGGTTCCCTCCCTTGGGTGGAGTAGAATCGATAATTGGATTGGATTTTTTTTGCACCCACCCAAAACCGTCGTTCTCAAAAATCCAGCTTTTCATCTCATTAAAACCGTAACCACCATATATACCCACCTGTTTTGTTACCGGGTTCCAGAAAGAAGAAGAACCAAATGTTTCCCGATCAATGGTACCGGCACCGATGGCCACCCAGCTGCCTCCGTTTTCCGGTAATGCGTACACAGAATCACGTCCGCCCCGCCAGCACAACAAACGTTTATTGGTATAATCATAGGTAAACTCCGTATAATCACCCGGCCAGTTATTGGCAGGGATAGCCGAAACGGTATTGTTTTTCAGATCATACCGGGTAACTCTTTTATGAATGATGGAATAGAGGTACTGGTTGGCCTTATCAAAACCAAAAGCTTTTATATTAAACAGGTTGGAATCGATGGCCGTTCCGGGAATCAATAATTTCCAGACACCAGGCAACAAGGAATCTCTGGGGGGAGGGTCTTTCAGATCAAGTAATACCGAAGCACCGGAACAAATGGTGGTATCTTTCTGATAGATGAAAGGGGTGCAGACAGTAGACTGACCCGATACAGAAAGGTTCTGTAAAGAAAGGAGAATGGATACGAAAGAAACAAGATATACTCTTCGATTCTTCACAATTGGATTTTAATGGATATGGGAATCCCGGACAGTGATAAAGATACTCAAAACTGCTGTACTGGAAAAATGAATCCGCTGAAAATCAAGCAATCATTACATCAAAAAATAGTAGGCAACCAACTGACAACTGATGCCCACTGCCAGTCCGGCATACACTTCTGCATTGGTATGGTCGCTAACGAGAAAACGGCTGGTGCAAACAATGCCGGTAAGCAGGGCAGCTACACTCATATACAGGCCCAGGGGCAGCCGGTAATACATGGCAAACAGGATAATGGCCGCCAATGCGCCACCCACTGCCATACCATGCAGACTGATCTTGAAATAATTATTCAGAATCAGGCCCGCCACGGTAGCCATGAAAATACCCATGTAAAAAAACTTCAATACAGCCGGCTGGTCGGTAAAGTTGCGGCTGAGAAAATACATCCACCAGTAAAAAAACATGGTGATGATATAGGGAACGATCCTTTCTTTCTGCGTACGGAGAAAAATACTGTCGCTGAATTTTAAACGCCACAACAGGAACACCGCAAAAGCAGGAAAAAAAGCCGTTAACCAGAAAATGCTGAACAAACGTAATTGTAACTGGTATTCTGTAATACCCGCAAATTCATAAGGCACCTGGTAGATCAGAAAGAGAAAAACGTAAGTAGGAATGAATAAGGGATGAAATACATACGAAATCACTTTCGCCGGAATGGTTAATAGTGGCGAATGTTTTTCAGTGGTAGTCGTAGTCGTTTCTTCCATGATATATTTCTGTTTGATACCTGTCAGGTAATTTTCCCGCAAAGGTGCAAAGACGCGGTTTATAGTTCTTTCCGCAAACGCGCCACCGGAACGTTTAACTGCTCACGGTATTTGGCAACGGTTCTGCGCGCAATATTATAGCCTTTTTCCTGGAGCATATCGGTGAGCAGTTCATCGCTGAGCGGTTTACGTTTGTCTTCCGCTTCAATCATATCACTGAGGATCTTCTTTACCTCGCGGGTGCTCACTTCTTCTCCGCTATCGGTACTCAATGATTCACTGAAGAAAAATTTCAGCCGGTAGGTACCAAATTCAGTCTGCACAAATTTACTGTTGGCCACGCGGCTTACAGTAGAGATATCCAGATCGGTGAGCTCGGCAATATCTTTCAGGATCATGGGCCGCATCGTGGTCTCATCACCCGTCAGAAAAAATTCCTGCTGGTGTTTCATAATAGCGCTCATGGTACCAATCAGGGTATCCTGCCGCTGTTTGATCATGTCAATAAACCATTTGGCTGAATCAATCTTCTGTTTGATAAACAATACCGCTTCTTTCTGTCTTTTATCTTTTTTACTGCCTTTCTCGTAATCCTTCAGCATATCCCGGTATCCTTCGCTGATGCGCAGATCAGGCGCGTTTTTAGAGTTCAGTGTCAACTCCAGTTTGCCGGCATTATTCAACACAAAAAAATCAGGTATGATATAACTCTCCGCCTTATTGATCTCCCCGATATTGCCACCCGGCTTAGGGTTCAGCTTAATGATCTGGTTGATCACATCCTTGATCTGGTCATCCGTCAGGTTCAGGCTGCGCTGGATCTTTTCGTAATGCTTTTTGGTAAACTCATCAAAATACTTACTCAGTATCTGGATGGCCAGTGTTACACTTTTGCCATCGTTCAGCTTTCTTTTCAGTTGCAGTAATAAACATTCTTTCAGGTCGCGAGCGCAAATTCCCGGCGGATCAAACTGCTGTATCTGCTGCACCAGTTCCTCAATTTCTTTCTCTTCCACCACCAGACTCTGCCGGAAAGCAAGATCATCCGAAATAGACGATAACTCTCTGCGCAGATAGCCATCATCATCTAAACTACCTACAATCTGCTCTGCAATTTTATACCTGCGTTCATCCAGTTCCAGCATACCCAACTGGTCAAGCAGCAGATCATGAAAACTGGATTCTACCCTGATCGGGATCACTTTCTGATCGTCCATTTCAGGATAGTTATCATCCTTCATTTTATAGTCTGCGATCTCACCGTCATCATCCACCACATATTCGCTGATATCTACATTGTCATACTCTTCCTCGCTGCCATCCAGGTCTGCATCATCATCAGATGCATTGTCAAATTCGTCCTGGATATCATCTCCATATTCATCCTCATGCCCCTCTTCATCCAGTTCCAGTGCCGGATTCTCTTCCAGTTCTTCCTTGATGCGCTCTTCGAGGTTGGCAGTAGGTACCTGCAGCAGTTTCATTAACTGAATCTGCTGGGGCGACAATTTCTGCAGCAACTTCTGCTGTAAGGATTGACCTAAAGACATAATAGATGTAAAATACGATTTACAAAGCGTGAACTTATTCAATCCGGCTTTGTTTTAATGCCGTAAATTTACATACAAAAGAAACCAACCCAATAGTGAAAGCAATTTGTTTGTTTGTGAATTTATTGCTAATAAGCGCAGCTACCAGCTTTGCGCAAACAGGCACACCCATATTCAGCAACAAACAAAAGGATATTGACAGTCTGAAAAATATCCCATTACGTTTATTGCCGCAGGATTATTACAGTAACCATCTTGGCTTTTTCTGCAAGAAAGAATTACAGGTAGAAAAACTAACCAGGATCCCCTTTCGGGTAAGATTGGGAAGTCTGGATTATGTGAATACGCTGGAAGGTAAGGGAAAAGAAATCAGACCTTTGCAGAAAGCACCTCTTCGAAATTGATCAGCCGTAGCTGCTTAGTGGAAGCTGTTACATATAACTCTCTCAGAATCTGCCACTTATCTTCTTCAGAAAAACTATCTAATCGGAGTGTATTGCTGAAACTGCTTTGCTGACTAAACGTAATACTTCCATCCATTTCCTGTTTGATCCAACGTATATCATCCCATACAACCACCGAAACATAGGCAGCCGGCAACTGTGGTAACCATTCAATATATACATCGTTGATCTCAACATAATAATTTCTCCGTGATGCTTTGATTCCGGAAACGCCATTTGAAATGAAGAAAATTGCTATAACGATATGCGCTACCCGCGAGAAAGTATTTTCTTCATCAAAAACCAGATACAGTAGTAACACAACAATACCCAGCACCAATTGCAGCCAGGCCCAGTACAGTTTTTTCTGCCGTTTAGGTGGTTCTATCTGTAAAGTATACCGAGCCATAGCGTGGATCGTATTTAGGAATGGGCCTGCAACACTTTTTTAATCGCCGCAACCATTTTCTCTCCCTTGTCACGGATCTGTTCATCCGTCCACACAAGACTGATAGCGGTAGAGATGCAACGGCTCATGATAGCATCACTGGCAGAAAAGTCTGTTTCTTTTAATTTCAGTAAAGCAGCTTTCTGCACATCGCTCAGCGCACTCAGGGTACTGGCGTTTTTGAGGTGATCCCATTTGCTGATATAATGCCAGTTATTCACGAACCAGTAAAAATTACCGGCCAGTATGCCCTGTTCCTTCATTTCGGCTACTACGGCTTTGGTCAGTGCTTCGGTAGGGAGAAACCAGCTTACAAAACTACAGCTGTCATCTCCTCCCTCCGGCACCACGCGGAAACTTACTTCCGGGATCTGTTCCAGATAAGAACGGAGCGCTTTGTTATTTTTCTTCTGCAGGCCAAGGAAAGTGCCCAGTTTACGGATCTGCGCCAGACCCACTGCCGCATGTAATTCACTGATGCGGTAATTGTATCCGATAAAAGGATGCAGATCGGCACCGCGGTCAGCACCCAGATGGTCATGTCCATGATCAGTGTATCCATCCGATTTACGATATACTTCTTCACTATTCGTCATCACCACACCACCTTCCGCACAGGTGATCGTTTTTACAAAATCAAAAGAGAAAGTGCCTGCGTGGCCGATCGTACCCAATGATTTCCCTTTATACGATCCCCCGATGCTCTGGCAGGCATCTTCGAGCAGGATTAATTTGTGTTCATCACAGATCTGTTTCAACGCATCCAGGTCTGCCATGCTGCCGCACATATGTACAGGCATCACACATTTGGTTTTGGAGGTGATGGCTGCCCGCACAGCACTGGGTTTCAGCGTTAGTGTTTCATCAATATCTACCAGTACCGGTACGGCACCTACACTCAGTACCGCTTCAAAGCTGGCTACAAAAGTGAAGCTGGGCATGATCACTTCATCACCGGCGCCAATGCCCAATGCGGCCATGGCCGTCGTTAATGCCGCCGTTCCGTTAGCGGTCAGCTGGGCATAACCGCAACCGAATACTTCTGTAATGGCCTGCTCCAGTTCTTTGGCTTTCCAGATTCCCTGGCGTGGACCATCAAAACCATATCGCATCAGAATGCCTGTTTCCAGTACATCATTCACTTCTTTTCTTTCTTCAGCACCAAATAATTCAAAACCGGGCATAGAATAATAGTTTGGAGTTTGTTGTCTGGAGTTGGGAGTTTGTTTTCCCTGCTCCTCTCTTAATAGAAGGGCAAAGTTACAATAATCTGCCGCAACAAAACGATCGCTAAACCCCAAACTTCACAGCCCAAACTCCAAACTTCTTTACCTTTGATCTATGCAACCTATCCTGTTTTATTGCTACGATGCCTACTGCGGCTGGTGTTATGGGTTTAGTCCGGTAATGAAAAAAATCGCGGAACAATACCCCGCCGTGCAGATCGAAGTATTATCCGGCGGAATGATCCTCCCCGAGAAACCTGTGCCCATTGCCGCTACCGCGGGATACATACAGAAAGCCTATCCTACAGTGGAAGAATTGACGGGTATCCAATTCGGGGCAGAATATCTATGGCATATCAATAATCCCGACCTCAGCGACTGGTTCCCGCATTCGGAAAAACCGGCCATTGCCTTGTGTATTTTTAAAGAGATCTACCCCGAAAAACAAGTGGCTTTTGCCGCTGATCTGCAATACGCCCTGCATTTTGAAGGACGCGACCTCACAGATGATGAAGCCTACCGCCATCTGCTTGAAAAATACAGTATCCAACCGGAACTGTTTTACACCCGGCTGCATGCGGATGAATACAAAGACCAGGCTTACTACGAGTTTCAGTTATGCAAGCAGTTACAGGTTACCGGTTATCCCTGCGTATTGCTGCAGAACTCTGATACCAAATTCACTTTACTGGCAAGGGGATATACCGATTATGAGACCCTTTCTGCAAGACTCGATGCAGCCCTGACGGATCTGAACAATGCCGGTTAATACAATGAATTGTTAACTTACGACAGCGGTACGGCCCCGCTGTATCATAACCTTAGTTTGCACCCAAATCAGACTGCATGAAAAAAATCTTAAGCGCTTTATTTGTACTGACCACATTATGGTCGCAGGCACAAAGCAGTAAAATGGATTTTGAGAAATACGAACCGGTTTCTACACTCGTGGTTCCGGAACACAAACTTACCCGCGCTAAATTCCCTTTTATAGATGTGCACAATCACCAGTTCAGTATGCCTACGCAGAATATAGCTGGTTTACTGAAGGAGATGGACAAACTGAATATGCGGGTGATGGTGAACCTGAGTGGCAGATCGTATAAGTCGGTGGGCGGGCAATTTGGTCTGCAGGATCCATCCTATCTGGTAGATGCCATCAAACATGTGAAAGAAACCACGCCTAACCGTATCATCCAGTTTACCAATGTTTCATTTATTGGGGTGGGGGAACCTGGCTGGACGGCCAATGCACTCAAAGAACTGGAGCAGGATGTAAAAGCGGGTGCCAATGGATTGAAAGTATATAAGAACCTTGGTTTTTCTTTCAAGGATAATAGCGGCAAACTGCTGCGCATCGATGACCCGAGACTGGATGCGATCTGGGCCAAATGCGGAGAATTAAAGATTCCGGTTTTGATACATACCGCCGATCCCAAATCGTTCTGGGATCCCGAAGATGAGAAGAATGAAAGGTGGCTGGAGATTGCCACGCATCCCGATCGTAAAAGAGGTAATACCGATCCGGCTCCCTGGGGCGATCTGATACAGCAGCAACACAATATCATCCGCAAACACCCCAACACCACTTTTATAGCCGCCCATTTTGGCTGGTATGCCAACGACCTGGGTAAACTGGGCAAACTGCTCGATTCTTTTCCCAATATGCATGTAGAGTTTGGGGCCATTATTGCCGAACTGGGCAGACAGCCACGCATGGCTAAACAGTTTTTTGAGAAATACCAGGACAGGATCCTGTTTGGCAAAGACAGTTGGGTACCCGATGAGTACGCCACCTATTTTCGTGTACTGGAAACGGAAGATGAGTATTTTCCTTATCACAAAAAATACCACGCATTCTGGAAAATGTATGGCATGGGTTTAAGTGATGCTGTACTGAAGAAGATCTACTATAAAAATGCGCTGCGGCTGATCCCGAATATTGATAAAACACTGTTCCCCGAATAAACAAATCCCATGCATACGCTTTGAATAAAACGGATGCATGGGAATAATACTTCTATTCGTCTCTATTGTGGTATCGAGTGCAAAGCAATGCGGTTACCTTCCGAATCAAGGAACACGGCCATATAACCATATTCAGGTGTGATTTGTGTTTTGGGAACCAGGATCTTACCGCCGGCGGCTTCAATCCTGTTGAGCACCAGCTGCACATCCGGGTTGGCATTGAGGTAAATCAGCGTTCCTTCTGTTGCAGAAGGGATATGGTAACCGCCACTGTCTATCAAAGCACCTCCCACACCCATCATATTCTCAATAGGAAACATACACATTTTAAGATTCGGCAGATCCATGGGAATCATGGAAAATTCAAAAATGGCTTCATAAAAAGTTTTGGCACGTGAAAGATCGGCCACGGGTATTTCAAACCAACTGATCGCGTTCTGGTGTATCATACATAGTTGTTTAGAAGCAGCCAAACAAAGCGGCTACCAGATTATTGTTATCTTTTTTTCTTTTGCAAAGTGCCGTGCATACGCACTACTTCCATCAATGCAGCCGTGGCATACCAGGGGTGATATTCCATGGCAAACAGTCCCGCTTTTACAGCAGGATCCGTTAAACTCAACGCTTCTGCTTCCGCAACGGTGGTTACATTAAATACATATATACCTTCTACCCCTGTATTGGCAGTCATGGGTCCGGCCAGCACCAACTGGCCCGCTTCGGCAAGCCTCCCAATATTTTGCATATGGCCTTTCAGCAACTCGCTTCGCTGGGTTTTGTCTGTGATATTAGCGGGGCCTTTCCGCAGAAATGCCATTACATATTGTTTCATGCCATATTCATCGGCGCCTGTTTTTTTAGCCAGAACGGAATCATAGGTTTGCTGCGCCCCGGCAGTAGATGCCATACAAGTGAACAACAGCACCCACAAAACGGATTGTTTTTTCATACATCTCAATTTATTGGACAAATCGGTTATCGCCAAACCCCCAGAATAGCACCCATCAGGGCAAGTGAAACGAGGCTGTACCCTCCATTGATCAGAATAAAGGCCCAGCTTTTCAGCTCAAAAAGACTATGAATGGCGATGGCGCAGAATGTCCAGATGCCCGCTAATACACCGGCCGTAAGTCCCCAGGCCAGGTCTGTTTTGGCATCATTCAGGAACATAGCCAGGTTGGCAGACATCAAAAGGGAAAAGACAAACGTAAATCCAAAGATTTTTCCTTTGTTGCCCTGTTTGATTTGTTCTTCGGTCAGATTACTGGCTTTCATCCAGGTTTTGCCAAATAAAAGGGGAGAATACCAGATGCCACCCACCACAAAAGCGGAGATGCCGGCCACCAGAACGGCCAGCCAGTTAATGGTTTCCATGTTCATAATAAGCAGTTTTAGTGTGTAGAATGGATTGTACTCCTAATCTACACATCTAATTGAATATTTTACAATTTTCGGGGAAAAACGGAAATCCGGGATAGCCGCCCCGTTACGTAGTAACAGATACTTAGTAAAATCCTAAATATCTGCGTAAGCCAGATTGTCGGGGTTATTTTCTTCATTTTCCCCTTACTTTGCAGCAATTAATCACTTATTATGGAGTACAGCAAATTGATATCAATAACCGGTTTGAACGGTTTATTTGAACTGGTAGGAAGCAAAACCGATGGAGCCATTGTGAAGTCGCTCGAAGACAAGACCACCAAATTTGTCAGCAGCCGTATACACAACTTTTCACACCTCGAAAGTATTGAAGTGTATACCATCCGCGAAAACGTGAACCTGGTAGATGTTTTCCAGGCGATGGGCAACAGCAAAGAGGCTTTGCCATCCGATAAAGATGCGGCTGCCGTAAAAGCCTATTTTCAGAAAGTATATCCAGACATGGATTTTGACAGGGTATACGCCAGCGATATGAAAAAAATGATCAAATGGTTCGCCATCATCAAGGCTAATAATATTGATCCCAAGCTGAGCGAAGAGCCGGAAGAAGAAACCGAAGAAGCCTAACCCATTCTTTCATAGAAAGGCCGTCACAAGAACCTGTGACGGCCTTTTTTATAACCGGTCTTATTCCGGTTTTGATAAAACCATCATAGCCGTATAATTGCTAACTTGTGCCTCCTCAATTTGCTATATGAAAAGAAACTATTTTATCTCCGCCGCATTAACGATTTGTCTGCTCGTAAGCACACTGGGCATGTATGCGCAGGATTTTTATCAAACATCCCCTGCCGCAGAACGCTGGGTGAAAAAGAAATTCAGGAAGCTGAGTAAGGACCAACGTATTGCACAGCTCATGATCATTCGCGCACACAGCAATCTCGGTGCCGAACATATAGCACAGGTAACAGAACTGATCAAAAAATACAATGTAGGCGGACTCTGTTTTTTCCAGGGAGGTCCGCTCAGACAGGCCTTGCTCACCAACGAATACCAGCGTATAGCCAAAACACCTTTACTGATCTCGATTGATGGCGAGTGGGGACTGGGCATGCGTTTAGACAGCGTGATCAACTACCCCAGGCAGTTAATGATGGGTGCCACTACCGATAGCAAACTCATCTATTCCTTCGGAAAGGCCGTGGGCGAACAATGTAAACGTCTCGGCATACAGGTAAATTTTGCACCGGATGTGGATGTAAATAACAATCCGCTGAACCCCGTGATCAACGACAGAAGTTTTGGAGAAGATAAATACAAGGTAGCCAGCTTTGGGGTGGCTTATATGAAAGGCATGCAGGATGTGGGAGTGATGGCATCGGCCAAACATTTTCCTGGCCATGGAGATGTGTCTGTTGATTCGCACAAAGACCTGCCCGTGATCAACAAAACACGCGAGCAACTTGACAATCTGGAACTATATCCTTTCCGCGAACTTATCAAAGCCGGTGTAGGAAGTATCATGACGGCACATTTATCTATCCCTGCCATCGATACAACCGCTAATCTGCCCAGTTCCTTATCCAATAAAAATGTGACTGGTCTATTACGCAATGAACTCGGTTTTCAGGGTATTACCTTTACAGATGCATTGGAAATGCAGGGTGTAACCAAATTTTTCCCGATGGGAGAAGCTTCGGTGATGTCGCTCATAGCCGGTAACGATCTTTTATGTTTACCAGGTGATATACCGGGCAGTATTGCCAAAGTAAAAGAAGCCATCAAAGAAGGTAGATTAACCTGGGATGACCTGAATGCCCGCGTAAAAAAAGTATTGCTGGCCAAATACAACATGGGATTACATAAAATCACACCCATTGAAACAGAAGGGTTACTGGCCGATCTGAACGAAAAAACCAACCAGATCAGAACCCAGCTCAGTGCCAATGCCTTAACACTGTTACGGAAACAGAATGAAAATATCTTCCCGCTGACCAAAGGAAAAAAAGTGGCCTATGTATGCATGGGCGCTCCTGCAGAAAATACAATTGCCTCCCGGATGCGCGCAGAGTACAATGCAGATGTATATCTCTTCGGCAGTAAAAACAGTGTAGGTAAGGAATTACAAGACGATAAAAACCCGGTCACCATTATCGAGAAAAGCGATAGCGCTGGTGCCACACAACTGATCAATACCATCCGGTCAAAAAATTATGATGTAGTAATTGTAGGTATGCACAATTTCAGCCGCAGACCTGCCAATAATTTCGGCATCAGTAACGCTTCTGTGTATCTGGCCAATGGGTTACAACAGCTGAATACCCTTACACTTGTTTTCGGCAACCCCTATGCTATTAAAAATGTAGCCACTGCCCCTAACCTGATTGCCTGCTACGAAGACGATGATCTTACGCAGGAAGCGGCAGTATCAATGATCATGGGCAAAATCGAACCCAAAGGAAAATTACCTGTTACAGTAACCGAGAATCTGCAATTCGGAGATGGGATCGTTTACAACAGTTATTTCCCTAAAACCACACCCGAATCGATTGGCCTATCTTCAGCAGCCCTCAACAAAATTGACCAGATTGCAACAGAAGCCATCGAAAAAGGTGCCGCACCGGGTTGTGTGGTATTGGTAGCCAAAAACGGAAAGATCGCTTATAACAAAGCATTTGGTTATACCAATTTTGATAAAAAAGAACCGGTTACCACTGATATGGTTTTTGACCTTGCTTCTGTAACCAAAATTTCGGCTACTACTGTTTCTATCATGAAATTATATGAAGAAGGAAAAGTAGACCTCAATAAAACACTGGGCGATTACCTGCCCTGGGTAAAAGGAAGTGACAAAGCGCCTTTGAAACTGGTGGATATTCTGTTACACCAGGCAGGACTCAACCCCTTTATTCCCTTTTACAGAGAAGTGATTGATACTGCTACCGGCAAACCTTTGCCCCAGTATTTTTCTTCTCAAAAAGATAATGAACACCAGTTCAGGGTAGCAGAAGACCTGTATGTAAGAAACGATTGGCAGGATACTTTGTATAAGCGCATCCTTCAAAGTAAACTGACCGCAACAGGCAAATATGTTTATAGCGATAACGATTTCATTTTTCTCGGGAAGATCGTAGAAGCGGTAAGTGGTAAACCTTTAAACGAATATGCACGTGAAACCATTTACGAGCCGCTGCAGATGACCACCACCATGTACCGCCCGAGAGAAAGCATGCCGATTAACCAGATCGTTCCTACTGAAGAAGAAAAACATTTCCGGCAGCAACTGATCCGTGGCGATGTACATGATGAAGGTGCTGCCATGTTTGGCGGCGTGGCCGGCCATGCGGGTTTATTCAGTAATGCGTATGATCTGGCCAAACTGTACCAACTCCTGCTGAACGGAGGCGAGTTGAATGGAGTTCGTTTATTCAGCAAAGCCACCATCGATAAGTTCACGGCCTATAACAGCAGTATCAGTCGCAGGGGCCTGGGTTTTGACAAACCTGAAAAAGACAATGAAACCCGGAAAGAGCCCTATCCATCCAAAAGTGTATCGCCGGCAACTTTCGGACATACCGGTTTTACCGGTACCTGTGTATGGGTAGATCCTAAAGAAGATCTGGTGTATATTTTTCTGTCTAACAGGGTAACACCTACGCGTAACAACAATAAACTCAGTCAGTTAAACGTACGTTCAAACATCCAGGAAGCCATTTATCAGGCAATTGTGAAGTAAAACACAAAGAAAACCGACATATCGGGGGCTTGAAGTACCTTAGTGCTTTACAAAACAATCTGCGTTTTATGAAGCAACTATTGTATTTGCCCATTGTGGCGGTCCTGTTTGCGGTAAGTATGTCATCTTGCAAGAACGATGTGCCCAAAGAGGCAAAATACATCCCTAAAGAAGCCGGATTTGTACTCGTACTGGATCCGGGACAGATGAAAGATAAGCTGCAGAAGGGGGGCATCAGCATTGATACCTTATTAAGCCGCGTCTTCAAAGGCGATTCACTGGATGTAAAAGACAAAGCCAGAATTGAGGAACTGAAAAACAATGCAGGCATTAACTGGTCCAATAAGATGTTCGTTTTTGGTCAGCAGAAATCCCATGCAGACAATAGCACCTCCAACACATTCAGCCTGATTGCTGGTTTGGAAGATGCGGGCAAATTAGCGGCTTATCTGCAAAAGCAGGAAGAACTCAAAGGCAAATCCATCACCAAGGAAAAAGACTACAGCCATATCAGCACCAGCGATGGTAGTATGCTGGCTTGGAACGACCAGCAGGTGATTGTTACCATGTATACGCATACACTGAAACCTGTGTATGATACTACTGCCATGACTTTCAAAAAGCCACTTCCCGCAAATATAGAAGCGGAGATGAAACAGGAAGTGGCTCATTACTTTACGCAGTCCATCAAAGAATCACTTGCCGACCTGTCTGTTTTTACGGATATGTTCAAAGAAAAAGCAGATGGTTACGTATTTACCAGTGCCAACAGTTCACTGGCTGCATTAAGTATGATGTCTTTTCAGTTACCCAAACTGGAAGAGTTGATAAAAGACAATTATGACACAGCTACCCTGAGTTTTGAAGATGGACGGATCCTGGCTACGTCAACCAGTTACACCAACCAATTACTCAGCAGTGTATTAAAACAGTATGCAGGTCCAACTGTGAATCTGTCTATGCTGGAGCATTACCCATCACAGAATATCAATGGCATTATGCTAGCAGCATTTAACCCTGAAATTTTCGGTGGTTTGCTGAAGCAACTGGAAGTGGAGGGGCTCGTCAATAATTTTCTTGAAAAAAGCGGGCTGAGCAGCCAGGACCTGTATAAATCATTAAAAGGAGATATTGCAGTGATTGTATCAGATCTGGGTACCACCACCACTGAACCCGAAGCCAAACAGGATGAACGTAGTATGTTACGCAAAAAGCCCATCGGCAAAATGATACTCAGTGCACCTGTGGGAGATAAAGCCAGTTTTGCAAAAGTGATGGATAAGGCAGTGGAACAGGGCGTATTGGTAAAACAAAACAATGTATACAAAGCAGGCAACCTGTTTACATTTATGGGCATGTATATTCAGGCTGATGATAAAAACCTGGTGATCGCCAGCGACTCTCTCACCTATGCGGCGTATATGTCGCAAACCAGTAAAGTGGCTATCAATAAAGAAGCACTCGACCGCTTTAAAGGAAAATCAACCGTGTTTTATTTTGATATTGCCAATACACTTAATGGCTTTAGTAAAGATGCCCCGGCAGGTTTTCAACAATCTTTAACTACTGCTAAAAACACATTCAAAGATGTGCTGGCTACCTCAGATAATTTTGATGGCAAGTCTGTAAAAGCCAGACTGGAAGTCAGGATGCAGAATGAAAAACAAAACAGTCTGGTAACTTTAACCAGCCTGATAACAGATATAGCAGTAGACATGAGGCTGCAGGCAAAACGTGAAAAGGAATCGGAAGAAAAATTATTTCCGGGCGGAGTACCTGCCATCATCCGAACCAATTAATAACTTTGTTATGTTTAAAATAATAGGGTCCTGCCAGGCAGGACTTTATTATTTCGATTCATTGTATTGATGAAAATTCTGCTGGACCATATCATTCCAACTCCCTTAAAAGACCGTTTCTCACAAAACGGCTCTGCTATATGGAATACATCTGTCCAGTTTACACAGGGAGAATATATCAAGATCAAAGCTCCCAGTGGAACAGGCAAAACCACACTGGTTCATATTTTATACCAGATCCGTCATGATTATGAAGGTAAAATAGTGCTGGACGACCGTCCAGCAACAGCAATCACGGGGGATGCGCTGGCCTTACTCAGACAAAAGCAGGTAAGTATCATTTTCCAGGATCTACGTTTATTTCCGCAGCTTACTGCCAGAGAAAATATTGAGCTGAAGCGGGTGATGCAGCAACCTTTTTATGAATCATCGGTGATTCATGAAATGGCTGCAGAACTGGGCATTGAAAAAATCCTGGATCAGGAGGCAGGCCTCTGCAGTTATGGCGAACAGCAGCGGATAGCGATCATACGGTCACTGATGCAGCCTTTTGAATGGCTGATCATGGATGAGCCTTTTAGTCATCTGGATATTGAGAACACCCAAAAAGCAGCTGCCCTGATTGCAAGAGAGTGCCGGAAACGAGACGCGGGTTTCATCATTACCGACCTGGACGAAGACAGTCATTTTACTTATAGCAGGCAATTACACTTATAAAGAAACAACAGATTATATGCATGGATTGAATGTCTTGCTGAAAAAAATCATCCGCTCCGGCACAGGCCGTAGTAGGTATATGATGGCAATGACTGGATTATCTTTTGCCATCATATTAATGCTGACTGCAGTGCAGCTTCAGGCAGACTACCGGGATCTTTTATACAGTAAGAATAACAGGGATAGTGTGGCTAATTTTCTGGTCATTAATAAAACCATCACTGATCAGAATCTGGGGGCAACCGGATTAACAGAAAGTGAGATTAAGGATCTCCAGAATCAGGCCTATGTGGAATCTGTAGGATTACTTACGCCCAGTCGTTTCAAAGCATCTATCCAGAGTGCCAGTGACAGGTTCCCTTTTTACACAGATATTGCTTTTGAAAGTGTTCCCAAAGAGTTCATCGACATTACTGCAAAGGATTGGACATGGAATGAAAATGCGATGTTCATTCCGATTATAGCGCCTAATATGTTTCTTGACTTTTACAATTTCCAGTTTTCTTTTTCGCAGAATTTGCCGCAGTTAACACAGCAGGTGGTAAAGATGATTGTATTTAAGGTGAATGTATATGGGCCTAAAGGGATGGTCACATTTAATGGACGGGTAGTCGGATTCAGTGACAGGATCTCTTCTCTGCTGGTACCTGAAGAGTTTATGAACTGGGGAAATACTGTTTTTGGACAGAAACAGGACCTGAAACCTTCCAGAGTCATCATTAAAACCAGGGATGCGGGTAATCCGCAGCTGACAGCTTATCTGAAAGGGAAAAATCTTTCCACAGATGCTGACAAAACAAGATTCAGTAAATACCGCCGTGTAGTGGATATCGTGGTAAGTATCTCAGGGGTTACGGGTATCATTCTGTTTTCGTTTGCATTATTGGTATTTACCTTATTCATACAGTTAACAGTTGCCTCTTCGCGAGAAGATATCCGTCTATTAATCACATTAGGAACCTCTCCTTCACAGCTAAGGGGTTTTCTGTTTTTACGTTTTCTACCAGGTACACTGGTCATCATTTTGTTGTCTTTTTGTATGGTAGGGATTATTCAATTCCTGTTGTATACGCAATTAACGAACCAGGGAATTTTCCTCAGTAGGCTACCAGACATCACTACCGTTCTGGCAGCATTACTCATTGCTGGAGTAATTTGGATGGTAACTGGTTTTTCAATCAAAAAGTGTATGAAAGAGCCTTTAGAATTGAGGGGGGCATAGATAATTGTCTATGAATTATGCAGTCCGGCCATAATACCTGAATACAAAGATCCCATTCCCGCAAATAGTTGCAATTCAGATGCCCGGAAGGGCTGGCGTAGAATAAAATGGCCGTCAGGAAAGGGCAGGAAAAACGATGAAAAACGCAAAAAACGAGGAAAACACCGTTTTTTATGCGTTGAAAACACCGTTTTTTTATCAATCAAATACTATTAAATAATTGATTATCATTAATTTAATAGATTTTTTTCATATTTCTTCATAATAAACACCCTGTTAAAATCAGGGATTTATTAACTTGCAGGTATATATTATCGGTGTGCTGTTTTAGATAGCCCCTACCTAAATTAAGACTTATGAAAAAGCTTGTATTCCTATTGGGAACTATTATGCTTGTAACAGTTCTGTTTAGTTCCTGCCAGAAAGAGCAGGCTGCCGCTACAGAAGATACAGCCGCTACATCAGAGCGAGTAGTGGGTGTTGCTGGAAATGGTCCTTATGAAGGATCTATAAATCCTGGTTATGCAGCTAGCTTAGCGGCTAATTATGAAAAAAAATTCGGTGATGACCAGCCTATCCGAGT